>JBGSPW010000162.1:0-2139 GCA_041738395.1 Thermoflexales bacterium
GGCTGAAACCACAGGAGAACTGTCGAGTCTATCCTGACTCCAACATTGATCACAGAGCAATAGCTGCGATTGTGACCCATGCTTGGCCCCTTATCAGTGTACTGCGAATTGTGCTCCCCAAATTCATAATACTAGGAGATCGAAATGACTAAGCAGCGTGTTCCAGAAACCGACCACGGAATCCAAGGCGAATTCACTGTAGCCACTTATGATGAGATGCAGCGCCACTTGCGTGACAGGGGCTGGATCGAAACCAAAGCCCTGATCGAAAGTGGCATTACGCAAGGGTGTGCGCTGGAGATTGGGAACGGCCCCGGCTATTTAGGTCTGGAGTGGCTCAAGCACACGCACAACACCACCCTCACCGGACTCGACATCAGCCCGGACATGCACGCTCTGGTCAAGCGCAACGCACAAGAATATGGCTTGACCGAGCGCACCAAGTATCAACTCGGCAATTGCGACCGGCTGCCATTCGACGACAGCGCCTTCGATGCGGTCTTCGCCAATGGTTCGCTGCATGAGTGGGTAAATCCGTGTGGCGCTTTCGATGAAATCTGGCGCGTGCTGAAACCGGGCGGGCGCTACTTCATCTCAGATTTGCGCCGCGATATGAATTTTCTGGCGCGCGGCTTTCTCTGGTGGGGTACGCGTCCTACATCGATTCGTCCCGGACTGATCACGTCCATCAACGCGGCGTATACCCCACCCGAGCTGCGTGAGTTGCTCGGCAAAACATACTTAAAGAATGCCGAGGTCGCCGGGAATATGATCGGCGTGATGATCTCTGGCGCAAAGTAAGCCGCGAACGATGCTGAATGGCGGCGGCGTTAAACGTCGCTGCCTTGACAAGTGGGCAACGCGCACTATAATCTCGGCCAACAACTGAATAAGTCAGCCAGAGTTTTTTCGTGGCTGACTACGTTGAGGTGACCCGACAGCCCGGATGCCAGGGCATAAAGGCGGAAGCTGGTGCTGAGCGCGATAGCGTTCAAAGTCCAGCGCTGTGCCGCAACTGTGATCAATCATCCATGGATGATTGTAAGCCAGGACGCCTGCCTCAACTTTCGCTCTCTACTCTTCTCGTGATCAAGAAGGAGGTGGGCATGATAGCTGCAGGCTGAATTTCCGGCGGACATTATCGTCGATACAATTGGTTTGCACACTGGATTGGCCCGATCTTCTCAAGAAGAAGATCGGGCCAATTTGTTTATCCGCTGCGGCGGGTAAAAATACAATGTTCAGGAGACATTTCCCATGGAATTCCACGAAAGTAGCCACACGCCAGATGTTGCAACGACATCAAGCTCTCACTCTCCAACTCGATCATACGCAACGCGCGACAACGGCGCTCGACTTGTACTGCTCAGCGCCGTCTTACTGCTAGCCGGGTTGGGGCTGCTGATCACAACTCAACTGGTATCTGCCGCCGCCGATCACTCAAATGCGGCCTATTCGCCCGCTTCACTCAACCGGGCCGGACTGGTGGTTCAACATTCCGACGGCACGGTGAAGACCCGCTACGTGGAGTTTATCAGTCCGACCATTTCCGGCGTGCAGTTGTTACAACTCTCCGGTCTGGCCTACACCGATGCCGGCGGCGGATTCATCACGGCGATCGACGGCGAATCTTGTACGTGGAGCGGACCGGGCTGCTGGTGGTGGTCGTACTGGCTATCGGACAGCGGCGATGGAGCATGATCCATGTCGATGGTGGGCGCAGGCACACGGATCGTGCAGCCGGGCGCGGTGGATGGCTGGCACGCTCACGGCGAAACTTCGTCAGCGCCAGACGCCTACACCTTCGCTCAAATTTGCGGCCAAACTCTGACGCGCGAACCGGCGCAGGCGGCCGCTGACTGGCTGCGCACACTGCAACTCGACGACGGCAGCTATGCCGGCTTTGGCGGCAATACCGGCTCCACGGCTGATACCTTGCTCGCCGCCTCTGCAGTGGATGCCAGCAGTTTCAATTGGCGCAGCGCTCGTGGCAACTCGCTAGTACATCTGGGCATAAATAAGGCTTTGGTATATGATACGGCAAATTCGTGAAGGAGCCGCTCAAATGCCAGGGCCCAAAGCACAAGTCGTAAATCTGTCAGACGCCGAACAACACGGTTTAGAGAAATTGATCAAACG
>JBGSPW010000165.1:0-13602 GCA_041738395.1 Thermoflexales bacterium
GCAATGACGAAGACTATTTTTATAAATTCAGAGCACAGGTCGCTAAGCAGCTAACACCGGTTGAACGTGCCGCACGTTTCATTTACTTGAATAAGACTTGCTACAACGGACTCTATCGCGTGAATAGTCAGGGGCAATTCAACGTTCCGTTTGGTAATTACAAGACCCCTAATATTTGCGATGTCTCAAGCTTGCAAGCAGCTAGTCTGGCTTTGCAAACGGCTGAATTGAGCGTAGCAGACTTTGAAGCAGCAGTCGCAGAAACAGGCACTGGTGACCTGGTGTATTTTGACCCGCCGTATCAACCTCTCAGCAGAACCTCTAGCTTTACTTCCTACACGGCGACGCGCTTTGATGATGCCGAACAGCGGCGGCTGGCTAGTGTGTACCGCGAGCTTGATCGCCGGGGCTGTCGCGTCATGTTGAGCAATTCCAACGCGCCGCTGATCCGTGAACTTTACAGCGATTTCAGATTAGTAGAAGTCCTGGCAAATCGAGCCATCAACAGCAAGGCTGATGGACGCGGCAAAATTATTGAACTGTTGATCATCAACTACTAATCTTCCGTCAGGAGTAGTCGCATGCCAACAGAGAATGATAAAGCCTGGGAAAAATACATCACCGACATGCGCTTGCAGTTAGATGGGCGCACGTATGAAGTCGGCGCTGAAAAACTAAAAGCGGTGACTGGCCGTGAACCGCGCCTGCTGGCGAAATTGGATAGCGAAGAGCAATTGCCCGCCATCTTCAAGCGAAATGGCTATGCTTTGCTCGCTGTGACCAATGGCAGTTACCGATTGCTCCACGGGAATATCTTCGCGCCGATTCCAGGTTGCCCAGATTTCAAAGACTTTCAGCCCGAGACGGATTTCCCGCTCCTGACTGCCGGACGCAGCTCTGGCGAGATGGATTTTCTGGATAACGCTTACAACACGGGCCTCTTGTCGGACTTTGTGGAAGGCGAAAAACTCTACCAGACGATTCGCGGTCGTGAAAGATCAAAACCTTTCGCGTTTCGATTGACTGATGATGATCCGATGATTGAAGTAAATGGCGTTCAGATCGAGGTGGATGCGGGTTATGAGGGCGAGCGCGACGTTATCTTAATCGAAGCCAAAATTGGCACGCGCAAAAGTTTTAACATCCGGCAGTTGTATTACCCTTATCGCCATTTTTCGCAGATCGTCACCACCAAGCGCATCCGCCCCGTCTTCTTTGAGTATGATGTCAGCAAGGCCACCTACACGCTCTATGAATACCACTTTGTTGATCCGCTGGTTCTGAACTCCATCCAGTTGTCGCGCTGTTGTGTTTATGCGCTTTCAAGCCGCATCCCTCGCCGGTTTGATGAACTTGTCGATGCCGCCTTTGAAACGACTTCCAATATTGTGCCGCAGGCTGACGACTTGAATAAGGTTCTGGAACTGCTTACCGTAATCAATGATGGGCGAGGCACGATCGCCGACATCGGTGACCATTTTGTATTTGATGTTCGGCAGAGCAGTTATTATGGCGAAGCGGCTGAATACCTGGGATTGATCGTCCGTCGCCGAGGTGAGGCTTTTGATTTGACGAGTCGTGGCGTTGAATTCTTAAGCACGCCACCCGATCAACAACAAACGTACATCGCCAAAGCTGTGGTCAACTCCTGGGTATTTAGAGCACTTATCAAGTGTATTCGACGCAAGGGGTTCTTTACCAGAGGTGATGTCGATACTGTGATTGCTTCGGCCCGGAAGCCGGACGGTACGCCGCATTACAGTCACACGACTATTTCGCGACGCCGGCAGACCATCATGCAATGGATTTATTGGCTTGCTAACGAGATCGGATGCTTCGCAATTGCAGATGGTAAAGTAAGTCTGGCTTGAATAATGCAGAACACTCAAAAAATCACACTCACAGCGGACAAGCATTCTGGCCTAATGCGTGCCATCCTTGATGACTTTGCGCCATTCTTTGTGTCGGGAGGGTCACTGGTTTATGCTGGCGACACGGGGATAGAGCGGGGTTACTTTGATCAAGAATTCTTTGCCTCGCTGGGTGTGGCAGTTGTTCAACCTGAAAAGATGCCAGACGTAGTCATCTACGACCGAGAGAAGAACTGGCTCATCCTGGTCGAAGCAGTCGTCACCAGTGGCCCTATTGATGAAAGTCGTCGTCGAGAATTAGCCGGGATGTTCAAGGATTCAAAGGCGGGGCTGGTCTATGTTACGGCCTTTCCTGATCGTGGCGAAATCTTCCGAAAGTTTATATCTGTGGTAGCCTGGGAAACCGAGGTCTGGTGTGCAAGTGACCCAACGCACCTGATCCACTTCAACGGCAATCGACTTTTCGGGCCGTATCATACGCCCTGATAAATCTCAGTCGCTCTCTCATCGCTCGGGTACGGATTAGCAGGAATCGGACAACCGCCATCTAATCCCTGTTCAGCGTTTTTCTGCTCCCCGTGATCCTCGCATCGATAATGGCAGGCTGTGAGGCTGGCCGAGATCAATCGGGTGCGGATTAGATTGTGGATAGATGGTCTTTGACCGGATAGCGAACCTCGGCGGCATTGAGGTTGGTGTGGAGAAGCGTGAAGGATGAAGGCGGAGGGATGAAAAGTAAATTCGGACCACTAGAACGAGCAGTTCTGATCGCGCTGCTAATCCTCACGCTGATGAGTGCTTTTGTGTGTGTGGGTGTGAGAAGTCCCCTCATTCGCAATGTGCTGCTGGAGGAAAAGATCAAACTTCAGGCGATATTGTCTGCTCCGGGGATGATCTTGGCCGGAACGCTGATGTTATACGTCTATGCTATTGCTCGTCCGTTGAACATCTCGCACTCTATGCGAGCAGCGCAAGTGATATATTTTGCGGTTGCTTCAATCTTGATTCTGTTGGGAATAAGTGCCTTGATCTATCAATTGTGATCGAGGATGTTGGTTGGCATACAAGATACGCTCGCGAAACGCGAACTTGGAGCAACGAATAGGCAACCACTGCGCGTAAACGGATAGCGCCGATCTGCTATCCGTTTATTCGTTTCATATTCGTTGCCACGCTACTGCTTCAACTCATACCGGGTGACCTGCACCTGCGGATATTCCGCGTGAAAGGTCACGCGGGCATTCGCCTCCAGCCAGCGTTGCAGCAAATTGCGCGCATCCCACATCGCCGCTTCGGAGGACACCAGCCACACCGTGTGTTGATTGGTGAACATCGCTTGCACTTGATTGAAGACGGTCGCCTCGCTGTCTTGATAGCCGTCGTTCGTGCCGGGAAAGTTGGTGTAAGGCCCGCCTAAGGCTTGATACGGCCGCCGGAAGTAGTAATCGAAATCGTACTGCACGTAGGGGATTTGAAACACGATCAGATCGGCGGGTGTGATCTCCTGCCCGATCGTTTGCGCGGCCGAGCGAAAATCGGACTTGAGCGGCGTGGTCACTTGCGTGACGATTCCGATCGTGCTGACGATGAGCAGCGCGCTCAATGCCACGACCAGCAGTGGCTTCCACAACTTCCACAGCACGACTAAGCCCAACGCCACCGCCAGATAAAACGCCGGTTGAATCCAGATCAAATAGCGATCGGTGAAGAGCGGCCGATTGATCGAGATCAAGGCGATGAGGGCCGCCGGGATCAGCGCCCAGGCGATCAAACTGAGTCGCGCCAGTAACCGATCGGGTCTTGAGGCGGGCCGTAAAGGCGTATCGATCGACAGCAACCCAAAGAGGGCGATGACGGTTGCCGCGGCGGTCGCGATCAATATGATTTGTTCATCCAGTTGACTGAAGACGCCGCGCGTGTAAGCGCCGCCCAGTGTGCTGAGCATCTCGCCGAAGGTGTAGCGCGCGAAGCCGGTGTCGGCCGGTTCAAACACCCACTTCAAGCGATCGACCGCCAGCGGCACATACGGCACGGTGACGCACACCAGCGCCACTCCGCCCGCCAGCAGATGCCTGCGACTGCCATGGGGCCACCACAACAGGAACAACACCATCTCGACCGGAATCAACAACGCGGCCAGAATATGGGCGGCCATCGCCACGGTCGTACACACCACTACGCCGATCCAAAACCGGATCTTTCCATCTTCCACCCCGCGCCGCAAGAAATAAATGGCGGCCAGCGCCAGCAGCGTGATCAGCGTGTACATCTTCGCTTCCTGGCTGTACCACACTTGATAGGCCGACAGCGCGAGTAACGCCCCGGCGATCACGCCCACCGCCCGACTGAACAGGCGCGTCCCCAGCGTGATGATCAACGCCACGCTAATCACGCCGCATAGCAGCGAGAAAAAACGCAGCGCGAATTCGCTGTAACCGGTCAGGCCGATCCAGCCGCGCAGCATCAAAAAGTACAGCGGACCGTTGAAGCCTGGCTGGGTAAAAGCCGCCAGCAAATCGGGGATGTCAGGTGGGCAGGTCGGGGTGAATGACAACGCCGTTTGCGGCAAGTCTTTCAGCAGCGGCGCTTGCGCAAAGCAGATGGCATCTACTTCATCGCGCCACAGGCTTTGAGAGTCCAGGCCGTTCAAGCGGACGAGGAAGGCGATGAAGATCAGGGCGTAGGGCGCGACGCAAGATGCAAGCTGCAAGATGCGGGAGGTAAGATTAGTGGAAGACACAGAGGTTCGAGACATGAATGATGAGCAATGAGTAACGAGTAATGAGTAAGACGGAACACGCAATACGTAATACGCACCACGCACCACGTTTCCCGCATTATACCGCAGCGCGTCCCACCGGAAGGCCGCGCCCTTTTGACTCTGAGCGCCGGGTGTGATACAACTGCCATCAACCAAGTGTGCTGCTCATGCCTTAGCCCTGTCGCTGAGCCATTGGTCCCCAGGAGGAGAGGATGCGCTTCATCAAAGGTCTGCTGTGGTTTGTGTTGATCGTCGTCGTGATCGTGGCCGTGATCGCCGGCGGCAGTTATCTGTATCTCACCCGCCGGGCTTTTCCCCAGATTGACGGCACGCTGCAAATTCCCGGTCTCAGTGCACCCGTCACCATCATTCGCGACAAGAACGGTATTCCGCATATCTACGCCGGTAACGAACACGATCTGTTCCTGGCGCAGGGTTACGTGCAGGCGCAAGATCGCCTGTGGCAGATGGAACTGCAGCGCATCGGCGTCTCCGGCCGATCGGCTGAGCTCAGCCCCAGCGTGGCCAATATTCAACAGGATAAATTTGTGCGAACGCTGGGTTGGCGGCGCGCGGCCCAGGCTGATTACGAGGTGCTGGACGACAACACCCAATCGATCTTGCAAGCTTACGCCGACGGCGTGAACACCTTCATCGCGACGCATCAGAATAATCTACCTCCCGAATTTCCCATCGTCGGATTGTTCAGCGGCAAGGGTTTCAATTACGCGCCGGAAAAATGGCAGCCCGTCGACACGTTGCAATGGGCCAAGGCCATGGCCTGGAGCCTGGGCGGCAACTGGAACGTGGAACTTTATCGGGCCGCGTTGATCAAAAAATTTGGCGCAGAACAGGCCGCGGCCCTGTACAACGAACTGCTGCCGCCGTATGATTTTCAGGTGATGCCTGCCATTGTCACACAGAACATTTCGTACCAAAGCGTTCCGCTCGACAGCATCAGCGGTCTGCGCCAGCTGGACAACATCAGCGGCCTGCGCGGCAACGACGTCGGATCGAACAACTGGGCCATCAGTGGTGCGCGTACCACGACGGGCCAACCGCTGCTTGCCAATGATCCGCACCTGGGCATTCAGCTGCCCGCCATCTGGTACTTCAACAGTCTGCATTGCCAGCCGGTGAGCGCCGACTGTCCGTACGACGTGATCGGTGCATCCTTCGTCGGAATGCCGGGCGTGGTCATCGGCCACAATGCGCGCATCGCCTGGGGCGTTACCAACGTCGGGCCGGATGTGCAGGATTTGTTCCTCGAAAAGATCGAGGGTAACCAGTATGAATACAAAGGTCAGAAACTCGATCTGGCGATCGTGCCGGAGACCTTCGTCATTAAAGGCCAATTGCCCGCCGATTATCGACCTTCCTCCAACGAAACCGATGTTTACGATGCGCAGAGCGACACGACCACGATCACGCTCAACGTCCGTTCGACCGTGCACGGGCCGATCATCAGCGACGTCGACAGTGCTTATGCGCAGGCCGGGAAAGATCTCGCCGTGGCGTTTGCGTGGACGGCGATCAATGCGGCCGATCAAACGATGGCCTCTTTCATCGGCGTCGATCGCGCGCAGAACTGGGAGGAATATCGCGCCGCGTTGAGCAAGTTCAACGCGCCTAGTCAGAACTTCATCTACGCCGATGTAGACGGCAACATCGGCTATCAAACGCCGGGCCGCATTCCCATTCGCGCCCAAGGCGATGGGCAGCAGCCGGTGCCGGGTTGGACGGGCGAATACGATTGGATTGGCTACATCCCGTTCGACGAATTGCCGCGTGCCTTCAATCCTCCTGAAGGCTACATCGTTACGGCGAATAACGCCGTCGTGGGGCCGGAATACAAATATTTTCTGGGCATGGATTGGGATCGCGGTTATCGCGCGCGGCGCATTGTCGATTTGATCACGGCCAAAGATCAACTCAACGCCGCTGACATGGCGGCGATTCAAGGGGATAACCTCAACCTATCGGCCCAGGAAATTGTGCCTTATCTAAAGGATCTCACGGTCGACGGTGATACCAAGTTGGCGCTGGACCAAATCCTGGCGTGGGACTTTCACGAACAGCGTGACAGCAGCGGAGCAAGCGCTTATCAGGTCTTCTGGCTGCATCTGTTGATGACCACCTTCGCCGACGAGCTAGGCCCCCTCGCACCCGATTACACCGATGGCGGTACCTTCAACCGACAGGCGCTGGGCCAACTGCTGACGAAGCCCGACTCAGCGTGGTGGGATGATGTGACGACGAGCGGCGTGAAAGAAACGCGCGACGATATTTTGAAGAAGGCTTTGACCGCCGGGGCGAGTCAGCTGATTGGGGAGTTGGGGCGCAACCCGGCTGACTGGAAATGGAGCAAACTCCACACGGCAACCTTTGCCAGTCAAGCGTTAGGAACCAGTCCATTGGCCTTCATGTTCAATCGCGGGCCGTATGTAGTGGACGGCGGTACGGCGGCGGTCAACAACACCGGCACCGGCGCCAACTTCAAGAAAGCTTACGGCAATCCGCCGGGCAAGCTAGCCGACATCTTTGCCGAACGTTCGACACCGTCCTTGCGCCAGATCATCGACTTTGCCGATTTGAATAGCTCGCGTTTTATTCACACCACGGGCGAGAGTGGCTTGCCGACGAATCCCCACTACGATGACTTCATCGATAAGTGGCGGAACATCCAATATGTTCCTATGTGGTGGAACATTACCGACATCAAAACGAATGCGGAAGGAACCCTGACGCTGACTCCGTAGCCTTAGTCGATCACGAATCGGTAGTGACGACTTCAGTCGTTCGAGCAAAAATGCGACTGAAATCGCTACTACGAGTACATTTCGTGATCTGACTTGAAAAATGCTCGCAGTCCTCGTCCGCGGGGGCGCGCCCCGGGGACGGGGAGCGGAGCGTTTTCATGGGCGGTGGTGAACGCCGTTCATGATGACTACTGAATCCAGATACCAAGCAGTAACTTGGTTGTAACCGAGTCGGTATCACTATCCTGGCCCAATTTGCCTATAATGTAGGTTGTGTACTAAAATCAGTGTGGCGCAATTAACCGAAGACACCGCGGTCCAGCGCTAATTCCAATTTGGAGGCAAAGTAATGAAGAACGTCCCGCGTTTCGCCGTACTAGTCGTTGTTTTGGCGATGAGCGTGGTCGCGGCGCTGCCGGCTTCGGCCGCCCCCGATCGCGCTTCCGACCTGCCGCAGTATCAGGTGATTGGGCAACACTCTGTAAAGCAGGGCGAGTGGATTTACTGCATTGCGCGCGCCTACCAGGTTTCACCGTGGACGATCGCCGAGCAGAATCACATCCCGTGGCCGTACTATGTGTATCCTAATCAAGTGCTGCAAATTCCCGGTGTGCCCTGGTACAGCATCCCGGCCGGGCAGACCTGCGCTCCGCAGTTTGTGCCACCAGTCTGGCCCACCCCCACGCCCTTGCCACCGACACCTACGCCTGGGCCAATTCCGCCCACGCCGGTACCCGGCCAATGCCGCGCGTTCTACACCGTGCGCTGGGGCAACACCCTGTCGGGCATCGCCTGGTACTATGGCGTCACCATTCAGGCTGTGATGCAGGTCAATCCGTCCATCGTCAATCCGAACCTGATCTATGCGGGTCAGGCGTTGTGCATTCCGTATCCTTAAGTTCGTAGTCGCCGTAGATGAGAGGCGGCTTGGCGTCAAGCCGCCTCTTCTAGTCAATTTTTCCCGGAGGTCAACGTCTCATGAAAACTACATCGCGTGTCATCTTCATTGTGGCGCTGCTGGTTCTAAGCGTCTTGGTGGTGCTGCCGGTCTCGGCTGGCCATCTTCCATCTGCCGCGGTCTTCCAGAGCCCGCCTGAGACGCCGACCCTGGCACCGCCTGCGACGCCGATTCCAACCTATGTGCCACCGACCTACCCGCCGCCGCCACCACCGCCTGTTTACGCTATTTTGGGCTATCACACAGTGAAGCCTGGTGAGACATTGTATTGCATTGGCCGCGGTTATCGGGTTTCACCGTGGGCCATCGCTTCCGTGAATTACATTCCGTGGCCCTATTACGTGTACGTCAATCAGCGGTTGGCTATTCCCAATGCGCCGTGGTACAACATTCCGGCGGGGCCGGTCTGCACGCCGCAATTTGGACCTGGTCCGTATCCTACGTTTACGCCTGCACCGCCGACGCCCACACCCGGCCCGCTCACTCCGACGCCCGTGCCTGGTGGCTGCCGGGTTCGGCACTACGTGCAATGGGGCCAAACTCTCTCAGGGATTACGTGGTATTACGGTATGACGATTCAAGCCGTCATGTACGCCAATCCCAGCATCACCAACCCCAACTTGATTTACGCGGGATCGACGTTGTGTATTCCGTAAGCAAGTGACAGACAAAAATGAGGCGGCCTGTGGTGGGCAGGTCGCCTCTTTTTTGTTCTCTCGTCTTAGGCGAGTTGCGCCGCATACGCAAACAGCGCCGAAGTGCCGCCGGTGTGCCAGAACAACACGTTTTGTTCCGACGTGAATTCGCCCTGGCGAATCAAATCGATTAAACCGGCCATGGCCCGGCCCGTGTAAACTGGATCGACCAACAGCCCCTCGGTCTGCGCGCACAAACGAATGGCCTCGCGTTCCGGATCGCCCATGACCGCATAACCGCCGCCCAGGTAATGATCGTTCACTTCGAAATCAGCGGCCGTAAAGGTTAGTGGTTCGCCGATGTGTTGAGCGGTCGCCGTGGCGAGATCGACGAGCAGCGGCACTAAGTGATCGGCTGGATGATCCACGCTGATCCCCAAGACCCGACCGGTATAGCTGCCCAACTTTGCACCCAAGACCAATCCGCTCTGCGTGCCGCCGGAACTGGTGGCGAAGACGATGGCATCAAACTTCACCTTTAGCGATGTGGACTGCTCGATAAACTCAGCCACGGCCGCAACGTACCCGGTGGCCCCGATCGGATTGGAGCCGCCCAGCGGAATGAGATACGGGCGCTGTCCGCGGGCCTTCAATTCATCGGCGACTTCGCCCGCGACTTCGTCGAGGTTGCGCGTACCGGCCCAGAAAACTTCCGCGCCGACGAGATCGTCCAACAGGATGTTGCCGGTGCGATCGGCTGGCGGCGCACCCCGCAGCACCAACGCGGATTTCAAGCCGCTCTTGGCCGCGGCCGCCGCCGTTTGCCTGGCATGATTCGACTGCGGCGCGCCGACGGTCAGCAGCGTATCGGCCTGCTCCGCCAATGCCGCTGCGACCAGAAACTCCAACTTGCGGGTCTTATTGCCGCCGGTCGCCAGGCCGGTTTGATCGTCACGCTTGACCCAGAGGGCCGGGCCGCCTAAGCGAGCGGACAAGTTGGGCAGGGCGTGAACGGGCGTCGGAAAGAAGCCGAGCGAGGTGCGGGGTAAGGTGGTGAGCATGCTGGCCTCCGGTGATGGTCTGGGGGCGGGGGACAAGCCAATCGGGCTGCCACCCCGCCATCGGCTGGATTATAGCCGCTCCCGCAGACTTTACAAATCACCGTGAATTCGCTATAATCTGGGCGGCTTCAGGCAAAAGCGGACTGAGAGTTTGGGTCTCTCAGTCCTTGCCATTGTGTCTATAAGCCGAGTTCCTGAAGCGCCGCAAACTTATTGGAGGGGATGCCCGATGGTAGAACAAAAGACGTTTTTGACTCGCGCAGGTCAAAAGAAACTAGAAGAAGAACTCCATCACTTGCAGACGGTGCGCCGTCAGGAAGTGGCTGAGCGTTTGCACGCGGCGATGGAAGAAGGCGACATCGACGAGAACGCCGAATACGATGATGCCAAGAACGAGCAGGCATTCGTCGAAGGCCGCATCCTGACGCTGGAGATGATGCTGAAGAATGCGGTGATCATCGACGGGGAGAGCGTTCACCACGACGAGGTGACGTTGGGTGCGATGGTTACGATCGTGGAAGGCGATAATCCGCCGGAAGAGTATCACGTCGTGGGCGCGGCGGAAGCCGATCCGACGCAGGGCAAGATCAGCAACGAAAGCCCCCTGGGTAAAGCGCTGATGGGGCGGCGCGTGGGCGATTCGGTGCAGGTGAGTGCGCCGGCGGGCCTGCTCACCTTCCGCGTTTCGGCGATCAAGTAAGGGCAGCCGTTGTGACTGATAAGTCCATGCGAGAGATCGCATGGACTTTTTTATGGAGTGAAGGAAATGGAATTCAACGATCTGGAACTTGAACGCCTGAAGAAGTTGCAGCGCCTGCGCGAGCGCGGCATCGAGCCGTATCCGGCGCGGGTCGCGCGCACGCATACCAACCAGCAAGCGATCGACGAATTTGCGGCGAAAGAGGCTGCGCAGGATGCGCCGCATCCTGCGGGCGGCGAAGCCGTCAATGCCGCCGTGGTCGGTCGGTTGGTGTTGGTGCGCCCGATGGGCAAAGCGTCCTTCGCGCACATCGAAGACGGCACCAGCCGCCTGCAGATTTATATGAAAAAGGAAGAGGTCGGCGAAGACACTTATGAGATGTTCTTGAAGGACCTCGACCTGGGCGACTTCGTCGAGGCGCAGGGGCATATGTTTCGCACCAAGACCGGCGAGCCGACGCTGCGCGTGTCGCAGCTGCATATCATCAGCAAGGCTATTCAACCGCCGCCGGAAAAATGGCACGGCCTGAAGGATGTGGAAACACGCTATCGACAACGCTATGCCGACCTGTTGTCGAATCCTGAAATTCGCGAGGTCTTCCGCAAGCGAACGAAGATCGTCAATGCGCTGCGCCGCTTCTTCGACGGCCTCGATTTTTTGGAAGTGGAGACGCCGATCTTGCAGCCGCTCTACGGTGGCGCCGCGGCCCGACCGTTCATCACGCATCACAACCAACTCGATCAAGATTTATATCTGCGCATCTCGTTCGAGTTGTATCTGAAGCGTTTGCTGGTAGGCATGTACGAGCGCGTCTATGAAATCGGCCGCGACTTTCGCAACGAAGGCGTGTCGTTCAAGCACAATCCAGAGTTCACGCAGTTGGAGTTCTACGCCGCTTATTGGGACTACAACAAAGTGATGGAAGTCACCGAGCAGATGATTCAATACGTGGCGCAAGAAGTGAACGGTTCAACGGTGATCGAATTCGACGGCAAGACGATCGAGCTGGGCGGCACGTGGACGCGCATCACGATGCGCGACGCGATCAAGCAGTGGGCCGAGATCGATTACGTGGATTATCCTACGGCCGAGGAGCTGCGGCCGGCCATCCGTGCGATGGGTGGTCATGCGTCCGATGACGCTTCGTGGGGCAAGCTGATCGATGGGCTGGTCGGTGACTACGTCGAACCGCAGTTGATCCAGCCGACCATTCTCTACGATTACCCGCGCGATATTTCGCCGCTCGCCAAGCGCAAGGCGGGCGATCCGATGCATGTGGAACGCTTCGAGTTTTTCATCGCCGGCATGGAGATGGGCAACGCGTTTTCGGAACTGAACGATCCGCTCGATCAGGAAGAGCGCTTCGTCGAGATGGGTCACGCCGACAATATGGAAGAAGGCGAGGCGCATCCGCTGGATGAAGATTATCTGCGCGCGATGCGGTACGGCATGCCGCCCAACGGCGGCTTCGGCATGGGCGTCGATCGCCTGACGATGCTGCTGACGGGCAAGTCGACGATTCGGGAAGTGATTCTGTATCCGCATCTGCGGACTTTAGAGAAGTAGCGACGACCGACCACGGACAATAGACGACAGTTGAAACGCCCGCTACTTGAGTCAAATCAGGTAGCGGGCGGTTTGGTTGTACCAGCGAAGATTGCGTTGACGCGGTATCGGGCGTCTGTTATACTTTCAACCTGAGAGGCGAATTGTGGTCAAAGCGCGGAAGCGTCGTGAAGAATACCGGCAATACTTCACTGAAAATGATCTGATGTCGGTCGAGTTCGATCACACTGGGCGGTTAGTTTCAAAATTCTCTGTGCAGTATTTGGCGCGCATTGAAGGTGAGTGGCAACCCGTTGTCCGCTATGACACGGCCCACGGTTTTGCGCACATGGACATCAGCCATCCTGACGGAACGCAAGAGACACGTGAATTGAAAGCAGGCGGGTATCGTGAGGCGTTAGGTCAGGCCATCGCTGATCTCAAAGTCCGGTGGGAGTTTTATCGTGAGCGTTACGAAAGGTGGCTGAAATGAATCAGTCTGAAATGGCGCGCAAGAACCTGGAATTGATGGAGTTGTTCACGCAGGAGATGCTGGATAACGAGAAACTGGCGCGGTCGATCCCTAAAGGCGCAGCGGTATTCATCTTGCCCGATAATGATCCTGAGTTGGCGGCGGCGAACCGGAAACTCGCACAGCAAGCGCGGAAAGCCGGCCAAAAGGCGGTCTTGCTGCGCATGGAACTATTGCCACGCACGACCTATGTGCCGTCGTTGACCGTTTTGAAATCAGCGCGTTGATTTTGGTTAAGCGGATTTGCACATCCCGCCTGTTGCTGAAGATTTAATTCAGCAGCAGGCGCTTTGCTTGGCGGTGATATCATTCTTATGAACGCAGGTGGGAAGACAAGGGAGGTTAACATGAGCCGCATCCGTTGGCAAGATCGAGTTGTCATTGATCTGGACTTGCATCACGGCGAGGCGTGTATTCATGGAATGCGTGTGCCGGTGGCGATAATCATCGGCAGTCTGGCCGACGGCTTGACTAACGCGGAGATTCGGCGGGCATATCCTCAGCTAAAGGACGAGGATATCCGGGCTGCGTTAGCGTATGCCGCAGTCACTTTGCATACGGATGTGGTCGCACCGCTGTGTGGGGTCGCATGATGCGCGTGAAGGTTGATGAAGACCTGCCCACACACACTGGATGCTCTAGAGCGAATTCCAGTTTGATTTACGACTCTGTCATTCCCGCACGCTTTAAGCGGGAATCCAGCAAGCCTATCGGACTGGATGCCCGACAGAAGCATTCGGGCATGACGTATCGTAAAACCGTAAATCAACTTGGAAACCG
>JBGSPW010000166.1:0-75181 GCA_041738395.1 Thermoflexales bacterium
GTGGCCAGATACAATTCAAATTTGCGCGCGGCGGTTAACCGCGGGCGACTTTCAGCTTTCGACATGATCAGGTCTCCTATCGGATCCTATTTGGAGAACACCGCCTAGAGCGACCGCGCTGTGGATATGTGGACAGCCAACTGCGCTGCCCACATATCCACAGCGCCTACTGCGACGGCTCTGGCCGCCGCCATTCTGACTCTAACACGCTTTCCAAATAGGGCCATAAAAAGCGACACCTTTTAGCTTAACACAACGGATCCATGCTTCCGGGATGTTGAAGACGTCGCCCGTTGGGAAAATTGCCTGGGCGTGGAGTGCATTCAAGTAGTTTAACCCTCAGATCAAGAGCCAGCATTGCGATGTTAGATCGCTGTAGCCGGGTTGAGGAGAAGTGAACTGGTGCGACGGTCTACTTGGTTGGATTACGTCCTAACTTTTCTTGCAACTGGGCTAAGTCAAGGACTGGGCGTTGTTACTGGTGTTCTTACTGCACGACTTCTTGGGCCGACCGACAAAGGAAATCTGGCAACCATTCTATGGCTGCCTAGCTTGATAACAGCCGTTGGAATCCTGGCTTTGCCACAGGCTGTGACTTTTGAAGTGAGCCGTCATCCAGACCAAGAGCATGAATTGACAGCGGCTAGTTTTTGGCTGATCCTCGGCGTGGGAGTGGCTGAAGCAGTTGGGTTATATTTTCTTGTCCCTGTACTCCTCGGGCCAAACACACAATCATTGGTACCTCTTAGTCGACTGATCTTGCTGATTCTGCCGATGGTATTTCCAGGTTTGGTATTATTGGGAGTATATCAGGGACGGCAGAATTTCAACCAGTATAATCTTTTACGTACGTCGCCAGCTGTGGTGTACGTCCTTAGTCTTGGGTTGCTATGGTTGGTTGGTCACGTCGATCTATTTACTGTAGTAGTCGCTAATATATTTGCACAAGGGATAACCACTCTCTGGTGGGCCGGGCTGGCTGGCAGAAGATTGATTCCTACTGGCTTCACTGTTTGGCAAATATATGCCAAGAGGCTCTTGAAACGCGGGGCTCGTTTTCACGTGCCAGCTCTGAGCGGTGTCATTCTGCTTCTGATGGATATGGCTTTGTTAATCCGGACAGTCTCTGCCCAGGAGGTAGGTTATTATAGTGTTGCACTATCTATCGCGATAGCCCAGTTGACTGTGGCGACATCATTAGTACAAGTAGCCTTTCCGAAAGCAGCAGCTGTGGCCTCACACGAAGCTGTGCAAGTCTTATTACGTCACTTTCGCTTGGCACAACCATTAGTAGTTGGTATGGCGTTATTAATGATGGTGTCTTCGCCTTTGCTGATTCGTGTGTTGTTTGGCACCAGTTTTCTTCCTGCTATTCCGTTGGCGTTTATTTTGATAATCGCCATGGCGTTCTGGGGCTTGAATCAGATATTGGATAACGGTCTAAGAAGCATGGGACATAATTTGCCAGGCGGTTTAGCGAATGGGACTGCTCTAGGTGTGTTGATTGTGACTGGGATAGTCCTTGTTCAAGACTATCACGCACAAGGAGTCGCACTTGCCGTTCTTCTGTCCCATATGTGTGCGCTTTTGGTGTTGTTGGTGAATGTCCGGCATCGAATCCTCCAGATTTCTTGGAGAGAGTTATGGGGGTTGGATTGGGAAACAATGTCCTATTTACTTAGGAGAAGGTTATAAAGGTTGTGGGTCTTATTTTGCCTTAGAAGGCATAAAGCAATGATGTCGTTTGTGTGGTTCTAGTATGCGGTAAACAGCCGGAAGTCAAACGCGTGAGGTTTTACTTGCGCAAAAATAGACAGTCAGATATGGTTCAAAGGCGAAACTGGCTACTCTTAGCATGTTTGGTACTGGTGTTTTCGCCGGTGCTCATTCGACTCTGGATCACTTTAGAAGCAAACATGCACGGTGTAGACGCAATTCAGAAACTGGATCGTCAAGAAGATACAATCAAATGGTGTCTAGGTCAAAGATCCCAAGAGCTGAAAGGCTATGTTAATTTGGTTGTCTGTGCACTGTCAATGATTCCGAGGCAGCCTGATTTAGTACTTGAACTTATTGATCGCCATCTATCATTTTTCCCTCAGAGACAAGTCTTACTGCAGGTGCCTTTGGCAAAAGCTTTTGGAGCGTTGGGTGACTACTCACAAAGCTGTGCCATTCTAGTTCGTGTAGGAGCTAAGCCTGTATTGGTGGAAATGGCAGATACTGCGTACGCTCAGAGTGACTGGACATCTCTTAGCGCATATCTCGATTGTTTGACGGATCAGACGAACCAGCCTGGCATTTCACCCAATCACGTTGCAGATTTATATTTTAAGCAAGCTGTTCATTTTGAGAAGCAGTCCGAACTGGAGAAAGCAAAAGAGGCTTATAATAAAGCGATCGCATGGTATCCTACGCTGTGGCCCGATCCACTCCTTCGGTTGACATCGATCCTTGTGGCCCAAGGAAAGGCGGAGCAGGGCGTTTCTCTATTGTCCAATGCCTTGCAGGTGAGTGAGGATCCTGGCACAGTGTGGATACTCGCACGTCAGCTAGGACTCACCTACCAGGACCTAAAGCGAATGCCCGAAGCCTACTGCGCTTTTGACCGTGCGCGCATAGCGGCTGAACAAGTTTTAGATGTCCAGATGCGCAATCTGATGGTTCAGGGCACAAGAGACCAGATTGCTGCTGTGATTCCCTGGTTGACAGTCATTCCTGATTGCTCTTTGCGATAGCCATCTACAGCCAATTATGGATGTTACAATGTCACGTCTTCGATGTCTCATAGCTCAGCCCTTGAGATCCAATACAACTTGGCAACCCGTAGAGAATCCAACCCTGTTGCATTCAGAGCCGCGCCATCCTTTCGGCTATGTGCATGTTGCTAACATGTTGCTCGCGCGGGGGATAGACGTCCAGTTCATTAACCAGGTTCGACCACGGCCTGCTAACGTATATTCCAATCCGGAGTTGATTTATGATGTGCTGCATGCTTCGTCTCAGTTCGATGTGGTGATAGGTTACTCAACTGTAGGTACGGCGATTGTGTCAGCCTTGTCTTTGTTGCCTAACCGGAGACCTGGACTTGTCTTGTATTTGCAAGCTCAGTTAAATCCTGGTGGCTCGTTGGTCAAGCGCCTATCAAGACGAATACTATTTAATCGGGCAATTCATGGTGCCAGCGCGACAGTGAGCGTGTTATCGGATCTCACACAGCAGATAAAACGTAGCTATCCTAATTTACGCGGACGGGTTCATTACTCTCCCGTTGGCGCTGATACCGCTTTCTTTGATTCTGGCTTTGCCAGTAGGGAGCCCGAAGATAGGAACCTTACGCAATTCCAATCGGGTCATTGTCTGTTGGTAGTAGGCGATGCGACACGTGATGATCAGTTTATCTATTCGGCGTTGTATGAGCGGGCCCTGCCGCTGGTCCGTGTTACCCGTGATATAGAAGTAGCAAAGCGTGTGGAGCGGTTAGCGCTTCAATATGGTCATCCACAGGACATGTTGTTAAATCAAGTTTCGTTTAGTGATCTGCGTTGGCTGTATTCGCACTGTAATGCAGTTGTTTTCGCCGCCAACGATTCTTGGGAACCAGCTGGTATTACCGCGCTGACTGAAGCTCTTTCTTGCGGGGCACTGTGTATCTGTAATTCAGGCGGATGTATAGAAAGGGAAATATTGTATCTTGCACAAGAAGCACACTTGACTTGTCCCATTCTCTTCTACCGCTCGGGTGACTCTAATGCATTGAGGCATACAACCTCTGCTGTCGTGAGGCTGGACCAACAAGCGAGGTTGGAGAAATCAGTTTTGGCTAGAGAGTTCGTCCAACGGGCCTGTCCAGTTGAACGCTCTTATCAGACGTTGTGGGAAGCTGTGCTGCAAGCGCTTGATCAAAAAACTGTTGTTGTAGAAGGGAGTTATGAATGAAAGTAGTCTTGGTCGTTACTACTATTGGTGATGGGCGTATTGTCGAACACTATGCGACGGCACTCACTGGAATTCCTGATATCGAAATGATCGTTATTCCAGACCGTAGGACACCAGATTCACTGTATCACACTTGCCATCGGGTGAAGCAAGCTGGTTTCCAAGTCATGTGTCCTGATCTACCAGAACAGCAGAATTATTTGAAGCGAATCGGGCCCATTGCTCCGTTTATTCCGTTCGATTCGGATAATCGACGGAACATCGGCTTCCTGATGGCAATAGAACATGGTTGTGATTTTTTGGTGTCTTTGGATGATGATAATTATTGCTTAGATGGTGCCGGCTTCTTTAAGGAACATAGTATTGTCTCCCAAACATCAGCCTCCGGCGATTTTGTTTCCTCAAGCACCGGCTGGGTTAACATTTGTGATTTGTTGGTGAAAGAACCAGACCGTCCACTTTATCCCCGTGGTTTTCCATACAAATATCGCTTCAAAAAAGAAACTCTCTCGTTCGGACACGCAGATCGATCTGTCGCAGTGAATTCAGGCTTGTGGCTGAGAGATCCCGATGTCGACGCAGTGAGCCGTTTGAACGAGACAGTTAAGATTACTGGGCATAACGGATCATCTTGGCTGTTGGGACCACAAGCTTGGACGCCCATCAACACCCAAAATACAGCGTTGCGTTATGAAGCGATCCCTGCTTACTACTATGTGCGCATGGGCTATCCATTGGGAGGCATGCCCATCGATCGCTACGGGGATATTCTCAGCGGATATTTTCTTCAAGCGTGCGTCTACCATATGGGACACGTGGTGCGTGTTGGCACACCCATAGCCGACCATGTTCGTAACCAACATAGCCTCTTTAAAGATCTAGCTAATGAGTTTTGGTGCATGTGGATGTTGGAGGATATGTGCGATTGGCTGACTGAGCTAAAGTTGAATGGTAATACTTATCTAGAAACCTATTGTTGTCTTGCAGACGCTTTGGAAGAATTCACGGCGAAAGTTACCGGTTCTCTTTGGACTGATTCCGTCCGAGGGTTCTTATTTCAAACTGTGGCGTGTATGCGTGCCTGGGCCGCTAGCTGTCGTCTTCTGGGAATCTGCTAATGTTCCAGAGAGGGAGTTAGCATCGAACATGGATATGTCTTTTGTCATCATTAGCCTGATTGTATGGCTGAGCGTCTTCGTCATTTGGTATCGTTTCGATATGAGGCGTATTACTAGTCCAATGTTTATCTATTTGGGCTTCCATTTTCTGAGTTTTGTTTACCGTCCTTGGCAGATCGCCCAGGGATTTGACACGTGGATTCCGGCTAACTTTGGCTTTCTTCCGAACGAACAAGATTATATTTTTGCCCTTCTACTCGCGAACTTAGGATTGCTGGCATTGGGGTTAGGATCAGCACTAGGAGCCCGGAGGGCACGCATAAATCATTGCGATGTTCATTCTCATATTTACAACCCTAAGGCTAGTTTGGCTGTTGGTTTAGTTATTCTGGTGATGGGCATGGCGAGTATGGTTGTGTTTGGCAATACTCCCTTCTATGAAGGTATCACCTATATGGAGTCTGTGACAGAATACTCTACTGTTCTCACTATTCCAGGTATGGTTTCTATGTTTGGCAATCTCATCCCCGGTGTGTTTGCTGTCTGGATTCTGGTTCGCGGTCCGCGATGGTGGTATGCTCTGCCCTTGATCTTTTACTTTGCATCGCGTGCTTATATTGGCTGGTCGCGCTTCACACTTCTCTTAGGAATGTTTTTGATCGTCTTTTCTCTCCTGCAAAGAAAAGGTCTAAAGTGGCCTACACGTGGTCAGCTTGTGATTCTTATTCTCACTGTTGTCGTGTTCCTAGGCGGTAAGGGCTGGGGAAAAGAGTGGTTCAACAAAGGAGCATCTAGTGGAATTGCTTCAATGCAGTCTTGGATATCAATCCAGCTAGAAGGGGAAGGCTCCGATTTTAATACTTATGATATGTTAGTAGGGGTGACCAAGGTGGTTCCATCTATTCTTCCTCATACAGGCCTACTTTTTTACACCGCACCTTTCATCAACATGATCCCGCGCACAGTCTGGAATGATAAGCCATCGGATTTGCTGCCTTCTGTGTATATTAATCGAGGCATCGAGTTTAGATCGAGTGCTCCATCATTCGTGGGGGAGTCTTATATTGGTTTTGGAGCTTTGGGAATTATTGGCGTCATGGGCTTGGCTGGGTATTTCATTACGTACATTTGTGCCCGTGCTCAGCGCGCGCCGCGCGAAAGTGTACTCGAGCTAGTAGGAATTGTGCTGCCGGTAATCTTTTTGCAAACTGCACGTGATGGACTGTATAGCTTTTCTTACTTTTTCTTATTCTTCTTTGGCGCGGGTCTGATTATATGGGCCTTTGATAGGCGAATGTTTCGTTCGCAACTACTCCAGTAACCCCGATCTGTCACAAGTCTCTGAAGGAAGGATCATTAAAATAGATGAGACTCGCAATCTTTTGGTCTGAGATCTTGCACTATCATGTCGCGCGGATCGCATCTCTTGTAACGCTTGCAAGAGAGCGGGGTGATTCTGTCTATGCATTTGCAATTCGGGCGGAATCGCCCGATTTGCGGTTCAGTGGATACCATGAACTGTTGGGAGATCGGATAGAAATACTGAACACTCTGCCGTCCTTAAGAGGAATGGAATCATTCCAATCTAAGCGACAACTGCTCGAAAAACTAGATCAAAAAGATCCCGATGCGGTTGCTATCATTGGATACGATAGTTTGGTTTCTCGGGCCGCCTTGGGCTGGTGTCGATGTCATGGTCGTGGTGCTATCTTGATGCTTGAATCTCAGGCTAAAGATACGGATCGGGTTGCGTGGAAGGAAATTGTAAAGGCAGGACTGGTCAGTTTGTATGACTCCGTTCTGGCAGGCGGGAAGGCGCAGGCCGCATATGCCAGTCAGCTTGGCGTTCCTAGTGAGCGAATTTACACGGGTTATGACGTAGTAGATAATGCTTTCTGGTCCACGCGAGCAGATACTGTGCGCTCAGACTCTACGCCTTGGCGAGAAAAGTACTCGCTACCCCCGCATTATTTCTTGACCGCGTGCCGCTTTGTGCCTAAAAAAAATCTAGACGGCCTATTGAGGGCCTATGCCCAATACGTAACACGATCAGATTGTAAGCCCTGGCCATTGATTATCGTTGGTGATGGACCTTTATCATCTGCTATTCGTTTACAAGTAGCTAGCCTTGGGTTGAAGTCTCTGGTGCATTTCCTCGGCTATCTTTCGGCCGACGACATGGCCTCAGTTTATGCATTAGCATCTGTCTTCATTCTGGCGAGCTCATATTCAGAGCAGTGGGGGTTGGTTGTAAACGAGGCAATGGCTGCCGGGCTACCGGTGTTGGTGAGTAATGTGTGCGGTTGCGTGCCGGACCTTGTAACTGATGGCGTAACTGGATTTTCCTTTGATCCCTCCGATGAGAAACAACTTACTGATCGACTTGTACAGATTAGCAATGGTTCGCTAAATCTACAAATTCTGGGGTTTTGCGCCCGAGAACGGATTAGCCATTACACACCATCGCATTTCGCGCACAATCTCTTTGCTGCAGCTGAAGTGGCGGTTGCGCATGCACGTTCAAGATGGTGGTCATATTGGCCTAGTTCGAGCATCTGGTTCTAAAAGGGGGATTTAATTGACAAGTGTCTTGGTGACTGGGGCGGCAGGATTTATTGCTTCTCATTTGGTAACATTACTCGATCAGATAGGGATCCATGATTTGCGTTTGTTAGATTCCCGCAAACCCTCCTATTTGAATCGTATGGCGGCTGTGTTTTATCTGAAAGATTTAGCCCAAATTGGTGAAGCCCCCGAAATCTTAGAAGGTATCGATGTCGTTTTTCATCTGGCTTGGGCGTCTGTCCCTGAAAGTTCCACTGAAGCGCCTATAAGTGACGTTGCCTCTAGTTTGATTCCAACGATTCAGCTGTTTCAACAATGTGTACGCCATCACGTCAAGAGAGTGGTATTCCTCTCTACGGGTGGAGCGGTTTATGGCATACCTAAGCAACTCCCGATTTTTGAAGATCATCCGACTGATCCAATATCTGCATACGGGATTTCCAAATTAGCAGCAGAGAAATACCTAGCTCTTTTCTATAATCTATATGGATTAGAGTATGCGATATTGCGTCCATCAGTCGCGTATGGTGAGTACCAGAATTTGTTTGGAAAACAAGGTGCTATTGCAGTCTTTATTGGGAAGATCTTGAAACAATGTCCCGTTTTGATTTGGGGTAACCCTAATTCGATTGTTCGAGATTTTGTGTATGCGGGAGATCTCGCTCGCGCATGTATATTAGCTGCCCGTTCGAATTATCCTAAAGGAATTTATAATCTTGGGACAGGTAAGGGAGTGAGTCTTGCTGAATTGATTGATATGCTGGCAGGTGTTGTTGGCCCTCTGTACCCTGTTCAAGTTGAAACATACTCCTCTCGACCGTTTGATGTTCCCAATCTAGTCTTGGACATTTCCCGTGCTGATACCTATCTAGGTTGGCAACCCAAGACAGATTTGGCTTCTGGTTTGCGGTTGACCTGGCAATGGGCAAAAGAGCAAGATTGGTCTGTACGGTAAACTGTGCTAAGAAAAGATTCAAGGTGTTTATCTAAAATGGGCAAGCGAATTTTATTTTCTGGGTTGTCATACTACCCCAATGTCGGTTTTGGGGGACCCATCCGTGTAATGCGTAGTTATGGCATGGCCTTGGTTTCTCGGGGGCATCAAGTTACAATTTATTGCTCTAACATTGCTGACCGGCAAATGAACAAGATGTCCGATCATACTATTGAAGTCATGCGCGACGGCATGAAGATCGTCTATCTGAATACCAATTTACACTTATCCGATGGACTTGTCCTGAGTGTGGACTTGCTACAATACCTGCGGCGAGAACTTGGATCCTATGACCTTGTACACTTGTTTGGTCCAAGAGATTTGTTTACCGGAATGACTGCGCTTTTAGCCAAGAAGAGGGGAATCCCTTATTTTATGAATACTGTTGGTACGATTACGTACAATAAATCGAAAGTAGTGCAAAAAACCCTTTGGGATGCGGTTATCGGGCGACGATTGATCCACGGATCTCGATACGTTATAGAAGCAACGGATGAGCAAACAAAGGACCTGTTAGATTATGGATTGCCTCAATCCAAGATAGCCATTGTGCCTTGGGAACCTGACCCTGATATTGCCAACGCGCCAGTGACTAGAGGTGTTTTTCGAAATGAATTCAATATTCCTTCAGAAGGAAGAGTGATTCTTTTTCTGGGGCGCATCCACCGAATAAAGCGTGTGGATCTATTGATCCGTGCGCTAGCACAGCTAGGTGATCCGACTGCGTATCTAGTTGTGGTAGGTCATGACGATGATGGTTGTTTGGGCGATCTTAAGGAGTTAGCAAGGGAATGCAACCTCGAAAATCAGGTGGTGTGGACTGGTCCGATCCACTCACCAGAGAGCGCATCGACTTATTGTGACGCTGACGTGTTTGCCCTCATCAGTGAACACGAGTCCGCGCCCATGGCTTTGTTGGAAGCTTGTTCAATGGGACTGCCTGTGCTTATTTCCGATTTTACTGGTATGTCGAAATTGGTACACAATCAAGCCGGGTTGGTAGTGGAAATGACTCCCGAGGCGGTGGCAAATGGATTGCGTCGCCTGCTTCTTGATGCTGACCTTCGTTCTAAATTTGGACGAGGAGCGCGGCTTCTGATTGAGCAACATTTTTCAAGCAACTCCATTGGTGCAAAGCTTGGGCGTATTTATAATATAGAAGATTGATTGTAAAGGATTTGCTTCTACATGACGCAAGCGTATTCCCAATTACCTATTGCGTATCCTTGGGAAGGGCAGCTGGTGAGCATTATTGATGTGATGGCTTTTGGGCCCCTTAGGTTACGATTCGCTTTCACGGCGTTCGAGAGCCGGTGATTCCCTGGTGCAATGAGTTTCTGGTTGATGCGCGGAATTCTGTTTAGATAACGAATACAGTTGAGCGAATGTGGAATGAGCCGGAGTTGTATCGTGAGATGAGTCAGAATGCTATTACATATTTTCGAAACAACTTCGCGCAAGACGTGTATCTCCAACGTCTCGTTAGTGTTATCCTCAATGACCAAGATTGATAGATAGAAAACTGTAAGCAAAGTCATGCGTGTCTCTATTATCAGTTGCGTTTATCCACCAGAGCCGGTTGTGTCGAGTCAGACCAGTGCGCAACTATCCCAGGCTTTGATTGAGCAGGGTCACGAAGTCCATGTTATTGTACCCTTTCCGAATCGCCCAGCTGGAAAATTGTATCCCGGTTATTCACGTCGTCTATTGCGGCGCGATGTCGCGCAACGCGACTTTGCTGTGACGCGGTGTTTCTCCGTGCTATCAGGCGAGTCGAGTGCAATTAACCGTTTCTTGGAGAACATTTCGTTTGGCTTGACAAGTGGGCTTGCTGCGTTGCTTGCTCGTCGTCCAAATGTAATCTATTCTAATACGTGGCCCATCTTTGCCACCGGTATTTTGTGGTTTGTTTCACGGATACGCAGTGTTCCCATGGTAATCAGTGTGCAGGACGTCTATCCTGAATCACTAATTGCGCAAGGGCGGATTCGGGCAGACAGCTGGTTGGCACAATTGCTCATGAAGATCGATCGTTACGTCGCACAACGCTGCCACTCAATCATTGTGATTTCAGAATCTTTTGCATCTATCTATCGCGACCGGCGAGGCATTTTGTCCGAACGGCTGCATGTCGTGCCTAACTGGATCGATGAGCAATCCATCATCGTCGACGATGCGCGTGCGGTAGACTTACGAGCCGTACTGAATATTCCCCCCGAATCTGTTTTGATGGTCTATGGCGGGAATATCGGTACTGCTGCCGGGGTGGAGACAGTCATCGAGTCTTTTCAATATCTTGATGATGAAGACAACGTTTATCTTTTGATTGCGGGAGAAGGTGCTCGTCTGACAGAGTGTCAACGGCTAGCTAAGGCTATGGGTAGCCAGCGGATTCAGTTTTATTCACCGTGGCCTCAAACTGACACATCTATGATACTCAGCGCCGCAGACGTTCTACTATTGCCAACACGTGGGACGCAATCTTTAGCCTCGGTTCCGTCCAAGTTGATTGCGTATATGATGACGGCCCGGCCGGTAGTTGCTTTAGCCGTTCCGCGATCAGATTTGGCCGATTTGGTTACGAAAGCAGAGTGTGGCTGGCTGGTAGAGCCAGATCAGCCAGATCTTCTGGCAAATGTCCTTAAAGAGGTTGCCACATACGACAAGAGTGTTTTGCAGCGACGTGGTCAGGCCGGACGGGAATTTGCCCTAACTCACCTATCTCGCAACGCCTGCTTGCCGCAGATCGTTGAGATTCTGGAAAAGGCAGCAAAATGAGTCAGCCTGCGAGAAGCTACATCAACCCGACAGATAGGATTCTGCGCCCTGTACAAGACAATGACTTAGTACAAATCGTAGAAGTACATATCCAAAGTTTTTCGGGGTTCTTCTTAACATTCTTAGGTGCCAGTTTTTTGAAATTGCTGTATAAGAATATTGGGTCAGACGTCGAAGGTGTGGTATTCGTAGCTTGCTCTTCAGATCGCGTCGAAGGCTTTGTAGCCGGTGTGTTACACCAATCTGGTTTTTATCGTCGTCTTGTCCGGAAACACAAATGGGCTTTTGTCAGTGCCTCAGTAGGTGCAATGCTCAAGAAGCCGTCTATTGCCCCTCGCCTGTGGCGTGCATTACGCCGTCCGGCCGAAACCCAGGAGTCAGCCGCTGAAGCCTGTCTGATGTCAATCGCCGTGCGGCCTGAAGCGGCCGGCCAGGGAATTGGTCAACAACTTGTGATGGCCTTCTGCCAGGAACTGGCTAGGCAGGGAGCGCCAGCGGTATGTCTGACCACTGATCGCAATCAGAATGAGCGGACGAATCATTTCTATCAACAACTGGGGTTTAGCTTGAGCAAGACCTATGTCACGCCTGAAGGTCGGGCGATGAATGAATATGTGATCGATTTGCCAATGAAAGAGCATCATGCGTAATACTTTTCTCCCGTTCTCTCCCCCTTATCTTGGCGAAGAAGAAATTGACGAAGTCATCGACACGCTGCGTTCCGATTGGATTACCACCGGCCCCAAGGTGAAGCGCTTTGAACGTGACTTTGCGCAATTCATCGGTGCGCCCGTTGCGTTGGCAGTGAGTTCGGCTACCGACGCCATGCAGGTGGCGCTGGCAGCGTTGGGCATCGGCCCGGGCGACGAAGTCATCACCACGCCCATGACCTTTTGCTCCACCGTACACGTCATCGAGCATGTGGGGGCGCGGCCGGTGCTGGTGGATGTAGAACCGGATACGTTGACGATCGATCCGGCGCAAGTGGAACGGGCTGTGACGGCGCGCACCAGGGCGATCCTGCCGGTGCATCTGTACGGGCATCCCTGCGCGATGGATGAACTGCTGGACATTGCGCAACGGCATCAACTGGCGGTAGTCGAAGACGCCGCACATGCCCTCCCGGCTCGCTACAAGGGCCGCATGATTGGCTCACCTGCCTCTACGCACAGCGTCCAACTGACGGCGTTTAGCTTTTACGCCACCAAGAACATGACGACGGGGGAGGGCGGCATGTTGACGGGCGACGCGGACCTGATCGATCAGGCGCGACTGTGGAGTCTGCACGGCATGAGTCGTGACGCCTATAAGCGGTATAGCGCCGAAGGCTCGTGGTATTACGAAGTGGTGCTGCCCGGCTACAAGTGCAACATGACGGATATTCAGGCGGCGCTGGGCGTGCAGCAATTGAAGAAACTGCCGCGTTTCCAGCAGCGGCGACGCGAAATTGTGGCACGCTATCAGGCTGCGTTTGGGGCGTTAGAGGAGCTGGAACCGCCGACCGAACGCGCCGGGATGGAGTCGGCCTGGCAGTTGTACATTTTGCGGTTGAACCTCGACCGGCTGACGATCGATCGCGCACGCTTCATCGAAGAGCTGAAGACACGCTACATCGGCACCAGCGTCCACTTCATTCCCGTGCATGTGCATCCTTACTATTGCGACAAATACGGCTATCAACCGCTCGACTATCCGGTGGCTTATCGCGAATATGGGCGGATTGTTTCATTGCCCTTGCATCCGCGTCTGAGCGATGAGGATGTGGCGGATGTGATCGAGGCGGTGAGTGCGGTGGTGGAGAAGTACCGCAAAGGATGAAGGTGGAAGGATGAAACGCGTCTTTGATGTGGCAATGGCTCTGTTCGGCCTGATTGTCCTTGTGCCGGTTTTCCTGATCATTGGCGTGTGGATCAAAGCCTCCTCGCCTGGCCCGATTTTTTATCGCGCGCGGCGCGTGGGCCGGAATGGCCTGTTGTTTAGCCTGTACAAATTTCGCTCGATGGTGGTGAATGCCGACCGGTTGGGGGTCGGTATCACGGCGGGTGATGATCCGCGCATTACACGGCCAGGACGCTTCCTGCGGCGCACCAAGCTCGATGAACTGCCGCAGTTGATCAATGTGCTCAAGGGCGATATGAGCCTGGTCGGGCCGCGCCCCGAGGATCCCCGCTATGTGGCGACGTACACTGCCGAACAGCGCCGAGTATTGACGGTGCGCCCCGGCATTACCAGTTGGGCCTCGGTGCAATTTCGCCACGAAGAACAACTGTTGTCAGCCTCAACAGTAGATGATGTTTATCGGCGTGAAATTATGCCACAGAAATTGGCGCTGGACCTTGATTACATTGCCAGACGGTCTTTCTGGCTGGATACGCGAATTTTGCTGCACACCCTGCTAGCTTTGTTCAAGTGATCGGCTAACCCATGCCCATGAACCAGCTGCCTACTGCGCATCAACGCATGGAACGAGTTGCTCTGGCGCGAGATTTGCTTACTCAGTATCTGGCGGCCAATGGCCACGCGTCTCATTATCTGCACGTGGCCGATCAGCTGGGGCTAGATTGGCTGCTGGAGCAGGGGCTGGCCGCGCTCATGTGGCATGGCGGGTTTGGCCGGGGTATGCCTGCTATTTCTGAGGAGTTCATCCTCTGCCTGCGCACGGCGTATTATGCGGCCGTGGGCGATGCCGAACTTCATCATTTGGAAATCAAGCGGATTCTCCAATCTTTCACTGATGCTCAGCTGACGCCTGTGGCCTTCAAAGGAGCCGCGCTCGCCTACACCGTTTATCCCGATGCCGCGTGCCGGCCCATGAGCGATGTCGACCTCTGGCTGCCAGACGAGCAGATGCCGCAGGCCAAAGCGGTGCTTGAGGAATTGGGCTATTACGCCAAGCCAAAGACGACCCGTCCGCACGCCTTGATGATCCGCGCTCGCCACGAATTGCCGCTGCATGGTACTCAGGCCGGCAGTGGATTGGTGGAATTGCACTGGGGTGTTTTCCCAGGTGAATGGCTATTGCAGACGACGTGCATCGACGATGCCGATTTGTGGGTACGGGCCATGCCAGCCCAGTTGGCCGGGCACCCGGCATTGATTTTGTCACCTGAAGATAATGTTATTCAAGTCGCTGTGCATCTTGCCATCAACCACAATATGAGTGCGCCCTGGCTGCGTGGCTTGATGGACATTGCGCTGTTAGCCCGCCATTACCCTATCGATTGGAACATCATCGTGCAGCGCACCCGCGACTGGCGTGTCGCCACGGCGGTCTGGCTAGTGTTGAATCTGACCGTCGATCTGGCTGGGTTGGAGGAAGCGGCAGAGGCGGTGCGCCAATTGCGACCTTCCGCGCTGCGTTGTCGCCTGATTCATTCCTTTGCCAATGCCGAGACCATGGTCGCGATGCGCGATCTGAGCGCCAGCAAATGGCGCTACATCTTTCTGCTCCTGCTGGTGGATCGATCCCGTGATGCGGTGAAGTTGGTTTTTCGCGCCTTATGGCCGGAACGCGAGTGGTTGATTGCGCGTTATGGCCGTTACACGTTCTCTACTCGACTGCGGCATCTCTTCGATGCGGCACGGGGCCGGATATAGCCTGGCGGGGAATATCCGACGTGGCGTGATCCCATCAACAGATGGTTACTACTCAGCCGTCATGCCCGAACGCTTCTGTCGAGCATCCAGGCTGACCATCGGCGAGTCGCGCTGATCGGGCCGCTGGATTCCCGCTTCGTCGTGCCCGGCGCATTGCGCCGGCGACGCGCCAGGCGAAAGCGTGCGGGAATGACTTCTCAGCGGAGGCTGAGTAGTTACAACAGATGGGGCTTGTTCCATGTGCTATAATCGCCGCCAAGCACCCATCCCACCCGGCAACGGGGATTGTTTCATGACACATCTTTACTTCATTCGCCACGCCCAGCAATTCAGCGCACACAGTGATGGCGGGCTGGTGTTGACCGATCATGAGGATGGCCTGACGGAAAAGGGCCATGTGCAAGCCCGCCGCGTGGCCGAACGAGTGGCAAATCACATTCAGCCCGACGTGTTGTACAGCAGCCCGCTGCTGCGTGCCAAACAGACGGCCCGGCATATCGGTGAGGCCACCGGTTTGCCCCTCAACGTCGATCCTAACCTCGCCGAACTGCGCCTCAATTGCCCGTCGGAAGCCACGACGGGCATCGATTTTGACGGCTGGGTGCGTGCCCGGCGGTTGCCCTATACGCCCGCGTTTCCTGGCGGTGAGGCCCTGGCCGATTTATTGCGGCGCGGCGCGCAGGCGTTTGATACAATTGCGCAGACCCATTGGGGCAAGACGATCGTGATCGTGACGCACGGGGGCCTGATCGAGATGGTGAGCTTCCATCTGCTGGGCATTCCGATCGAGCATAACCTGATCTCATTCATGCACTGCGATCACACCGCCATCTTTCATTGGCACTGGCTGGTGATGAAAGACATCAACGTTCAGGGCTGGGAATTGTTGGCGGCGAATGATACGCATCACCTGGACGACGGCTGATGGCGCTGCGCTTCGATAAAGTGATCCGCGTGGTGGCCCTGGGCGTGCGGCGGGTTTATTCGCTGGTGCTGACCGACGCTGGGCTGTACTTGATTCAGACGGGGTCTGGCGGGGCGGTGAAGCATTATCGGCGCGATGAGCAGGGCCAGGTGGTGGTCACCCGATCGGCTGAGCGCAGCGTCCAGACCGTGCAGGCGCGCGAAAGCCAGATCGATCCGGCGGCGCTCGACGAATGGGTCAAGCTCAAGGACAATTACTTCATTCGTTTGGAAGCGATCGAGGATGTGGAACTGAAACCGGGCAAGAGCGAACCGGAACTGTGGATTGGCGTAACGGGCAGTGAGCATCACCTGTTCTTCCCGTTCGCCACTTATGATGAAGTACAGGTGTTACAGCGCGCGTTGAGTAAGTGGCTTGTGCCGCGCTGATTCTATTCAAGCGGCCGGCGGCTGAACTGCGTGGGCGCAGTGAGTGACGTTGGCCTGACTTTCAAAATCGAGGAGAGGTATGAAACGTTTAGGTGTTAGTTTGTTGTGTGCAGTGGTCGTATTAGGATTAGCAGCGTGTGGTGGCGGAGCGGCGACGCCGACGATGGCTCCGGCTCCCACGTCTGCGCCAGCGACGGCTTCCGTTCCCGAAGATTCAGGTGCGCCCAAGGCGACACCGGTCGTTCCGTTGGATGATCCCAGTATGCAGAAGACGGCCTCCGGCTTGAAGTTTGCCGATGTGGTGGTCGGCACGGGCGCGACCCCGGCCCTTACCGATTGGGTCACCTGTCAATTTACAGCCACGCTGCAGGACGGCACGTTGATCGGTGCGTCAAGTCAAAACGGCGGGCCGGCCAATATCCCGCTGGAGGAACTGGCCAAAGAAGTGGCGGGTTGGGCCGAGGGCATGAGCACGATGAAGGTGGGCGGCGTGCGTGAGCTCGTCATTCCCCCGAACCTGGCTTATGGCGATCAGGGCGCGGGCAATGTGATTCCCCCGAATGCGACATTGGTGTTTATCGTCGAACTGCTCGATACCAAGCCCGCGCCGAAGGTCAAGATTGAAGAGACGCAAGTCGGTACCGGGGCCACCGCCGAGGATGGCATGACGGTGAAGGTCAACTACACCGGGACCCTGGAAAGCGGCCAGGTCTTCGATAGTTCGTTTGGCAAACAGCCGTTTGAATTTGTGCTGGGCGTGGGACAGGTGATTCCGGGTTGGGATCAAGGCTTGCAGGGCATGAAGGTCGGCGGCAAGCGCACGCTCACCATTCCATCTGAATTAGGCTATGGCTCACAGGGTGCGGGTGATACGATCCCGCCTAACTCGACGTTGATCTTCCAGGTCGAATTGCTCGACGTTCAACCGCCGGCTCCTCCGGCGGAAGTGAAGATCGAGGATACGCTGGTCGGCGCCGGGGCCGAAGCCGTCCCGGGCAAGACCTTGAAGGTGGACTACACCGGCAAGTTGGAAGATGGCACGGTGTTCGACAGTTCAGTCGGCAAGCAACCCTTTGAATTTGTATTGGGCGGCGGACAGGTGATTCCGGGTTGGGATCAGGGCTTGCAGGGCATGAAGGTCGGCGGCAAGCGCACGTTGACGATTCCGCCGTCGCTGGGTTACGGCTCGCAAGCTGCGGGCACGATTCCACCGAATTCGACGCTGATCTTTGACGTGGAACTGCTCGAAGTGAAGTAGCGTCAGCCGTAATGAATGAAGATAGAACCTTGTGAGAGTGATGGTGTGCTCTCGCAAGGTTTTTACTTTAGCAGCGGGCGTCCTATGACGGATCGATCTCCACTTCTCCCGGCCTGCGTGACCCGCTTGGCTTGCGCGGCGCGGCCACTTGCCAACACGTGCGCGTGGTGCGGACTGCGCGTGGCAGCACCTTCTATCTGTGCCGGTTAGCGGAAGTCGATGCGCGCTTTGCCAGGCATCCGCATTTACGGGTGCTGTGCTGTGCGGGGTATGAACCTTCTGCGGACAACGAAGGAGAGGCTGTTTTGTCCCACCAACAAACGGGGACTGTTTCGTCCCACCCAAAGACGGGGACTGTTTCGTGATAGGTGCTGTCATTCTCGCCGCAGGACAATCACGCCGCATGGGGCGCAACAAAATGCTGTTGCCCCTGGGTGTGTCGACGGTGCTGGAAACCGTCGTGACGGCCATCAAGCCGATCAGATTGCGGCGCTGCTCGACGCTTATCCGGTGCGCTGTGTCTTTAACTCCGCCTATGCTCAAGCCGATATGCTGGTGTTGATTCAAGTGGGACTGCGCGCCCTGCGGCCCGAAGCGAGCGCCGCGCTGATCGTGCTGGGCGATCAGCCGTGCATCCAACGCGCAGTAATCCAGCGCATGACGGAACAGTCCTCATCTTTGCCATTTTTCCCCTATAGCGGGGTGCGCCGCTCGCCTAGCGCGTCGCCGGCACAACGTGCCGGGTACGATGTGGCGTGGTGGGATCGATGCCCAACAGCCGAAGGCGATCATCATCCCGTCCTATCAGCTGAAGCGCGGTCATCCAATTCTGATCGATCGCGCGTTGTGGCCGGAGGTGCTGGCCCTGCCGGAGACGGCCACGTTGCGCGACTTCGTTCGGGCGCACGAAGCACAGATTTGCTATGTGGTGGTGGAGACGGACAGCGTGCTCAAGGACCTCGACACGCCGGAAGACTATGAGGCGATGATCAACCGTGAAGGACACGACGCCTAGCGCGTCGCCGACTCGTCCCTTCGGCAGGGCGTGAGCAGGAACGCTCTAGCCGCAATACTGTTTAGTTAGCGGGCCGGGCTCCCATGCCCGGCGGCGTGGAAGCCACCTCTGCTGACTTATCTAAATAGTATTGGCTCTAGCCGCCGTCCGCGGGGCGATCCGCACCGGGGCGCCCAAGCGGGCCACTGGCGCAATGCACTGGGCATGGTCCGGCGCTGTGAGCACATGAGTTTTTGAGCAAGAGCGTCTATGTAGTTCTGAGGCAGTGCAACTCTTGCCGCAGTCCAACTGTGGCGAAACACCTTTCACCAATAAGAAAGAATTGGTGTAACTTTGTGCTCTTTGGGGATCGATCTAGATCGTGAAGGCTTTCCACGTGGGCGAGGTACTGGTCGGGATGTTGCGTTCGAGCAAGCCGTGCTCAGCGGTGACTAATGCCCGCAGGCCCACTTCGCGCGACAACGGAAATACCGGCTCCAGCGTCTGGATGTGCTCTGCGTCGAAGAACTCCGCTGCGCTGATCTCGTAATCGTCGGCCTGTGGTTCGCCTGACATCCACTCGCAGCGAAAGACCACCAACACCGCGCCGCCTTTTTCTCCGTAGCGCGTCCGCACCCCAATCACACCCGTGACGCTTACCTCGATGCCTGTCTCTTCGCGCAGTTCGCGTCGCACCGCTTCGTCCAGCGTTTCGGTGTGCTCTGCGTAACCACCGGGCAGTGTCCAGAAGTCTTTGTTCGGTTCGTAATTGCGGCGGACGTAGAGCACTTTGCCGTCGCGTACGACCGCGCCCGTGACACCCACATCCCAGTGTTTAGAGAAATCACGCGTCATTAGGCAGTTCCTGAAGCAAGTAATTCGCTTAAGGCTCTTGATTTCGCTCCAGTAGTTTGATAACCAATTCGCGGTTGCGCGCCTGCGATCGCGCCAGAGCCACCACCAGGAACAACGCCACCAGCCCCAGAAAAATGACGCCGAGTGTATCTTTCACCAGCGTCACACCGTTGACATCACCCGTCGTGCGGATGTAAATATCTCCGGCATTCACCTCTGCTGTATCTTCAGGTAAATCACTCATGTCGATTGACCTTCCTAACGCATCATTTGCGCCCACCGGTCAACATACCCGGCAGACTAAACCTTTGAGGTATTCGCCTTCCGGGAAGCTCAACAAGACCGGATGATCGCTGGACTGCGACAGGCGTTCGACGATCTGCGCATCACGCCCGGCGTCCACAGCCGCCCCAAACACGATCTTCTGAAACAGGTCGGGCGTCACGAGGCCGGAACACGAGAACGTGATGAGATACCCGCCGGGGCGTAATAACTGCATGGCCACAAGATTGAGATCCTTGTAAGCGCGCGCGGCTTTCTCGATCTGTCCTTGTGATTGCGCCAGCTTGGGGGGATCGGCGATGATCACGTCGAACGTGCGCTTCTCGGCCCGCAGCTTGCGCACGTAAGCAAAGACATCGGCCTCGACGAAATCACCAGCGCGGGCGGGCAGGCCGTTCAGGCGCACGTTCTCTTGCGCCAACTGCAAGACGCCGGCCGCTGAATCGACACTGACGACGGATTTCGCGTCGGCGCGCAAAGCCGCGACGGCAAAGCCGCCGGTGTAGGCAAACAAGTTTAGCACTTCGGCGTTAGCCGTATAGGCTTGAATCTTCTTGCGGTTTTCGCGTTGATCGAGATAGAAGCCGGTTTTGTGTCCGCGCTTCACATCAACCAGATAGCGATAACCGCCTTCTTCGACCTTAACGCGATCGGGCGGTTCGCTCCCCAGCAACACTCCGCTTGCCTGTGGCAGCCCTTCCTTCTCGCGCACATCCACATCGCTGCGTTCGTAAATTCCGTGGGGCCGCAGAATCGAATTGAGCTGCTGCACGATGATGGGCTTGAACTGCTCGACGCCCAGCGTCAGGGCTTGCAGGACGAGCCACTCGCCGTAGCGATCGACGATTAGGCCGGGCAGGCCGTCGGACTCGGCATTTACCAGGCGGCGCGCTTCGTGATCGCCCATCACACGCCAGGACACGGCCAACGCCAGACGGCGCGACCAGAAACCTTCGTCGATGGCTTCTGCTTCGTTCCATGTCAACACGCGGACCGCGATCTGCGACTGGCGATTGAGATAGCCGCGCCCCAGGAACTCGCCGCGCGTCGTGGTCACATCGACAATGTCGCCGTCGGCGATCTCCGGCTCGATCCGCTCGATCGCGCCGGAAAACACCCACGGATGTTTGTGGCGCAGCGGTTTATCACGATTCGGTTTGAGGATAACTTTGTTAGGCATGGAATGTCCCTCAAGGCGCGCACAAAATCACTGACACGCAGCGCATAACGCACCGCGCGCCAGTGAAGTCCAACCAGCTACAGCCAGCAGCTCGATCTACTTCTTCTTGCCGCCGAGCAATCCGCCCAGCGCATTGGTGACAGCGCTGGTATCAACTTGCTTGCCGCTCAATGCGGCCTTGATCTGATCGAGGACCGGCGCGGGCAGTTTATCCTTCAAGAAAGCCAGCACCGAGTCCACGGCCGCCTGGGCCTGTTCCGGCGAAATCTTGGCCTGCTCCGCCACCTTTTTGATCAACTCGTCCATGTGGGGTTCCCTCCAGGAATTAGTTTGACAGCAGCCGCTGAAGCGCTGCTTCGTCTAGAATGATGATGCCCAACTGCTGTGCTTTGGTCAGTTTGCTGCCGGCCGCTTCGCCCGCCACCACGTAATCGGTTTTCTTGCTGACACTGTCCGTCACTTTGCCGCCGGCGGATTTGATCAGTTCGGCGATTTCATCACGCGGCTTCGACAAGGTGCCGGTGATGACGAACGTCTTGCCGGTCAGCGGCCCCCCCGATCGATCCGCCGCGGCTTTCTCGGCCTGCGTGTTAAGTCCGGCCTTCTTCAAGCGCGCCACGAGATCGATGTGATCTTTGCGCTGCGTCCATTCGACGATGGCCGCCGCAATCGTCGGGCCGATGCCTTCGATTTGCGTTAACGCGTCTTCGTCGGCCTGCCTGAACTTGTCGATCGATCCGAAATGCGCGGCTAAAGCTTCGGCGGCTACACTGCCCACATGCGGAATCCCCAGGGCTGCGATCAACCGATCGAGGGGGCGCCGCTTGGAAGCCTCGATCGAGGCCAGTAGCTTGTCGGCTTTCTTCTCGGCGAACCCATCCAACTCCAACAATTGATCGCGCGTGATGGAGTAAATGTCGGCCACGTCTTCGATCAACCCGGCTTCGATCAACTGCGCGGCGATCTTCTCCCCCAGCCCGTCGATGTCCAACGCGCCTTTGCTGACGAAGAACTGCACGGCCCGATCGAGCCGGCCGGGACAATCGCGGTTGGGGCAGTAAATGGCGACTTCGCCTTCACGGCGAATGATGGGCGTGTCGCAATAAGGACACTTCCTCGGCGGCTCGATAACTTTTTCCCGGCCCGTGCGCGCGGCGATCACCGGCCCCACAACATACGGAATGACATCGCCGGAGCGTTTGACGACGACGCGATCGTGAATGCGGATGTCCTTGCGCGCGATGTCGTCGTAGTTGTGCAGCGTGGCGCGTTCGATGGTGACGCCGCCCACGTTGACGGGTTCGAGGATGGCGTAGGGGGCCATGATGCCCGTGCGCCCGATGTTGACGCCCACGTCCAGCAGCGGCGTCGTCGCTTCGCGCGCCGGGAACTTGAGCGCAATCGCGCCGCGCGGATCTTTGCCCACGATGCCGAGCGCTTGCTGCAAGTCCAGATCGTCGATCTTGATCACCATGCCGTCGGCTTCAAAGGGCAGCGTGTCGCGTCGATCGATCCACGATTCGGCATAGGTGATGGCGTCGTCCAGCGCGTCGAAGCGTTTAGCGATCGTCGTCGTCGGAAAACCGATTGTGTTGAGATATTCCAACAGCGCGAACTGCGAGCGCGGCGTGTCGCCATCCGCTCCGACAGCGTCGGCAGCGACGATTTGATAGCACAGCAAACTGATCGGGCGTTTCGATGTGATACGCGAATCGAGTTGGCGCAGGAATCCGGCGGCCGCATTGCGCGGATTGGCGAACGTCTTGCCGCCGTCTTTCTCGATCTGGGCGTTCATCTCTTCAAAGGCCCGCATTTCGATGAAGGCTTCGCCGCGTACGACGAAAGTGGAAGGTACAGCGACGCTCACATTTCGGGCACGGGAGCCCGATCGGCTTGATGCCACCGGAATCTTCAGCGGCACCGCCCTGACCGTGCGCAGATTGGGCGTGATGTCCTCGCCGATGTTGCCATCGCCGCGCGTCGCGCCCTGCACGAACATGCCGTCCCGATAGTGCAGCACCACTGACAGTCCATCGATCTTCGGCTCGACAGTGAACTGCACCGGGCGGGCGGCGGGAATCAATTTGGAAATGCGCGTGAACCACTCGCGCACAGCGTCGCCGTTGAAGGCATTCGCCAGCGAGAGGATGGGCGCGGGATGCGGCACTTTGGCGAAACGTTCGCTCACTTGTCCGCCCACGCGCTGTGTCGGCGAGTCGGGCGTGATCCACTCGGGGTGCTCGCTTTCGATCTGCTTGAGTTCGTTCAGTAAGCGATCGTATTCGGCGTCGCTGATGACGGGATCATCGAGCACGTTGTAGCGATAGTTGTGGAAGTTGATCTGCTCACGTAATTCAGTGAGCCGCTCGCGCAGTTCAGTCAGGCGTGATTTGAGATCAGACATGGCGACCTACGCTGCAAACGCAATCACCGGCACCGTCATCATGCGTGTTTGGGCGGCGGGTTCGCTCATGAGCCTTTCCATGGCTTGAACAACATCAGCCGTGAAGTAGCGCTCGCCGCAAGACTGGCACACCCGCGCTGGAACGTTTTCAAGCACAAAGACTTGCCCCTGATGCCTGCGATAGACCGTCACACGTTTTTCGCTTAATGGTAGTTCAGAATGGCAGTAATCACACATGCTTTTTTCACTCATGGTCAAACACCTTTAGGGAACATACGCTGTGATAATTCTGACTTTGTCGTCGGCAACAAATCGCGCGATGATCTCAATGTCAATCCTACCAGATTTGCCTTTAACCAGGTAGCGCATGCTGCGCGGATCGTCTGTCAACTCAGCCCGAATGCCGCCGTGCAGAATGGCTTTTCTCACGTCTGCATCGGAGAGATCATCTTCGTCCATCTCTTCGATCGCATGCTGGCTGTATTCGTAGTTGTTCGTGCGAAGTGCCGCACGAATGCGGGAAATGACACTCATAGACTACAACGATGCTTTAATCGTACCACCATCCACCGGGAGTACGATGCCATGCACATACGAGGCGCGCGGCGAGGCGAGCCACACCAGCGCATCGGCAAATTCGCCGGGATCGCCCATACGGCCCATGGGAATCTCGATGATTTGCCGGACGGCCTCTTGCTCAGGCGTTGTTCCGTTGCGCTGCGCGCGCGCCATCATGATTTCGTCCACACGTTCCGTCTTGGTCCACCCTGGCGCAATAGCATTGACGCGAATACCTTGCGAGCCGAGTTCATTCGCCAGCGTTTTGATCAGGCCGATGACGCCTAAACGCAATGAATTAGACAAGAGTAAGCCATCTGCCGGCTGCTTGACGGTGTAGGAAGTATTGGCCACGATCACTCCTCGCTGTGGCAGATCATTCTTCAGCATATGTGGAATAGCCGCTTGACACAGCCGCACCACACTGAGCAAAGTCAATTGGACCGCCGCCTCCCAATTCTCCCACTTGAGCGCCAGGAACTGGCCCGGCGTGGGGCCGCTGGCATTCGTCACGAGTATATCGAGTCGTTTCCAGTGATTGATCACAGCCTGCACAGTCCGATCGACTTCCTCAGGTTTCGAGACATCGCCGACGATGGGCAATACCTCCGCGCCCGTATCTGTCGCAATCGTCTGCGCCAGCGCCGAGAGTTTCTCGCCGTTGCGCGCGGTGATGGCGACACGCGCGCCTTCTTCCGCAAAACGCCGCGCGCTGGCCGCGCCCAATCCGCGCGAAGCGGCCGTGACCAGGACGACTTTATCTTTCAAATGCAAATCCATGGTGTGTCCTCCGAATGAGTCGTTAAGCTACGACAGTTTCAGGCTGGGCCGCAGCAGGTTGTACTTCGGTTTCCAGCACATCCCGATATTCGAACTTGAACTGCATTTGCCCGATGCCGATGACATCGCCGTGGCTGATGATCAACGCCTCTTCGACGGGAATCTCGTTGAGCAGGGTGCTGTTGCGGCTATCGCGATCTTCCAGCCACCATTGGCCGCTGCGCCACGCGACCAGGGCATGCTCGCTTGAAGCGTAGGGATCCGAGATCGCAATCGTGTTGGAATCGGAGCGGCCGATCGTGGTGAAGGGCACGAGCTGGATAATCGAACCTTCACTCACACCATCGCAGCCGCGCAGGACGCGCAATTGCCCGGGCCGCTCGCGGGCCGCATCGGTGATCGGATGACGCGTAGCGGCTTTCAGATCGCGCCACAATAAGAAAAAAAGCGCGCCCAGGAAAACGTAGAGTAAGATACTGAAAAGGAGACGGACGAAAAAGATAAGAATATCCATGAGAAATGTTCAATGATCAATTTTCAATGATCAATGAGTGAGTCCAGTACGTAACGCACAGGCTTTGCGAAGATCTGCTGATTTTGCCCCAAAGTTGAAAGTCCTCTTCTGAATGTCTATTGCCTTTCGATCTTCCATGTCGGCCTCTGTTGATCATTGATCATTGCCAATTGCTCATTGCTCATTTCCCTAACGGCAGCGTGTCGTCGGTCTTGACGGGTGGTTGAGACGGAGTGGGCGTGTCTTCGCCGAAGATGATTTGCGCGCCGGCCAGCGAGATGACATCGCCGGCATTCAGCACGACTTCCGAGACCGGCTGCTGATTGGCGAAGGTGCCGCCGCTGGACCCCGTGTCGTACAGCACATAGCGGCCCTGCCGCACCCGCAGCTGCGCATGATGTCGCGAGACGCGCGGATCATCCAGCACCACATCGTTATCGAGCGCGCGGCCCAGCGTGACAACGGGCTTCACCAGCGGCACATGGCGACGACCTTCCAGAATCAGAAAACTGTGAACCAGGGACGCATCGATCGCTTGCCGCAGAGCGTTGATCTGGCTCACGGCGATTTCGGCAGTTTGGCCGATCGGGGCGGTGTTCTGCGCTACATACTGTCCGGCGACGGAGACCTGCCGGCGGGGAATGCGCTCATCGGCATGGATTTCAACGGCGGGTTGATCGGTGAGGCGCAGTCCGGCGCGTGTTGCTAGCTCAATGAGCGACCGCGCCAGATCGTCGGGCAGATTCGGCCGGGTTTCACGCAGCGCTTCGTAATCGGCTGGATTCAAATAGACCCAATAGACATTAGGCGCGAAGTGTTCGCCGTTTTCCGCCGTAAAGTGATCGTCTTCCATCACCCGGGCAAGGGCGCTCGCCACTTCCAGCGGCTGCACCCGCCCGCCAAATAGTCGCCCGAAGGTGCCTTCAATCCATTGTTCTGCTTTGGATTCAAACTTCGCCAATTTTCCCACGCGGTCCTCGCTTGTCAGATCGTTACTGCGATTATACAGCGAAGTCGAGTCGACAAGCAATCCTGGATCGGGTATATTCGCCTCAGAATCCTCTGGAAAGGATGGCCATGACACGCGAAGAAGTTCGCTTGACCGCGCTGGCTTCGTGCGCCGGTTGAGCCAGTAAAATCGGGCCGACCGATCTGGCGCAGGTGCTGCGTCCGCTGCAAAATATTTTCGATGCGCGCAACTTCCCGCAAGTCTTGGTTGGACTTGACGGGCCGGACGATGCGGCCGTGTATCAGCTCAACAGCGAGCAGGCCATCGTCAGCACGATCGATTTCTTTCCTCCCGTCGTGGATGATCCCTACACGTTTGGATCGATTGCGGCCGCCAATGCGCTGAGCGATGTGTATGCGATGGGCGGTGAAGTGTTGTTCGCGCTCAATCTGGTGGCGTTTCCCGATGATCTCGATCGCGCAATCTTGTCCGAGATTTTGCGCGGCGGAGCGGAGAAAGTGCGCGAGGCGGGCACCATTATCACGGGCGGACACACCGTCAGCGACGCAGAACCGAAGTACGGGCTGGCTGTCACGGGTCTCGTGCATCCGGCGCATATCCTGGCGAAAGGCGGCGCGCAGCCAGGTGATGTGCTGGTGTTGACGAAACCGTTGGGCGTGGGACTGATCACGACGGCCCTCAAACAAGGCGGGCTGATCCGGCGCACGTGGCAGCCGCGGTGAAGAGCATGAGCACACTCAACCGACATGCCTCACATTTGGCGCAGCGTTTTGAAGCCCACGCCTGCACTGACATCACGGGCTACGGCATATTGGGACACGGTCTGGAGATGACGAACGCAGGCGGTGTGATGTTCCAGCTGCGCTTTGATGATCTTCCACTGTTGCCCGGTGCGCTGGATTACGCCGAACAAGAGATCTTCCCCGGTGGACTCCATCGTAACCGCGAGCATGTGCTGCCGTATGTCCGCTTCGCCGATCGGCTAACGGCGGCCCAACGGGCGATCTTGTTCGATCCAGAAACCTCGGGCGGCTTGCTGATCGTGCTCGATCCTGCGCAAGCCCGATCGTATGTGGCGCAGGCCGAGGTGGATGGCTTCGACGCGCGCATCATCGGTGAAGTGGCAGACAGTTCCGGCCTCAGCGCCGAATAATTCTTTGGACACGAATTTGCGCGGATGAACACGGATAATCCGTGGAATCCGTGTTTGTCCGTGTCCTATTTATTTTGGCTTCGGTGGGCAGAATGCGTGCCTCGTGATTGCTAAAAACGAACCTCCCGGAGGTTATATAACCTCCGGGAGGTTCCCTGGTGGAGATGGCGGGAATTGAACCCGCGTCCGAAAAGGATGACGGCGAATGCCTACAAGCTTAGTCGCTGTTTATTTGTCGTCGATCCGCCGCGCAGCGACGCGCAGACTAGATCGACCAGCCGATGGTCTTTGGCCCACTCTATCGGCGTTAAGCGGGCCGCACGCCGGCATTGTGACGCCGGGTCCTCGACCTACCAGCACGAGGCCGAGGCCGACGGATCACCCGTAGGTGATCTATGCGCTTTACCCTAGCTTATGCAGCGAGGGGGAGAGCAGCATAGGAGTTAGTGCGGTTGGCACTTAAAGGTTGCTCCATTGTTAACGGGGTCAGAGCGCCCCGGCTTGCCACTCGACATCGACCGCTTCCCGTCGAAGCCAGTGCATCCCCAAGTAGTCCGATTATACCACTTTCTTTCGTACGAGTTGCCGCACGTTTTCCACAGAATTGATACGGCCTGTTCAGCTGTTTCGTTGCACACGTGGCACACCTGCAGCGTGTGCCGTTCGAGAATTTCGACATCACGCTCCGCCGCTCGTTCGATCTAGATCCAGCGGCATTGTACAACAAGATTGTCACCCACCAGCGCGGCGGCTTCTGCTATGAATTGAACGGCCTGTTTGCGCTACTGCTGGAACAGATAGGGTTCACGGTCATACGGCTGGCCGCGCGCGTAATCAACAAAGAGGGAATTTTGGGTCCCGAGTTCGATCACCTTGCGCTGCAAGTACGGTGCCCGGGTGAAGCCCGCTCGACATGGCTGGCCGATGTGGGCTTTGGTGATTCATTCCGCGAACCCCTGCGCTTCGAGGAACATGGTGAACAACCGGATGGCTGGCGAGCTTATCGAATTGAGCACGACACTGACAATCGCTGGGTGTGGGAACGTGATTACGATGGGATGTGGACACGGCAGTACCGCTTCGATTTGCAGCCGCGGCAGCTGAACGACTTTGCGCCGATGTGCGTCTGGCAGCAAACCTCGCCCGAATCCAATTTCACGCAGCGACGAGTCTGCACACGAGCAACCACAAACGGACGAATCACGTTGAGCGAGATGCGGCTAATCACAACGGCGAACGGGCAACGTAGCGAACGTGCCATCCGTGGTGAAGAAGAGTACCAAGCTGTGCTGCGCGAACAGTTTGGCATTATTTTGGATCGATGAGGGAACGGACTGATCCAGTGAAATTGGGTATTGACAAGCCAAACTGTTTCTGATATAAATGTCCTGTAAACGCTTACAAGGTTTTTCATGGATTTGTGGCGAATTGCGCTATATTTCGCCATTTATTTTCATTGCATTTGTAAACGTTTACACGGCTGTTCGGCAGACGGTCTGGCAGTGCCAATAAAATGGCCTTGGTTGCCATAGGGAGTAAGGTGTGGCTCGCGTCAGTCGTTCCTCTGGAAACATCACCATCATCGATGTGGCTCAAGCGGCGGGTGTTTCTTATGCCACTGTCTCACGTGTCCTCAACAACGAGCCTCATGTAAAGCCTGAAACCCGCGAGCGCGTCATTAAATCGATTACGCGCCTCGGCTACACCGTGAATCAACAGGCACGCAACCTGGCTGGGGGGCGATCGCACGTGGTGGGTCTGCTGGTGCCTGATCTGGGCACCGGTTATATCGGCGAGATCATTCGCGGGATTGACGAGGAACTATCGAGCGCGCAATACGATCTCATGCTGTACACGACACATCGCCGCCGAACCAAGGAATCCATCTACGTCTCGTCGCTGACGCAAGGTTTAGCAGATGGCCTGCTGCTGGTTCTGCCGCGCGATCCGGCCGAGTATCTTACTTCGCTGCGCCAGCGTCACTTCCCCTACGTCCTCATCGATCATCAGGGCATCAGCGAAGTCGAATCGGCGGTCGGCGCGGCCAACTGGCAGGGCGGTTACGACGCGACAAAATACCTGATCGAGTTGGGGCATCGGCGCGTCGGGTTTATCACGGGCACGATGGATCTGGGGTGTTCCCGCGATCGGCTGGAGGGTTATCAGGCGGCGCTGCGGGACGGCGGCCTGCCGATCGATCCAACGCTCGTTCAGGAAGGCGATTACTGGCAGCCCAGCGGATTTGCGGCGGCTCAAAGCTTGCTGGCTTTACCCGAACCCCCGACCGCGATGTTTGCCTCGAACGATGTCATGGCGTTCGGCGTGATGGAAGCCGTGCGCGATCGGGGTTTGCGCATTCCCGAAGATATTTCGATCGTGGGCTTTGACAACATTCCGCAGGCGGAGCACGTCAGCCCGCAATTGACCACCATCGAGCAGCCACTGGCAGACATGGGACGCGAAGCCACGCGCCGGTTGTTGGCGTTGATTAAGGAACCCCGGCTGCCTTTGACACGCAGTGAACTGCCGACGAAATTAGTGATACGTGCCTCAACGCGGGCGCTAACAAAGAAGGCCGGCTGACCCGTCACGATCGCGCCGACCTTCGCCCAGGGCACACCGTTCGAGAAATCAAAGGAGGCCCATCAGCACCCCCATTATACCCAATTCACCACTCGTCGTCTGATCGTCTGTCCAAACCATCGAGTCTTCAACACTTCTAAGAAGGAGAAGCGACAATGAATACCCGCCGTTTGTTTAGTATGCTGGCTGTGCTCGTCGTGGTTACCATGTTGATGTCGGCCTGCGCGCCGGCCGCCGCACCCGCTCCGACACAGGCACCGGCCCAACCGGCCGCGCCTGCCCAACCGACAACTGCGCCCGCGGCCGAGAAGGTGACCGTCGAATGGTGGCATATTACCACCGTGGACCCGGGCAAGACGCTCTGGCAGGATATGGCCAATGAATATATGGCCAAACATCCCAATGTCAAGATCAATATTACGATATTGGAAAATGAAGCCTTCAAGACCAAGTTGACCACCGTCATGCAGGGCGGCACGCCTCCGGATATCTTCCAGAGTTGGGGCGGCGGCACGATGAATGATCAGATATCTGCCGGTATGCTCAAAGACATCACCGCGGAGCTCGATGCCGACGGCGGCGCCTGGCGCAAGACCTTTGCACCCGGTGCGCTGGCTGTCTTTGCCCTGGATGGCAAGAACTACGGCGTGCCGTGGGACATGGGTATGGTCAGCTGGTGGTACAACAAGGATTTGTTCGCGCAGGCCAAGATTGCCAACCCGCCCACCACCTGGACGGAACTCTTGGATGATGTCAAGGCCCTCAAAGCCGCTGGCATCACCCCTATCTCCCTGGGTCAAAAAGATACCTGGACCGGCATGCACATCTGGGCCTATCTCGCCACTCGCATCTGCGGCGAGAAGGGGTTCATGGCGGCCGCCGGCCGCACAGGCTCCTTTGCGGATACCTGCTTTGTCGAAGCCGGCAAAAAGCTCCAGGAATTGATTGACCTGAAGCCCTTCCAGGACGGTTTCCTGGGCGCGTCGCATGATGACATGCAGGGTGCCTTCGGCAACGGCAAGGCGGCCATGGAACTCTCCGGACAGTGGGCCCCTGGCTCCTCCAAAGGCCAATCTGCCGATCAGAAGGGTGTGGCCAATTTGGGCATGTTTACCTTCCCGGCGGTCGAGGGCGGTGCGGGTGCCTTGACGGACGCCATGGGCGGCGGCAACGGCTTTGCCATCGGCAAGAATGCCTCGCCGGAAGCCGTTGACTTCGTCAAATACCTGACTGCTGCGAAACAGCAGGAGCGCGTTGCTGCCAGCAACGGAGGTATCCCGGTCGTCAAGGGTGGTGAAGTCGGTCTGACCGATCCCAACATGATCGCCGTCCAGGCAGGTTTCGCGGCTGCGAAGTACTTCCAGCTCTACTACGATCAGTACATGCCATCGGCGATGGGTGGCATCATCAATGACGCCGTGGCTAAGCTCTATGCTGGCACAGCGACGGCTGAGCAGGTTGCGCAAGAGATCGAAGCCGGAGCCAAGACGGTCTTCGGAAAGTAAACTGGCCTCGTGTTAGAAGGTGCAGGGGTTGGGCCTAGAATTGCCCACCCCTGCACTGATGTGTCCATCACCTTCACGCCCGGCGGGCGTGAAGGTGATGGACACACTCCCCAGGTAAAGTGAGCGACCATGAACCCTTGTGACTTTTGTGGTAATGGACTTCTGCAATAGTGAAAAGTGACCCAGCATGAATATCGCCCAGGCCCATCGAAATGAAGCCACGTTGCCAAAACGCAAGCGCTCGCCTCGTCGCACACAAGACTACGTGACAATCGCTTTGTTCTTGCTGCCCGCTATTGTTCTTTTTCTTGTTTTTATCATTTATCCCATTGCCAGTTCGGTTTATTACAGTACGTTCAATTGGAACGGCATCGGGCCGGCGGTTAAGTTTGTCGGGCTGGATAACTTTAAGCAGATTCTGAGCGATCAAGTTTTTATTAAAGCGGCCGGGAATGCCCTCTTGATTGTCGTGTTATCCCTGGTTGCCCAGTTGCCCCTGGCCCTGGCGCTGGCCATCATGGTGGGACGCGATTTACCCGGCCGGGCTTTTTTTCGCACCATCTTCTTCATGCCGTACGTGCTGTCCGAGGTCATCGCCGGCATCATCTGGTTGAGCCTCTTCAGCCCCGATCCAGATCGCGGTTTAATCAATGCGCTTTTGACTCTTATTCCGGGTGTCCAGGCCCAGGACTTTCTGGGTGATGTCAACGTGGTCATGCCCGTTGTCTTTGTCGTCCTGACCTGGAAATATTTTGGATTACACATGCTGTTGGATATGGCCGGCCTGCAAAATATTCCCAAAGAAGTCGAAGAGGCGGCCATGATCGATGGTGCCAGCCGCTGGCAGACGGTCTGGTATGTGACCATTCCCCTGCTCAGGAGCACTCTTCTGACCAGCGTCTACCTGTCTGTTTTGGGATCGCTGACCCAGTTCAACCTGATCTGGATCATGACCCGGGGTGGACCGGTCAACGCCAGCGAAGTCATGGCCACGTACATGTACCGCTACGCTTTTAACCGGTTCCAGCTGGGCTATGGTTCGGCGGTGGCGCTCGTCATGCTGGTGATCTGCCTGGTCTTTTCCGTGGCCTACCTGCGGCTGAGCCGCCGGCCCGATCCCCTGAGCGGCATTTAGAAAAGGGACTTCCATGGCAACCCTTGATGTTCGCAAAAGCGACGCTTTCAAAAAGAAGTCCCCCAGGTTCTTCCAATACCTGGTACTGATTATTGTAACCGTGATCGTCCTAGTGCCCATCGTGATCATGGTCTTTGGCGGTCTCAAGACGCGCGGCGAGATGTTTTCACACCCGTACACGCCGCCCATTCCCCCGCACTGGGAGAACTTTGAACAGATTTTAGCCACGGATTCGTTCTGGTCCATGCTGCGCAATAGCCTGATCGTCATGGTGGCCTCGACCGCGGGCGTGTTGCTCACGTGCAGCCTGGCCGCGTTTGTCTTTGCCCGCATGGAATTCCGGGGCAAGGACCTGGCTTTCAATTTTCTCACCCTGGGGCTGATGTTCCCGATCACCGTGGCCATCATGCCGGTCTACCTGGTCGTCCGGCAGATGCAGCTGATTGATTCTCTCGTGGCGGTTATCCTGGTGCAGACCGCCTTTGGCATATCCGGCAACACCCTGATTCTGCGCGGCTTCTTTCTGTCGATCCCGGTCGAGCTGCAGGATGCGGCCGCGATTGATGGCTGTTCTACCTTTGGTTTTTTCTGGCGCATCCTGCTGCCACTGGCGAAGCCGGCGCTGTCGGCCGTCGCGGCTCTGACCATGATCGTCAGTTGGAATGATCTACTCACTCCCCTGGTTCTGCTCAACTCGGATTCCCTCTGGACTCTGCCGCTCGGCACCATGCAGTTCCAGGGGCAATACAGTTCCGATCTGGCGCTTACGGCGGCTTTTGTAACCTTGTCCTCGTTACCAGCGATTGTCTTTTACATATTTGCTGAACGACAAATCGTAGCCGGTTTGACGGCGGGTGCACTCAAGGGCTAGTTATCTTTGCTGCTTCGTATACAATCAACCCATGTCCAGAACCTTCCGCAACCCCATTCTGTCAGGCTTTTATCCCGATCCCTCCATCTGTCGGGTTGGCGACGACTATTACCTGGTCACGTCGACGTTTGAGTATTTTCCCGGCCTGCCGATCTTCCACAGTCGCGATCTGGTGCACTGGCGGCAGATCGGCCACGTACTCGATCGGCCTTCACAACTCCCGTTGGATGGCGTGCGCCCATCGGGCGGATTGTACGCGCCGACGATCCGCTATTCGCAGGGCGTGTTCTACGTGATCAACACGCTGGTCGATGGCACCGTGCAATCGGGCAACTTCATCGTCACCGCCACCGATCCGGCCGGGCCGTGGTCGGAACCAACATGGCTGGATAACGCCCCGGGTGCTGATCCATCTCTGTTCTTCGATGATGATGGTCGTGTGTGGTACACAGGTAACCGGATGGCGCAGTATAGCCAGTTCGAAGGTCACACTGAAATCTGGCTTCAAGAACTCGACCTGGCGACGCTGAGCCTCATTGGAGAGCCACGGGTCATTTGGGATGGGGCAGTCAGAGGCGCAGTGTGGGCGGAATCTTCGCACATCTATAAAATTGAGGGACGCTACTATTTGCTGGCAGCCGAAGGTGGCACGGCGCACCATCATGCCGTGTGTGTTGCGCGCAGCGATACCGTCACCGGGCCGTATGAAGGCAATCGGGGCAATCCGATTTTGACGCACCGCCATCTGGGACTCGACTATCCGATTGTGGGAACCGGCCACGCCGATCTAGTTCAGACGCAGACTGGTGAATGGTGGGTGGTGTTGTTGGCGATGCGGCCCTACGGCGGCTATTACTACAATCTGGGCCGCGAGACTTTTCTCGCACCCGTGCGCTGGGAAGACGGCTGGCCGATCGTTAGTCCCGGCCTTGGACGCGTAGAGTTCACCTACCCAGCGCCGAATTTGCTTGAACACGATTGGCCCACCGCGCCCGCTCGCGATGAATTCGATCAGCCGACACTTGCTCCACAGTGGTTTTTCTTGCGCACGCCGCGCGAAGACTTTTGGAGCCTCAGTGATCGATCGGGTTACTTGAGATTGCACCTGCGCCCGCAGCATTTATCCGAACTGGCGAATCCAAGTTTCGTCGGCCGGCGGCAGCAGCACATCCATTTCAGCGCGCAGGCGCTGATGGAATTTACGCCGCACGCTGAAAACGAATGCGCCGGGCTGGTCTTGATCCAGAACAACCACTTTCATTTCCGCCTCGTCGTGACGCGCACCGATCAAACCGTAATCCGTTTGATCAAGCGCGCCTCTGGCGTGGAAGAAATACTTGCCGAACAACCGATCAACGGCGGGCGCTGCTCTCTCAAAGTTGAGGCGCACGAACAAGCCTACAACTTCTATGTCGCCGATCAGCTTGAGCGGTGGCAGCCCGTGGCCGAAGGCGTCGACGGACGCCTCCTGAGCACACCGGTCGCCGGCGGTTTTGTCGGTGCGGTCATTGCGCTGTATGCCAGCAGCAATGGGGAGGCCAGCGCGAACTATGCCGACTTTGATTGGTTTGAATATGTTGGACTTGAGGCAGCCTGACACGCGGCCAACCAGGAGAACATCGTGACAGTCACCCTTACACAGACCGGATTGGAAATAAACGGGCAGCACGTGCCAGTTTATTCCGGCACCATCCACTACTGGCGGCTCGAACGTGATCTGTGGCCGCTCATTCTTGATCGCGCCAAAGAATTGGGCTTCAACATGATCGAAACCTACATCCCGTGGTCGATCCATGAAGTCCATCCCGGTCACTTCGATTGGGGTCAGGCAGATCCGCGCAAGGATGTGGATGCCTTCATGCGCTTGTGCGAAGAGAAGGGGCTATGGCTGTTAGTGCGCCCTGGCCCGCTGATCAACGCCGAACTGACGGACTTTGGCTTTCCCGAGTGGGTGTTGCTCGATCCGGACGTGCAGGCTAAAACGGCCGTCGGCGGCCTTCACTTTGACGCGATGGCAGGGCTACATCCGCCGCATCAGTTTCCGGTGCCGTCGTATGCCAGCGAAAAATTCTTCTGCGAGACCGGCAAATGGTTCGATGCGATCTGTCCAATCATGGCGCATCATCTCGCGCCGCACGGCTGCATCGTGGCGGTGCAGAGCGACAACGAAACGTGCTATCTGTTTCACGATCAGCCTTACGCCACCGATTACAGCGCCGCCTCGATCCAACTCTATCACCACTTCCTCGGGCAGCAGTACACCTCGATCGAGAATTTGAACGCCACCTACTGCACTGAGCACGACACCTTCGATCAAGTCGAGCCGCCGCGCGCGTGTGAAATCCACTCCCGATCGGATCTGCCGCGCCATGTCGATTGGATCGCCTACAAGGAATATCAGATTCGTTATGCGGTGGTGCGTTTCGCCCGGATGTTGAAAGAGCGCGGCCTGGTGGGCATCCCGATCTTTCACGATGTGGCTTATCAAATGTCTACGCCGCTCGATATCGCCGCCATAGAAGCCGAACCCGACATCGACTGGGTGGGCATGAATCTGTATCGCAACCGGGAAGACTACTGGGGCGCGGTGCAGCGCATGCGCTATCTGGCCGGCACCACACGGCTGCCCTTTGTGCCGGAATTTGGCAATGGCCTGTGGAGTCATCATCCGGCCACCTTCACACCCGACGAAGAAGAATTCATTACGTTATCGGCGTTGATGCACGGCCTCAAGGCCATCAACTTCTACATGCTGGTCGAGCGCGATCGCTGGCAGGGCTGCCCCATTACGCGGCACGGCACTTATCGCCCCGAATACGTGCAGTTCTATCGACGACTCAGTGCCTTGTTGCGTGCGTATCCGCTAGAGCAGTACGAGCGTGATCGACAGGTGCTGGTGCTCTATAACTTCGATCTGTTCCGGCAGGCGGCCGCGGCAACAATGCTGCACTATCCCCACGTCGATCTGCTCGGCTTGCCGCCTGAATTGTTCCAGGCCGGTCTCGAGCTGGGCCTGAAGCACGATGTGCACTTTGAGGCGAGCTATACCAATCTGGAAAACTGGCTGGGCAAGGTGATGAGCGATCTGGCGGTGCGACACGTCGATTACGATTTGTCGGACACGCACATCGATGCGGCGCGGCTGGCCCGCTACCCGATCGTTTATCTGCAGGCCACGGATTTCATGTCGCCACTGGATCAGTCGAAGCTGCTGGCTTACGTGCAGCAGGGCGGACAGTTGATCATTGGGCCGGAGATGCCGTATCTGGATGCGGCGCTGAAACCGGCCAGCGTCCTGGGACAATATCTCAAGCAGCCGGGCACGGTGTTGATCGGGCAGGGGCAGTTGACGTGGGCACCAGCCGAAGCGCTGCCGAACATTGATCTGCCGCAGCCGGAATATCAGTGCGATCAGCCGCAGGTGGAAGTGACCGTGTTACGCCGCAACGGCACGACTTTGCTGGCGTTGGCAAATTCCTCTGCCGCCGGTCTCGAGAGCACACTGACCTTCAACGGTTTACGCACGTTCCGCTCGGCGTGGGGCGACACGCAGATCAAGTCGGGCAAGAACTGCGCGACCTTTGCGACGGCGGCGTATTCGATTCAAATCTGGGAAGTGGCCTAACGTCATTGCGAGCCGCGAAGCGGCGAAGCAATCTCATCCTCAACTTGTGGGGATTGCTTCGTCGGCCTACGGCCTCCTCGCAATGACGTGCTCAGGAGTTCATTTATGATTGATCCGAATTGGGATGTCGTTGATTGTGATCCGGTGACGTGGCGCAACCTTGGCCGCTTCATCAACGTGCCGCAGTATGTGCGCGCCGCGCAGCCCGGCGAGCACGGCCTGTTCCTCGTGCACGATCAAGGCCGGGTGCTGAAGGTCTTTGACACGGATCGCGGCGCTCGATCGGGCGTGAAGATCGATCGGGTGGTGAACGCCCGCGCGTTGGCCAAAGAGTTGTACGCGCGCGGGCAGTGGGATCGCGTCCACGTCATCAATCAACGGCATCTGGCGCGCGTGGGCCGCGTGGCGGGCGCGTCGACGAATCGATCGCTGCACCTGGACGGCTACTATCAACTCGTCTACGATTTGATCTGGGACGGCGGTGATGGTTACGTGGCCGAGCCACCCCAGCCCGGCCACTGGAATCACTGGACGATGAGCCAGATTGAGCAGTTTGTCAGCCGCCTGCCGAAGTCGGCCTCAGTTGCGTTGGGCGTGTTTGAGGGCGCGCGGTTGAATATCGGCCTGGTGCTGGAATTCAAGCAGGGCAACATTGTGCGGGTAACGACGTTTGAAGCGTCCGCGCTGCAACCGATCGCTCCCCGACTCTCTCCGGCCTTTCTCGATCAACTGTGGGCGCAGCTGGATCACATCGCACCGCCCGCCGCAGCATTGTTGTGCACACAAGCGGTGTTCGATGAATGGATCATGACGCCGGACAAAGTGGCCTTCATCTTCGACGCGGCACAAACTGGAACTGCTCTGGTAAGGCTGATAGAAGCCGTAAGGCCGGAGATGGCGTAGCGCAATTCCAACATTCGCCAACTGATCTGTTCGAGAAGTTGGGGTATACTCCGACGCAGCTGTAATCCTTCGACAGACTCATCACACACCACGCAACATGCACTACGCCGCACCGGGAACGTAGTGCGTGCTGCGTAAGGAGGCCAGCCTATGCTGTTGTATCCCCACCATCAACGCGCAGTCGAACGGTTGATCGATCGCTTCAAAGACGATCCGAATTATCTGGCGTTGATCATCGGCGGATCGTTGGTCAAAGGCTTCGGCAATGAAGATTCCGACGTCGATTTCATGTTGATTGCCACCGACGAGGAATACGCGCGCCGCCAGTCCGATCGCGCCCTGACCTATTACGCGACCGACCTGTGCGACTACCCCGGCGGTTACGTCGATGGCAAGATTGTGAACGTGGCCTTTTTAGAGGAGGTAGTCAATCGGGGCAGTGAACCCGCGCGAGCCGCCTTCGAAAAAGTGATCGTGGCCTACTCACATTTGCCGCAGCTGGACGATCTACTGCAACGCATCACCGCATATCCTGAAGCCACGCACACGGTGAAACTACAATCGTTTTACGCGCATTTGCTGGCGCAGCAGTGGTTCGTAGGCGAAGCGGAGAAGCGCGACAACAAGTATCTGATGATGCACGCCGTCTCGGAGTTGGTGCTGTTCGGCGGACGGCTGATTCTGGCGCACAATCGGATGTTGTATCCGTATCACAAGTGGTTTTTGCGCAGGCTGCAAGACGCGCCCGAGAAGCCGGATAATCTGATGGCGTTGATCGATCAACTGCTGAACGAACCGAGCAAAGCTAACGCCGATCGCTTCTGCGAGGCAATTCTGAACTTCACCGCGTGGCCTACGCCACCCGAAGGCTGGCCGGCCCGTTTCATGGAAGATACGGAATGGGCGTGGCGCAGAGGCAGCGCGGCGATTGGAGATTGGTAATTTGCGCTTGACGCCGGGGCGCAGTCATGATAAACTTTCGCGCGTTGTTCAGCTAAACCAAAGGGTAATTGTATCTTCATGTTGAAGACATTTGCAGCGGTGCTTGTTCAAGTCCAGGTCGCAGGGACGTGCCGATAACCTTGGGGATTTAGCTTACCTATTTTCTGAATCTACAGGGCCACGGGTGCTTTCCTGCTCCGTGGCTTTTTTGTTTCTCCTTCTCTAACCCAGAAGCAGAACTGGCCGCGCATTGTGCCACAGGGCACTCTGTCCGGCTTGAGCAAGGTCGCCAGCCACGGAAATTTTTCGTGGCTGGCTTTTTGTTTGTGGTGCAACAGGAAGTGCAACCGTGAAGGCTTACATGCAACTCAATGACGCACAGTCCAACCACTGCGGCGTTGTGATCCGGAAAATGGGCAACTCATACTTAATTGAAACGTTTCAAGGAAATCTGCTGTGCGGACTGATGGGCCGCTTCCAACAGGAGGCACACACCGATCCGGTCGCGATCGGCGATGTGGTGCGCTGGATTGGAAGCAGGCCCGACACCGGACAGATTGTCGAAGTGCTGCCCCGGCGCAATCAACTTGCGCGCCGCTCGGCTGTGCCGATGCCTACGGCGCGCGCCCACCGGCAGATCATCGCGGCGAACGTCGATCAGGTCGTAGCTGTGTTTGCGGCGGCTCAGCCACGCCCGGCCTGGAACCTGCTCGATCGGTATCTGGTCTCGGCGGAATCCGCCGAGATTCCGGCGCTGATCTGCATCACCAAGCTGGATCTCGTCGAGAGCAGGCCGGAAGCCGAAGAAATCCGCGCGGTAATGGCGGAGTATCGGGCCTGTGGGTATCCGGTGATCTTGACGAGCGCTGCCACCGGCGTTGGCCTGAACGAACTCCAGGCGGCGCTGCGTGATCGGCTGTCGGTGTTCGTGGGCAAATCGGGCGTGGGCAAGACCTCGCTGCTCAATGCCATCGAACCCGGCCTGGGACTGCGTGTCCAGGCGACCAACGAGCGCACCGGCAAAGGCCGTCACACCACCACGAACTTTGAGATGTTTGCGCTGGCCGGTGGTGGCGCCATCATTGACACCCCGGGCATCCGCGAGTTTGGACTATGGGATGTGGCGCAAGATGATGTGGCCTGGTTCTTTCCCGAAATGCGCCCGTTCGTCGGCACGTGCAAGTTTGGCCTGGACTGCCAGCACGATCAAGAACCGGGCTGCGCCATCCGCGCCGCGGTCGGCGCCGGGACGATCAGCCCATATCGTTATCAGAGTTATCTGAAGTTGAAACAAGAACCATGACACAATCACCGGCGCATAGCCGCGCGGTGACCGAAATGATGAAGGACCATGTCAACGCAATTTGCAACTCGACGTATCTACACCCGTTCTAACGGTTTGCGCAACACCTTCGGTGACTTTGTGTGCGTGCACTGCCACAACTTTGTCTCAGCGCAGGCGGCCGTGTCGGGTGTGCATAACCGCAATCACTGTCCGTACTGCCTGTCCTCGCGCCATCTCGATCTGTATGCGGCGGGCGATCGACTCGCGGCCTGTAAAGCGCGCATGAAACCGATCGGCCTAACGTTGAAGCAGCAGCGCAAGAAGTACACACGCTTCGATCCGGGCGAGTTAATGCTCGTTCATCGCTGCGAAGAATGCGGCCGGTTGGCGATCAACCGCGTCGCGGCGGATGATGACAACGAGGCCCTGCTGGCGGTTTTTCACAGCTCGCTTCAGATCGATCAACGCCGTGAGCGCCTGCTGGCTGATGCGGGGATCACGCTTCTTGGCGTTGCCGATCGGCCGATCGTGACCCGGCGGCTGTTCGGCCACAACTAAACGGCGGCCCGCGCTTCAACAAAAATCGTTACTACTCAGCCCGCTATCCTTCGACTGCGCAGCCAGCGCATTCCGCCTGGCGCGCCACCTCGGCTCTGCCGAGGACATGGCGTGAGCGGAGTGCAACGTAGTCGAAGAACGCGCTGGCTGCTCCGCTCACGCCGTGTCCGCAAAGCGGCGGCGCGCCAGGCGGGATGCGGCTGAGTAGCAACAAAAAATCGATGAAGCGCGGGCCGCGATCGGGTCGCTGTGTTTCAGGGTATATTACGATTCAGTGACTCCTACAATCGAGGATGCTGTGCTGGCTGACCGGAATCAAGCCGCGCTTGGGCCGATCGAGATCGATGAGCATCCAGCTGATCACCATGATGAAGACCATCAACGTCAAGGCTGAGCTGGAATCCAATGCGGCGATTACTTTCTCACCGTTGGCAAGAACACTTGCAGCGGATCAACGATCACGGCCAACCACGGCCCGATCGCGCTGTACCCTCCCGTAGCGTTTGCGCGATAGTCGGCGTTGATCACTGTCGTCGTGGATGTGATCACGAAACTGACCTGCGTGCTGGCGTTCGGCGTTAAATTGCCCGCGGTCCAACTGAGGGTGCTGCCATTCAGCGTTCCGCCGCTGACGTGGACGGCATTGAGTGGAAGCGTGTTGGTGATCAAGACATTGGTGGCGGCGACCGCCCCATGGTTCTGGGCTGTGAGCGTAATCGTTATTGGCTGGCCGGAATGAGCCGTGGGCAGCGCGCTGGCCTGAATGCTCAAACGCGGAATGGGCGTAAGATCGGGCAGTAGAATCTTCGAGGTATACGCTTGCAGCGTCAACGTCCCTACTACCGAATTACCACTGAGGTCCTTGTATGGCTTGCTCAACGTGAACGTCTTGGGCGAACGCGTGTCATTGTAGAATAGTTCGGCTAGCGCCAGCGTGGAGGAGATTAGCTCGGTCGAATGCGTGTCTTTGCCGGAGGCCGCTTTCCATTCGGCCAGCGATCGATCAACGCCGACGCGGATGTGCTTCAAGCGGGTGACATGGTAGAAGCCGTTGTAATCGGACGTGCTGAGCTGCCCCGCATTCTCCGCAGATAAAGTACCTGCATGGTCAATCTTGCTCAACAGGATGTTACCGCTGTGATTGGCAACGCTGCTAGTGCCCACCACCGCGATCTGCTCGGCCCATAGGTCGGCAGCGGTGGCGTTGTTGAAGAGCGTATTGTTTTGAATGGTTCCCGTCGAATTCTGATACAGGATGCCGTGCGCTGTCGAATTCGCAATAATGTTGCCGGATGAAGTGATGCCAGCGGAGCCCATGTCAATGTACACCCCAAAGCCGAAGAGCGCGCGAAAATTGGGATGGGTCCCATCCGTATTGCCAATGGTGTCGGTGATGATGTTATTCAGAATCTGAATGTCGTGGACGTCGCTGCCAAAAGTGTTGATCGCGCCGCCGTCACCCTTGGAGAGGCAAGTGCGGTCAAAGAAGTTTTTGGAAAAGGTGCTGTTGTAGCCAAAGGTCTGAATGCCGTTGTAGGCGATGTTCTCGAAGCGGTTATATTGCACGGTGAAGCCATAACCGGAACGGTCAGGAGCGTGTTCACTATCGAAGTAGATGCGCAGTCCAGCTCCATTCTCAGTACAGCTACCTTCCCAACCGTCTTTGCCACAGCCCATGCCCGCTTCGTTCAAATTGGCGATGAGGCCGATATTGCGGATGGTGTTGCCCTCGATGGTGGTCACGCGGCTGGGCGTGTGAATGCCGAAACTGTTGGCGCCATCGATCAGGTTGTTCTGAATGAGAAGATGGTTGCCGCCACGCCAGCCGTCCTTGCCATCACTCGCGCCCCACACCCAACTCCGCAAGTTGATGCCCGAGTCGTCCACATCGCGAATGGTGTTGTTGCGAATGGTCAGGTAGCTGTTCTCGTCGGGATGCAAATTGGTCGGCGAGACGATGCCGCTTCTGAACCAGCCGCGAATCTCAAAGTTGTCGATCACCACGTCGTGCACCTGGAGGTCGTAATCGTCGCCGAGATTGATCGCGCCCCAATTGCGATCATCGGTCTTTAGTACGACTGAACCTTCGATCGTCGAACTGTTCGGATTGGTGGTCGCGTACAGATAGACCTTACGCGCAGTCTTGTCGTAGTACCATTCGCCTTCACGATCGAGCGTACTGAGTGAATTGTTGATGAAAAAACCCCAACCGGTACAGTCGGTCGTGTAGGGACAGGAGACAGCGGCGTTGAGCGTGATCGTCGATCCGTTCTGAGCCGTGATGTCGCGATTGACCATCGACCAACGGATCACTTTGAGATGGATCGTGCCGCCCATCCAATTACCGGCGGGCAGGGCGGTGTTGGCGGTCAATTGTTTGCTGCCCGGCTGCGCGGATACGGCGACATAGCCACCATCCCCATTGTCCAGATTCGGCCAGCGGCCCATGGTCAGACGTGATCCGTTACGAAACAGCTGGTTGATGCCGTTCGGAAAAGTGCCTGCGGATAAGGTGGCTACATAGATGTTGTCCGAATGGACTGACCAATTCCCGATCGGTTGGGTGTCTGACAAGATCGGTTTGTTGGCGCAATTGTTCGTGGGGTACGAGCCATAGGTGATCGGATTGCCCGACGCGCCGGACTTCGTCACCATCAACATCTCGCTGCGCCACACATCGCCGCACTTGAACAGGACTTTATCGCCTTGCTGCAGGTTCAACGCATTCACTTTGGCAATTGTCTTGAACGGTGCACCTGTCGTGAGGCCGTTGTTGGAATCCGCGCCATCGGACATAGAGACATAGTAAGTGGTGTTAGCCGCGCGCGCGGGCTGGGCGCTGAAGAATGAGGCGAACAGACTCAGGACGATGAGCAAGCGGAGAGGGGTTTTCATGTTTCACCTTTCTGTGGTGTTAGACCGGGCAGGTTTTTCTCGATGATCAGATGAAAACCTGTCCGGTGTTCTGTGCTCGATTTTCTAGCACTCGCCGCGGAAAGGGAATGGTACATTGGTGTGATCACTGATTGGAAGTGGGCAGAGGCTGAAAGCGCAAAAAGGGGTGAATTGATCACGCGTATGGTAGAATGGCGGCCGATGAATGAGACACTTTCCACCAAGCAAAGACTTCGTATTCATTTCACGCGCGATGAGACGCTAAAGTTCATCGGGCATCTGGATATGGCGCGCACGTGGCAGCGCATCGCGCGCCGCGCCGATTTGCCGCTGGCCTATTCCGAGGGCTTCAATCCACAGCCGCGCTTGACTTTTGCAGCGGCGCTGCCCGTGGGTTGTACCAGCGATCATGAAGAATTGGATCTGATCTTGTCGCCTGCGTGTGCGATCGAGGCGGTAAAAACGCAACTCGAGCGCGTGCTGCCACCGGGGATGAAGGTCATCTCGATTGCAGAGATGCTGCTCAACGCGCCCGCTCTGCAAATGCAGCTGATCGCAACGGAGTTTGAGATCAGCGTCGAGGGCGCAGAAATGATCGGGTTGTTGAAGGAGCGCGTGCCGCAGTTTATCGATGCAGCCGAGGTAATGCGCGATCGACGCGGTAAGCTTTACAATCTGCGGCCGCTCGTGCAGACGTTAACGATCGAGCCAGCTCACGCCCTGTCTGCAGAGCAGGGGCGCGCTGGACGAGCCGATCGGGTGGTGATCCGATCGCGCTTGCAGGCGACGCAGACGGGCAACGGCCGCCCCGATGAATTGGCGGCGTCCCTGGGTCTCGATCCGGCGGCGGTCAAAATCAAACGGACGCAATTGATCTTTCTTGACAAAACGAGTTGAACCGGTATAATTCGGGGGCTTGCGCGGCCAGCATTTCGGGCCGCGAATTGTTGTCTAAATGTGGAGGCGCACGTGTACGCAGTATTTGAAGTAGCAGGCAATCAATACCGGGCCGAAGTCGGCGATAAAGTGCAAGTGGAACGCTTGCCGCAGGAAGTCGGCGCGAAGGTCGAAATCGATAAAGTTTTCATGGTGGCCGACGGCGATCAGGTGACGGTGGGTCAGCCCACGGTGGACGGCGCAAAGGTTGTGGCGAGCGTTACCGAGCAGAGTAAAGGCCCGCGCATACTGATTTTCCAGTATCGCATTGGTGGCAAGCGGCATCGTACGCAGGCCACGCACCGCCAGAATTACACGTGGCTGCAGATCGAGCAGATCGTCGGCGCGTAACAGGAGAAGGCAGACATGGCACACAAGAAGGGCGGCGGGTCAGCCCGCAACGGTAAGGATTCTCGTTCGCAGCGTTTGGGTGTCAAGCGCTTTGGCGGCGAAGCGGTGCGCTCGGGCAATATCATTGTACGGCAGCGCGGGATGCATTTTAAGCCGGGCGAGAATGTGAAATTGGGCAAGGATTATACGTTGTTTGCCACCGCCGACGGGGTTGTGGTGTTTGAGCCGCTTCCCGGCGATCGCAAGCGCATTAGTGTGCGGCCCCGCGTGGAGCAGAGCGCTCCCGTTGAGCTGCAGGCAGCATAGCCGGAAAGGGTAGGTCTGACATGAAGGAAGGGATTCATCCAGCGTGGTATCCGCAGGCAAAAGTGATGTGCGCGTGTGGCAATGCGTGGACCGTGGGCGCGGCGGTTCCTGAAATCCGCACCGATGTGTGCTACAACTGCCATCCGTTCTTCACCGGCGAGCAGCGCATTGTTGACACCGAAGGACAGGTCGATCGCTTTATCAAGCGTTTGGAGAAGCGCCAGGAGACGGTGGTCGCCGCTCCCGCGAAGGCTAAGCGCCGCAAGGAAAAGCAGGCCATCGTCGAGCTGGTGGACGAAGAGGCAGGCGCTGGGGCATAACCGCCTGCGCGCAACACACTAGACCAGGGGCAGAGTTGACGCGGGTTACGCACCCGCAACGACATCTGCCCTTTTGTTTTTGTCTGCCCGTGGAGGAAACTATGCACGATCGTCAGCCTCATTACGGTTGGTTGGAAGTCATCTGCGGCAGCATGTTCAGCGGCAAGACCGAAGAGATGATTCGGCGGGTGCGCCGGGCGCGCATCGCCAAGCAGAAGGTGCAGGTCTTCAAGCCGGCGATCGATAATCGCTACGCGGTCGAAGAAGTGAAGTCGCACAACGGCCTAGGGGTTGAGGCGATCCCGGTCGGCAATACGGCGGAATTGCTGGCGAAGCTGCGACCGGAAACGGAAGTGATTGGCATCGATGAGATTCAGTTCTTCGATGCGCCGATTGTGTCTACCGTGCAAGACCTGGCGAATCGCGGCGTGCGGGTCATCGCCGCCGGGTTGGATATGGATTTTCGCGGCGAGCCGTTCGGGGTAATGCCGCAGCTGATGTCGGAGGCCGAGCACGTCGATAAGTTGCACGCGATTTGTGTGGTGTGCGGCGCGGAAGCCAGCCGCACCCAGCGTTTGATCGATGGCCGCCCGGCGGCCTACGACGACCCGATTATTCTCGTCGGCGGCAGTGAATCGTATGAGGCGCGCTGTCGTCATTGCCACGCAGTGCCGCGTCGATCCTGAAGGAGCCCAGCATGCCTGAAGTAGAAACCGTCCTCGGCTACGTCTCCCCTTCCAAAGATATTCTCATTGCGCCTGATAAATTGCAGGTGCGCATTGCCGAAGTGGGTCAGCAAATCGAAACGGACTATGCCGGCAAAGAGTTGGTGCTGGTGTGCATTCTGAAGGGCGGCGTGTTGTTTCTGACCGACCTCATGCGCGCCATCCATATTCCGCACGCGATCGATTTCATGGCGGTCAGCAGCTATGGGATCGGCGCGCGTGAATCCACCGGCATTGTGCGCATCATCATGGACCTGGAGCGGGACATTCGCGGCAAGCACGTGCTGATTGTGGAAGATATCATCGACTCGGGCCGCACGCTGAGCTACATCTGCGAAGTGCTGCACGCGCGTGGGCCGGCCAGCTTGAAAATCTGCACGCTGCTCGATAAGTACGAGCGGCGCGAAGCGGAAGTGAAACTCGACTACGTCGGTTTCCGCATTCCGAATGAATTTGTGTACGGCTACGGACTGGATTTGGACGAACTGTATCGTAATCTGCCGTTTATTGGAGTGGTGAAGGACTAGCAAGAAGCAGGATGCAAGATGCGAAATGCAAAACGCGCCGACCTGGCTGAACCGGGTCGGCGCGTTTTATGCTTGGAACAAACTTCGTAAGGGGCCGTATGGCTGCACGCCGTGTTGGGCGGCTTACCGTCGGTCAATCAACTCGAATGTCCAAGCATAAGTATCAATCACGCCTGAAATCTTTTCAACACTGACATCTACTCTGTGAATGCCCGCAGTGAGTGGCGTCGCCAAACACCAGCCCCAAGGACCTGTTCCAATCAACCCGTCGGCAGTTTCGACGGCTTGGAGAAAATCCTTCACATTGCCTACCACTTTATCGCGGTGGACGCCATCGACCACGACCTTAGTTCTTTCCACCACCCACTTATCGCCCCAATCATAGCCCGCATCAAAGAGCGCATGTCCGCTGACCTCTACGCAAACGACAGATTGTTGATCATTCCACAAAACGAAATCCCCGTCTGGGCTACTGTATTCTTGCAGAGAAAGTATCGTTCCGGGTTCTGGGAAAACTGCATACAGGAACTCTGGTAGGGGTGAGAGTGATATTGTGGCAACCGGGGGTACTCTTCGCTGCGGCGAAATTCACTTGTGTAGAGCACCCGCTGGCGAGTATTGCCAGCGTAATCAGAATCACTACAATGTGAGGTCGAAAGGTATATACCATTATACAAATCCATGAGGGACATGGGGATGGCCTGTTGCGTGCTGTCCAGCGCCCTCGGCGTCAGCCATCTGCCACCGACCCAACTGCCGATAGTCAACCCTGACGCCCAATTTGCGCAGCTTTATCGTTTCCACTGAAAGTGTTGCTTAACGGCTGTTTACAGCTTATACCCAATCATGCGCAAGAAGCCCTTGCGCTTCGCAACATCCTCTTCGGTCTCAATGCCCTTGCTGCGCTCGCCGTCGATCACGCCGAGGATGCCGCGGCCCTGTTCACTTTCGGCCACGATCACCTGCACGGGATTGCCGGTGGCGCAGAAGATGCGGCAGACTTCGGGCGTCAGCTTCACAGTGTTCAGTACGTTGATGGGAAAGAAGCCCGCGCCCAGGAAGATGATGAACGAATGTCCCGCGCCGAGCGTCAGAGCGTTCTGCTTGGCTCGTTCGACCAGGGCGGCGTCGGTGCCTGAAGCACGGACCAGCGAGGGGCCGCTCGCTTCGCAGAAGGCCAGGCCAAATTGAATGCCCGGCACAGTCTGCACCAGTGCCTCGTGCAGATCCTCCACGGTCTTGATGAAGTGCGCTTGGCCCAGAATGAAGTTCATGTCTTCCGGCTTGTCGATGGCGATCAGTTTGAGTTCCATGGTTCACCCCTGAATGAATGTGGAATGCGGAATGCGGAATGAAAGATTCAGTACTCCGCGTTCCGCATTCCGAATTGTGCTTTAGCCCGGCGGCCAGTGCATGGCGCGTCCGCCGAGCAAGTGTACGTGCAGATGAAAGACCGATTGTCCCGCTTGCGTCCCGGTGTTGATGACCAACCGATAGCCCGCATCGAGCTTCTCGGTTTGGGCGACCTGTTTGGCCACGATGATCAAGCGGCCCAGCAATGCGGCGTCGCTGTCTTGCACGTTGGCGACGGAGGTGATGTGCCGCGTCGGAATGACGAGGATGTGTGTCGGCGCTTGCGGATGCGCGTCACGGAAGGCGATCACGTCGTCGTCGCGATAGACGATCGTGGCGGGCAACTCACCCGCGATGATCCGGCAGAACAAGCAGCCGCTCATGGCCTGATCTCGCTCACGCGGAGATTATCGAACGCGATGTGAACCTCGGCAGTGTCAAACAGCGCCCCGGCCGTCACGCCGATATTGCCGTTCGGAAAATCGCCATCGCTAAAGGTCTTGACCAATTGATCGTTGACGTTGAACGTGAATTGATTGCCCTTGGCGATGACTTGCAGGTGGTTCGTCGCCGAGCCTTGCTTGACGGCCGCTGATTCGGTGTAGTCCTGCACCTTGGTCCACTTGCCGTCCTTATATTTGAACACGGCAAAATAGCCGTCGCCGCTGATATCGAGCCGGTAGAAATTGCGATCGTCGACGTAGCGGAAGATCACGCCATAGCTGTTGTCGTTAGGCCCCGCGACTTGTATCGCATCCACGTCGAGGACAAAATCGCCGAAGCGTTTGTCTTTGGGTACTGACCAGGCTAACGTGTCCAACTCGGGAATCATGAACTGCAAGGCGCCGTCCTGGTAGTCGATTTTTATGGCCGGATCGTTGACGATTTTCCAGCCGCTGGTGGGGTTGGAAAAATCATCGGCATAGGGCAGGGCCGTCAACGTCGGCCCGCAGGCGCCGAGAAACAGCGCGGTCAGAACGATCAAAAAAAACGGTAATGGTCGCACGAGACGCTTCAACATTCCGCATTCCACCTTCCGTATTTAACTGAGTTGTCGTTTCACTTCGATCACATTGGGCAGACGCTCGATGCGATCCATCACCTTCGAGAGCTGGGCCGTCCCGGCGATTTCCAGCGTCGCGAGAAAGGTGGCCAGGTTCTTGCTGGTGGTGACATGCACACTGCTCATGCTCACGTTTTCGCCGGCCACCACGGTGGCCACATCGCGCAGCAGGCCGTCGCGATCGTAAGCCGAAATCTTGATGGTGACGGGATACGTGCGCTGACTAGGCCCCCACGACACTTCAATCAACCGTTCCGCCTCGGTGCTGTTGAGAATGTTCACACAGTTGCGATGATGGATCATCACACCGCGGCCGCGCGTCACAAAGCCGATGATGGGATCGCCGGGTACCGGACGGCAGCATTGGGCGAGCTGCGTCAACATGCCACCGGTGCCGCGCACAATCAGATCGGCCACTTCCGGTCGCGACACAGGCACAAACGGCACAGGCTCTTCCGGCGGGGGATTCGCTTTGCGATCGGCTTCGATGACTTTGCTGGCGATGGCTTGCGGACTGATATCGCCCGAGCCGATTTTCTCGAAGAAGTCATCCACCTTGTCGAAGTCAAACAGTTTCATCACGGCGTCGTGCGGCAGCGCGTCCAGGCTCAAGCGGCGCAGTTCGCGCTCTACCGCTTCACGGCCCTGCGCGATGTTCGCTTCGCGATCCTGTTTCTTGAACCACTGCTTGATCTTGGTGCGCGCGCGCTGCGTCTTGACGTAGCCCAGGTTGGGATTCAACCAGTCGCGGCTGGGACCGCCGCGCTTGGCGGTGATGATCTCTACCCGATCGCCCGTCTTCAGCTGATAGTCCAACGACACCAGACTGCCGTTGACGCGCGCCCCCCGGCAGCGATCACCGACGTCCGTGTGGATATGATAGGCAAAATCGATCGGGGTGCTGCCCGTGGGCATGTCTACCAGCTTGCCTTTGGGCGTGAAAACGTAGACGCGATCTTGAAAGACATCCGAGCGCAGCGAATCGATGAACTCTTTGGCATCGGGCACATCATTGCGCCAGTCCATCAACGAGCGTAGCCAGGCGATCTTTTCTTCATACCGCGGATCGCGCTTGCCGCCTTCCTTATAACGCCAGTGCGAGGCAATGCCCAGTTCGGCGCTTTCGTGCATATCGGGTGTGCGAATCTGCACTTCCAGCGTCCGGCCGTCTTCGGCCACGACCGCCGTGTGCAGGCTTTGATACAGGTTATCTTTGGGGTTGGCGATATAGTCGTCAAACTCGCCTTTGATGGGGCGCCACATGGAATGCACGATGCCCAGCGCCGTATAGCACTGCGCCACCGTGTCGACGATGACGCGCACGGCGCGCACGTCATACACTTGATCGAACGAGCCTTTGCGTTCGATCTTCTTCCAGATGCTGTAGATGTGCTTGGGCCGGCCGTTAATCTCGGCCGTGAGGCCCTCGGCCTTCAAAGCTTCTTGCAACTTGTGGATGATCCGATTGATATACTCTTCCCGATCGGGCCGTCGTTCATCGATGAGCTGGGCAATCTCTTTGTACTTGTCGGGATGTAAATAGCGAAAGCCCAGGTCTTCCAATTCCCATTTAATTTGCCAGATGCCCAGGCGATTGGCCAGTGGTGCAAAGATTTCCAGCGTCTCACGCGCGAGGCGCTGCTGACGATCTTCCGGCAGCACGCCCAGCGTGCGCATGTTGTGCAGCCGATCGGCCAGTTTGATCAAGATGACGCGCGGATCATCCACCATCGCCAGAAACATCTTGCGCAGCGATTCGAGTTCGCGCTCGTCGTAGGTGCGCGCCACCTGCGAATTGAGGTTGTCGAACTGGCCGAGCTTGGTCACGCCTTCGACCAGGCTCAAGACTTCTTTGCCGAAATCCTTTTCCATCTGGTCGCGCGTGTACGGCGTGTCTTCCAGCACGTCGTGTAACAGTCCGGCGGCAATCGTCGGCGCATCCAGGCTGAGTTCGGCCAGAATGCTGGACACGGCCAGACAGTGCTGCACATACGGCTCCCCCGAGGTGCGTTTCTGGCCTTCGTGTAACTTGTCGGCCGCTTGGTAGGCTCTGAGAACCAGCTCATGACCGGCCTTACTGCGCAGGGCCGGCACATTTTGTTCCAGCAGGGCTTCTATGCTGAGGGTAGGATACTTCGTCATGGCGCGAATTGTAGCACAGGTAACACGGCGCATCCACTATGGCCGGTTGGTCAACCGATTGCGGCTGTGGTAGGATAGGACAATTGACAATGAACAATGATCAATTCACAATGAGCAATGAAAAATGACAAATGAGCAAAAGAACTATGAACACTCAGCTGCTAATAACTAACAGCCAACTGCCAACAGCGAGCAACCAACCATGCGTGTGATTTCTGGTACAGCGAAAGGTCGTCACTTGCAATCCGTGCCCGGCGACTCGACACGCCCGATCACCGATCGGGTGAAAGAGGCGCTGTTCAATATTCTCGGCGCGGACGTGATCGACGCGGAGTTTCTCGATCTGTTTGGCGGCACGGGCGGGGTGGGGATCGAGGCGTTGAGCCGCGGCGCGGCGCACGCCGTCTTCATCGACAAGAACCATAAGGCGCAGGAAACGATCAAAGCGAATCTCGAACATACCCGGTTGGCCGAACGCGGCGAGATTGTGCGCGGCGATGCGTTCCGCTATTTGCAGGGCGTGCCGCAGCCGTTCCATTACATCTACGTCGCGCCGCCGCAGTATGAACGGTTGTGGGTGAACGCGTTGACGTTGATCGACGAGCAGCCGGGCTGGCTGGCTGACGATGGCGAAATCATCGTGCAGATTCATCCCAAAGAGTATGAAGCGGTGCCGCTCGAAAACTTCGAGGAAATCGAGCAGCGCAAATACAGCAGCACCCTGTTGGTGTTTTACGAACACAAGCCAGAGGCGTGAAGCAAGATGCAAGATGCAAGATGCAAAAGGCGGATGTTTGCTACTCTGATCAGTTGTCTGATCGTGCTGGCGCTCACCGGCTGTGAACCGACGACGCAGGCGGCCTCTTCGCCGTTGATCATACCAACGCAAGCGGGACCGCTGCTGCCCACACGCACGCTGCCGTCGACTAGCACGCCGATCTTGACGGCCACCCCCATCCCCACGCTGAAGCCGGCTCCGACGTTGATACCGACCGTCGCGCCGCTCACCGCCGATGGGTGGCAGACGGTGCGATCGGGTATTGCCATCCGCGAGATGTTGGCCGATCCGATCAGCAAGACGGGACGTGTCGATGTGGTGAAGATCGATCCGGCGCAGGTCGATTTTCACGTGCGCTATCAGCCCGAGACACCGTTGAAGGTGCGCGAGTGGTACAGCAACACACAGGCGCTCATCGTCATCAACAGCAGTTTCTTCGACGGTGGAAATCACGCGGTGGGACAGTTGACGGCCGACGGCAAGAGCGACGGGCAAGTGCATCAACGCATGGAAGGCGCGTTTTATCTCACCGGCGTGGGCGCGGCGGTGTGGCCGCTGCAAGGCTGGGTGAAACCGGCGGGCTTGCAGATCGTCGAATCGGTTGAATCGTTTCCAATGCTGCTGCTGCCGGGCGGCCTGCTTAATCCCAACATTCCCAACGATGCGCGCGTGGCGCGGCGTACGGTGGTCGCTGTGGATCGATCGGGCAACTTGTTGTTCATCGTCACGCCCAGCAGTGCGTTCACCTTGCATGGCATGGGCGTGTGGCTTGCCAACAGCGATCTCGATATCGACACCGCGTTGAATTTTGACGGCGGCAGTTCATCGGGGCTGGCGGTGTGGACGCCGACGGGCATGTGGGGCTTTGATTCATCCAACCGTGTGCCGGCTGTGGTGACGGTGGATGTGAAGGTGCTGGGAACCATCGGGTCGGGTGGCGGCGAATGGCCCTAAAGAAACGCTGGGGCGTGGTGTTGATCGGCGCGATTGTGATGGGCGGCTGCGCTCTGGCGAATGTGACGCCCACCGTCGCGCCGCCTGCGCCGAGTGTTGTGACCATCACGTTGACGCCGCGCCCGACCGCGACCACGCGCCCCGCCGACACCGGCTGGCAAACGATCATGCCGGGCGTGGAGTATCGGGAACTGTCGATCAAACAGGGCGATCGATCGGAACGGTTGCGGATCGCGCGCGTCGATCCGGCGCAGACGCGTTTTCGCGTGCTCTATGATCCCGGTCGGCCCCAGCGCGTCAGCGAATGGCTCAACGAATCGAAAGCACTGCTCGCGGTTAATGGCAATTTTTTCGATCCGCAGAATCGCGCGTTGAGTCTGGTGGTTCAAGATGGCCGCGCGAGCGGTGCGCCCTATGAAGGGTTCGGCGGGATGTTCGCAGTGGCTGGTGATGATGTGCGCGTGCGCTGGAATGTGAAAGAACCCTATGCGGGTGAACCGTTGACGTATGCCATGCAGAATTTTCCGATGTTGGTGCTGCCGGGTGGCACGCCGAATATGCAAATCGACGACAACGGACGAGTGGCCCCACGCACCGCGGTAGCGCAGGATCGATCGGGCCGCATTGTGTTCGTGGTCAGCCCCACGCCGGCGTTCACGCTGACCGAGTTCGGTCAATGGCTGGCGGCGAGCGATCTCGATCTGGACGCCGCGTTGAATCTGGATGGCGGCACCTCGTCGGGCCTGGTGTTGCGCAGCGGCGATCGCACGCTCGGCGCCGATTCGTGGGTGGGTGTGCCGAATGTGATTGTGGTGGAGGGGCGCTAGACGGAAACGGATGAAGTTCTTCAACGGACTCTTAAGCGGATAAACGGATGGAAACGGACGGGAGTCCTCAGCGGACCCTTAAGCGGACAAACGGACGGGAACGGATGGAGGTTCTTCAACGGATTCGTTAGCGAATAAACGGAAGGAAACGGATACTAACGCGCTTGGTTTCAACGTCGGTCTCAGGGCCGATTTTTAGTCTTCACATCTGGCCGTTTTCAAGTGGGAAAATGTCAGGTTGAGAGGAAGCCGCTTCGGTATACTGTCCCACAGGTCTGACTTACCACTAATCATCTTGCTACGGCCATAACACTTCAGGAGACCGCCATGTCAAAGTCACCGAAGGCACACGTTGAGGATTGGCAGATCGTCTATCGAACGATCGGGCTGCTATCGGCCCAGGCCGTTCAAGGGCGCTTGCAAACCGCCGGGATTCCCTCGGTATTGGACTATGACGGAACCAGCGCCGTGCTGGGAATTCCCACTTTCGGTGGCACCGGTGAAGTGCGCGTTCTGGTTCCGCTCGATCGACTGGCGGAGGCGCGTTGTTAGGCTCGGAGTGAATCGGCTGAAAACGTCATTGCGAGGAGCGTAGTCGCCAGGCGCGCCTCCGCTTTGCGGACAAGGCGTGCGACGAAGCAATCTCCTCCTGACAGAGCTGAGATTGCTTCGCATGCCCTGTCCAACACTTCGTGTCGGGGGCACGCTAGGCGAAAACGCTCGCAATGACGGTTGAACTGCGCCTTACGTATTACGCATCACGCATCACGTTTTTGAGGTGTTTCTTTGTTCTCCAATTTCTTCTCGCTGTTGATCATCGCCGCCCGCCGAGTCTGGAATCAGCGGCTGTTGATGCTGTGCCTGCTGGCCGGACTCATCGTCGCGGTGGGCATTCTGTCCAGCATTCCGCTCTACGCCGATGCGGTGCAGCAGCGCTTGATGCAGGGTGAATTGACCGAGGCCGGCACCTATCGGCCGCCGTTCTCGTTTTTGTGGCGCTACATCGGCACGTGGAATGGCAACATCGATCGGGATAAGTATCAACCCATCGACGACTACGTCTCGCAGCAATCGGCCAACACGATCGGCTTGCCGCTGTCGCTGTTGGTGCGTCACGTGCAGACCGATAAGCTGCGCCTGTTCCCGGCCGGTGATACGCAGAGCCGCGAGCCGTTGTTGTGGATGACGCTCGGCTTCATCAGCGGCCTCGAAGATCACATCCAGTTGAGTGAAGGACAATTCCCGCGTGAAGGTGCGCCCGGTTCTGCGCCTGATGGCGATGTCGAAGTGTTGGTCAGCCAGACCTTGGCCGATCAACTCGGCGTGCAAGTAGGTGAGCGCTACGTGATGTTCGGGCAGGGCAGTCAAGGCGCGAAGATTCCGGTGAAGATCGTGGGCGTGTGGCGGCCGACTAATCCTGGCGATCCCTACTGGTTCTATCAACCGCAGGCCTTCGACGAAGTGCTGCTCGCTGCGGAAGCCGCCTTCAACGCGCAAGTCTTGCCCGCGTCAGAAAACCAGATCGCATCCGTCGTGTGGTATCAAGTGTACGATGGCAGCCGCGTGCGCACCGCGGACGTGCAGCGTTTGCTCGACGGCGTCACCACCGTCGAGGCGCGCGTCACCGCCTTGCTCAACAAAACTACGCTCGATGCGTCGCCCGTCGCCGCGTTGAAGACCTATAGTGAAGCGGCGCGCACGTTGACGTTGTTGCTCACCATCTTCAGTGTGCCGGTGCTGCTGCTGGTCCTGTTCTTCATCGGGCAGATTGCGGCGATGGTGGTGCAGCGCGGGCAGGGCGAGATCGCTTTGCTGCGCAGCCGTGGCACCACGCGTGCGCAGGTGTTGTTCATTCATCTCTTGGAAGGCGTATTGGTGGGCGTGCTGGGCTTGAGCATCGGATTGATCGCGGGCAGCGCGCTGGCGCAATGGATGGGCCGCATGCGCACCTTCCTCGATCCGACGTTGACCAACGGCCATCCTTTGCTGATCGTCTTATCGCCGGCGACGGTGTGGTATGGTGTGATCGGCGTAGTGTTGGCGATCGCGGCGATGTTGATCCCGGCGCTGTCGGCCTCACGCCACACGATTGTGACCTTCCGCTGGTCGCAGGCGCGCACGCTGCGCAAACCCGCGTGGCAGCGCTACTACCTCGATGGGCTGCTGCTCATCCCGACGATCTACGGTTGGTATTTGCTGCGTCAGCAGGGCAGCATCGCGTCGGGGCAGGGCACTGTTTTTTCGAATCCGCTGCTGTTTCTGGTTCCGGCGCTGTTCTGTTTTTCCTTGGCCTTATTGTTCATGCGCTTGTTTCCGATCGTGATGCGCGCTTTCGCATGGATAGCCGATCGGCTGCCGGGTATCACCGCGTTGTTGACGCTGCGGCAGGTAGCCCGCTCGACCGGCCAGTACGCCGGGCCGCTGCTGCTGTTGACGATCACCTTGAGCCTGGCGACGTTCTCCGCTTCGATGGCGGCCACCCTCGATGGACATCTGCGCGATCAAGCGTATTATCAAGTGGGCGCGGATGTGAATCTGGCGGAACTGGGCGAGGACACTACCGAACAACAGCAAGCCACGCTGCCCGGTCAACAACCGGTGCCGCAGCCCCGAAAAGAGGATGAACCCCGCTGGCTGTTCATGCCGGTGAGCGATCATCTGCGTGTGCCGGGCGTGCAAGCGGCCGCGCGCGTGGGCGATTATTCCGTGACGAGTGACATCGGCGGACGGCAGCAGACCGGTCGGTTGTTGGGGATCGATCGGGCGGAGTTTCCCGCTGTGGCGTTCTTCCGCACCGATTTCGCCCAGCGCGAAGCGTTGGGCAGCCTGATGAATCGCCTCGCGCTCAATCGCGCCAATGTGTTAGTGAGCCGTGATTATCTGGAACGCAACACGTTGAAGATCGGCGATCCGATCAAGTTGACGGTGAACGCGGCGGGTGACTTCAAGACGATCGATTTTACGATCGCTGGTGTGCTGGAACTTTTCCCGACGCTGTATCCGCAGGATGGGCCGTTCTTCATCGTGAATCTGGAATACGTGTTCGAGCAGCTGGGCGGCCTGTATCCGTACGATGTGTGGCTGACGACGGATCGATCGACGGATGCTGAAGCAATTGCGAACGGCGTGCGCGACTTGGGCATCACCGTCGTCACGGCTGAGGATGCGCGTGAAATGATCACGAGCGAGCAGGCGCGGCCTGAACGGCAGGGTGTGTTCGGATTGTTGTCGGTGGGATTTTTGGCCGCTGCCTCTTTGACGGTGTTGGGATTTCTAGTGTATGCCATCGTGTCGTTCCGGCGGCGCTTCATCGAGTTGGGTATGCTGCGCGCCGTGGGCCTATCGGTGACGCAGATGGCGCTGTTCCTCACCGGTGAACAGGCGATCGTGATCGTGACGGGCGCGGGCTTGGGGACGGCGTTGGGCGTGCTGGCGAGCCAGTTGTTCATTCCGTTCCTGCAAGTGGGGACGGGCAAGACGGCTACGGTGCCGCCGTTCGTCGTGCAGATCGCGTGGAATCAATTGTGGACGATCTACGCCGTCTTCGGCGCGATGTTCCTGATCGCGGTCGGTGTGCTGACTGTGCTGTTGATCCGCATGAAGGTGTTTGAGGCGATTAAGTTGGGAGAGTCGATCTAGTGAAGTGCGAATGTGGAGTGCGGAATGCGGAATTGTTTCTCGTCCGGGCGGACGCGAAGTACGAATTATTTAATCAGTGGAGATACACCATGTTTGTGTTGCTGCGAATAACCAAAGCGATCCTGGTTGCTGCCGTTTTCTTGTTGCTGCTACTTTTCGCTGCGTGCAGCAGCGGCGCAGCGGATGCCGAACCGACGCCCACGCCGCTGCCCACGCCTGTGGTGCCGGAGAAGCCGACGTACACGGTGCAGCGCGGGCCGGTGACGAAGTCGCTGGAGTTCACGGGTCGTGTCGCGCCGGTCGATCAGCAGGATTTGTTTTTCCGCACCGATGGCTTTGTGCGCAACGTCAACGTCGAGCGCAACGATCAGGTGCAGGCCGGTGACCTGCTGGCCGATCTGGAAATCGGCGATCTGGAAAATCAATTGGCCGAAGCGAAGTTGAACCTCACCAAGGCCGAGCGCGAAAGCGGCACGGCAGTGGCCGACGCGCAGACAACGCTGGATAAAGCGAAACTGGAGTTGCAGAAGAAGCTGGCAGAAGACATCAACGCGACGGTGGTGGCCAAGCAGGTGGCGCTGGAAAACGCGCAGGACATGCGTAAGTTCGCGTATGACGAATACGATAAGGCGAAGAATCGGCCGTGGGATCCTGACGAGGTGACAGACCGCTACAAGAAAAATTACGTCGAAGCGGAACGCAATCTGACCGTGGCGCAGGCCGAATACGATCAGGCGTTAGCCAGCCAGAAGACGCGCGCGTACGACATTGCGCTGTTGAAGCAAGATGTGGCGCAGGCCGAACGCAAGCTGGAGCAACTGAAGCAGGAAGGCGACACTTCGCTGGCGGTGGAACAAGCCAAGCTCGAGGTGAAGAAGATCGCGGACAAGATCACGGCGGCGAGTGTGGTCGCGCCCTTCGATGGCAAAGTGCTGGCGCTCAACATCCGTCCGGGTAATTCGGTGGAGGCGTTCAAGACGGTGGCCGTGGTCGGCGATCCGAAAGCGTTGGAACTCACCGCCGATCTGGACGCCAGCGATGTGGCCGAACTCAGTGTGGAGATGCCCGCGGTGGTGCGCCTGCGCAATCGTCCGGGTGAAGACTTGCCCGCGTTCGTGCGCCAGCTGCCCTTCGTCGGCGGCACGGATACGAGCACGACGGGCAACACCGATAAGTCGGTGCATGTCGCGTTGAAGGATACGAATGTGCAATTGGAACCGGGTGAACTGGCGACGGTGCTCATCACGCTGGAGCAGAAGGATGCGGCGCTGTGGCTGCCCCCGGCGGCGATCCGCACGTTTCAGGGACGTGACTTCGTGGTGATTCAAGCTGGGGCGACGCAGCGCCGCGTCGATGTGAAACTGGGCATCAAGGGCAAGGATCGCGTCGAGGTGCTGGAAGGCGTGCAGGAAGGGCAAGTTGTAGTAGGCCAGTGATGCAAGATGCAGGATGCACGATGCAAGGGAGAGATGGTATGACTTACGAGGATTGGCTAAAGACGGTGCCCGAGGATTTGAAACTGGATGCTTTGTGGCAGTTCAAGATGTATCCCAAAACGCTATTCTTGTATGATTTACTCTGGGAAGACTGCATGCGGCTGATGAAAGATGCGCGCGGCGAGGCGATTGTCAAACAAATCATTCGCAGCGGCGGCTCGATTTGCGCCAACATCGAGGAAGGCTTTGGGCGCGGCTTCGGTGCTGACTTTGCGTATTTCTTGCGCATCTCACTGGGTTCGGCCCGCGAAACACGCGGCTGGTATTATCGCGCGCGCCGATTGCTGACGCCCGAAGTGCTCAAACACCGCATGGTCCTACTCGACGAAATCATCAGCGCCCTGGTCGGTGCAGCCGCCTATCAAAAGCGCCAACCAAAACGTAAGCCATAATCGTGCATCCTGCATCTTGCATCCTGATTGTAACTGACTATGACCGAACCTTTAATCGTCTGCGAAAACTTAGTCAAGATCTACAAAGTCACCGAGATTGAGGTGGTGGCGTTGCAGGGACTCGATCTCACCGTGGAGCGGGGCGAATTGATGGGCATCGTCGGCGCATCGGGATCGGGCAAGTCGTCGCTGCTCAACGTGCTGGGCGGACTCGATCGACCCTCTGCTGGGCGCGTGATGGTCAACGATCAGGACTTGCTCAAGTTGTCCGATCACGATCTCGATCGCTACCGGCGCACGCAGGTCGGATTCGTCTGGCAGCAGGTCGCTCGCAATCTGGTGCCGTATCTCTCGGCGCGGGCCAACGTCGAACTGCCGATGACGGTGGCGGGGCTGGGCCTCTCGCGCAAACATGCGCGGTCGCGTGAGCTGCTGGAAGCGGTCGGGTTGTGGGAGCACCGCGATCATCGCCTGACGCAGCTGTCGGGCGGACAGCAGCAGCGCGTGGCGATCGCGGTGGCGCTGGCGAATCAGCCCGATCTGCTTTTGGCCGATGAACCGACGGGCGAATTGGATTCGGCCACGGCCCAGCAGATTCTGGAATTGCTGCGGCAGATGAACGAACGTTATGGGCTGACGACGCTCATCGTCACGCACGATCCCAACATTGCGCGGGCGGTCAATCGGGTAGTGACGATCCGCGATGGCCGCATCAGCAGCGAAACGATCCGCCGGGTGGACGATGTGGAATCGGCGTTGACGGCGGGCATCACGGCGACACACGCGCAGCACGTCTTTGAAGAATATCTCGTGGTCGATGAAGGCGGCCAGCTGCAACTGCCGCACGATAAAGTCGAGCAAGCAGGTATCGGCGATCGGGTGACGTTAGAGGTGAGAGAGGACGGGTTGTTGATCAAGCCGGTGGCCGGGAGACAGGCGATCGCTGCGCCGCTGGCCGGGTTGCAGGAAGATGAACCGCCCGCGAAGCGCAAGGCGTGGTGGAAACGTGGAAAGAAATAGTAGTCATATAGGCGTCATTGTGAGGAGCGTTGCGCCAAGCGCGCCCCTGCCACACAGCGGCAGACAGGGCGTGTGCGACGAAGCAATCTCCGTATTGTGGCTTGAGATTGCTTCGCTGAGAAGCGCTCGCAATGACGTATACCCAAGAGGTGAACCATGCGTAACAAACTACTTTTGCTGTTAGTCGTGGTATCGATTCTGGTGAGTGCGTGCGGCGGCGGAACCCCGACGCCCAGCACGGCTTCGACGCCTGCGCCGGACGTGCAGCCCACGCCCGATGCGAACCAGACGACGGTGCTGTTCGCCGTCAACGAATACGAGATGGCGTCGTACAACGATCTGATCAAGGCCTTCGAGAAGGACAATCCGGGCATCAAGATCAAATCGATCTCGATCAACGAGATTCTGGGGTTGGGGCCGCTCGATACGAAGTGGCCCGACGATGCCAATCAGAAACTGGCGGCGGGCGCTGATGTGATCAGCGTGAACGGGGGCGATGAGAGCATCAGCGATCAAGGTTTGATCCGCGATCTGAAGCCCTTCATCGACGCCGATACGACGTTCAAGGAAAGCGACTTCATCCCTGGCGCGCTGGAACAATTTCAATGGAAAGGCGGCACGTGGGGCGTGCCCACCGCCGCCGAGTTCCAGTTCATCACCTTTGACAAAGCGTTGTTCGACAAGGCCGGCGTGACATATCCCGAACCCGGTTGGACGTGGGATGACTTCACCGCGAAAGCGAAAGCGCTGACCGTGCGCGAGGGTGACACGACGACGCAGTGGGGGTTTATCGAGCCGTTCCCCAATCACGCGCGCTTCATTGCCAGCCGTGTCAAATCGTTGATCGATCATTCGACCGATCCGGCCACGCCGCGTTTCGATCAGCCTGACGTGCGCGCGGCGGTGCAGTGGTACACCGATCTCTATCTGAAGGATAAAGTGACGCCGTACTTCGAACCGCCTAAGGGCGAGGTCTCGGCGTTGAATCTGCCGGAAAGCTACAAGTTGGTGCAAGCCGGCAAAGCAGCGATGTCGACCGACAGCGGCATTTCGTGGCAGGTGCGCAAGCAACAAACGAAGACGATGAGCCTCGTGCCGATGCCGATCGACAAAGCCAACGATCACACCTCGCCGATGTTTGCCTCGGGCATCGTGATGAGCTCGGGCACCACCAAACCCGATGCCGCGTGGCGCTGGATGAGCTTCTTGAGTGAACAAGCGCCCGCGAGTATCGCCACGTTCAAGCGGCTGCCCGCGCGCCTCTCGGTGTTGCAGAGCAGCGGCCTGCTCGATAAGCTCGATCCCGACTACGCTGCGGCGGTGCGCTATGCTTTCGATCATGTGATGGCGTCGGAGCAAACACCGGTCGGTTCGGCCTTCACCGATGCGATCGAATCGATCTTAAAAGACGGTAAACCGATCGAGCAGGCGTTGGCCGACGCGCAGACCAAGGCGAAAGAAAACATCGCCGAAGATGCCAAGAAAGCGGCCGAGGCCACGCCTGTCCCAACCGTGGTGGTGGCGGCTCCACAGGAAACGCCCGTCAACCAGAACGCGACGACGATCCGATTTTCGCTGGGTACGGCCACGTTTAACGCGCCTGCCTATCGTGATCTGGCCAAGCGTTTCACCGAAGCGAATCCCGACATCGTGGTGGAGATCAAACAACCCGATCTCACTCAAACTTCGATCGATATTCCTGACGTGGCGAAGGATGTGGACTGCTTCATGTGGGCGCCCAGCCTGCAAGACCCTAAGAATCTGGAAGCGATTCTGAATCTGGAACCATTTCTCGACGCCGACAAGTCGTTCAACAAATCCGACTTCTATCCAGCCACGCTCGATCAATTTACGCAACAGGGCCAGTTGTGGGCGCTGCCCGCCGAAGTCACACCCTACGTGATCGAGTACAACCGCGATCTGTTCGATGCGGCCAAAGTCGCTTATCCCAAGCCGGGTTGGTCGATGGATGATTTCCTGGCGACGGCGAAGTCACTGACCAAGGGCGACGGTAAAGACAAGCAATACGGTTACGTGGGCGACTACTTCGAGGCAAACGATCTGGTGTTGATGCTGCAGACGTTGGGCGCGAAGCTCGTCGATACGACGCAAGACCCGCCGCAGGTAGTCTTCGACGATGCGACGATGCGGTCGGCGATGCAGTGGTATGCCGATCTGCACAGCAAGCACGACGTGAAGCCGATGTTCGTCACGGACTTCGCTAAATTACTGACCGAAGCTTCCACGGCGCTTGTCGAGCGTGAGACGATGATCGACGATGGCCGCGCGGCGATGTGGTCGGCTTACGCGGGCATGCCGAACTTGACCGGCAGCGAGAAGCGCCCGAAGATGAACATCGGGGTGGCCTCCCTCCCGATCGGCCCCGGCGGTTCCAAAGGCGGCAACTATATTTCGAGCAATGGCTATTACATCTCGGCCGACACGCCGGCGAAGCAAGCGTGCTGGAAATGGATCACCTATCTGACTAGCGCGACGGAAGTGAAACAAGGCTTGCCTGCGCGCAAATCGGTGGCTGAGTCCGAAGCCTACAAGCAGAAGGTGGGAGTCGAACGCGCGGCGGCGTATCAGGCCAGTCTGGGAGAAAGCGGCACCTCGTCGGTGTATGAGTTCTTCAGCGGCAAGAATTCGTGGCTGAGCTATTCGATCTTCTGGCTGGCGAAGGCGTATGGTCAAGTGGTCGATGGTTCCGTTCCCGCGGATAAGGCCCTAATCGATGCGCAGAAACTATCCGACGATTATCGCGCCTGCGTCGTGCAGAATAAAGCGGAGTCGGACGTTAAACAGCAGCGCAAGTGCATCAAGCAAGTCGATCCGTCGATTCCTGATTTGTTGATCGGGATTACTGAATAAGTCGGAATGCGGAATGACGAATGCGGAATGCGGAACGTTCCTTGCCTGACGCGATCCATTCCGTATTCAACATTCCGAATTCCGCATTGATGCCGATCAGGCGAAGAGGGTAACACCACAAGCATCCATGACATCTCAAGTTCTTTCAGCGACTCATCCTCTCATCCGCGTTGAAAACGTGACGCGGGCGTATCACCTCGGCACGCGTGAAGTGCAAGCGTTGCGCGGCGTCGATCTGAGCGTGTCGCGCGGCGAACTGGTAGCGCTGCGCGGCCGATCGGGTTCCGGCAAGACGACGCTGCTCAACTGCATCGGCGGACTCGATCAACCGACGGCGGGCCGGGTGTGGATCGAGGGGCGCGAGGTCACGCAGTTGTCCGAGCGGGAACGCGTGGACTTGCGGCGGCAGCGCATCGGCTTTGTGTTTCAGTCGTTCGCACTGCTGCCTACCTATTCGGCCAGCGAGAACATCGATCTGATGCTGCGTCTGGCCGGTGTCAACGATCGAGGTGAGCGTAAGCGCCGCGTGGAGTATGTGTTGACGTTGGTGGGCCTGAAGAAATGGGCCACGCATCGACCCTACGAATTGTCCGGCGGGCAGCAGCAGCGCGTGGCGATTGCGCGCGCCATCGTGACACGTCCCGCGTTGATCCTGGCCGACGAACCGACGGGCGAACTCGACTCGGCGACGGGCCAGCAGATCATGGAACTCTTTCGCGAGATCGTCGATCGGGAGCAGACCACGTTACTCATCGCTACGCACAACCTCGCGGTGGATGCGTTTGCCGATCGGGTGTGTCACCTCGAAGACGGGCAGATTCAGGAACAAGTTCAACCGCAAAATCGCTAAGCCTCCCGAGAGATCGGGGTTCTTCATCCGGGCGGAATGGAACGTTCGCCGCGGAGAAACCCGGTTTCTGTTTTCAGCCACGGTTGTATAATCAACCTCATTACATTGAGCGGCTCTACTGCGCGCGGGCACAAATTGCGGGTTTATGCGCTCCCGCTCGCTCTGCGTGGTCACATCCAGCGTTTCAAATGGCGGATGTAACCAGCCGCTGCGAGCAATCAAAAGCGCAAAAGGTGCCCGTGCATAATAGAGCCACTAACAACCAATAGCTCATCACCAACCATCATGACTGGACATCTCCAAGACCTTCCTGATTTACGCATTCTGCCGATTAATCATCTCCTGCTGCATGAACAACACGATGCGCAGCGCAGCGTGCCACTCGCGACGCGCCTCTCCGTTGACAAGGTGCTGCGTAATCCGCCAATTGTCGCGCCCATCCTCGGTGAGGAGCGTTTTGTAGTGCTCGACGGCGCCAATCGCGTGACGGCATTGAGCGCGTTGGGCCTCCCACATATTGTGACGCAGGTGGTTGATTACGAAGACGAAGAATTGATTCTTGATACGTGGTATCACTTGGTGAGCGGTCTACTGCGCGAGGATTTTCATCAGTCCATTGACGGATTGGCGCAGGTCTCGCTGGAGCCGAGCGAACTCATGCGGGCCCGCGCGGAATTGGCCCGGCGCGAGGCGCTGGCCTATATCGTTTATCCCAACGGCGAGGTCTTCACCGTGCGCGCCGAAGGCGATCTGCATCAGCGCACGGCGCGCTTGAACGACATTGTGAACATCTACAAGTCGCGCGGCAAAATCTATCGGGCGAATACGGATTACGTCGATAAGTTAGTGCCGTACTACGACGCGATCACCGTGCTGGTCGTTTTTCCTCGCTATCAACCGGCGGAGATCATCGAACTGGCGCGGGTGGGCGCGAGATTGCCGGCGGGCGTCACCCGGCACATCATTCCTCGGCGCGCCTTACGGATTAACTTCCCATTGTCGGTGCTGCGGGATGATTGGCCGCTGGTGGAAAAGAATGGGTACTTGAAAGACTGGCTGAAGGAGAAGATGGCGAATAAGGAAGTGCGGTTCTATCAGGAATCGACGTTTTTATTTGACGAGTGATTTTGATGGAAGGAGTGAGGGAATGGGCGATCGAGGGATTGAGGAACGGTGGGATTCTTTCTCTCCCTCGCTCATTCTCTCATGCTCTTCATCTCAAATTAAAAGGACATAGAACTATGAACCCGAACACGCCCCTCGGCGATATGAATTCCGACGAATTCCGCCAATACGGCAAGCAGCTCATTGATTGGATTGCGGATTATCTCGATCAGCCTGAGCGCTATCCGGTGTTATCGCGTGTGAAGCCCGGCGAGGTGAAAGACCAGCTGCCCGCGCAGCCGCCTGAGTTTCCGGAATCGTTCGACGACATCCTGCGAGACTTTGACGACGTCATCATGCCCGGCATCACGCACTGGAATAATCCGGCGTTCTTCGCCTACTTTGGGATCACCGGATCGATGCCGGGGATTCTAGGAGAACTGCTCACGGCGAGCCTCAATGTCAACGGGATGTTGTGGCGCACTTCGCCGTCGGCCACCGAGCTGGAAGAAGTGGTGCTGGACTGGTTGCGCCAGATGGTGGGTTTGCCCGACACCTTCAAGGGCGTGATCATGGACACCGCGTCGATCTCGTCGATGGTGGCGGTGGCCGCCGCGCGCGAAGCGTTGAAGCTGCGCATCCGCGAAGAGGGAATGGCGGGCCGAGCGGATTTGCCGCGCCTGACGATGTACACCTCCGAGCAGTCCCACTCGTCGATCGAGAAGGGCGGCATTGTGCTGGGGATTGGCCAGCAGAACGTGCGCAAGATCGAAGTCGATGCAGACTTTCGGATGAAGCCCGATCGGTTGGCGGCCGCGATCGAGGCCGATCGCCGATCGGACTGCGTGCCGTTCTTCGCGTGCGCCACGGTCGGCACCACCTCGACCACCAGCATCGATCCGGTGCCCGCTATCGCCGACATTTGCCAACGTGAGAAAGTGTGGCTGCACGTCGATGGAGCGTATGGCGGCAACGCAGCGATCGTGCCGGAGATGCGCTACGTGTTGCAGGGCGTCGAGCGGGCCGATTCGTTCGTGATGAATCCGCACAAGTGGATGTTCACACCGATTGATTTCTCGGCGTTCTATACGCGCCACGTCGAGACGTTAAAGCGCGCCTTCAGTATTCTGCCGGAGTATCTGCGCACGGCCGAGGGCAGCACGGTGACGAACTTCATGGACTACGGCGTGCAGTTGGGCCGACGTTTTCGCGCGTTGAAATTCTGGTTCATCGTGCGAACCTACGGGGTCGACGGTTTAATCGATCGGATTCGCGAGCATCTGCGATTGGCGAAGCTGTTCGAGGGCTGGGTGCGTGAATCGCCGGAGTGGGAAGTCGTTGCGCCGGTGCCGTTCAGCACGATCAACTTCCGCGCCTGTCCAGCGAGCGTGCCGGAGGAACAGTGGAATGATTTCAACGAACGCGTGCTGAATGCCGTCAACGCGACGGGCGAGGTGTTCCTGTCGCACACCAAGCTGAACGAACGCTACGTGCTGCATCTGGCGATTGGCAACATTCGCACGGAAGAGAAGCACATCGCGCGGGCGTGGGAATTGTTGAAGGCGGAATGTGGGAGGTTGAGTGCGGAATGCTGAAGGTTGAATGCGGAATTTAGAAACCGGGGTTCTCCACGCTAATTGTTCCATTCCTTTTAGCATGGAGAAACCCGGTTTCTTGGTGGATCAGGTTATTCCAATTTCAACAGAAATTCTTCGATCTCTTCACTGGGTGTGTCGGTTGAGGCCGTGTCTTCATCCACCAGCACGAATCCGCATTTTCCTAAAACTCGCCTGGACGCGAGATTGTGTTTTGCCACGTAGGCATACAGGGGTCGCGCTTCAACGTGTTTCAGAAATTCGGATAACGCGTGCGTGGCGATGCCCTTCCCCCAGTATTCCTTGCCGATCCAGTAACCGACGAGCCATCGACCGGATTGCTCCCAACACACGATGTTCCCGGCGATCTGCGCGTCGAAGAGAATGGTCTTGACGACGACGGTGTCGCTGCGCAAAATCTTAGCCCAGTGCGCCATGAAGGCTTCTCGATCACGGGCCGGGAAGCCTGCCAGGTGGGTGGCCTCTGGGTCCAGCTGCTGATTGAAGAAGATCGGAAGATCGTCGGCAGTCACAGCCCGCAGTTGAACGTCGTGGGTCATCGGGTTAGCTCCACTGATCAATCGCTCGCCAGTGCGCGGAGTGAATTGGGCAGTTCGTCCAATCCGCCGAATTCTTTTACTACGATGGATTTTATCCTGGATTTGAACTCCGGCGCGATGTGCGGATAAGTCATCTGCGCTTCCCCGCCGATGCTCTCGCAATCGTCTTCGATCAGAATAGCGGGGAGCACCCGTTCGGCCAGGTCCTGATATTTTTCTCCGGGCCGGCGAAAGAAGATCGGGCCGGCGGGGAAGCCATGCGTCTTCAATACCGATGTGTCTACTTCAATCTCTTCCGCGGTTTGACGAGAACTCAGGTAGACGATGTCCGCCCCTTGTTCCTGCCAGGCGCATAGTTTCTGCACGGCATTTCCTACGGGCACATACGTCGCAAAATCGGAGATAGATTCATCGCGCGTCACGACTTGCCGTACGCGTTCTTCTCGAGGTCGTCCGGCAGCGTTTCGGTGCATGAGGATCGTGCCATGCAGGAAAACCATGATCTTCATGAAGTGATCCATCCGTATGCGATCCGCTGTCTTACCTTTGGATCAGGGGCAAGAAGATCTTCGTCCCGTTCGTAAGCGCAAAAGCCACGCCCCCGACCCCCTCTGCGGTTATGACCTCCAGCCGGTTGAGCAATACGCCGGTATAACCAGCCTCCACCGTAACGACGACCGTCTGTACCCAGCTGTCGCCCGGCGTGGTGATCGTCGGGGTCCAGGTCAGTCTTCCCGTGGGTGTGACGTGAGCGGGCAGGGTATCGGTCACAATGGCATGCAGTGCGATTGTCCCGGTATTGGTCACGTGCAAAGTATACGTCAAGGGGGCGCCTGGTTGCACGACATCGACGCTCGCGGACTTGGTGACGATCAAGCCTGGCTGGCCGTCGGCCGAGGTGGCCTGGAGCATGTCGTAGGCGGCTGAGCCTGCCGGCCGATAATCAGCCAGAACCAGCGTATGAACCTTGCTCCACTCCACGACATTGCTCAGTTCGCCGGTTTCAAGCGTGAAGGTGGTGGTCGCACTGTGGGCCAGCGGCGTCGATAAGTTGGTGGAAACGACCGCGCGCACGATGCGCCGCGTGATGTGATCCACACTCGGATCGACCGGCGTGTGTTCCTCGTATACGATGGCGTGGACTGCGGCGGCGTTGCTGGATGAGAGGGTCACACCGCTGAGATTGGTCAGCTTGATATCGAAGTGGACGCGATTCGCAATGCGCTGGCTGGAGGCCGTAATCTCTGCCTGCGGTGGTCGCGCCAGTGCGGTGTCAACCATTGCTTTATACGTATCGTGAGCGGAGCTGCCCAGATAACCGTTGCTAAACTGCTGCCCGCTATCGACCATGACGAGTGGCAAGCTGACGGAACCTCCGCCGTGCGCCGCCCACCAGCGACCGATCCGGTTCCCTAGAGGTTGGTCTACATCCTGCTCAAGAAAGACCACCGGTTGATCGGCTGCGGCATATTCGTTCGCTAATTGATCGACCACTGGACCAGTGGCCATGCTAAGCCCTCAGCCCGGGCGCATGAAGGTTTCAAATACGACGAGGCGACTCTGATCGGGGCCTCTCCGATCGGGCCACACCGGTGCTTGCGAGTTTACCTGGGTGGCGTTCAGGCCGAGTGCCAAAATGAAAGCCGACAAGACGAGAATTCGAACTGGGTGGCGCATGTTGATCTCCTATTCCGTTCCTTTGAGGTACTGGCGCTTTTTGAGTTCCTGGGCTGATTTGGCCTCACTGATCAACGCTTTAAGGTCAAATGAAGCCAAGGTGGGATCGAACGTAGTGGGCAGCAGGTCGAGAGAGCCGAGTTCATAGGAGCCGCCGGATGTGTCACGCACGATATAGCGTTCATCCACCAGATACCGGCGCAGCGTGACATGATCGAGGTTGTAGCGCTGACCAAACAGCGCCGTCCACTTCCGCAATTCGTCGTTGAGTTCGCTTTCGGAATATTTTCGCTGGCGCTCAAGTCCTAAGATCGCGCTGATGAGCACGATCTGGCGATCGAGTGGTTTCTTGGGCAGGTCCTGTCCCCCGAAGTATAAGGCGCCGAATCGTTCACGAAATTGAGAGTCGGTGATGTGGGTCATTTGATTATTCCTGGCTGCCCAACGTCGGCTGCGATGAGTGGTTAGCCCGCCTTTACATTTTCCTGGCGACGCAAAAGAGGTGATGCCCTATCCCAAGCAGTTCAGGTACCGTGCAGGCCCTTAGCTCCAATGCTTTCAACTTCTCCCGCTTTTCTTCGGGATACGTGCTCTGGTCCCACGAGTCCATCAGCGTGGGGGTTGAAGCGATCTCGACGACCTCACAGCCCGCCTCTTCGATCAATGCGGTCAACTCGGCTACGGTGTAAAGACGCGCAAACGCACCTTCCCCTGCTTCGTACACACCCGCTTCATACACCTCTAGCGCCGAATCGAGCTGGCTTTCTGGTTCGGTCTCATTGAGAAGCCATCTCACAAAGCCGTACTTGGAATCACACCCGATGATCAAGACAGCGCCTTTCTTGGCTACTCGAACCAGTTCCTGAATGGCTTGTTGTCCTTTTTCTAGAACGTAGGATAACGTGCCTCCCACGCAGATCACGAAGCTGAACTCAGCATCTCCCAACTGTGTAAGATTTGATATGTCGCCCTCAATCAGGTCAATCTTTTCAGTCAGGCCAGCGTCTTGGACGTTGGTTGCCGCTAGTTCCAGTATCTTGGGCGAAATATCTACCAGAGTTACCCTCTTACAACGTTGTGCCAGCATAATGGCATTAATGCCTGACCCGCCACCTGCGTCAAGAACAACGTCGGATATTCCAAGATACTTCTTGATGAACTCCTTAGGAATTTCGTTGCGTAAAGAAAAACCCTTCTCGAATCTGTCTTCTCTCTCAGCAATCTCGTCGTAAGCCTTTCTGACAGATTCAGCGCTGTAATAACCCATGTTTACTCTTCCTCAATTGTGCCTGATGTGCACTAGGCGTGCTAACGTTCTCGATGTTCAGCCGTCTACCGATGGCCCGAACGCCACCGTCACAACGGGTGCTCAACTCGCGCAGCGGGTTTCATCGCATCGTATCTGTTGACGGTGATGTTAGCACATCCTCGCTGTAAGTCTAATAGCGCACTCGGTGCGTGCCTAGATATTTTTAGATCGTCTCAGGCGTAGCTCAAGTTGTCCTCAGCGACCCGAGATTACAGACAAAATCGCCTCCACCTTCAGGCTAGAAGACGGAGGCGATGATCTTAGTTCAGGCAGATTAGGCTCGGCGGCGCTTGAGGATGATCAGGCTCATACTCAACCCGAGCGCGATCGCTGCTGCCAACAGTAACAGAGGCAGGGCCGTCGAACTGCGCCCGTCGATCTGAATTAAGCGCAGGGCTGTGGGAGCCAAACCGCTGCCCAACGCAAACGGCGAGTAACTAGCCACACCCGTCGCCTGGAACCAACAGGCTGCACCGCTGCCCGATGTGCAAGCCGCGGTGCTTTCCGAGTAAGAGTAGTTGCCAGCTGTGCCGACCTGGGTCCACGGGCTCCAATGCCACAACTTCAAGGTGTTGGCAGGTTGTGAATTGAGCTCGGCATTGGTGAACCAGAAGCGCACCGTGGCGGAGGTCTGTGTCATAGGATCGATCCGGTAGCAGCGGTGGATGATCGGGTCATCCAGGACCGTCGTGCAAGCCGATTGGTTCCCCTTGACCGTAACGGTGGTTACGCCCATGGCGGTAATGCCGGGGGTCAGATCGACGCCGTGATATTTATCGACACTGCCCGCCGCATTGGTAATGCGTAGGAATTCGGTCGTGGCGCTGGCTGGTACATTCTTAATCTGCGCCAGCGCGCCGTTGTTGTCGACCAGGCCATTCACGTGCAGCGTGATACCTTGCGATAAGGTCAGCACGGCGCTGCTTTGCAGCGTGAGATTGTAGATGGTGGCCGTGCCGGTAACGATGGGCCAGCGATTGCCGACGGGCGCGGTTGGGATGACCGCACTCGCGGCCGTCGTCGGCACAGCGGCGGGATTCCAGTTGGAGGCGACGAACCAGTTGGTGCTGGTGCTGCCCGTCCAGGTGATGCTGGTGGTATTGAAGAGTAGATAGAAGTTAATCCGCTGCGTGGTGCTCTGCACGATATTGGTCATCGTCACGCCGGTGGTGTAACCTGTCATCGTCGATGTGAAAGTGCGCGAACCGGCGGGCGAGAAGAGCGTATAGAAGCCGCTGCTATCAGTGGTCGTAATCCCATCGGACTTGGCGACGGCAGCGCCGCTCAACGGGGTCAAGGTGCTGGCATCGTAGACGTTGCCGACGACGAGACCTCCGTTTTGAAGTATGCAGGCGTTGGCCGTTAGAGTGATATCATCGATGTGGATATCATTGCCATAGGCGCTGGTGCCTAAGAAGGCGATACGCACATCGGACATACCCGCGCCGGTGTAGGCGCTGAGATCGATCGTATGCTGTTTCCAGCCAGCCGATCCATCATAGCGAGAGATCGCCGTTCCGACGTTATTCCAAACTGTGCCGCCGTTAGTAGATACTTGGGCTTGAACGGTATCTGCATTTATATATTGTATGTCGTGATAGACCCAGATGGAGATTTGCGCGGCCGTATAGCTGCTCAGATTCAAGCCGGCCGTACGATACAGCCGCGTGGCGCTCCCGCTGGTAGCGGTCCATGAGTTGAAATAGGCAAGCCGCGCGCCGCTGTGCGTGCCACCGTTGGCGGGGTGAACCGTGTTGGTGGAAGTTGCCCAGTTGCCGGCTGTCCCGCTGGTATCCACCTGTGCCCAGTTGCCGCCGGGGAAACTCATAATCGCATCAAACGATTCGGTAAGCAATCCCGTTGAGGCGAGTTGATAACCGGGCAGAGTACAGACCACCGAATTGGCCGTCAACGTGAAATTCTCAGTCCGATTGGCGGTGAGCGGACCAACCGATCGGGTAGCGGCGTTATAACCGCTGGCATTCACATTAAAGGTGAAAGTAGTAGCCTCTGGCAGGGTCACGCTATAGAAACCCGTTACCGGATCACTCCAGAGCGTACCACCCGGATAAGGGGTGACGGCGAGACTGGCAAACAACGGCCAATTGGCAACGGCGTCCTTGATCGTGCCGGATACCACGTAGGTTGATAGGGGTGTCAGCGTGATGTCTTGTGTGGTGGTCAAACCGGTAGACACGGCGATTCCAACTATTGTGTTCGATTGATAGCTGTAGGCCAAAGCCGTTACAGTATAAGTTCCCGCATAGATTGGCATCCAATACTGGCCTGTGGCATCACTCTTGGTGCTCAGGGTGCGGGTCACGCCGATTGCCGTCACCGTTGCGTCTGAAATCGACTGCAGGTTGATCGCATTCTTGACCTGGCCGGTCAAGTAGCCCACATTACCTAGCAGGTCTCCACTCACGACAAGCGCGAACGGTTGAGTGCTTTGCGGGACATTGTAACCTTTGATGTAGACCACATATTGCCCCACGAACGGTTGACCGAAGTCTACGCCTTCCACATTGTTAATGTGATCGCGATCACCGTCCAGTGAGCCGTCGCCGATGATATCGTTGCCGTAATAAACGGCGCCACCGGGCGCGACGATGCGCAGATCGAGGTCGTTGACCAATCCGCCTCCCGCCACCTCAGTGCCGGGATAATCCGACCAGGCTAGCGAGACACGGAAAGGATGCTGATTGTCCACGACGACGAAAGTAGCCGAGTATTCTTGATTCGTCCCCAGGCCGCTCGGGTGTTGATAGAACCATAGTTGGCGCGGGGCATCGTAGATGAGGCTGTTGGCTAAATCAACACGTCCCCAGCCCTGGTTGTTGTCCGGCCGGCGAGTCACATCGTCTTTGCTGCCGTCGGGTACGGCGGTTCGATACTGTCCCGGCGTCATGTCAGCCGCACCATTGATAAGCGTAGCTTTGAGTAGGGCCGCCGTGGGATTGGTGAGGCCGTAGGTAACGGAGTAGAACTCGCGCACGATGGCGGTTGCACCTGCGGCTAACGGGGTAGCCATGCTGGTGCCGCCCATGTAGAGATAGTGGGAATCGTAAACGCCCCAGCCCGTACTGGCGCCTTCGTAACGAACGGAGACGATGTTGGAGCCAGGCGCTACAATGTCCGGCTTGAGCCGCCCATCGTCGGTTGGACCGCGACTTGAGAAGGCTACCATACCAGAAACATTATTTGAAAGAGGATCGTCTCTGACCGGGTTGGCGGGATAGTCGGCGGGCCAACAAGTGCCCCAGGTGGAACAGGGGCCGCCAGGGTTATAGCCGCCAGTGGCCCGCTGGTTCTCTGAAGCGCCGACCGTAATGACATTCTTCGCGGTGCCCGGGGCGCCAATCGAGTCAGGATTTACCACACCGTCGCTGTCCGAGTCTATGCCATCATTACTTGCGGCGAAGAGGACCGTCATATCCGGGTGATCCCAGATGAAGCGATCGGCATTGCGTGAGTCTACGGTGTACTGGCCGTACACACTGGCTCCCCACGAGTTCGTATTCAAGCGCACACGTGGATCGACGTTATACATGGTGCTGAAATATCCCGTGTACAGATCGGCGGGCAGGCCGCTGAAGTCATTGCACACTCCCCAGGCAAAGAGCCTGGCTTCAGGCGCAATGCCGGCCTGAGTGCCCACGTAGGAGTGGGTCGCAGTTACTGCACCGCTGTTGACGCCGCTGCCCAGCACCGAACCGGCCACGTGCGTGCCATGTTCGTTATTGTCGGTCCAATTGCCACAAGTGCTGGCAGGGCCGGTGGTACCAGTGAAGATACGACCCGCAAAATCGGCGTTGATAGTTGCCGGGTTACCGGTGCTCACCCCCGTGTCACCGACAACCACGATTTGGCTGGCACCATAGAGGCCGAGACGCTGCTCAATCAGATCTTTCTTCATAATCAAATTGCTGCGTGCCATGGAATTGGTGACGGTGTAAGGCACCCACGGTTCAATCCAGGCGACGCCGTTAAGACTGGCGGCGTTTGCCAGGGCGATAGTGGGTAGATCAATCTTGAATTGCGCACCACCGCCGCTGTCTGGCGTTTCAGCGATGACCTTGGCACCAAGCGCTTCCAACTGGATGCGTATACGATTGCCCGATACACCCGTAAAGGCCCGCACATTTACCGGTGTAGTTTCGCCGGGAAGAGCCATGTTCAGCGGTTTGTCGAGCGCCGTGTTCAGTCGATAGGCAGGTTGATACAGGCCCACCCACCGGACTTCAGGCAGCGTTCTAATCTTGTCTGCTACTGCTTGATTCATCTGTACAACAAACGCAAATTGTGGAACGTAATCCAGCATAGTGGCCCCGGCCTGTTCCAGTTCCATTTTCCACTCGGGGAGAATAGGGCCGATGAACTGCACCAGATAATATTCCGTGCCAGCTATAGCAGGCTCAGTGAGGCTTAAATTCGCGGGCAGATCGGGTGTGTTGACGAGAGGATCGAATACGCCCGATTGCAGTTGTATTTCGAGCGAATTCGAAGTGGTGGCCGTAATCGGCTGCGACAGATTGGACGAGGCCTCAATTGGAACGGGAGGTTGATCTTGTTGTGCAAGAGCCAGGGTGACGCCTATTGAAAGAATAAAGACGAATGACAATAGGACTGCTACGAACGCTTTCTTCATCTGGATCTCCTAGTATTATGAATTTGGGGAGCACAATTCGCAGTACACTGATAAGGGGCCAAGCATGGGTCACAATCGCAGCTATTGCTCTGTGATCAATGTTGGAGTCAGGATAGACTCGACAGTTCTCCTGTGGTTTCAGCC
>JBGSPW010000178.1:0-10177 GCA_041738395.1 Thermoflexales bacterium
AGGGGAGCGGCGCGGTGTGGCCGACGGGGCCGGCGGCGATGGCGGCGCTCAGCGCTTGCGCAAACCCTTCGGTTGTCGCATACCGATCGGTTGGATCCTTGCTCAGCGCTTTAGCAATCACATCGCTGACCAACTGCGGCACCTGCGGATTGATCGTGTTGGGCGGCGTCAACGGCTCGGTGACGTGCTTCAACACAATCGCCAGCGGCGTCTCTGCTTCAAACGGCGGACGCCCGACGATCATTTCGTAAGCCATCACGGCCAGCGCGTACTCGTCGCTGCGTCCATCGATCTTGAGACCCTGCCCCTGCTCCGGCGACATATACTGCGGCGTGCCGATGACGCCGCTGCCCGTGAGATTCAGCGAACCCTCATACCACTTGGCGATGCCGAAGTCGGCTAGAAAGGCGTTGCCCTGCGCGTCGAGCAAGACATTGCTGGGCTTCACATCGCGATGGACGACGCCGCGTTGATGGGCATAGGCCAGCGCTGAGCCGATCTGCTCGATCCATTTGCTCACGTCGCGCAGCGCGATCGATCCCTGGGCGATGCGGGACGTCAATGTGCCGTAGCCCATAAAGCGCATGGCGATGAACACGTAACCGTCTTGATCGCCCAGGTCGTAGACGGGCAGGATGTGCGCGTGCTCCAGCGCGGCGATCATCTCAGCTTCCTGTTTGAAGCGCGCCAGAAAAGCAGGGTTGTTCGCCATCGGCGTCGAGAGGACTTTCAACGCGACGTGGCGGTTCATGGCAGGCTGGCGCGCTTTGTAAACCGTCGCCATGCCGCCCTGCCCGATGGCCTCCAGAATTTCGAAGGAGCCGAGACGTTTACCGATGAGTGGATCAGAAGTCATAGAAAGTAGGCCGGATGAAACGTGCTGCGCAAGGCGTGATATAAGATGCGCGATCTAGCTTAACCATCGACACTTACCTCTCAACGAATGTCCCAGGTAATTTCGCAGCGTCCGGCGAAGTCGGCCAAGCTAACGCGCATTTGATACCAGCCGGTATCGGTGACCGGGTATTGAATCTGGCCGCGTCCCGTCTGCCCGAGCGTATAAAACTGAACTTCGCGCGCCATGTCATACAACTCTTTTGAAGTGTGTTGCGACCACTCCTGGCCCACGCTGATGGTGAGACGGCCGGACTGCACGTTGACGTCATAGTTTATCTCAATGATCTGTCCGGCTTCCACCCAGCGTTCGCGATACAGTTTTCTACCCAGCCCTCCATCGATGGGCGTAGCGGCCTCATAGATAATCGGCGCCACTGTCCCGCGATCGATTAAGACTTTAGCCACCCCCGCACCGATCCCCACCACAAGCGCGACCAGGCCCAGAAAAACGGCCAGGCCAACAATCGGCTTAGGCTTCTGGCGCTGCTTGAGCTGCCGCTGTTGCGCGAAGGGGCGAACGAAGGCTTCGGCTTCCGGCCATTGCACATCGGCCTGGCGGCACAGTTCATAGGTGATGTCGGCCGGCGCTGCGCCCCTTTTGAGCTCGCTTACGACGAACTCGATCAACCGGGGATCATTAGGTACAGGTTTTGGGTGGGACTCGTTAGGTGTTGACATTGATCGAGCGGCTTGACAACCGTGCTGAACTTACGCCAAGTATAAATGATCAATGAACAATGAGCAATTATCAACGGACTCCCTAACGGACAAACGGACAAAAGCGGACACTCATCTGCGCGATTGGTTATCCGTTTCAATTCGTTTGTCCGCTTAAAAGTCCGTTGACGGTTGCAGGGATAGCCTGTGGCAGGTATAATCATGCCGCATCAGGGGACGTGGCGGAATGGCAGACGCGCACGGCTTAGGACCGTGTACCGTAAGGTGTGAGGGTTCAACTCCCTCCGTCCCCACTACGGATTTTAGATTTCTGATTTTCGATTTTGGATCTTAGACCGCAGAACAGTCAGACACTGTCCAACATCTAGCCTCCAATCTCCAACGTCCAGCATCTAACATCCAATCTCTAACATCTAGTCGAGGTAGAAGTGAACGTTACAACCGAACCCCGTGACAACCGTCAACTGCTGCTGACCATCGAAGTGCCGCCCGAACGTGTCGATGCTGCGCTGGCGCAGGCCGCGCGCCGCCTGGCACAGAAGTACAAGATTCCCGGCTTCCGCCCGGGCAAGGCCCCGCGTGAGGTGGTGGAGCGCATGGTGGGCAAGCAGGCTCTACTGGAAGAAGTGGTGGACGAACTGGGCCCCAAGGTCTACAAGGAAGCGCTGGATGCGCACAATATCGAGCCGTATGGTATGGGCGAGATGGAAGACTTCACGCTGGAGCCGATGGTCTTCAAGATGATCGTGCCCCTCGCCCCGGTCATCGAACTCGGCGACTACAAGTCGCTACGTGTGCCGTACATCGAGCCGGCGGCCAACGAGCACGACCTCGAGCATCAACTCGAACACATCCGCGACAACAATGCGATCATCGAACCGGCCGGTGAAGATGCGGTGGCAGCCGCGAACATGATCGCGACAGTTGACATTGAGGGGCTGGTCGACGGTGAGTCGTTCATCTCCAAACAAAGCGGCGTGCAGATCAGTCTCTATCCGCCGCTCGATCGCGATGAAGAGATGCTGGACTTCAGCGAAGGCATCATCGGCCTGAAGGCGGGTGAAGACAAAACCTTCACGCTGCCCGTGCCCAATACCGAGCGCTATGGCGAATTCGCCGGCAAGCCGGCCGAGTTCCAAGTGCATCTCATCAGTTTGCAGAAGCGCGAGCTGCCCGAACTAGACGACTCACTGGCGCAGACCGTGGGCGATTACGAAACGTTGGATGCCTTGAAGAATGAAATCCGCGGCGAGTTACTGGCTGCGGCCAAGCGCCAGACCGAAGACAAATATACCGATGAATGCGTCGATGCGCTGGTGAAACAAGCCACGGTTGAGTTTGCACCGCAGATGATCAAGGCCGAAATCGACGAGCTAGTCGAACGCACCGAGCGCCGCCTCAAAGAGCAAAAGACGGACATGACCCAATACCTGGAGGCGCTGGGCAAGACCGCCGAGCAGTATCGCGAAGAACTCAAGCCCACGGCGGAAGTTCGCCTGCGGCGCGGCCTGGCGTTAGCAGAATTTACAAAGCTGGAAAATATCACGGTCAGCGACGAAGAGGTCGAGCAGCAAATCGATCGGCTGGCGGCGTCCTATGGGCCGCAAGCGAAAGAGGCGCGCCAAGCGCTGTTGAAGGACAGCGCGCGCGATGCGATCAAGATCGATCTGGTGACGCAAGCCGGCCTCAAGCACCTGATGACGATCTGCAAAGGCGAAGCGTCTGAGCCGCTATCAGCGGGTCGCGCCCCAGGCGATCGGCCTGTAGACACCCTGTAGGTTCGATCAGTTGAAATCGCATGACGTCGGGTACAATCACAGGTGAATGAACCTTTACACAGGAGCAATGCGATGATTTCACCCCAGTCTGTGATCCCATATGTGATCGAGCAGGATGCGCGCGGCGAACGTGCGTATGATATTTATTCGTTGCTATTGAGGGAACGCATCATCTTTCTCGGTACGCCCATCAACGATCAGGTGGCGAATGCGATCGTGGCGCAACTGCTGTTCCTCAACAGCCAGGACCCGGATCGGGACATTAACCTGTACATCAATTCGCCCGGCGGACAGATTACGTCGGGGTTGGCGATTTACGATACGATGCGCATGATCACCGCGCCCGTGTCGACGATCGCCATCGGTATGGCGGCTAGCATGGGCACGATTCTGCTGACGGCGGGCACCAAAGGCAAGCGCCATGCGCTGCCGCATGCGACGATTCATCTGCATCAACCGCTGGGCGGCGTGCAGGGCCAGGCCGCCGACATCGAAATTGAGGCGAAAGAAATTCTACGGATGCGTGATCTGTTGAATCGCATTCTGCGCGAGCAAACCACGATGAGCGACGAGCTGATCTCCAAGTATACCGATCGCAATATGTATCTCACGGCGCAGCAAGCTGTCGAAGTTGGCTTGATCGACGGGGTGCTGGAACCGCGCGCACATTAGTGTTTCGTCTCAATCTGGGAAAAAGCGCCCGTTGGAGTGTGAACTCCAGCGGGCGCTTTGTTTTGTGAGAGCTACACGAAACTCGAGCGCCTGGCCTGCGATGCGCGTTACGCCAGACCCGCTTCCTTCTTCAGCAATTCCACCTTATCCAGATTTTCCCACGGCGCATCGATGTCATGCCGCCCAAAGTGACCGTAGGCCGCGGTCGCCTGATAGATCGGTCGGCGCAGATTGAGGTTCTGAATGATCGCGCCGGGCCGGAAATCGAAATGATCGGCCAGCAACTGATCGATCTTCTCATTACTGACCTTGTTGGTGCCGAATGTCTCGACCATCAACGATAGCGGGCGCGCCACGCCGATGGCATACGACACTTGAATCTCCAACCGATCGGCTACACCCGCCGCGACGAGATTCTTCGCCGCATAGCGCGCGTAGTAAGCGGCCGAGCGATCGACCTTCGTTGGATCCTTGCCACTGAACGCGCCGCCGCCGTGCCGCGCCATGCCGCCGTATGTATCGACGATGATCTTGCGGCCGGTGACGCCGGCATCGCCCATCGGACCGCCGATGACGAAGCGGCCGGTCGGGTTGACGAAGTACTTGGTCTTCTTGTCTAGCAGCTTGCCCGGCACCACCTTGTGCACGATCTGCCCGATCACTTCTTCGCTGATCGTCGAGTGACCGACGTTGGCATCATGCTGCGTGGAGATGAGGACGGTGTCCACGCGCACGGGCTTGCCTTCGCTGTATTCCACGGTGACCTGGCTCTTGCCATCGGGACGCAGCCACGGCAGTTGACCCGACTTGCGCGAGTGCGCCAATTCACGGCACAGCTTGTGCGCCAGCGAAATCGTCAACGGCATCAATTCGTCAGTCTCGTTACAGGCGAAGCCCAGCATCATGCCCTGATCGCCCGCGCCCACCGCTTCGATCTGCGCGTCGGACATCTCACCGCTCTTGTGCTCCAGCGCATCGTCCACGCCCAGCGCGATATCCGGCGACTGGCCCTTCAGCGAAACCAGCACGCCGCACGTGCGCGCATCAAAACCGAATGAGCCATCGGTGTAACCGATCTTGGAAACGGTGTCGCGCACCACGTCTTGAATTTCGACGTAAGCGTTGGTGGTCACTTCGCCCATCACGATAATCAGACCGGTGGTGGTGGCTGTCTCGCACGCCACGCGCGAACGCGGGTCTTGCGCCAGCATCGCGTCCAGAACTGCATCGGAAATCTGATCGCACATCTTGTCGGGATGGCCTTCCGTCACCGACTCGGACGTAAAAAACGACTGTTTGGAAGTCATGAAAGTGGTGCTCATGGATTCTCCTTGAATCACTGTGATTTGTTAGTGTTGCTGCCGCATGCCCGGCGCGTCAGGCCGTCATCCTGCGGGAATAACCGGATGCAATTTGTCAACGAGCCGCCTCTTTGCTATCGCACGCTTATTCAGAGAGACCTGAAGAGGCGAATTCATCGCGGGGATGAAAAGACCCCTTCCAGGAATGAGAAGGGGTCAGCAGAACAGACGGACTCGCTCTCATCTTCCAGAATACTGCCGGAATTGGCACCTGGCTTGGAAGTGAGAGTTTGGATGCTTCACATGGAGATTGGAACGTCGCCGTCCAATTTCTAACTTCCAGCTGGTTGTCGAGGCATCATCGGGCCGGTCCCTCCGCCTCTCTGGATAAGAGTTGCGTATTCAATTTTGTGCGCGAAAGAATACCACAAAAAAAACAAGGTGACAAGGATCAGTGAATAATGGGCAATGCACAATGATGGCCGAGGGGTTGCGAGCTTACTTTGATGGCTCAACATCCGTACAACGCCATCAAGCCTTGTTCCACCTCATCGCGCCATGCCGGGAAATTGTGCCCGCCGTTGTACTCGCGATAGGTTACGTCATAGTCATTGGCGCGCAGCACTTCGGCTATGCGTTGATTCGCTTCCAACAGGTATTCAAAACGGCCTGCATCCAGCCAGATTTTCAGGCCGGGATTGTAATGAGCGCGCGCTAGATCAAAGACCAGGCTATCGCATCCGCGCACGGTAAATGAACCTGATTGGCTCAACACACGATTGAAAATCTCCGGAAAACGCAGCGCCACATACACCGACATCAATCCGCCCAACGATGCGCCGAGTAAGCCCCACTCGCCGGGTGCGGTCAAGTTCAATTCGGACTGCGCCAGTGGCAGCACTTTGTTCAGCAAGAAGACCAGCATCGATTCGCTGTTGGCCAGTTCGGCGATGCGCGCCGCAGTGCCGTTATCGATCAAGGCCATGGCCACCGGGCGGATTTTCTCCAACCCGATCAAGTTATCGACGATGTGTGGCAGATGCACCCGTTTCAGGTAGTCTTGTCCATCGAAGACAATCAACAGCGGGCATGACTCAGCGACCGGCGGCTGAAATAGATGGACGGTGCGTTTGCCGCCGGCGATCATATCCGCGGTGATCACATGCCGTGTGACCTCGCCGCGCGGGAAACCTTTAATGGGCCGGAACAACGTGGTCGACACCGCCTCTGGCATGGCGAAGAAGTGATTGGTATCGCCGAGGCCGTTGGACACCTGGCGCGCATTCAATGGATCGTTGACGTGTTCGCCCTTGCGCACGAAGGCATACTCGATGTAAGCGTCCAGTGGAAAGTCCAGCGCCGTCGTCCACACCTGCGGAGCGGCTTGCTTCAACTTGAGCGGCTTGCCCAGGTCCCACAGATTGAAATCGCCGATCAGTTGCGGGGCCTGCGCGCCGCGCGGACGCCCGCGCAGGCGACTGCGCCAGACCCACGTCACCTTCGTTCCGTCGATGAGGGGATTGCCTTCCCGTCGAGCGCGTTCCAATAAATTGTTTTTCATATTACTCGTTTCTCATGACTCGTTGCACAGCACTTCACTTCGCCGCCTGAATATCAAAGTAGAACAGCACAAAGTAACCCAGCAGCAAGACCAGCCAACCCGCAATCTGCACCATCTCCAAAAACGTCGACCACGAAAATGAGAAGTTATCCTGAATCACCTGAATGATCGATTCCAGATTATCCAGCTTGCCCTTGATGGCCCCGGCCCATTCGTCCAGATAAAATTCGTCGTAGATGATGCGATACAGCTTGGCGGTATACCAGTCGCCGATGAGCAGCAGCCCCTGATTGATCTTCTCGAAATCGAGCATCAAGGCCAGCCGCTGTTCGACGACCTGCCGCAGCACTGATTTGGGGCGGCGTGGAAACAAGGTGCGGCGCGCACCCTCGTGCAGGTGCCGATCGACTGTTTCGAGATTCTGCTCGATCGATTGATCGAGCAGGCGATAGCGCAGCAGTTGATAGTTACCGATTGTAAGCAGCTCGATATCGGATTGAAAATCGCTTTCGTTGGCAATGATGACCGCGCCCTCCCAATCGACCACGGTCAGCTCATCTTCCGAATAGCGCACGCGCGACATCAACGTGCTCTGGATTTCGTCGGCGCCGAACTCGTCGCGCTGCGAACGGAGGAAGCGCGCTAACGCCGCGCCGTTACGATCAATAAAAGCGTCGGGCGTGCCGTCCATCGTCGCGATCAGCAGAATCGCATATTCTTCAAACAGTTCGCCCGGATCGGGCTGCATCTTCAAGAGCCGCGTCCTTAAGTCTTCTTGAATGCGATCTTTGCGCAGCTGCGCTTCATCGCTCAGTGCATCCGGTAGGGCAAACACGCACTCGGCCACTAATGACAGTTGATCGTACACGCTGCGGCGCACACTTACGACCACGCCGTCTACCTCCAGCTGCGTGGAATCCAGCGGGCTGATATCGATATCGGTCGGCACGAAATACGGCGCATCACGCAGGCGCTGCACCGGTAATGGCGCAGACAACGCCTTCACCGATTCCGCATAAGGCGTAACCAGCAACAGGCATACCTGGGCATCGACACGATCGGGAGGTGTGGTCATAGTTCTTCAAACGTCGTCAGAGTCTGACGCCACTCGACGGGCAGCGGCACGCTGCGGTTCGCAGTGTAGTCATACGTCACCTGCGCCGTCCGCCCGAGCGCTAAGATTTGTCCGGTCGCCTGATCGAGAAACTGGTACTCCATGCTAAAACTGGAAGTGCGCAGGCCGCTCACGCGCACTTGAATGGCCAGCGGCGTATCCATCTGGACCGGCGCCTTGAACTGGCAGGTCGCTTCGGCGATGATGAAAAAGATCGGTGGCCACTCGTTCTTCAACAATCCCACGTGCGTCAAGTAGTCGGTCCGCGCGACTTCCATGTACGTGAAGTAAACGGCATTGTTGACGTGACCGAAGGCGTCCAGATCACGAAAGCGGATTTTGATGGGTGTCGAGAAATGAAAAGTGGGATCGGACACAGTGTGCCTCTTACGCGGGCCTTACGCGGGCCGTGAATCCAGCCGGTTTTGTTGCAAGAACGATCGGGTATGCGGCGCGACGGCGGCCGGCGTATTGTTGAGTTCGATTATCAACCGCTTCAGGCGCGCTTCAGGCGCCGCTTGCGCCACGTGTCCCCCAACGCAACCAACGCGTACAACCACGGCAAAGCCAAGACCAATGGGCCCAGCAAGACTTCGTTGAAGCGCGCCACTTCCGGCGGACGAGCGATCCACAGGATATACGGCGCGAAGATCAGCAGCTTGCTCAGCACCGCAAAACTGAACAGGATCGCCAGCCGCACCGTGTGCCCCACCGGTAACAACGCGGCGAGGCCGATGGCCCACACCGCGTACCATGGATGAAACCACGGCACGGTGAGGAGCAGATAAAACATGATCAGGTAGTACATCGATCGGGCCAGGCTCAACTCCGATCGATCGTGCCACGCCCGCCAGGCCGTCCACAGTGCGCACAATCCTGTCAAGGTCAACGCGGTCAGGCTGACCCAGTTGGCCGCATCGATTCGGCTGAAGTTGAATTGCAGCAGGGTGTAGATCGCCGTCGGCAGAGACGAAGTGTACAGCTGCGTGCGCCGCGCGATGCTCAACGTCGCGAGGCCATTCCAGAACGGCGCGTAAGCCAGTCCCACCAGCGCCACCGAAATGATCGGGGTGACGATCAACCAGCGCAGGCGCGAGCGGGGCGTGCCGAGATCGCGCAGCGCGATCGCGGCCGCCGCCGGAATGAACAACAGGGGAATGAATTTGAACAGCGCGCCGATCAACAGCGCCAGAATCATGAGGGTGTAACGTTTTTTGAGCAGCAGCCAGATCGCCAGCAGCGTCCAAAACAACATCGCCACGTCGTTGTGCCCTTGCCCGATCGTTTCGTAGACCACCAATGGGTTCCAGACGAACAACACCAGACCGGCGAGGGCGCGTTCCGGCGCGAGGCGGCGCAGAATCAACACGATGAGGCCGCCGCAGCCCGCCAGGAACGCGGCCAGCACCGCTTTGAAGACGAAGACGTTCACGAGGAGATCCTCGCCGGCCAGACGCGCGCTCAACCCGGCCAACATCTCCCAACCCGGCCCATACGCGGAGATCGATTTACGCCAACCGATGTAAGGATAAAACGGATCGGCGGCGAATTGCGCGGGAATATCATGGAAGGGATTGGCGTGGTACACGCTGAGGATGCGCCCATGCAGGATGTTGTCGAAGAGGTCGGCGGCATCAACCGGATACATGAACAGCAGGATAACGGCGAAGATCACCACACCGCCGATGACGATGAGCCAGGCCGATCGGGTGGAGACGCGCTGCGCCGCTTTCCAACTCAGCAGATATAAGGCGAACAACGCCGCAAAGGCGAGCATCAACGGCCACAGGCGTTCGGGGACACCGTCGGCCAAGCGGTTCAGATCGATCAACGGTTCTTGGTACAGCGCAGGCAAATAGGCCGCTTGCGTCAGACCAAACCAATAGATCGCCGCGCTGAGGGCGGCCGTGATCAACAGCACGAACGAAGCTTTTTGGATTTTGAATTTTGGAATCCACAATTTGGACATGGCGGCCTTCAGTCAGTGCGATTCTACCATGTCTTACACTCGACTGATAACTGATGCGCTCGCCAACCGTGTTCGCGCGGGGTGGCAAAGACCTCCAGATGTACTAGCGCAACGATTTCGTCATGGCCGCCAAGACGGCTGGTGCTTGAGCAAAGTCACGCAGTATAGCGAATCCCAGCTTGGTTTACGGTACCGGGGCGGGGGGGG
>JBGSPW010000186.1:0-28085 GCA_041738395.1 Thermoflexales bacterium
GGGTCTCGGCGAACAGGCGCGCATTTTCCAACGCAATCGCCACCTGGTCAGTCAGCGCCTGCAAGAACTTCAAATCGATGTCATGAAAGGCATTCACGTTGGGACTTTGCAAGTCCAGGTTACCAATCACCTGGCCGCTACGCATAATGGGCACGGCTAATTCCGCCCGCGTCGTCGGGATCAAGGGATGATAATCCGGATCGACCGTCACATCGTCGATATACACCGGCTGGCGCAGCCGATAGGCCCGCCCGTTCACGCCGCGATCCAGCGGCAGCGTATCGCTGCGCGCTTTGCCCGCTTCTTCCGGCGAATAGCCGCGCAGCGAGCGCCGCTCAAAGCACCCTCGCTCGGGGCGCGCCACCAACGCCGACCCATGCGTCGCTTGCGTGATCTGCACCGCTTCGTCGGTCAAGCGATCCAAAATCACGTCAGCCTCTAACGTGGAGTTGATCGCTTGCCCAATGCGATAGAGGGTTTCCAGCCGTTTCCGCGCGGTGTGCTCGGTCTCGAACAGCCGCACATTCTCGATGACGATGGCCGCCTGGGCCGCCACCGATTCGAGCAGCTGCACATCATCCTGGCCAAACTTGCCCCGCTGACTGTTGACCAGTTCCAGCACCCCCGTCACCGTATCGCGCACCATCAACGGCACGCACACCAGGCTCTGCGTCACAAACCCGACCGCGTTGGGCAGCGCATGCACCCGCGCGTCCGACGCGGCATCATCCACCCGCACCGACTGCCGGTGCTCTGCCACCCAGCCGACGATCCCCTCACCCGGCGGCAGCCGCAACCCCACCACGGCGTGCACGGCTCCCCCCATCGCTTGCCGAAACACCAGGTCGCCCGACTCCTTGTCGATCAGGGCCACGGAACTGGCTTCCGCCAGGGTGGCCCGCCGCACCTTTTCCAACAGGGTCACCAGCACCAGATCCAGGTCGAGCGACGAGGTGATGGCCTGAGCGATCTCGGCCAGCATTTGCAGCGCAACGACCTTGGCGCGGAGCGCCTCCTCCGCCTGCTGGCGCATTGCCAATTCTTGTTGAGCGGTCTGGTAAAGGCGCGCGTTTTCGATCGACAGGCCGATCTGGTTCGACACCGACCGGAGCAAGTCAAGATCGACCGAGTCGTAAGCATCGCGCCGATAACTCTGCATCTCCAACAAGCCGGTCACTCGTCCTTGCAAATACATGGGGACATAGAGGGCCGATCGGGGGAGACGATCATCGCCCAGCAGGAACGGCTCTCCGTTTTCGTTGGCCTGCAGAAGATCAGGGATGACGGCGACCTGCCCGGTAAGAATCGCCTGGGCGCGTCCGCGCGCGGGCGTTTGATCATCAATCTGCAGCCGTGGCAGCGCCGCTATATCCAGGGGCGCGCCATCGCTCAAGATGAATTCGGCTTTCAAGGTGCGCGTGTCCGGGGCGTAAAGCGAAACGCCAAAATTGGAACAATCGACTAACCCGGCAAGATACTCATAAGCGATGCGACAAATGACCTCCACATCCAGGCTTTGAGCCAGGGCCTGCCCGATGTGATTGAGGGTCTCAAGCTGGTGGTGACTGACAAGCAGCGCCTCCTCCGCCCGCTTGCGCTCCGTGATGTCGGTGATGAAACCTTCCAACGCAAGAAGTTCACCCGTGTCAGCATGGATACCCTGGCCCTGTTCCCAAACCCACTTCACCCCGCCATCAGCAGTCTGAATACGGTATTCCAGATGATAGGGATGCTTCGCATGCACCCCTGCCTCTACTATCTTCCACACCATCTCCCGGTCGTCCGGGTGGATCACCTCGGCGTAGGAGATGCCCCGTGAATCTACCAACATCTGCGGTTGATAACCCGTGAGCGTCTGGCAACCCTCACTGACGAATTCCATTGTCCAGTCCGGGTCGTTTTTACAGCGGTAGGCCATACCGGGCAGGTTGCTCATCAGCGTAGAAAGCCGCCGCTGGCTTTCGCGCAGCGCCTCGAGCGCAGCCTCCCTTTGGAATTCAGCCTGCTTGCGCTCGGTGATGTTGTGACCAATCCCCACCAGGCCGACAATCTGGTTCGCCGCATCTTTGAGCGGTAGTTTGGAGGTGATCTGCCAGATCTGCCTCTCTTTCTCATTGACCAACAATTCTTCGCGGTTGAGTACCGGTTGCCCGCTTTGCAAGACACTTTGATCGTCGGCTTCAAACTGGACGGCGACTTGCAGCGGGAAAACCTCTGTGTCGGTCTTGCCCAGTACCTCGGCTTCCGGCTTGCCAATGTTATCCAGGTCGACGCGGTTGGCCAGTATCTTACGCCCCTGCCGATCTTTGGCATACACGGCGTCGGGCAGGTTGTCAATCACCGTGCGCAAGAGCAAACGCTCCTGCGCCAAAGCTGCTTCCGCTTGTTTGCGTTCGGTGATGTCGATAAACGCGCCGACCGCGCCGCGCGGCCGGCCTGCTTCGTCGAAGAGCGGCATGACGTTGCCCAATTCGTAAACGACCGTGCCATCGTCAAAGACGAGCTCTTGTTCAAAATCGCGGATTTCGACCCCGGTCGCTGCGCTGATTTGGAGGGGAAGATCGTTGGGCGGCAGCTCGACGCCGTTTTGGTAGATCTTGGTGTGAGTGAGCGGCTGACCTTCCGGTGCTGTGCGCGACGCGTTGCTACCCGGCGGCAGGCGCACCAGTTCATATGCAGCACGGTTGCCGGTAATGACCTGGCTCATTTGATCGTGCGCAATCCACACGGCCGCCGGAACGGCGTCCATGATGGTCTGCAACTCGGCCGCCCGCTCCCGCTCGCGGCGCGCGCTTTCGCGGATCGCCTCTTCTGCCCGCTTACGCTCGGTGATGTCGCGGAAGGACCAGACCCGGCCGCGCAGCTCCGCCCCTTGCAGCAGCGGATGTGATACGCGCTCGAATACCCTGCCATCTTTGAAATTCAAAATATCGAAACTGTCTTCGCGCGATGAGTAAAGCGCCTGAACCTTGTGGAGGAAAGCTGGCGGCTCGATCAACTGATCAAGGACATAGCGAAGCAGGACGGCGTCGTCCTTGGCCGCCATGACTTCCGGCGGGATCCTCCACAGTTTGCTAAAACGTTCATTGACAAACAGCAGCCGGTTTTCCCGGTTGACTGCCAGAATGCCATCCACGGTAGATTGTAGGATCCCTTGTAAAGATGATTCACTTTCCCGCAGGGCTTGTTCGGCACGCTGGCGCTCGGTGATGTCACGCACAATCGAAACGTATAGCTCTCCCTGGACGCTTTCCATACGCGCGACACTGATTTCGACGGGGATAGGCCGCCCACTGTGGTGAAGATTCAGGCCTTCGAACGTCGCGCTGCCATGACGCGCCAGGTCGGTAATGATCACGTGGCCGGGCGTGCCCCGCACTTCCGGCGCTTGCAGATCGGCAATGTGCAGTTTCAGCAGTTCCGCACGGCTGTAGCCCATCAATTCGCACAGGCGCGGATTCACTTCGAGGATTTCATCGGCGGCGTTGCTCACGTGGATGGCATCGTTGGCGTGCTCAAAGATGACGCGGAAGCGGGCTTCGCTTTCGCGCAGCGCCTCCGCGGCCCGCTGATTCTCAACGCGCAGCCGCTTCTGTTCAAGGGCGTGCGTGACCGCCTGGCCCAACCGCGTCAGACGATCTTTCAACAGATAATCGGCGGCGCCCTGCTTCATGCACTCGACGGCGACTTCTTCGCTGATGCTGCCGGTGACGATAATGAACGGTATATCGAGACCGCGCTGCTGCAGCAGCTGCAAGGCGCGCAGCCCCGTAAACTGTGGCAGGTTGTAATCGGCCAGAATCAAATCAAACTCCGCCTCCAGCGCCGCGACGAAGTCGGCTTCCGTCTCGACGCGCCGCCCGTCGGCAGCGAGGCCGGCCCGTCGCAGCTCATGCAGCATGAGCTCGGCATCCGCCGATCGATCTTCGACAATCAGGACGCGTAATGGAATTTCCATAGATCAACCTCTACTTGTCAGTGATGACCGATCGGGTTCTGCCACAGGCAGCCAGACGCGAAACGTGGCGCCCGCACCGTCTTCACTCTCGACTTCGATGTCGCCCCGATGCAGGTCGACAATCTCTTTGACAATGGCCAGGCCCAATCCCGTGCCGGAAATACCCGCATGGCTGACGTTCTGGCCGCGATAAAAACGCTCGAAGAGGTGCGGCAAATCGTCGGGCTGAATGCCCAGACCGGTATCGGAAACTTGCAGGCAGACGCGCTGATCGGTCTGGTAAGTAGTGATCTGGATACGCCCGGCGGGGGTGTAGTTGAGTGCATTCGCCACCAGGTTGGTCACCACCTGCGCCAATTGATTCGCGTCGCCCCAGACGAGTGGCAGGTTCAGGCCAGGCGCGAAGGTCAACTGAACCCGGGTCGCAGACACCCGGGGAAGATGCGCCAGGATGACTTGCTCGACGATCGGGTTTAGCTGCAGGGCTTCATATGGGACAAGATCCTGGCGCCGTTCAAGACGGGATAGGTCGAGAATGGTTTCGACCAGGGTGGACAAGCGTTTCGCCTGCTGTTTCAAAGTCGCCACGTAAGCGGCGATTTTATCGGGCTTCCCCCGCTCGAGCAGTTCGATATAGAGTCTGAGGTTGGTCACCGGCGCGCGCAGTTCGTGGGACACATCGGAGACGAACTTGGATTTGAGCCGATCGAGTTCCCTGAGCTGCTCGTTCGCCTCGCTCAGAGCCTGCGTGCGTTCGGCGATCCGCTTTTCCAGCGTCTCCACGACTCCGGCCCGGTACAAGGCATTCGCGGCAATTTCTCCGATCGAGACGAGCAGCTGCACATCGTGATCCGTAAACACCGCACCGGCGCTGCGCCGGCCGACGAGCAGCGCGCCGATCGTCTGTTGCTGCTCGATGAGCGGCGTGCAGGCCACCGCTTGAAAATTGCTGCGCACATCGCGCCATAGGAAGTTGGGATCGCTCTGCGCCGCATTATTCACGTAGAGCCGGCCGGTAGCAATCACCTGGCCGCTGACGCCTGCCCCGGTGGGCAGCCGCATGCCCGTCCTATCCACCCAGGCGCCGTAGGCCAGCGAAATGACGGTCTCCTGGGTGTCGGGATCGACCATGGCCAGCGCGATGCCGTCGACCTGAAGGATGTCGAGCGTCTGCGCCACAATGATCGGCAGCATGTCGTCTCGCGTGGCCGCCACGCGCAGCGCCGCGCTGATGACGGCGATGACTTCCAACTCGTGCTCGCGCTGCTTGCGTTCGGTAACGTCACGGAAGTTGACGACGATCGCTTGCACACTTGGCTCGTCGAGCAAGTTCTGGCTGACTCCTTCCACCCAACGCCACGATCCGTCGTTGTGCCGCAGGCGGCTCGTGAACGTGGTGATTTGCCCCGGCGTTTCCGCGGGGAGCGCTGCTTCCAGCAAAACATCCGGCGGCTCAGCCGGATACAGAAACTCAGAAATATTGCGGCCCACATACTCTCCGATCGTATACCCTAGCACGTAGCCTATGGCCGGGCTGGTGTACTGAATGGTATGGTCGGCGCCGATCAGGTTTACCACGTCCGTACTGTTTTCGATGAGTGCACGGAAGAGTTTTTCGTTATCGGCTAGAGCCTGTTCAGCCTGGCGTTTCTCGCTGCGCAGCCGTTTCTGATCGAGCACATGCGTGACCGCCTGGCCCAAACGCGTCATACGATCTTTCAGCAGATAATCGGCGGCGCCCTGCTTCATGCACTCGACGGCAACCTCTTCGCTGATACTGCCGGTGACGATGATGAACGGGATATCAAGACCGCGCTGCTGCAGCAACTGCAAGGCGCGCAGCGCGTCAAACTGCGGCAGACTGTAATCGGCTAGAATCAAGTCGAGGGCCGGATCAAGCGCCGCGACGTAGTCGGCTTCCGTCTCGACGCGCCGCCCGTCGGCGGCGAAGCCGGCTCGCCGCAGCTCATGCAGCATGAGCTCGGCATCCGCCGATCGATCTTCCAGAATCAATAAGTGAAGGGGTGAAGGCATGGCACCTCCCGCTGGGCTGGCAGACGGCAGATTCTAGATCACTGGTCGAGAATTGTAGCACGGGTGGTTCAATCCAAAAATCTAACATCACGCCCGTGGCGGATGATTAAGCAGCAACCAATACAGACCGAGTTGACGCACGGCCTCAGTGAACTGTTGAAAATCGACGGGCTTGACGATGTAACTATTGGCGCCCAGCTGGTAGCTCGCGACGATATCGCTCTCCTCGCGTGACGAAGTCAGCACGACGACCGGAATCATGCGCGTGCGTGGATCAGCCTTGACGCGTTTCAACACTTCCAGGCCATCGACCTTCGGCATCTTCAGATCCAGCAAGACCACTTTCGGCGCCTCGTTGACACTGCGGTCCGCATAGGGGCCGGTGCCAAAGATGAAGTCCAACGCCTCCGCGCCGTCACGCACGACGTGGAGGCGATTGCTGAAGTTATTCTTGTGCAGTGCATGCAGCGCCAATTCCACATCGTGCGGGTTATCTTCGACCAACAGAATCTCGACAGGTCCTTTACTCATGGTGGTCCTTTCAGAAATTGCAGTGGGGTGATTTTAGAGATACTACTCAAACCCCATGAACTGCGTTCACCACAAAGCCTGAAAACGCTCCGCGCTCGCGCACCGTCCCCGGGGAACGCCCTCGGGACGAGGGCTATGAGCATTGTCAAAATTCTCCGTTCCCCGTCCCCGGGGAACGCCCTCGGGACGAGGGTGGTAAACATTTTCAGATCAGACATCATGAACTGCATTCACCACCAAGCCTAACAATGCTCCGCGCTCGCGCACCGTCCCCCGGGGAACGCCCTCGGGACGAGGGCTATGAGCATTGTCAAAATTCTCCGTTCCCCGTCACCGGGGAACGCCCCCGGGACGAGGGCGGTAAACATTTTCAGATCAGACATCATGAACTGCATTCACCACCAAGCCTAACAATGCTCCGCGCTCGCGCACCGTCCCCGAGGAACGCCCTCGGGACGAGGGCGGTGAGCATTTTCAGATTAGCCGTCATTCCCGCGCAGGCGGGAATCCAGCCGTTGACACTAGATCCCGCCTTCGCGGCGCGGAGCGTGACACATCACCGCTCTCCAAGCGCAAAATAAAACGTAGCCCCGCCGTCGACTTGGGCTTCGACCCAGATGCGCCCGCCGTGCCGCTCGACGATGCGTCTCACGATCGCCAGGCCCACGCCGGTACCCTCATACTCTTCGGCCCGGTGCAGCCGTTGAAACACCCCAAACAACTTGTCGGCATACTGCATGTCAAACCCGGTCCCATTGTCCCGGACGAAGTAGATGAGTTGACCCTGATCCGGCTGACACCCGATTTCGATCCGAGCCTGCTCACGCCTGGCCGTGAATTTGAACGCGTTCGACAGCAAATTGATCCAGACTTGTTTCAACAAGGCCGGATCGGCCCGGCACGGCGGTAAATCGCCGCTGACCAGCTCAGGCGATCGATCGGGTTGGTCGCGACGCACTTCGTCGAGCGCTTGGCGTGCCAGTTGGTTCATATCCACTAGCTGTTTGTTCAACGGCTGGCGGCTCAGGCGCGAGAAGGCCAGCAAAGCGTCGATCAAGTGGCTCATTTGCTGGGCGTTTTCGCCCACAATCTGCAAATAGCGCTGCGCCTCGGCGTCCAATTGCGGACCATACTCATCCAGCAGGATGCGCGAGAAACCGTCTATGGCGCGCAGCGGCGCGCGCAGGTCGTGCGAGACCGAATACGAAAAGGCTTCCAGTTCCTTGTTCGCGGCTTCGAGTTGCGCCGTGCGCGCCAGGACACGCTGTTCCAGTTGGGCATTGAGTTGACGGATTTCTTCCTCTGCCCGCTTGCGTTCGGAGATGTCGCGGATGATCGTGCTGCTGCGGGTATTGCCCGCCTGATCGCTGAAAAGCGCGGTGGTGATGTCACCCGGAAACGGCGTGCCGTCGCGACGAATAAAGGTAAGTTCACCGCTAAACCGGCCCGTGCGGACACGCTCGGCCAGCGCCGCCGCCAAACGCGGATCACGCACATCCACCACGCCGCTGCGCCCGATTTGCGTGATCTCGTCTGCCGTTCGCCCGAACATCCGGCAGGCGGCCGGGTTGGCGGCCAAAATATTGCCATCTGGCGCGTTGAGCAGAATGGCATCCAGACTGGAATCGAAGAGCAGCCGATAGCGTTCTTCGCTTTCGCGCAGGGCCTCTTCTACGCGCCGCCGCTCGGCGATTTCGCGGCGCAGTTCCACGTTGGTCCGATCCAATTGAAAGTGCTCAATCGCATGCTCGATGGCAAAGGGCAAATGAATCAGGTAATTGTCACGCTTAACCAGATAATCGGCCGCCCCCAGTTTTAACGCGGCGACGGCAGTCTCCTCGTCGCCCTGGCCGCTGATGACGATCACCGGGACGCGCCAGCCGCGATGCTTGACTTCACGCATAAAATCCAGCGCGCTCATGTCGGTCATGCGCAGATCGGCCAGCACCAGATCGATGTCGGCCGCTTGGTTCAGACGGTGCAGGGCTTCCGTACAGGAGGTCACCACCGTCGGCACCAGGTGCGGCGCGGCCTCGGCCAAATGGCGCACGGTCAGATCGATGTCCATGGTGTGCCGTTCAACGTAGAGCACCTGCCGCCGGGGCACGCTCACGGGCCGGGCCAGCGCCAGCCGAGGCTGAGACTCGCGCGCCAGATCGCGCAGAATTCCGGGCAGCGTGTCCAGATAGTCAGGGCTCTTGGGAACATAGTCGCTGGCGCCCAGGCGCAGCGCCTGCACCACCACGGCTTCGTCACCCAATCCGGTTACTATGACCGCTGGCACCGTGATGCCCGCCAGCATCAAGCGCTTCAACAGATCGAGGCCATCCATGTCCGGCAAGCGGTAATCGAGCAACAACACATCGTAAGCCGCCTGCGACACGCGCGCCAGGCAGGCTTCGCCGGTGTCCACTAGATCGAGTTGGAAGTCGGCGCCTTCCAGCGCGAAACGGGCCTGCGTCAAATCGGCGTCGTGCGGATCGTCTTCGGCATACAGCACACGGATCGGATCGGTCATGTCCGGTCTCCTTTTAATCAGCGGGAAACGGCGGCTGATTGGTCAACAGCCAGTACATCTTGATGGTCTTCACCACTTCGGAAAAAGCGTCAAAATCGACGGGCTTGACGATATAGGAATTGGCTCCCAACTGATAAGCCGTATCAATGTCGCTGTTCTCGCGCGAAGTGGTCATCACCACAATCGGAATCTTTTGCCACACCTTGCTCTGGCGGGCATGGCGCAGCACATCCAACCCGTCCACTTTGGGCAGGCGCAAATCCAGCAGCATCACGATCGGCAACTGCGGATCGTCGGGGCGATCGTGCTGATCGAGGTAGGCCCACGCTTCCTCGCCGTCGCGGCAGACCGCGATCGGGTTGACCACGGCATATTCTTCAAACGCCTGCAGCGTCAAATCGAGATCCATCGGGTTGTCTTCCACCAACAGAATCGGGCGTGCGGCAGATAAATTTGCCATGCTAAAACCATCCTGAATGAAGAGTTGTCGGTCAATTTGAAAACACGATCCACTGCTGGATCATTTACCGCGTTGGCTTAGGGCCAATACTAATCTGAAAATGCTCGCAGCCCTCGTCCCCGAGGGCGTTCCCCGCAGACGGTGCGCAAGCGCGGAGCGTTTTCATGATTTGTGGTGAACGCAGCTTCATGATGTCTGTCTAGTTCGCGCTCGTCAACCGCGTCTTCGCGGTTGATCCACCCGCGAGGACGCGGGCTTGGAGCCTGATCTTAACAGTATTGCTCTTAGGGCCAATACTGTTTAGTTAGTGCTCGTCAACCGCGTCCTCGCGGTTGATCCGCCCGCGAGGACGCGGGCTTGGAGCCTGATCTTAACAGTATTGCTCTTAGGGCAGTTCGATGAAGAAGGTTGCGCCCGCGCCGGGCTGCGCTTCGGCCCACAGTTTGCCGCCCTGTTTCTCGATCGCTTTCCTGGCAATCGCCAAGCCCGCGCCGGTGCCTTCAAATTCATCGGCCCGCACCAGCCGGTTAAACAGGCCAAAGATGCGGTCGTGATACTTCATGTCAAAGCCCACGCCATTGTCGGCCACGCTCAACCGATAGCCCTGCGCCAACCGTTCACCACGAAGAGTGATCTTCGGCGGGGCAGCTTTCCGGCTGTATTTGAGCGCATTATCGATCAGGTTAGTCAGGGCCTGCAGCAGGCCGCGCTCCCAGGCCGACACCCCATCGGCCGCCAGGTCAATCTCGACTTGCGTGCCCTGCTCTGCAATCAGGCGGGCGCGGTCGCGCAAAATGGTATCGATCATCTCGCGCAGGTTGACGTGGGTCAGTGTGGGCGTCTCGGCGTCGAGTCGGGAGTAGTGCAACAGGTCCTCGATCAAATGATCGAGGTTGAGCGTCGCCGTCATGATCTGCGTCAGGCAGAACTGCGCCCGATCGCTCAACGCGGCCCGATGACGTCGATCCAGCTCTTGCGCGTAGCCGCTGATGCCGCGCAGCGGCGCTTTCAGATCGTGCGAGACGGTGTAGGCAAAGGCCTTCAATTCGTCGTTTTTGGTGCGCAGCTGATCGTTCGCGCGGCGAAGCTCATCCGTCCGCTCGGCCACGCGTTGCGACAGTTCGGCGGCGTGACATTGCGCCCGCTCGAACAGCTGGGCGTTTTCGATGGCCAGGGCAATCGGCCCGCAAATGTCTTTTACCAGCGTCAGGCTGCGCTCGGAGGGTTTAGCGGTGTCGCGCGAAAAGATGCAAATGACGCCGATATTTCGTTCCTTACCCTGCAAGGGGAAGGCGGCGTGGAAATGGATGCCCTCATTGCGCACTGCTTCCAAGGTGGCATACTCGCTGCCCGAAGCGTTGTCCCACAAGATGAGCGACTCGCCCGTCTCTGCAGCGTTACCACACAGACAGTCGCCAATCGTGACCTGGTGCGCGCTCAAGCCCTGGACCATCTCCGTTGAAGCATTTCGCGAGGCGGAGAGAACGAGGGTCTTTTGTTGATGATCTACCAGACAGAGCGTCCCGCCTTCCAGTTCGGTCAGCTCCATCGCGCCTTGCAGGGCGCGATCCAGAATGTCCTGCAAGTCCAGGCGAGTGGTGGTGGCGCTGATAATTTTGCCTATGGTGGCCAGTTCCAGGTTGCGTTGTTTCAGATTCGCTTCGGCTTGCCGCCGTTGGGCTTCGTGGACCAGGCCATCCAACGCGTAGGAAATCGTCTGCCCGATCTTGACGAGCAGCGCTTCTTCTTCGGCATCAAACAGGTGCGGCTCACCGGCATAGGCCGTGAACGCGCCGATCACCTGATCGGCTTGCCGGATGGGCACCGCCGCCGAGGAGCGAAAGCCGTGCTGCACGGCGGCGGCGTGCCACGGCCCCATGTGCGGATCGGTGTCCATGTCCTGACACAGGACGCAGTGCCCTTCGCGGATGGCGGTGCCAGTAGGGCCGCGCCCCAAATCTTCGTCTTGATCGCTGATACCCACCTTCGCTAGATAACCTTGCTCGTCGCCCGCAAACGCGACCGGTGTCACGCGCTGCGTGGCCTCGTCGATCAAGCCGATCCACGCCAGGCGGAACTGCCCGCACTCGATGGCGACGCGGCAGGTTTCGCGGAACAGGGTGTCGCGGTCAGACGCCTGTACGATGACCTGATTGAGCTGGCTGAGCGTGGCATACAACTGATTGAGGCGCAGTACGCGTGCTTCGGCCTGCTTGCGCTCGGTGATATCGGTGATCGTGCCGACATACCCGATAATCTGATTCTCGGCATTCAGCTCCGGCACCGCCTGGCCCATTACCCAGGCCAGCGTTCCATCCGGGCACACAAAACGATAATCCGAAAATGAGGCTTGATGCCGTCGGGTTGATGCCTGCCAACCCTGCCTGAGTCTTGCCTTATCGTCCGGATGAACGGCCGCAAGCCAGCCATCGCCCAGCGCTTGATCAGCGGCTACCCCGGAGATGGCGCACCAGGTCGGATTCACATAGGTGGTCGCGCCATCTGGATCGGTACGAAAAATCCCGACGGGAGAAATCCTGGCGAGGGTTTGAAAATGTTGCTCGCTCCTTTGCAGCTCTGCATTGGCCTGCACCAGGTGTCTCGTCCTGACCTTGACCTGCTGGCGAAGCAGCAAAATCATGCCAGCCGCGATAACCAATAATCCCAAGATGCCGCCCATCACCCAAAAAACGTATGACGGCACACGCAGGGCCGGCTCCTTTTCAGCCCAGTGGCCGAGCGTCGTGTAATACGGAGAACCGGGTTCCGGAATCCACTGGCCTAGATAGCGGTCGATGGCCGCGAGGAGATCGAGATTGCGCCCTTCGGCAGTCGCGTAGTACAGATCGGCTGGATTGAAATCAATCGTCGTCTTGAGCAGTCCATATTTCTGATAAAAATAGTCTCCGAATAATTGGTTGGTAATGGCTGCATCGGCCGAACCATTCGCCGCCAGGGCAAAAGCCTGTTCAAACGAGTCAACGAGAACAAACGTCACCTGATAACCGAAGCCATTCATCAATAGATCGAAGACGGTGTGTTGGATGGAACCTTTGAGCACCGCGATCCGCTTGCCGTCCAGGTCGGGGATTTTTGTGATTGGTGCATTAGGGGAGGCATACACCCTTGACCAGCTTTCGAGCACCGGAGTTTTGTGAAAATCATATTTGGCGGCACGTTCCAGCGAATAAGCGACATCTGGCATCAGGTCAATTTGTCCCTCTTCCAGGGCGCGCAGACAGGCATCCCATTCACACGGCACATAAACCAGCGTCCAGCCCTCTTGCGCGGCGATTTGATCCAGCAGCTCAATAAAGATGCCCGAGGCTCGGCCATTCTCATCCATGAAGATCTTGGGCTCGTTCTGGTAGACGCCGACACGCACCGTACGGGCCTGGGCGTTAACTACGCCAGATGAAAAAGCAACCGTCAAGAACATCGCAACACACAAGTTGAAAGTCCAGAGGCGGTGACTGCCTGTGATGTGAGTGCTTTGTTTATGGTTCATTCTATCTCCTGGAGACTGGCAAATAAACCGTCAGGGTTACTACTCAGCCCGCTATCCTTCGACTTCGCAGCCAGCGCATTCTGAGCGGAGTGCAACGTAGTCGAAGAACGCGCTGGCTGCTCCGCTCAGGATGCGCTGAGTAGTAACCCGTCAGGACTTTCGTTGGTTGCTTTCCTACTCGCCAAGCGTAAAGTAAAACGTGGCACCGCCGTCGACTTGGGCCTCGGCCCAGATGCGCCCGCCGTGCCGCTCGACGATACGTCTCACGATCGCCAGGCCCACGCCGGTGCCCTCATACTCTTCAACCCGATGGAGCCGTTGAAACACCCCAAACAACTTGTCGACATACTGCATGTCAAACCCGGCCCCATTGTCCCGGACGAAGTAGATGGGTTGACCCTGAGCTGGCTGGCACCCGATTTCGATCCGAGCCTGCTCGCGCTTGGCCGTGAATTTGAACGCGTTCGACAACAAATTAATCCAGACTTGTTTCAACAAGGTGGGGTCGGCCTGGCACGGCGGTAGATCGCCGCCGACCAGCTCCGGTGATCGATCGGGTTGGGTACGGCGCACCTCATCAAGTGCCTGGCGTGCCAGTTGGTTCATATCCACCGGCTGCTTCTTCAACGGCTGACGGCCCAGGCGCGAGAAGCCCAGCAAATCATCGATCAACTGGCCCATTTGCTGGGCGCTCGCGCGCACGATCTGCAAATAACGCTGCGCCTCGGCATCCAAGTGCGGGCCATAGTCTTCCAGCAGGATGCGCGAGAAACCATCCATGGCGCGCAGCGGTGCGCGCAGGTCGTGTGAGATCGAATACGAAAAGGCTTCTAGTTCCTGGTTCGCGGCTTCGAGTTGCGCCGTGCGCGCCAGGACACGCTGTTCCAGTTGGGCATTGAGTTGGCGGACTTCTTCCTCTGCCCGCTTGCGCTCGGTGATGTCGCTCACAATGTGGATTGCGCTGACATAGCGGCCCGCCGCATCCAGGATAGGATCCACAGCGATTTGAAACCAAGCCTCGCCAATTTGCAATTCCATGGTCTCACGGTGCAGGCTGTTTTTCGCCTGCAGGAGGGGACATTCCGGGATCGGCTGCGTTGTGCCATGCACGATCTCCCAACAATGTGCGCCGATCAATTCCTCGTTCGTGCGTTGGAAGAGACGCTCTGCGGTCTTGTTGGAACGCAGCACGCGATGTTGTACGTCGAGAAGCCATATCGCGTCGTTCGTGGAGTCAAAGGTGGTTTGCCACTCGAGTGCCGCCATTCGCAGGGCTTCCTCCGCCCGCTTGCGCTCGGTGATATCGTGCGCGGACGAGAGCACGCCGACCACATTTCCATCCGTATCCCGAAGCGACTGGCACTGCCAGGCCAGCAGACACTTCGTCCCATCCTTGCGCCGCTGCCAACTCTCAACATAGCTTACATCCTCACTGCCGTGAAAGAGGGGTTCCACGATGCCATAGGTATCTTGTTCCCCTTCAAAATAGAAAGCAGCTTCTTTGCCAATGACCTCCTCTCCAAAAAACTTGAGACCAGCCTGGTTTGCCCAAGTGTAGACCTTGTCTTTATCCACTTCCATGAGGATATCTGGAACGGCAGACAGGATGGCTTTCTGGCGGTTGGAAAGTATGCGCAGGGCTTCCTCGGCCCGTTTGCGCTCGACGATCTCGCCAATCAGGCGCGCCGAGGCCTGCAAGCGGTGTTTGGCCAACTCGATGATGTAGGGTGGGCGCGATTCGTAGTCCGCCGCACAGGCGCGCAACTCTTCGCAACTGACCTGGTAATTGGAGGCCAGTTCCCGCAGTTTCGCCTCGTCGCGCGGCGGGTCGCCGTATCCAAAATTGATCGAGCCGACGATCTCAGCGCCGACCCGGATCGGCACGGCGTAGAGGTGGATGCCGCCGTCGCATTCAATGTCTGCTGGCTGACCGGTCTCGATGGCTGTCTTCGAAGCGCGGGACCAGCAAGATTCATGACAGCGCCACCGGCCGCAGTCCAGCGCCTCCCGGTTATCGTCGGCGCCGCAAGCCGCGCGCGAGGCGGCATCCATGAAACGGCACCAACCGGAGGAGAAGATGCCCAGCGCGTAATCGCCGTTTCTCTCATACACCGCCGCAGAGGTATCGAGCAAGTCAAGATAGTCGCCAACGATGTCGTTCAGTGTGGGTTCGCCCACCGAGTCAAGGATGACCCGGCAGGTGTTGAGCGAAACCAGGTCGCCGTAAGGCGGTACGTAGGCATGTTCCTGCGCCTCAGACGGCTGATGCCTGCAGGTCAACAGCCATTCAATGCGTTTTAGTTCCTCTTCCGCCCGCACCCACTCGGTAATATCGTTGATGGTGGTGATAAAGTACTGCGGGGTGCCGTCATTATTCCTGCGTAAAGTTGTGCCCAAATCTGCCCAGACAATCGAGCCGTTCTTGTGGAAATATCTCTTGGTGAAGCGCACCGTCTCTTCTTCGCCGAAAAGAAGCGAGTCGATCATCTTCTGGGTTACTTCCATGTCATCCGGGTGACTAATCTCCTGCCACTTGCGGCTTTTAAGTTCCTCCTGGGAATACCCCAACATTTCGCAAAAAGCGCGGTTGGCATTGACCTCACCAGAAAGCTGGGTAATGGAATTTCCGGCGACGGAATAGTCAAATATATGCTTGAATTTGTCTTCGCTCTCCCTCAGCGCTTCTTCCGCCTGTTTGCGCTCGGTGATGTCGCGCGTGATATTCAGGATGTGCGGCTCGCCATTTAATTCGATGATGACGGCAGACATCAAGCCGTAAATCTCACCGTCCCGCGTCAGAAAAGGCGCCTCGTAATTTCGGACTTCCCCGTTAGCTTGTATCCCTTCGACCACCTTCCTGCGGTCTTCGGGATCCTTCCAGATATTGATTCCCAGGGAGGTCTTTCCGACCACCTGCTCGCGGGTATAACCCGTGATCTGCTCGAAGCCTTTGTTGACCGAAACGAACATGCCATCCCTGGCCCTGGTAATGGCAACCGAGTCGGGACTGGTCTCGAATGCCAGCCGGAATTTTTCCTCGCTGGCGCGCAGAGACTCGGCTATCCCTACTTGCGCCCGGTAGTAGCGCACCCGTTGCTGGCGCCAGACCAGCGTCAGTCCCGCCCCGGCCGCTAGGATTAGCGCGCTAAAGAGAAGAATGGTCTGCCACAGGCGCTCGCGCAACGGCGCATAAACTTCGGCGGTGTCCATCTTGGAGACCAAAAACCAGGGCGAATTTGGCACGGGTCGGATGTCAGCGATCACCTGGATATCGCGATAATCCAACCCTTCCGCGGTACCTTCGTATCCCAGCGCGGCCTTCACGGCAGTGATTTGGGTTTCCGTGAGGGGAAAATGCAGGTTGAGCGCTGTATTGGATTGGAAACGCAGGGAATTCAGGTAGACAGCCTCCTCCCCAACCCGGCGGAGTAGCAGGGTTTCGCCGCTTTCGCTGGGCACCGGCCAACGTTGAATGAAAGGATAGAGATAGACATTCGGGTCGATGCGCAGGACGAACACCCCCAGCGGCCGGTTGTCTTGTGTATCAAAAATGGGCACCAGAATGGACAGATGGACGGGGCCTTCGTCGGAATGACGGTGGAAATCCAAAAAGACGAGCTGATCCGAAGCCAGGCTTGTGGAAGCCTGCTCAACCAGATGCGCCGGGACCGCTTCGGGAGCAGCGGGAATCGAGATCCGCTCAACGCCCCGGGCATCAAGCAGGAAGACACGGTCATATTCAGGGGAGGCCTTGATTTTCTCAAGCCAGGTTAATAACCTGGCTTGCGTTTCGGCATCCTGCGGGCTTTCGAGAAAAAGCCGCACCCGCTCGGAAAAATTCTCATTGCGGTAGAAGAGATGGGCATCGGCCAGGCGTTCATCCCGCCAGTCTTGCAGTTCATCCGCCTTCAAGGAGGCGATCGCCCCAAGTTGGTTTTCCACCTGAGCGCGGAATTGTTTTTCGTAATTCTGGTAGGTGAGGTAGCCGATGGCGGCGATGCCGGAGGCGATCAGGATGAAAATGAAGCTAAAAACTGCCAGCGATCTTTTTTCCTGCAGCGCTAGATGGGTCAGGCGCGAAGCACTTACCTGGGCCGGGTCACGTTTCAGAAATTGGAAACGGAAGACAGCCAGGGCATACAACAGCGCGCTGATCCCGATGCCGGGGACGAACGGGTTGAACTCGGCTTGCGGGAGCAGATTGAAGATTGGTATCAAGGCCGTAACCAGGATAACCAGCGCTCCGGCAGACAGCAGAAACGCCTGGGTGCGGTATTGCCGCTGTTGATGCCATGCGGTGAAGAGGATCACCCCAACCCCGGCCAATAGCAGCAGGCTGTAAATCGAATGCAGCATGAACCACAAGCCGGGGATGCGCGCGCCGGTTTCGGCGATCCAGAACGGACCATTTTGATGGAAGGCGACCTCCTGCTTCACCCACAGCCCATGCAGGCCATTGCTCCAGACTATAACCTGGGTGACGAGCGGGATGACGAGAGCACCCGCCAGCAGTTTTTTTGAGCACCAGCCCGGCTGCCCGCTATAGGCCAACGCAAAAGCCAGAAAGATTATCGGGATGATGGCCGTAAAGATAAAGCGCAAGTTGAACCAGAACAAAGCCTGCGCTGGTGTGCCGCTCAACATCGAAATGACATCTGTCAGCGCCAGCAGGCACTCGCTCAATGCCAGCCCGGCATAAGCGCGCACGCCCGGCAAGGCCGGCTGCCGCCAGGCGTACCAGGCCAGGAACCCGGTCAGTATGCAGGTTAGCAAGATGGAAGAGAAGTACAGGATAGTTTGCCAGGTCATAAAAATACCCCTATTGCTCAGCGTGCGTTATGGAGTAAGGTAGATGCTCCATTGTGCAGCGTGTGCTATTGCAAACAGGACTTGATCTTGCGTTCGTCGTTCCTAGCCGTCTCCTGAGCAAGTAACTGAATGACCGTATACAGTATAACCCCATTTGTCAGCTTTTTTCAATGTAGCCAAAGACGACAACAGATTGAGGAAGCAGCAGATTGAGCGGCGCACCATCCGTTCTATCCCCAATCGGCTGTCGTGTTCACAGCACCCGGCTCCAAGCCCGCATCCTCGCGGGGGACCAACCGCAAGGACGCGGTTGACGAGCACTAACCAAACAGTATTGCCCCAAGACCCAGAAAAAATTAGAGTCAAGTGCTTGACAGACACTAATCGCTGTTGTAAAATACCGATCGCTTAACGCCGAGATAGCTCAGCTGGTAGAGCACGCGACTGAAAATCGCGGTGTCCGCAGTTCGATCCTGCGTCTCGGCACTGCAGCGCCGAGGCGTAAGCACACGGCGTTTACGCGGGAGTAGCTGAGTGGTACAGCGTCTCCTTGCCAAGGAGAAGACCGCGGGTTCGAATCCCGTCTCCCGCTCTGCATGGCTGATGTAACTCACCCGAGTGCATCAGCCATTTGCTTTCCTCGTCGTGGTCCACCCCCACACAGCAGCTGCAACAAGGAAGCCGCGGCATGGCAAGTATGGTAATTTCAAACATTCCTGGTACAGACAAAATCGACAAGATGACCGACATCAGGTAAAATCTGTGATGAAAGGTCCCCGCTGCCAGTAACGGAAGAGCGGAGGGCAGGAGGTTTGACAAAATGATGTTCTATTTTGATCCCATCTATCTACTGTTGATGATCGTGACACTGGTCATCTCGGGCGGAGCGCAGCTCTATGTGAAATCATCTTACAAGAAGTGGAGCCATGTGCGTAATAGCCTGGGAATGACGGGCTTGCAGGTGGGACAAGCCATTGTTGATCGCACCCCGCTGGGCGATTTTGTGAACGCGCCGCAGACTATTCAAGCCGGGGGCATGGCAGGCGGCAGCGGTTCGACCATTCGCTTTCAACGCGTGGGCGGCCAGCTGTCCGATCACTATGATCCGCGCACGCATGCGGTGAGTTTGTCGGATGGCGTCGCGACACAGCCGTCGGTTGCGTCGCTGGCCATCGTGGCGCATGAACTGGGCCACGCCCAACAACATGAACAGGGTTCGGTGCTGATGGCCATGCGCAGTTTTCTGGTCCCCGCCATCCAGTTCAGTCCACAGATTGCATATGTGCTGATCTTCCTGGGCTTCATTCTTCGCACGGCGGGCCTGATCTATCTGGGTGCGCTGTTCTATGGCGTGATGGTGCTCTTCACGGTCATCACGCTGCCCGTGGAGATCGACGCGAGCCGCCGGGCGTTAACGTTGCTGCGCGAAGCCAACTTGGTACAGGAAGAACAAGATGCGGCCGGGGCGCGTCAGGTGTTGACGGCTGCAGCCATGACCTATGTGGCGGCGGCTGTGACCGCAGTGCTGACTTTGTTGTATTACCTCAGCCTGGCAAATCGTCGCCGCTAAGCGGATGGTTTAACACGCACTCCTTGACTGCGAGGACGCGGTTTGAGAGCGTTTTGCATTAAGCCACAATCGAGAAGCCCTGTGTTGACGCAGGGCTTCTTCTTTTGCTTCTCGAATTTAGGCGGCCACACGCGCATCGGCCCGACTTCACGATTAACCCGCGCAGGTCATTTTGTGATCGTTGTCGAGGTTCGTCCAGCATCCGGCGACGGAACACTTGTAAACAATCGCCAGTCAATGCTATACTCAAGCAGCGATCGATATCGCTGAAGTTCGGCGCGTTCACCAACATCATCCACCTAGCCTTTTGATGCAAGTGGCTTCATCCTTTGCATCACGGTTCTAAATTCAATGGATCTCATTTTGCTTGCAACAGACGCGGACGCCCGCGAAGATGCGGGCTTGGAGCACTTGTAAGGAATAGTAGGATGACTATGGCAGACCCATCCGGCCAAAAGCCGGTCTTGCCAGACCCGCAGTCGCCAGAGCAGCCAACGAGCGAAGGGTCGTTGCGTGCCCTACTCAATGCCATCCCCGATCTGCTTTTTATTCTCAGCCCCGACGGCGATTATCTTGATTACCACACGCCCGATCCCACTTTAGCGAAGCTGCCCGCTAGCGGGGGCACGCCCACTGCCCCCGAGCAGTTCCTCGGTAAGAACGTGCGTGACGTGCTGCCGCGCGAGGTGGCAGAGCAGTTGGTCGCGAGCTGTGGGCGTGTGTTGCAGACAGGCCAAAGCGAAGCATTAGAATATCCCTGGCGGGTGGCCGGCAAGATGCGACATTGCGAGTGCCGGGTGGCCGCCTATGACGGCGATCGTCTCCTGGTCATCGTGCGTGACATCACGGCCCGTAAAAAAGATGAAGCAGAGTTGCGCGCCCAAGAGCAGCTGTTGGAAAACCTGCTCGCGGTAGCGCACACCATATATGAACGGCCCACGGTCCAGGCTACGTTGCAAAATGCACTGGAAATTGCGCTAGCGCTCACCGGCGCCACCGGCGGCGATCTAAATTGGCTCGACAGTTCAGGCGCGGTGACCCATAGCATCTTCTCTTCGCCGCTCGCCAGTACGGCGCAGCAGGCCAGCGCCGCTACCCCGTTGATGGAGCTGGGCCTCGCAGGCTGGGTCGCCCGACACCGCCAGGCCGCTTTGATTCCAGACACGCGCCTGGATGAACGTTGGCTGATGCAGCCTGACTCAAGTGGCGCTGTCGGCCCAAGTGGCGCTGTCGGCCCGCGTTATCATTTTCTCTCAGCTTTGTCTGTTCCGATCTTGGCCGGGTCTACCTTGGTGGGCGTTCTCACCCTCGGGCATGCACAGCCAGACCACTTTAATTCGCAGCACTTGCGCTTGATGCAGGCGACCGCCGCTGAGATTGCGCGGGCGGTGCGTAATGCTGATCTCTTTGAGGAGCAGCGTCGCATGGCTGAGCGGCAAACTACGTTGTATAGAGTGCTGCGCGCGATGAGCGGGCTGCATGATCGAAATACCGTTGCCAAGCTGGCGGTGGAAGCGATCGTGCAGTTTGCCGGGTGGCCTCATGTCGCGCTGATCATGCCCAACGAAACGAAAACGCAGTGGGTGGTGTGTGCCGCCAGCGGCCACCTCACCCTTGCCTCCGGTATCATGCGCCCACTAAACGACGGCATTGTTGGACGAGTTTTCAAGACGGGGCTCAGGCAGTTGGTGTCAGAGGTCGAGGCCGACCCCGACTATGTGGCTAGGCATCCCGATACGCGGAGTGAGCTCGCTGTCCCGCTGCGGCACGGTTCAGAGGTGATGGGTGTACTCGCCATCGATAGTGACCAAGTGGCCGCGTTCAAAACCGACGATATTATTCTGGCGGAATCCCTGGCCGAGGCCATCGATCTGGCCTTTGAAAACGCGGGGCTGTACGCGCAGATCCAGCGACATGTGGCCGACATGAGCGCACTGTACGCTATCACGCGCACGACCAGTCGCTCGCTGGCGATGGAAGATGTTCTGGAACAAGCGCTGTCATCGGCCATCACGCTGCTGGGATTCAGCGCCGGGCTGATTGCGTTGGCTGAATCCGACGAAACGTTGCCCCCGGCCGGTCAGAGCGCCGATGGCGCGGGCGAGCTGCGTCTGGCCGCCACGCGCGGATTACCGGACGATCTGGTCAGGCGGTTTCGGCGTGAAGGGCTGCAAGGCACGCTCACGGCCTACGTGCATCAACACCGCGAGAGTCTGGTCATCGCGGATAGCCAGCAAAACGTGCCGCTGGAGGTAAGCCAGGCGCTGGATCAGATAATCGGCGCGGGCTACCGGGCTTATGCGGGCATTGCCCTGTTGCACCAGGGCCAGTCACTGGGTGCCATAAGCCTGTTCGCGCGCGAGGTGCGTTCATCTTCGGCCTATGATCTGGCGCTGCTGGGAACGATCGGGCAGCAGATCGCCGTGGCAGTGGTGAATGCCAGACTGTTTCAGGTGACATTGGCCGGACACAGCCGTTCGCAGGCGCTCATCAATTCCAGCCGGGATGGCATCATTCTGGTCGGCATGACTGGGCGCATCCTGATCTTGAACGAGCCTGCTCTCAAGTTGTTGCGATTGCCCGGTCAGGCATCCGAGTGGTTAGGCCGCTCACTGAAAGACACGCTACCTGTGCTGCGCCTTGTAGCGCCAGTCGCGTTGCATGCGGTCATCGTTGAGGCGCGCCGCCTGCGCCAGGACAGTGAACTTCCTGGTAAGGGTGAATTTGAAGTGCCACCGCAGACTGTGCGGTGGATCAGCCTGCCGGTCATGACCGGCACGCTGCCGCAAGGCCGGCTGATTGTGCTGTCGGATGTGACGGACGAACGGGCCGTGGAACGGCTGCGCGAGGATATGACTCACACGATGGTGCATGATCTGCGCAATCCACTTGGCAATATCTCGGGTGCGTTGGACATGGTGATTGAGGGTATGCTGGGGAAGGTGCCGCCCGACCAGCTTGAAATCTTGGAGATTGCTCAACACAGTGCTACGCGGATGATTGAGCTGGTCAATGCGATCCTGGATGTAAGCCGCCTGGAAAGCGGGCGTATGCCACTGGAGCAGCGCGCCTTTAGTCTGGCCCAGCTGGTTGCGGAGGCGCTCACTGCTCAAATCACCCTGGCGAATGACAAACAGATTCGTCTGGACAGCCGCATTCCGCCGGATTTGCCGCAGGCCTGGGCTGATGCCAGCCTGATAGCGCGCGTGCTCCAGAACCTGATTGGCAACGCCCTCAAGTTCACTCCGTCGGGGGGCGCGGTCCAGATAGCGGCGACATGGGAAGCGCAAGCGCCCCAGACCAGATTGATCGTACAAGTTAGCGACACGGGATCCGGTATTCCACCCGCGATACAATCCCGCCTATTCCAAAAATTTGTCAGCGGCGAGCAACAAGAACGCGGCAGCGGCCTGGGTCTGGCTTTTTGCAAGTTGGTGGTAGAAGCACACGGGGAGCACATTTGGGTGGAGAGCACGTCGAGTCAGGGCACAACCTTTAGCTTCAGCTTGGCCCTTGCTCCGTCCAGTGCGTAGACGTTAAAATAATGACGCCCTTTACGCACAGTCATACCCGCGGAGGCCGCAGATGTCCAGACTATTGGCTCTGGATTCCCGCCTTGCCGTACCTAGTCCCCGGCGGAGTCTGGCGGCACGCTGGGCCTTCAAACGTGTATTGCTAGATGCTGATGAGCCGCGCAGGTCTTGGGCAAAGATCTGTGCGGTTTGTCTTTAGCCAGTCTGACTTGAAAATGCTTGACACATTCCGATGCTCGCAGCCCTCGTCCGCGAGGGCGCGCCCCGGTGACGGGGCGCGGAGCGTTATCAGGGGTGGTAGTGAACGCCATTCATGCTGATTACTGAGTCTGAGACACAGGAGAAAAATCACCGTTATTCCGGTGAAAAGTGGAGTTATATTGTACACAGTCATTCAGTCAACCGTCTAGGAGCAATACTGTTTAGTTAGTGCTCGTCAACCGCGTCCTCGCGGTTGGTCCGCCCGCGAGGATGCGGGCTTGGAGCCTTATCTTAACAGTATTGCGTCTAGGAGATGGTTCAGCAATCTAATTTTGGCTTCGTAGTAACGACTTCAGTCGTGGTTTGCGAAAGCGACTAAAGTCGCAACTACAGGTTGCAACGACTGGCGTCAATTGTTTTCATATTGAGAATTCTACAATCAACCATGCTAGGAACAATACTGTTTAGTTAGCGGGCCGGGCTCCCATGCCCGGCGGCGTGGGAGCCACCTCTGCTGACTTATCTAAACAGTATTGATGCTAGGAGCCGCCATGAACCCGTTAAATCTGTCGACCAGCCAGGCCCTGCAGGCCAACAGCGAAGCGCTGTCACGCGCTATTGTCAGTCGCCACTACGGCTTGCAGCCCACCGAGTGGCAGGCCTATGGCGATGGTGGCCGCCAGAAAAGCCTGCGCGACACGGGCTACCACCTGGCTTATTTGAGCGAAGCCATCGCCGCTGACGCGCCCGCTCTGTTTACCGATTACGTGGCCTGGGTCAAGGCGCTGTTCGCCGGTCTACAGCTGCCCGCCGACACCCTCGAAAAAAACCTGGAGAGTACCCGCTTCGTCGCACACGCGCAGTTGCCCCCGGACATGGCCGCGCTCGTCGAGGAATACGTGGCACTTGGTCTGGCGCGCTTGCAGGACGCACCCACAGCTCCGCCGCTATTCGTCAATGAACATTTGCCGTTGGGCGGACTGGCCCAGGAATATTTGGAGGCGCTGTTGCGCGGCGACCGGCAAATCGCCAGCCGACTCATTCTGGCGGCGGTGGCGCGCGGCGTTGCGGTGAAAGATATTTACCTGCACGTCTTCCAGCGCACCCAGTACGAAATTGGCCGATTGTGGCAAATCAATCGGATCAGCGTGGCGCAGGAGCATTTCTGCACCGCCGCAACTCAGCTCATCATGTCGCAACTGTACCCGCACATCTTCCGCACGGAAAGGGTGGGCCGGCGGCTGGTGGCCACGTGCGTCGGCGGCGAACTGCACGAAATGAGCGTGCGCATGGTGGCGGATTTCTTTGAGATGGCCGGCTGGGATACCTATTATCTGGGCGCGAATACGCCGGCTGACAGCATCGTGCGAACACTGGAAGAGCGCCGCGCGCACGTGCTGGGCATCTCGGCGACGATCACATTTCACGTCAGCGAGGTGGCCGATCTGATTGCGCGAGTGCGCGCCTCGGAGGCCGGCAGGCACGTGAAAATTCTGGTGGGCGGCTATCCCTTCAAAGTGTCCGAAGACCTGTAGCGGTCGGTCAACGCCGACGGCTTTGGGCAGGACGCGCAGCAGGCCATCGCCGTCGCCAACGAACTGGTGGCCGTATGACTGAAACGCAGACGTCTGGCCTGGCCTGGTTGTGCGATCGGGCCGGGGTAATCCAGCAAATCTTGTGTGATGATCTGTCGCCGAACGACGCTGGCGCGCTGGGTCAGTCCTTCACGGACCGGGTCGATCCCGCCAGCCGCGACAAGGCCGGCTATCTGCTGGCCGAGGTGCAGACGCAGGGTGCGGCGTTTGACTGGGAACTGAATGTGCCGATCAGCGGCCGGGTGGTCACGCTGCATTTTTCGGGCGTCGCCAATGGCGACAGCCTGCTGATGGTGGCGGCGCGCAATCGGAACGGCCTGGGGCAATTGTATGAAGAATTGATGCGCATCAACAACGAGCAGGTCAACGCCCTGCGCCTGGCGATCAAAGATCAGGCCGAGTTGGCGCGGGGACCCATCGACCGTGAGCACAGCGAATACGATGAATTGACGCGCCTCAATAACGAGTTGATCGATTTGCAGCGCGAACTGGCCAGGAAGAACGCCGAACTGGAAAGATTGAACCAGCAGAAGAATCAGTTTCTGGGCATGGCCGCACACGACCTGCGCAATCCGTTGGGCGTCATCATGGCGTATAGTGAATTTCTGATTGACGAACTTACCAGTCAGCCGTCATTGCGAGGAACGAAGCAATCTTCCCCGGACGCCCCTGAGATTGCTTCGCAAAAAGCCCTCGCAATGACGCAGGCCGAATTCGCCTGCAACATCTACAAATCCAGCGAATTCATGCTGCGCTTGATCAATGATCTGCTCGATGTGTCGGCCATTGAGTCCGGCCAGGTGCGGCTGGACCTGCAACCGATCGATCTGGGCGCGCTCGTCAAGCGCAATCTTACTTTGAATCAGTTGCTGGCCGAACGCAAGCACATCACGCTGCACTGGTTTGCGCCCGACAGCTTGCCGCCGCTGCTGGCCGACGCCGGTAAGCTGGAACAAGTGCTCAATAACTTAATCAGCAACGCCATCAAGTTCTCACATCCGCAGAGCACGGTGGAGATCAGTGTCACCGTCGAAAATGAGCGGGTGGTGCTGGCCGTGCGCGATCACGGGCAAGGCATCCCGGCGGCGGAGCTCGATAGATTGTTCAAGCCGTTCAGCCGGACCAGCGTCAAGAGCACAGCCGGTGAAAGCAGCACCGGCCTGGGTCTGTCTATCACGCGCAAGATTATCGTGGAGCACGGCGGCGACATCCGGGTGGAAAGCGCCGTCGGCCAGGGTTCTACTTTTTACGTGGCCTTGCCCGTGGCCAATAATCAGGAGTCGTTGAATGACTGACACCTCGCTCATCCTCATCGTCGATGACAATCTCTTGCTGCAGCGAGCCGCCGTGCGGGTGTTAAGCCAGGCCGGGTATCGCACCTGTACGGCCGACGACGGCCGGGCGGCGCTGCGCCTGGCCCGATCAGAAAAACCAGACCTGATCTTGCTGGATGTAGTTCTGCCCGATATCAGCGGCCTGGAAGTTTGCCGCCAAATCAAAACCGATCCGGCGCTGACTGGCTGCTTTATCGTCTTGCTGTCCAGCACGCACGTCGATTCGTCCAGCCAGATCGAGGGCTTGGAAGGCGGCGCGGACGGCTACATCGCGCGCCCGATCCCCAACGACGAACTGCTGGCGCGTGTGCGCGGCCTGCTGCGCATCAAACAGGCCGAGGATCGCTTGCGCGAGAGTGAGACGCGCTACAAGAGCCTGTTTGAAAACAACCATGCCATCATGCTGATCATCGACCCAGATAGCGCCGCCATAATCGACGTCAATCCTGCCGCGTGCGCCTACTATGGCTGGAGTCGTGAAGAATTGCTGCAAAAGAGGATTGACGAGATCAATACGTTGACAACCGAAGAGGTGAAATCGGAGATGCAGTTGGCGCGCGCTGAAAAACGCAATCACTTTTTCCTCAAACATCGCCGGGCTGACGACTCAATCCGCGATGTGGAAGTCCATGGTGGCCCCCTGATACTGGCGGGCAAAACCCTGCTCTTTTCCATGGTTCACGACATCACCGAACGCAAGCGAGCGGAAGAGGAGATCCAACAGAACGAATCGCGGTTGAGAAGGCTGGTGGATATTCTGCAGCACTCTTCCGAGACCATCCAGGAATTTCTCGATTATGCGCTGGACCAGGCCATCCAACTGACCGGGAGCAAGATCGGTTACATTTACCATTACCATGAAGATCGCAAGCAGTTTGTTCTGAACACGTGGTCGAAGGAAGTGATGGCGGAATGCGCCATTGCCAACCCGCCAACCTGTTATAAGTTGGACAAGACCGGGATCTGGGGCGAGGCAGTCCGGCAGCGCCGGCCTATCATCGTCAACGATTTTCAAGCCGCCCACCCGCTGAAAAAGGGCTATCCCGAAGGCCATGTGCAACTCTTAAAGTTCATGACGGTTCCGATCTTCAAGGGCGATCACATTGTCGGCGTAGTCGGTCTGGCAAACAAAGAAACCGATTATGCGGAAACCGATATCCTTCAGGTCTCGCTATTGATGGAGACCATTTGGAAAGTTACCGAGCGCAAACAAGCGGAGGAGGCGCTGTGGAAGAGCGAAAAGCGTTTCCGGACATTGTTTGAGCAGGCCGCAGTGGGTGTTTCGCTACTCGAGACCAAGACCGGCCGGTATGTGGACATCAACCAACGGTACTGCGATTTCCTCGGTTACACGCTGGAGGAAATGCTGGATTCGAAACTCCAAGCAGTCACCCATCCGGACGATGTTCAAACCAACCTGGACAACAATGCTTTGCTGATCACCGGTAAGATCAGGGAATTCTCAATCGAGAAACGGTATATTCGCAAAGATGGGAGAGTGGTCTGGGGGAACCTGACGGCTTCGTCCTTGTGGGCGGCCGGGGAAGAGCCTGAGACCTATTTCCATATCGCTGTGGTGCAAGACATCACCGAGCGCAAGCGGGCGGAAGAGGCGCTGCGCGAATTGAATGCCACCCTGGAGCAGCGCGTGGCCGATCGCACCCGCCGGCTCTACGAAGCAAACGCGCAACTGTCCGAACTTGATCGACTCAAAGATCAATTCATCTCACGCATCAGCCACGAACTGCGCACACCGCTGACCAACATCATCAGCTATCTCGATCTGTTGGAAAATGGCAAACCGGAGAAACGAGCCCGGTATCTGCAAGTGCTCCATGAACAAGCCGCGCTGCTGCGAGAATTGATCGAGAGCCTGCTGGAGGTGACGCAGAAAAGCGTTAACGCGGCGGGCGTGCATGTCGCCCCCACGGATCTCAATCAACTGGCCACCTCGCTCCTCACCGAGGCTACGCCGCGCGCCGCGCAGCGCGGCCTGGCGCTGGCCAGCGCCCTGATGCCCGAGCTGCCCTTCGT
>JBGSPW010000202.1:0-4611 GCA_041738395.1 Thermoflexales bacterium
ATCCCAGTCTACGCACCTTTACCTTGGAGGAACTTATCGCCCAACCGTTACCCGATGTCTCGCACTATCCGAGCTACACGTGGGCGGGACCGAAAACTGTCCCCCCGAAACCTGCGACATCTCTTGACTAACTCACCGAAATTCGAGATGCGTTTCTTGCTGCGTTCAACTCGTCTACGTTCTATTGGTATCTAACAGTCTATTCGGACTGTCGAAATCTTAACCGTCGCGAACTAGAGAATTTCCCATTTGATCCGGCACGCATGACCGAAAAAACGCGAACAAAGCTTGCCGATTTGGGACGCAATCTCATGAAGGACCTTAACGCCAACTCGGTGATGTTGTCAATGCGGTACGAAAAACTAGGAACCCTACAAATTCAGTGCATATACCCAAAGCTGTCCAAGCCCATCATCGACGAGATCGATCGCGTGCTGGCGCGGCACTACGGCTTCACGGACGAGGAGTTGGAGTTCATCATCAACTACGACATCAAGTATCGGATGGGAAAAGAAGAAAAGGAAGAATGAAGAATGAAGAAGGAAGAAAGAGATCGGCTTCTTAATTCTTCCTTCTGCTTTCTGCCTTTCTAATTCTGCCTTTCGCTGTGCGGATGAGGAAGCGGAGTAGCGGATGGCGGGCGGTGCTTCGGCTTCACGGACGAGGAGTTGGAGTCCAGCATCAAGTGCGACATCAAGTATCGGGTGGGGAAGTCCTCAGCGGACAACGGATGCCCGCCATCGCCATTCGTTTATCTGTTGTGAATCCGTTGCCTCAGTTTGTCCTCTCCAACCTGATTTTCCCCAACCTACGGTATGATTGCGCCTCGTTTATTAGGCAGCACATCATTACGCAGTTCATCTTACTCGTCACTCGTTGCTCATTACTCGTTCTTTAGTCATGCAAAAACGCTCGCTGATATTGATCGGCCTCGCCGCAGGTGCCGGGGCTGCCGCCTTGATCTATCGCAACTGGCGGCACATCGTTCGGCATCCGCTCAAACTCTCACCCGCCACACACGCCATTGGCGTCGAGCGCAACCTCCCCATCGAGGTGGAGCACGGGCTGACCCTGGCGGCCGATCACTACTACCCCAAAGCAAAAGGCCGCTTCCCCACCATCCTCATCCGTTCGCCGTATGGCCGCGAATTGCGCGGCGGGCCGGTCGGGTTGATCTACGGCTTCATGCTGCGCCGTCTGGCCGAGCGCGGCTATCACGTCATCGCGCAGGACACGCGCGGCCGTTACGAATCGGACGGCGAATTCGATCCGTTCGTGTACGAAGTCTGGGATGGGCGCACCACCATCGATTGGATTAAGCGCCAGCCCTGGTTTGATGGCACGCAGGGCGTGGGCATGACGGGTCCCAGTTATCTGGGCTACACGCAATACGCGGCCGCGCTGGAACCCTCTCGTGTGCCGCACCTCAAAGCCATCATGCCCATCATGACCAGTTCGCAGTTCTACACCGTCATCCACGCCGACGGCTCCTTCGCGCTCGACACGGTACTGCACTGGATGCAGATCACGTTTCTGGCGGGCCGGCCCGATCGCAAACGGCGTTTCATCAGCCCGCAGGAAGAAGATCGCCGCCTGACGCGCATCTTCGATCACACGCCGGTGCAGGACATCGACGAACTACTGCTGGGTGAGCGCATGCAGTTCTATCGCGATGCGCTGCTACATACCGATCGGAACGCGCTGCGCTGGCGCGCGGTCGACCTCAGCGATCGCGTGGGCAACATCGAGGCAGCGGCGCATCTGATGACGGGTTGGCATGATTTCATGCTGCGCGAATTGCTCACCGATTACCAACGATTGGTGGACGCCGATCGGAATCCCTACCTCACGATCGGCCCGTGGTATCACGCCGATATCCGCTATTTGCAGGCAGCGATCCGCCTCGGCGTCGAATGGTTCGACGCGCAGCTCAAAGGTCAGCGCGATCGGCTGCGCGCTAAGCCAGTGCGGGTGTTTGTCATGGGGGCGGATGAGTGGCGTGAGTTCGACGCGTGGCCGCCCAAAGCGCTGCGAATTCGTTACTATCTCCGCGAGCAGCGCCGCTTATCGATCGAGCCGCCGCAGGCCGGCGAACCGCCCGATCACTATCGCTACGACCCCGCCGATCCCACGCCCAATCTGGGCGGCCCGCTCATCAATCTGCCGCAGGGCGCGGTGCGCGACAATCGGAAGTTGGAAGCACGTTCGGATGTGGTAGCCTACACCACGCCGCCGCTCAATCGTGATCTGGACGTGATCGGCCCCATCCGCCTGGAACTCTTCGCCCGATCGACTTTAGCGCACACCGATTTCTTTGGCCGTTTATGCGATGTGCAGCCCAACGGCAAATCGTTCAACGTCTGCGACGGGCTCATCCGCGTCAAACCGAAACCGCCCATCGAACACCCGGAACACAACAGCCGCGCCAAACGTTGCGGCGCGGACACGCTGCATCTTGAGATCGATCTGTGGGCAACCGCCTATCGCTTCAAACGTGGTCATCGCCTGCGCCTGATCGTCTCCAGCGGCGCGCATCCGCGCTGGCTGCGCAACTACGGCACGGGCGAGCCGTTCGGCGCGGCGACGGACATGCGCGCCGCCGATCAAACCCTCTTTCACGATCGCGATCATTCCTCGGCGTTGGTCCTGCCTATCCTGAGCTAACCCAGGTTACGCCGCATTGCTCATTGTTCATTGTTCCGTGCTTTGGTATAATCGCGCTCACACCCATGACCAAACCCTTACGCTTCCTCCTCTTTTACGCCGACACTGGCGGCGGCCATCGCGCCACGGCGCAGGCGCTCGCGCAAGGCTTGAAGCACCGCTACGGCGATGCCGTCGATCCGGTGCTTTTTGACGGCCTGCGCAAGTACGCGCCGTATCCTGTCAGCCACCTCGACGATATGTATCCGTGGATGTCGGGCATGTCCAAGACCTGGGGACACGGCTGGACGCAGCTCAACGAGCCGCAGCGCGTGCAGCGCTTCATGAAGTTGTGGTGGCCGTTCGTGCGCACCGCCGCCATCCGCATGGCCAAAGAACCGTGTGACGCCATCATCAACGTGCAGCCTTTGTACACGTTCCCCGTGCTGTGGGCGATGGATCGGATCGGCGTGCGCAAGCCGTTCGTGACCATGGTGTCCGATCTGATCGTGGTGCACGCCCTGTGGTGTGATCCCACCACCGATCGGTTCCTCGTCCCCACCGAGGTCAGCCGCGTCCACGCGTTGGACAACCACATCCCGCCGGAAAAGATTCAGATCGTAGGGCTGCCCATCCGCTTGCTCTTCATGACTCCGCCGGAACCCAAACCCATCGCGCGGCAGCGGTTAGGCTTAAAAGACAAGTTTACCGTGCTGTTGATGGGCGGCGGCCAGGGACTGGGACGGGTCTACGACATCGCCGAAGCGATCGGGCGCAGCGGGCTGGATGTGCAGTTGATCGTCGTGGCAGGCCGCAACAAGAAATTGAAAGAGCAGCTCGACGCCGCCCGCTGGCCGATCGATCTCAAACCCTACGGCTTCACGCAGGATATTCCGGCGTTGATGGATGCGTCCGATGTGCTCATCACCAAAGCCGGCCCCACCACCCTGTGCGAAGCGTTTACGCGCAGCCTGCCGATTATCATCAGCGGCTACATCCCGTCGCAGGAAAATGAAAACGCCGACTACGTGATCAACGAGCGGGCGGGGATACTGGCCGAGGGTCCGGAATTGATCGTCGCCACTCTGCGCGAATGGCTGCACAAACCCGACAGGCTGACCCATCTGTCGCAAAACTCGGTCCGGCTGGCTCACCCGCGCGCCGCCATCGATGCGGCGGAAGCGGCCTATGACGTGGCCACCACCCGCCCGATCGTCTATCGCGCCCCGCAGGGCGAACCGATGCTGGCCCGGCTCGATCGCTTCTTTGGCAACTAAAATCGCCCGGCCCTGCCTGACTGGGCGCCCGACTGGTCAGGCTTGGATTGTCAGCCTGCTGTCAAACACCGCCGGATAGCCGTGCTAAGATAATGGCTAATCTCAATCATCTCCAAACATCCGTCTCTCAATGGGAGACTCTCCTATGCTCAGCAACTTAACCTCTTTTCTCTTTGCCTGGTACAACCTGCCCTTCACGGTTTTGCTCATCGCCTGCATCGTGCTGGCTGTTTTTCAATTGATGGGGCTTGGCGGCGATCACGATTCGGAGGGCGAGGCGGGCGTCGATCACGATGCCGATCTCGACCACGACGTCGATCTGGATCACGGCGCCGATCTTGACCACGACGCCGATCTCGATCACGACGCCGACGTGGATCACGATGTGGATCATGACGTCGATCACGACGTGTCGCATGATACCGGCGCGGACGGCGGGCCTAGTGTGTTGAACGTGTTGGCCTTCATCGGACTGGGCAAAGCGCCGTTACTGGTGGTGCTGTTGATCCTGTTCGGCTCGATCGGATTGCTTGGGTGGATTCTGAACACCGTCTTGACCAACGCCTTCGGCACCTATCCGAGTGTCGCTTTCGCCGCTGTGCTGCCCGTCACCCTGCTGGTCGGCACGCTGATCAGTTCGCGCACAGCGCGCTTCATTGGCCGCGCCCTGCCGCCCATCAGCACCACGGCG
>JBGSPW010000209.1:0-43629 GCA_041738395.1 Thermoflexales bacterium
TGGTCTCCTATTTTGTTTTTTGAAGTGAGAGTATAATTTGGAAGGCTATCACGGACGGGCTAAACGCACCCGGACGTTACGCCACGGGGAGATACCGCTGACCGCCAGGTTCGCCGGTATCTCCTTCTTTTCGGCGATAACCAAAGTGTCATGGGGATCACGTCATAGCGCTATCCTTTCTCCGTTGTGGCACACCTGAGGAGAAACTGTAGTGATTACGGATATGGGTAAGATGCGGCCTGCCAATTCCTCATGATAAGTATGAACGATTTGGTTTTCCACGTCCATAAGCAAAACGCCTATTTTTTGACGACAAAGACCTTATTTCCTAAATTGCGTACTACCCTTTTTCGGTTTGCACAGGTCGAAGGCCGGACGGGCAAGGAAAAAGACCTGCGCCTTGCGAGAGCAAGGCGCAGGTCTCCCTCAATACGCTAAACCTGCATCAGTTGCAGGCGCGAGATTTTATCGAGAGCTGCATCGCCCGCAAGACGAAGGGCCGCTTGCCCCTCATCGGTGTGGGCGGCGTGATGAATCCTTACTTTCCCTCTAATCTCTTCTCAGCAACGGTAAGTATATTTCGTAATGACGCTGGACGGTCGTAACGAGATCGCTGAAGGCGGCAACCCCCGTCCCTTGTGCCGTGAGGCGCAGCGTGTCCGTCAAGCCATGCGTGGCCGTGAGTGGTATCGCGACTATGACGGTCAGCGGTTGGCTTGCTTGAGGTGCCAGCGTCATACTCAACGGATCGACTTGTGCGAGCCACACATTGTTAACCAGCCACAGCTGATACGTGTCGGTGAGGTTGCCCGTGTTCGTCAACATCAGCGTGTAGGTCACGGTTGTTCCGATGCGACCCGTTTGGGCAGCGGTGTCCGGCGTGAGCGTCACTGCCGGCACAACCTCGACCGTCGTCGTGAGTAGCGCGGTGTCCGTGAGTAGCGCATTATCTTGCGCGCGCACGGTGACGTGTGTTGTGTCAGATGCTTGGCCGATAGCATTATCCGGAATCGTGATCGTAATCGTGATGGGCCAAGTGACCTTGCCCGGCAACAACTCGATTGGGGTGGTGACGGTGGCCGGCCAGCTGTTATGGGCGAGCGTGACATCGAACGTGTGTGCCGCCACATCGGTATGAGAGACATGCAGCGTGTAAGTCACGATCACGCCTGGATTCGCGGACTGTGCCGCAGCCGCCGGTTCAAGCTCGACCGTCGGTAAGGCCATGGCCGTAGTGGTCAAGATCGCTGTGGCAGACAAGACCTGGTTATCTTGGGCACGCACAGTGAGGTGTGTTGTGTCAGATGCTTGGCCGATAGCATTATCCGGAACTGTGACCGTAATCGTGATGGGCCAAGTGGCCTTGCCCGGCAACAGCTCGATTGGGGTGGTGACGGTGGCCGGCCAGCTGTTATGGGCGAGCGTGACATCGAACGTGTGTGCCGCCACATCGGTATGAGAGACATGCAGCGTGTAAGTCACGATCGCGCCTGGATTCGCGGACTGTGCCGCAGCCGCCGGTTCAAGCTCGACCGTTGGTAAGGCCATGGCCGTAGTGGTCAAGATTGCTGTGGCAGACAAGACCTGGTTGTCTTGAGCGCGCACCGCGATGGTTGCTGTATCGGTGGCCTGCGCAAGTGCACTGCCGGGAATGGTGACCGTGATGGTGATGGGCTTGGCCGTCTGGGCCGCCACCGGGCCGATCGGGGTGGCTGCATTCGTCGGCCAGTTATTGTGGTCAACCAACACATCGAAAGTGTGTGTGATGGAATCCGTGTTGGATACACTCAGCGTGTAAGTCACGACGGTCCCGGGCTGGCCTGATTGCGCAGCGGCTGCAGGGAAGAGCACGGGTGAGTTAATGATCGCGGGTGGGTAACATTGGCCCAGTTGCACATCGTCCACTTGCCACCACCAAGCGTAATTGGCGTTGTAATAGTGGAAGCGCAGCATGACATTGGCTTGTCCAGCTGCTTGCGCTGTCAAGTTAAGCGTCTCGGTCTTGGGGCCACGATAACTGACGCCGGTTTTGTGCCACACAGTAGTCCATGGACCGCTCGCACCGTTTACGCTTACATCCACGTCGGCGACCTCACTGGCATAGCGATAGAAGTCGGTCTTAAACGTCAGCGTAACGACGCTCAGCGTAGAGAGGTTAAGCACGGGAGTGCGCAATTCCGTATTCATGTCCACATAGCCGGTGTCATCACTGTCAGCAATGGCAAAGTTGCCTGTGCTACCGGTCAGGTTGCCGCGACTGCCCGGGTTGTTGAATGACCAGCCTAGCGTGCCGACGTTGTTGATGACCCCCCAGCCGCTTGGAAGGTTTGTCATGTTGAATCCTTCACGCAGGCCAATGAGGGTGTAGCCGGGGGCCAGACAGGTAGCAAGATCGGCTTGCAGGGCGAAGTCTTCCACCCGATTGGCCGTCAACGGCCCCACGGCCCGATCGAGCGCGAGATAGCCGGGGACACTGGCCTGCACGTGGAAAGTGTAAGCCACCCCTTCGGCCAGCGCAATTTGATACGCTCCGCTTGCATCCGTGGCGATCGGGCTGTCAGGATAACCGGCGATTGCGATCGTCGCGCTGAGTGGTCCGTGGGTTAGTGCATCTTGCACTTGCCCGGTTACGGTATAAAGGGCCGCGCGTGTCAGCGAGAAATTTTGCGTGGTGGTCACATTGATTTGGAGTGACAGGTCATTCACTGTTTGCGGTAAATAGCCGTAAGCCGACGCGGTCACCTGGTAGTTGCCTTCCAACAAAGTCAGCGTGTACTGGCCTGTGTTGTTGGCCGTGGCTGCACTTGTGCGTGTGACACCGGCCGTGGCAAAGACCTGCGCCTGGCCGATCGGGTTGGAGTTTGTCGCATCGACGATCGTGCCTTGCAACGTGGCATAGTCGCTGAGGGGTTGGGCCAGGTGCGCGGCTGTGCCGACGGAGGCTTTGACGTAGTTGGTGAAGTACGTCAGGTTGATGTGCGAGAGATTGTCGTTGATGGTGTGATAGTAAGCGTTGAAATCATCCGCATCGTCCTCAATGGCCAGGATGGCAGGATAGCCTTTGTTCCAGAACGGCGCATGATCGCTGGCCGTGATACCGTCGGGATCGATGATGGGGATAAGGTTTCCGCTCAAGCCATAGGCGCTGACCACGTTAGTGAACACGCCGGCGATGGCGAGATCGCCCGCATAGCCGGGATTACTCGTGGTGCGGGTGTGCAATCGCAGCGTAGGTCCGTCCACGTTGTCCCAGGCGATCATGTCCATGTTGTAGACGGCAATGATATTATCACCGGCCGCTGCGACGATATCCGCATACGCGGCACTGCCGCACAGGCCCTGTTCTTCGCCCGTAAACAGCACAAAGCGCACTGTCCGGGCAAAGTGATATTGACTCATAATATCGGCGGCCAGCAGCACGCCGACCGAGCCGCTGGCGTTGTCGTCGGCTCCCGGCGCGCGGCCGCTCGACGGCATGTCGTCGAGGTGTGCCGTTATCAACACGATTTCACTCGGTTGAAGTGTACCCGTCAACACCCCGATGACGTTGCGATTGGAATAACCACAGCCTGACCAGTTGTGATAGCTGACGGCCAGCCCCTGCTGTTGCAGATACTCATACACGAATTGGGTCGCTTGTTGAAGGGGCACGCCCGAATTCGTGTGGCGGGTCGTGATGGTATACGGCACTCCGCCAATCACGGCGGCCGCTTCACCGGAGAGTTGCGCGGTGTAGGCGTACACGGTATTTGATTGGACTTGCGTCATCATCGCTGCCACCAGCGGATCGTAGACAAAGACCGCCGGTGTGTTGTTCAGGCGTGCTGCCGCGGGAAGGCTTAGCGTCAGTGCGCCCAGGCCGATCACGGCGATTAGAATGGATAGCAAGACGGCTCGTTTCATGTGAAGCTCCTCTTTGTCCCACGCTGCTCGGCGTTATATCCAAAGTCGATTGACAGACAGGTTTGATCTTAATGCGTTTCGATCATCACTTCGCAGAACTTACTTCAGGATCAGCGGCAGGTACACGGTGTAAAGTCGGCTGGCGGTCGTGATGAGATCGCTGAACGCAAAGACTCCAGCGCCAGTGGCAGTGATGTGCACGGTATCGCTCAGTTCATTCGTCGCCGTGGGCGGAACGTGCACAGTAACGAACAGTGATGTGCTCGTCCAGGTTGCCAGTGTGACACTCAACGGTCCCTGCATGTCCCAGTGATTGCCGCTATAGTCCACAGCGAATGTATCCGTGAAATTGCCCGTGTTGGTCAGATTCAGCGTGTAGGTCACCCATTCACCCGCTTGAGCAGTTCGAGCCAGTTGCGTTGGTGCGAGATCGATCCCTGGGATGAAGTTAGCCGTAGTCGTCAGGATCGCCGTGTCTGATATGACCAGGCCATCTTGCGCGCCGGCCACGATGTACACTATGTCCGTACTATAGGCGCGTGTGTCGGTTGGAATGGCGAGGGTGACGGTGACGGGCCTGGCGACATTGCCCGGCAGCGGGCCGATCGGAGTGGTGATGGTGGTCGGCCAGCTGTTGTGGGCGAGCGTGATGTCAAATGTATGTGAAGTCACATCGGTGTGGGAGACATACAGCGTGTAGGTCACGCTTGCGCCCGGATCACCGAATTGAGTCGATGTCGCCGGATCGAGTATGACGCTGGGCCGCGCGTTGGCGGTGGTCGTCAGCGTCGTCGTCGCGGATAGCGCAGCATCATCCTGCGCGCTCACCATGAGGTGAGCTACATCCGTGGCGTGAAGAGGTGCATTGACTGGAATAACGACGGTGACGGTGAAAGGCTGGGTCCCATGGGCGGCCAGCGGACCAATCGGAGTAGCGACAGTCGTGGGCCAGCTGTTGTTCTCGATCGTAACGTCGAAGGTGTGCACGACCTCATCGGTATTGGATACGTTCAGCGTGTAGGTCACGCTTGTGCCCGGATCGCCGGATTGAGTCGATGTCGCCGGATCGAGCAGGACGCTGGGCCGCGCGTTGGCGGTGGTTGTCAGCGTCGTCGTCGCGGATAGCGCAGCATCATCCTGCGCGCTCACCATGAGGTGAGCTACATCCGTGGCGTGAAGGGGTGCATTGACTGGAATAACGACGGTGACGGTGAAAGGCTGGGCGCCATGGGCGGCCAGCGGGCCGATCGGGGTAGCGACAGTCGTGGGCCAGTTGTTGTTATCGATCGTCACATTGAAAGCGTGAGCGCTCACGTCGGTGTTAGACACTTGCAAAGTGTAGGTGACCAGCGCGCCAGGAGTGCCAGATTGTGCAGCGAGGGCGGAGGTGATGATGGGTAAATTGATCGTGTATGGCAGAGCAAGGCATTGGCCCAGTTGCACATCGTCCACTTCCCACCACCACTCGTAAACGGCATCATAGTAATGGAACCGGATCATCACGTTGGATTGGCCGGCGGCCAGCGCGGTGAGATTGAGCGCTTCGGTACGCGGGCCGCGATAGTCGGCGCCCGACTTGCGCCAGACAGTCGTCCAAGGGCCGCTCGCACCGTTGCGGCTGACATCGACATCGGCCATTTCGGCGCTGTAGCGGTGAAAGTCGGTCTTGAAGGTAAGCGTGACGGCGCTCAAGGCGGAGAAGTCCAGCACGGGAGTGCGCAGTTCCGTGTTCATGCTGACGCCGGGGCCGGCATGGTCACTGTCGGCGATGGCGAAGTTGCCACTGCCGCCCGCATAGTTAGTACGCGGCTTGGGATTATCAAAGCGCCAGCCCACACTTCCAACGTTATTGACGACCGTCCAGCTAACTGGCACAGTGGACGCTTCAAAGGCCTGTTTGACTCCTGCCCAGGAATAACCAGCGGCTGTGCAGCTATTGAGATCGGCGCTCAACGCAAAGCTCTCCGTTCGATCAGTCGTGAGCGGCCCCACCGATCGGCTGGCCGGTAGATAGCCGGGTCCACTGGCGCTGACCTGGAAGGTGTAGGTGATGCCTGCGGCCAACGTCACGCTGTAAAACCCAGTGGTCGGATTGGTGCTGATCGATCCGCCAGGATAGCCGCCGATGTTGACGTTGGCCGCCAGGGGACGATTGGTCAGTTGATCGCGCACGGTGCCCGAGACAACATGGAGCGCAGCCGGGGTCAGTGTCATATTTTGCGTCGTCGTCAGGCCCAGACTGGCCGTGACAGGGTTGATGGTCGTGGGCAGATAGCCGTACTTCGCCGCATTCAAACTGTATGTCCCGGTGACTACGCCGAGTTGATATGATCCATCGGCCTGGCTGAGCGTTTCAAACGTCAAGGTCGGGCCGAGGGTAGCGCGGATCACGGCGTCCTCGATCGGCACGCCGCTGCCCTGTGTCTGTACGAATCCGGCGAGGGTACTATCGGGCGCAGCGCTGATCCAGATGAAAGCGGCGGTTGGCACGCCCCAGTTGCCGTCGGCGTCTTGCGTTTCGACAAACACGTGATGCCGGCCTGGTGCGATACCCGTTGTGTTGAGCTGGGCCGTGATCGATTCGATCGAGGAATTGAAAGTTCCATCGGCTGCCGAGAGCGGATATGAGATCACGCCCGTCACCCATGATGGCGCATCGATGGTGTAACGGGCGGAGGCGATGTTCTGTGTGGGTTCGCTGCCGTTGCTGTTGTTGAAACGCGTATCGTTGGCGTTGGCAGAAAGTGTGACGAGGGTACCTGCGACGGTCGTGGTGGGTGTGGCGCTCACGCTGAGCGCATCAGGCCCGGCCGGTGTTTGGTATGGTCGGCGCGTGGCTTTGGCGGCGTACACCAGCGCAGGCAGGTTGTCCGGCACGATCGTGTTATCGAACGCCGTGCAGGCCTGGAAGAAAGACGTGCCCATCTCAAACGTGTAAGCGGGCAAGCCGAGCATGCCGTAAGCGAAATCGTCGGTGGTCCCATCGGTGGGATACAGGCCGATGGCTTGCTGCGGTTCGTAGTTGTTGAAGTACGCAAACTTGCGACCCAGCGTTTGCAGCGCCGTGCCGTTCGGCGCGGCGCTATTTGTGAAGCCCCAGGGCCACAAGACGAGTTCACTAAAGCTGTGCAAATCCAGGAAAACACCGCTGGTGGTGATCGGCGCCGGCGTGGTCAGATCGTCAGGGCGCAGATCGGGGTATTGACTTTGCACGTAATCGATTACCGCCTGCGTTTCTGGTTCAGAAGCGGCCGAGGGGCCGCGATAGGTCTCGTTGCATTCGTCGCCGCTGGAACCGCCGCCGCCCCACTGGAAGGGATAGTTGCGATTGAGGTCGGCGCCCCGCGAGTTGGTGTTGGCGCAGTAAGCGTTGTTGGTGTTCTTGCGCCACGAGAGGCCAGCCTCGGCATGTTTGCGGCCGTCGGGATTAGCTTGCAGCAGCAGATGGATTTCGTTGGTGTCCAGCAGCCAGGTTACATCGGGATCGACGCCGTAGTGGCTGATGAGATATTCGGCATACCGCAGGTTCAATTCGGCCGGCGCATATTCGCGGGCATGCATCGACGACATGACGAAGAGTTTGGATTTGGGGCCGGGCGTGTTTTGATTCGTCAACTTTAAGACGAGCAGGTCGTAACCGTCCAGACCGCCCGCGGCGGTCTTTTCCCAGCTGTCACCCACATCGATCCATTGCGCCAGCGTGGGATAAGTGGTCGCAATGGCTTGCGCGGCTGCGAACGTTTCTTCCACGGTGCGATAACAAGGATAGCCCGGAATGGCGTTGATCTGGCCGGGCAGCAACACATTCGGCCGATTGATCTCGGTGGTTTGAGCGGTATCAATCTCGACCCGATAGCCACTCGCCAATAGAGAAAAATATTGAGCGGGCGTCACACCGGCTTCGAGATAACCTTCTTTGGGATGCACGGCCCACACATCCAGACGAGCGCTCAACGCGGCGAGTTCGGCGCGATCGGCGTAATAGATGCGCACCACTAAAACCCGATCGGCGGGTGCGTCCGATCGGGTGGCTGCCGCTGGGGCAGTGGCCTGCACGGCGAAAAGGGGGAACGCGGCCAGGATAACGACGAAGACGAATACACTGAGGAATCGACGCAGCATAGTGAGATGCCTTTCAAAAAAAGAGGCGGGTCAGGGCCCGCCTCGTTAGGATGTCTAACAGCGTTCCGCTAGGGTTCCGATCGCATCACTTGATAATTAGGCGCTTCCTTGGTGATCACCACGTCGTGCGGGTGGCTTTCGATGAAGCCGGCGTTGGTGATGCGCATCAACCGGGTACGGGTGCGCAAGTCTTCCAGATTAGCCGCTCCGGCATAACCCATGCCCGATCGTAATCCGCCAACCAATTGATACACGTAGTCGTGCAAGAGTCCGCGATACGGCACGCGCCCTTCGATGCCTTCCGGCACGAGTTTACCACTACCTTGCCCGCTCGCATAGCGATCTTTGCCATAGCCCTGCATCGCGCCGAGGCTGCCCATGCCGCGATAGTCTTTGAAGCGGCGGCCTTCGAACAACACCACTTCGCCGGGTGATTCATCAAGCCCCGCCAACAGACTGCCCAGCATCACAGTGTCGGCGCCCGCCACGATGGCCTTCACAATATCGCCGCTGTATTTGATGCCACCGTCGGCGATGGCGGGAATGTCACGCGGCCGCGTGACGCGCGTGCATTCAAAGATCGCCGTCATCTGCGGCATGCCCGCGCCCGAGATCACACGCGTGGTGCAGATCGATCCAGCGCCGACGCCGATCTTGATCGCGTCGGCTCCCGCATCGATCAAGGCCGCAGCGCCTGCGGCGGTGACGACATTGCCCGCCACGATCGGGAGATCAGGCCACCCTGATCGAATGCGCTGAATGGCCGTCACCACGCCGTGCGAATGACCGTGGGCCGTGTCGATCGTGATCACATCGACGCCTTCTTGTACTAACAAAGATACACGCTCTTCCAAATCTTGGCCGACGCCGACTGCTGCGCCGACGAGCAATCGTCCGCCGGAGTCCGTGGCGGCATGGGGATAATCACGCTTCTTCTGAATGTCCTTAACGGTGATCAATCCTTTGAGGTGGCCGTCGGCATCGACGAGCGGCAATTTTTCGATGCGATGTTCGTGCAGGATACGCATGGCCTGTTCGAACGTGGTGCCAACCGGGGCTGTGATCAATCGCCGGTGGGTCATGAACTCGCTGACAGGCCGCTTGAGATCGGCGGGTTCGACAAAGCGCGTGTCGCGATTGGTGAGAATGCCGACGAGTTTGTGTTCGACATCGGCGATGGGCACACCGCTGATGTGAAACTTCGCCATCAAATCTTCCGCCTCTTGCAAGGTGGCAGTGGGCGGCAGCGTCAGCGGATCAACGATCATGCCTGACTCCGAACGCTTCACCTTTTCGACCTCGGCAGCTTGCTGCGCGGGTGGCATGTTGCGATGAATGATGCCGAGGCCGCCTTCACGCGCCAGCGCAATCGCCAGACGGGATTCAGTGACCGTGTCCATCGCCGCCGAGATGAGAGGGACGTTGAGCCAGAGATCACGCGCCAGCCGCGCTTTGACCTGAGCTTGATCCGGCAGCACATCGGTGTAGCCGGGGACGATGAGTAGATCATCGAAAGTGAGGGCTTCGAATTTGTCGAAGAGTTCTTCGTTCATAGTTCCTCCGGCGGTAGGCAAGTCAACAAGTAGACAAGGACTGATCCTTGTTGACTTGCCTACTTGTTTACTCTCATCAGTGTCTGAAGTGTCGCACGCCCGTTGTTACCATCGCAATGTTATTCGCGTCGGCAATGGCGATCGAGTCTGCATCGCGCATCGATCCGCCGGGGTGGGCAATGGCTGTAATGCCCGCTTTGGCCGCCACTTCGACCGAATCAGGAAACGGGAAGAACGCGTCGGAGGCCATGACCGCGCCTTGCGATTTTTCGCCCGCGCGCTCGGCGGCGATACGGACACAATCCACCCGATTGGGCTGCCCGCCCCCGATGCCGACCGTGGCTTCGCCCTGCGCGAAAACGATCGAATTCGATTTGACGTGCTGGCAAGCCTTCCATGCGAATTTCAAAGCCGCCCACTCGGCTTCGGTGGGTTGTCGCTTCGAGACCACTTTCCATTCGGCGTTGGCCGGATCGCCGCGATCGATGCCTTGCCGTAACAGGCCGCGATTGATCGAGCGCAGTTCGTAGGCGGGATCGATCTTGAGATCGGGCATCTCCACGAGGCGGCAGTTCTTGCGCTTGGCAAGAATCGTTTTCGCATCTTCGGTGAAACCCGGCGCGGCGATGCACTCCACGAAGAGATCGCCCAACGCGGCGGCGGTGTCGCCGTCGAAAGGTTGATTGCTGGCGATGACGCCACCGAAGGCCGAGATCGGATCGGATGCGAGGGCGGCCTTAAAGGCGTCCACCAGCCGATCGGCCGTCGCCATGCCGCAGGGGGATAAGTGCTTCACGATCACAATCGACGATCGATCGAAACTCACCGCACCCTTCCAGGCGGCATCGAGATCGAGCAAGTTGTTGTAAGACAGTTCTTTGCCTTGCAAGACTTTGCCGCCGAGCGGCCCGCCATTGGGATCGTAAGCATACAGCGTGGCCGATTGGTGCGGATTCTCGCCGTAACGCAGCGTCTGCACGGGATACGCGGTGAGGTGCAGCGCCTTGCCGTCGTTGAGGTAACTGAAAATCGTGGTGTCGTAATGCGCGGTCGAGGCGAAGCCTTTGATGGCCAGCTGCTTGCGCGTCGCTTCGCTGACGCCACCGGCTTGAAGTTGATTCAACACCGCCGAGTAATCAGCGGGATCGCAGACGAGGGTGACGCGCTGATGATTCTTGGCCGCGGCGCGCATCAACGTGACACCGCCGATGTCGATGTTCTCGATCACTTCGTCAAAGGTGACAGCGGGTTTGGCGATGGTCGCTTCGAAGGGATAGAGATTCACGGCGACCAGATCGATGTAGTCCCAGCCGAGTTTGAGCAGTTCGGCGTGATCGGCTTCGGTCGAGCGGGCCAGCAGGCCGCCGTGAATGGCGGGATGCAGCGTCTTCACGCGTCCCCCCAGAATCTCGGGCGAGCTGGTGTACTCGGCCACCTCGGTGGCGGGGAGGGCATTGTCGCGCAGGGTTTTGGCCGTGCCGCCCGACGCGATGAGCGTCCAGCCCAACTCGTGTAGGCCGCGGGCAAAATCGACGAGACCGGTTTTGTCATGGACAGATAAGATAGCGCGTGGCATGTGTGGCTCCTTTGGGTGATGCAAGATTGAAGGGTGACGAATCGCAAACGAGTAACGGATCAGGCGTAAGACGTGAAGCGTAAAACGTGAAACGTGAAGCGTAAAACGTAAAGCGTGAAGCGTAAAACGTAAGGCGTGATTTCAGACCGGATGCTCCTGCAGCCAGTTCAACATGATCTGAACACAGGCGTCCGCTTCTTCGATTTGTGGACAATGCCCGGTGTTGCCAAACAGGTGCAGATTCGCGTGTGGCAAGTTGTGTGCCACCCATTGCGCCTGCTGGCGCGGCACGATCGGATCACGGTCGCCCGCGAGCGCTAACACGGGCACGGGGAGATCTTTGATCAACGGTCGGATGTCGCACACTTCCAACATTCTAAGCAGGGCCGCCAGGCTCATCAGGTGTTGCTGCCGATACCAGGGATGCGATTCGCGGCACATGTCCCACGCTAATGGATTGCGCCAGTGCGCGGCTTGCCTGCGCACGTAGAATGAAACGCCATGCACCATCGCCCACGGCGCAATTTGCGTGTAACGCCACAGCGCCCAGAAAACCGGATACAACCGATGGCGCAGCAAAAAGTGCGCCAAGCCCAGCAAGCCCGTCAACGGACCCCACACCACGCCGTCGATGCTGATGACGTGCTTGACTTGATCGGGTAAACGACTGGCGACGCCCAGCGCCACTAATCCGCCCGTGGAATGACCGATCAGGGTCATCGATCCGGTGGGACAAATCTGGCGCACGGCGTTCGTTTCCAGATCGAGGAGCAGGTCTTGCGTCAACGTCGTGTAAGCGGGCGGGGTCTGTGCCGGATAATGGCCGGGCAGATCGAGCGTGACGCAGCGGCCCAGGTTGCTGAGATGCGGCAGCAGCCACGACCACGATCGGCGTGAGGCCGAGTAACCGTGGAGGAGGACAAAGGTGTGCTGTCCCCGGCTGTGTTCTTCCCACGTCAGAGTGTGTCCAGCCTGTTCAAAGGTGTTCATCGTTAGCCCTTCTGCAGCAAGGTTTTCAACGTCGTCACCAGCAAATGATGCTCGATCGCGTGCACGCGCGCTTCCAGTGATTCCAGTGTATCGTCAGCGCTGATCGATACAATCTCCTGCGCGAGCACCGGCCCAGCGTCGATGCCTTCATCGGGCACGAGATGCACCATCACGCCGGTGTGCGTAATCTCTCCAGCCCGATAAGCTTCATACGCCCGCGCGATCGCATGGGTGCCGGGAAAAGTGCCGGGCAGGGCGGGATGCAAATTCACGACGTGCTGCGGAAACCGATCGAGAAACGCCGCCGAGAGCACGCGCATCCAACCGGCCAGCACGACCCAATCGGGTTGATAGGCTGCTACGAGTTCCGCCAATTCGGCATCGTATTCACGGCGATCTTGGTCTTTGGGCTTCGGTTTCACGATGGCGGGAACGTTGACACATCGCGCTCGCTCGAGGCCGAAGGCGTCCCGCTTATTTGAGATCACCGCCACCACTTGCGCGTTGAGTTCGCCGGATGCGCACGCCTCGAGGATGGCTTGCAGGTTGGAGCCGTTGCCGGAAATCAAAACAACGATTCTTGATTGCTCTTTCATGACAAGACGACTTTCTTTTCACCGGGAATGAGCCGACCAACGATATAGGTCTCTTCAGGAATAGCAGCTTGTACGGCCGAGGCATCTTCCGGTGCGACGATGGCGATCATACCAATGCCCATGTTGAAGACGCGGTACATCTCGTCCGCATCAATATCGCCCCAGTGTTGAATCAATTGAAAGATGGGCAGCACCGGCCAACTGCCGAGATCGATCTGCGCGTCGAGCTGATCGGGCAGGATGCGCGGAATGTTTTCGATGAAGCCGCCGCCGGTGAGGTGAGCCAAGGCTTTGATTGCTGATGGTTGACTGCGTAGCGTCCCTGTGGGATTGCTGAGTGCTGATTGAAGCAATGGCAGGTAGGAGCGATGGGGCACAAGTAGCGCATCGCCGAGAGTGGCATTGAGCTCTTCAAAATAGGTGTCCAGCGGCGCCGTTTGAAAAATCTTTCGGATCAACGAATAGCCGTTGGTGTGCGGGCCGGATGATCGCAGGCCGATCAGAATATCGCCTGCCTGCAAGCGATCGGTGCGCGGCAAGATCTGCGCTCGATCGACTAGGCCGACGATGGTTCCCGCGACATCGAACTCGCCCGGTTGATAGACGCCGGGCATCTCGGCCGTTTCGCCGCCGAGGAGCGCGCAGCCCGATTCACGACACGCCGCCGCCATTCCGGTGACCACCGCTGCGACCATCTCCGGATCGAGTTTGGAACTGGCGATGTAATCGAGAAAGAAGAGCGGTCGCGCGCCCTGCACCAGAATGTCGTCGAGGCAGTGATTGACGATGTCGTGACCGATCGCTTCGTAGCGGCCGGCCTGTGCCGCGAGTTTGACCTTCGTGCCCACACCATCGGTCGAGGCGACGAGCACCGGATCGTTCAACGCTTTTAGCGCCGACGCAGCGAACAATCCGCCGAACGAACCGATGCCCGCCAGCACTTCCGGCCCGTACGTGGATGTGACGGCAGCGCGCATCAAGGCGACGGCGCGGTTGCCTGCGTCGATGTCGACGCCGCTGGAGGCGTAAGCGGAGGGGGGGCTTTCAACGGACTTTGAATCGGACAAACGGACGGGAACGGACGCAGACGGACCTTCAACGGACTTGGAATCGGACAAGCGGATAGAAGCGGATTTTGACTCGGTGCGTTTTACAGGCGCAGTAATTCCGGCATCTGAAGCAGGCAGCACGAAGCGAGGCGCTTCGCTCGTCACAGAGAAATGGATCGAATCTGGCCGCACCGTCTCAATAGGCGGTAAGGGAGCGCTGCCGGGCGGTGTCCAGATGCAACGATATAGATACTGTTGCCATTCCTGAATGTTCTTGGGGGGAAAGATGCGTTTGAATTGCAGTGTTGCTTGCCCAAAGTTATACAACATTCCGATCGGGCTACCGGTGGCCGCGAGATAGGTAATGACTTGCCCCACCTCTTTGTTGGTCAGCAAGTGATTCAAAGCCTTGCACTCGACCACGAGAAAGTTTTCTACCCATAGATCAAGATACATGTAGCCGATTAAGGACGTATCGATGTAGACTTCGACACGTTTTTCCATTTCTACGGCCAGGCCAGCTTGCCCCAGTAATTCTGCGAAACGGCGTTGATACTTGTCTTCACGATGACCGGGACGTAGTTCGCGGTGAGCGCGCATGGCGATGCCGTTGATCTGATAAGTCAGAGCGTCCCATTCTGTCTCGACAAACCCCGGTCGTTTCACGTCAGGCATGGTCTACCATCCGTTTCAATCCGTTTGTCCGTTTTGCACAGCAATCCGTTGATAGCGTCCGCTTCCGTTCGTTTGTCCGATTTAGAGTCCGTTGAGAGCCTTATATCCGATGTCCTTCCGGTACTGCATCCCCTCAAACTCGATCTTCCCCACTGCTTGATACGCGCGCTCGATCGCGTCACGGAAATTTTCGCCAAAGCCTGTCACGCCGAGGACGCGTCCACCGGCGGTCACTGCTCGGCCTTCGTGCAATTTCGTTCCAGCGTGAAAGACGACGGCGTCTTCGAGAGGTGCATCCAATCCGTGTATCTCACGGCCACTGGGGTATTTCCCCGGGTAACCTTCGGAAGCGATCACGACGCAGGCGGCTGCACCCTTCTTCCATTGAATATCGATCTGGTTCAAGGTGCCGGTGGCGCACGTTTCAGTGATGTCGAGTAGATCAGTATCCAGCAACGGCAGAAGCGCTTGCGTTTCCGGATCGCCGAAGCGGCAGTTGTATTCCAGCACGCGCGGCCCGTCGGCGGTGAGCATTAGCCCGGCGTACAACACACCGACGAACGGCTTGCCTTCTTCGCGCAGTCCGTCGATCGTGGGTTGCAGGATCGATCGGGTGTATTCCTCTACCAGCGCTGGGGGCAGAATCGGCGCCGGGGCATACGCGCCCATCCCGCCGGTGTTGGGACCGCGATCGTCAGCGAGCAGGCGCTTGTGATCTTGCGCGGGCGGCATCGGCTTGATGGTGACGCCGTCGGTGAAGGCGAGCAGCGAGACTTCTTCGCCGCTCAAGCGTTCCTCGATGATCACTTCATCGCCCGCTGTGCCGAATTCTTTGCTCAACATGATTGATCGTAAAGCCGCTTCGGCATCATCGGCGCAGTCGGGCAGGATGACGCCTTTGCCCGCTGCCAGACCGGACGCCTTGATCACGATCGGATAATCGACGCTGAGCAGGTGCTTCAAGGCGGCGCGATGTTCGGTGAACGTGGCAAAGCGCGCGGTCGGAAGGTGGTGCCGCTGCATGAACGCTTTGCTAAAGGCCTTCGACGCTTCGATTTGCGCGGCGGCCTGTGAGGGGCCAAAGACCAAGCGGCCTGCGGCGCGCAACGCATCGGCCAACCCGATCGCGAGGGGCGCTTCCGGGCCGATGATCACCAGATTGATCTGCTGCTCATTGGCAAACGTCACCAGCGCCAGAATGTCTTCGGCCTTGATCGGCACATTGTGGGCGGCTGTGCCCGCATTGCCGGGCGTGACAAACAACTGCGCTAACCGTGGCGATTGCGCGATCTTCCACGCGAGAGCGTGTTCGCGTCCGCCTGAACCGACGATCAAAACCTTCATAGCCCTACCTTGTCCATTGAAAATTGATCATTGCGCATTGATCATTTACACAATTGCTTTTTCAAACCCGGTCTTCGTGCCTTGCACATCTACATCAATGGGATACACGCCCGTAAAGCACGCGTTGCAATAACCACTCTGCCGCCCGATGGCGCGCATCATCCCATCGAGCGAGAGGAAGTGCAGCGTGTCCGCGTCGATGTGGTCGCGGATTTCTTCCAGCGTCAACCGGTGCGCGATGAGCTCTTCGTAGGTGCCCATATCCACACCCATGAAGCAGGGATGGACAATCGGCGGGCAGGTGATGCGCAGGTGGATTTCACGCGCCCCGGCAGCGCGCAGCAACCGCACCAGCGGCCCCGCGGTCGTGCCGCGCACGATCGAATCGTCGAGCACAATGATGCGCTTGTTGCGCAGATTTTCTTCAATGGTCAGGAATTTTAACGCGACGCCTTGTTGCCGCAGTGAATCGGTCGGTTGGATGAACGTCCGCCCGATGTAGCGGTTCTTGATGAAGCCGTCGTTGTACGGAATGCCCGAAGTGCGCGCGTACCCAATCGCCGCCGGGATCGCACTGTCGGGCACGGGAATGACGACCTCGGCGTCGACCGGCGCTTCGCGCGCCAACTCTTCGCCCAAACGCTGTCGCACTTCATGCACCAACAGGCCGTCCCAGAAACTATCGGGGCGCGAGAAGTAGATGTGTTCAAACGTGCAGCGGGCTAACTGCGGCGCGGGTGGAATGGCCTGTCGCACGCGCAGCGCCGTGTTGCTCAAGGTGATGATCTCGCCGGGTTTCACTTCGCGGATCGAATTGCAACCCAGCGTGCGCAAAGCTCCCGATTCCGAGGCCGCCGCGTGTCCACCGCTCGGCAGGCGTCCGACGCTCAAGGGCCGAAAGCCCCACGGATCGCGCACGGCATACACTTGATCGCGCGTGAGGATGACCAGCGAATACGCGCCGCGCCACTTGGGCATGCAGTTGCGAATCCGATCGTCCCACGTGTCCCCTGCGGCCCCGGCCAGCATCATCGTGATCACTTCGCTGTCCGAGGACGAATACAGGCCGACGCCGCGCTTGAGCACTTCCTGTCGCAATTCTGCCGCGTTGACGAGATTGCCATTGTGCGCAGCAGCGATCGGCCCGAACTGGGTTTCGATCAAGAAGGGCTGGGCGTTGCGCTTGCTCGATGAGCCGGTGGTGGAGTAGCGCGTGTGCCCGATCGCATAGTGGCCCGTCAACGGCGCGAGGTTGCCTTCATTGAAGACCTGCGCGACCAGCCCCGCATCTTTGTGAATGCGGATCGAAGTCCCATCGGCCACGGCGATGCCTGCCGCTTCTTGCCCGCGATGCTGTAGGGCGTACAAGCCGAAGAACGCCATGCGCGCGACCGCTTCATTCGGCGCGAAAATCCCGAGGATGCCGCATTCTTCGTGAGGAGTGTCGTTATCGTGCATGACTTTTCCTGTTGCGTCAATCACTGTCAGAAAGTAACAAGTAACGAGTAATGCGTAATTTACTCATTACTCGTTACTCATTACTCCTGCCGTAGCGCTGCATCATCATCCAGAATCTTTTTCGCCTGCTTCTGCTGAAACTCGATCACTTTCGCTTTCACAACCGGATCGCATTGCCCCAAAATCTTGGCGGCGAGGAGGGCAGCATTAGCGGGTTCCAGCACCACGGCGGGCGCAATCCCCGACGGCATCCGCAGCGATGAATACACGTCTGCGCCGCCAAAGGCTTCACTCGCTGGCGGACACGCGATGACGGGCGCGCTCACGGATCCGTCGGTGAAACCCGATAGCGCGTTGCTGCGCCCTGCGACGGTGATGTACACTTTGGGGCGCGGATCGGCTTCGTAGGTGCGTAGAATATTCAACGCGTGCTCCGGCGTCTTGTGCGCCGATCCGATGCGCATGATCACGTCTAACCCAAATCCCCGCGCGGCCTCAGCGATCTTCGCACAGTGCGCTTCATCGGCTTTTGATCCCATCAGGATGATTGCCAGTGGTTGGGTCATGGTTGTTCCCTCTGATCTGCCGTAGAAACCGGGTTTCTCCACGTTAAATGTTTGATTCCATTTGAAAAGTAGAAACCCGGTTTCTTCATTGGATGTATTTGGCCTTGGTTAAATTCTCCACCAGCCGCGGCTCGATCGGATATGCGCCGGGTTCGAATGGCTGCCCCGTCAACATCTCGTAGATGCGGATGTAGCGCTCGCTCGCCGCGATCCACAGCTCATCCGGCACCGCCGGGATCGGCCCATCGCCGCGATAGCCTTGCTCGGCGTAGGCCAACCGCACAAATTCTTTGTCGAAGTTCTCCGGCTCCGCGCCCTGCGCAAAGCGCTCAGCATACGAATCCGCTTTCCAGAAGCGTGACGAATCCGGCGTGTGGACTTCGTCGATGAGCAGCACGCGTCCATCGGGCGCGCGGCCGAATTCGTATTTCGTATCGACTAAGATCAGCTCGTTCTGCTCCGCGATGTGCTGCCCGCGTTTGAAGATTGCCAGCGCCGCGGCCTGCACTTCGTCCCACGTGGCCCGATCGAGAAAGCCGCGCTCGACGACTTCCGCGCAGGTCAGTCGCTCATCGTGACCGGTGGGGCCGCCCTTGGTCGTCGGCGTGATGATCGGCTCGGGCAGTCGATCGTTCTTGCGCAGACCTTCGGGAAAATGATAACCGTAGATGTCGCGCTCACCAAGCGAGTAGCGATACCACAGCGCCGTGCTCGTCACGCCCGTGATGTAACCGCGCACGATCACTTCGACTGTGAACGGCTCCACCACCTGCGCCACCAGCGCGTTGGGATCAGGCACGGCGATCTTGTGATTGGCGATCACGTCGGCGGTTTGATCGAACCACCACGCCGCCAGTTGATTCAACACCTGACCCTTGAAAGGCACCCGCGCTAGAATCCGATCGAACGCTGACAACCGATCGGTGGTCACCAGTAAGCGGCGATCGTGATCCAAATCGTACCAGTCACGCACCTTGCCGGACTGTTTGCCGGGCAGCGGCAAATTCGTGTCGCCCAACGCCAGCGGCACTCGTTCACGAATGAAATCGGAAGTGAGCATGCGTTATCCTTTGCGCGCGCGATCGATCCAGGCGTTTACCCCTTCGGCGCATGCCGCGGCGATCAACGCTTTGCCCAGATCGACCACGATGAACGGCGCGATGCCCAGCGCCCAACCCCGGAAAAAATCGCCGCCCAGAAAAGCGATCGTCAACCACACCGTGCCGATAAGATAGATCACGGCGACACCCGCGAGACTGGCGATGAAACTCCACCCCCGATTGCCCTGCGCGCCCTTGGCGGCCAACCAACCCGTGATGAAGGCGGCGGGAATGAAGGCGACGAGATAACCGGCGGTGGCGCTGAACAACACGGCTGTGCCGATGCCTTTGGCATCAAACGGCAGGTCGCTGGCGATGCTGGCAACGTAGACGATTTGACTCAATGCGCCGTCCTTTGCGCCGAGCGTCAATCCGGCCAACAGGACCACCATCACTTGCAGCGTGATCGGCACCGGCGTGAACGGCAGCGGGATCGTGATCCGCGCGCTGATGGCTGTCAGCGCGGCGAAGAGCACAATCGCCGCGGCGCGTACCAGTGCGGGATTGGAACTGCGCGATTGAATTCGACTCAGTAACACGTTTCTCTCCTCCATTGTAGACTTCGTACAATACGCTAGTGGTGCAGTCCGTTTTATCCGTTTATCCGCTTACGAGTCCGTTGAAGATCTCCATCCGCTACATCTCCCGCGCATACTTGACGCCATTCTCAAACAACATCAGGCCACTGTGTCCGCCTTCGCCGCGCGTCCAGCGTGGATGCTGATACGTGAAGATGTGATCTTCAGGATGCGGCATCAGACCCAGCACGTTGCCGCGTGGATTACACACACCCGCGATGTCGCCGATCGAGCCGTTGGGATTGATTGGGTAAGCGCCGTTCGCCGCCGTGCCATCGCGCTGCGCGTAGGTTAGCGCAACTTGATCGTGTGCCAGCAGTGTTGCCAGATCGTCGGGATTGCTCAACATGAAACGCCCTTCGCCATGCGCGATGGGACACTCGATCAGATCGGCCAGTCCGCGCGTCCACAGGCACGTCTGCGACTGCGGTTTCAGCGTGACCCAGCGGCACTCGAAATGACCGGCGGCGTTGAACGTCAATGTATATTTCTGATTGTGGATTTCTGATTTCTGATCGGGCAACAACCCGGATTTCACCAGGGCTTGAAATCCATTGCAAATGCCAATCACGGGCTTGCCGCTTTCGACAAAGTTGCGCACTTCTGCCATGAAGTAGGTGTTGAGATCGAGCGCGAGGAGTTTGCCCGCGCCCAACGCGTCGGCGTAAGAGAAGCCGCCAGGCACGGCCAGCAGTTGATAAGCGCTCCACTGTTTCTCACCCGCGCGCAGTTGATTGAGATGCACGATGTCTGCGTCCGCGCCCGCCAATTCAAAAGCCTGCGCCGCGTCGTGATCGCGATTGGTGCCATCGGCGTGAAGAATCAAAACTCTTGGTTTTCGCATGTCAACACTTTGCTCATGTAGTATAAGTCGATGTACTTGCCATCGATGCACAGTGCGTACTGGGCCGTGCCCTCGATTTTAAATCCCTGCTTGCGGTACAGCGCCAGGGCGGCGAAGTTGTGGGTCATCACCGACAACTCCAGCCGTTGCAGGCGTTGGGCGCAGGCCCATTCCTCGCAGGCCGTCAATAAGCGTGTGCCCAGTCCTTGCCGCTTGTAAGCGTCCAGCACGCCGGCGATGAGATGCACCTTGTGGTGATTGTGCCGATACAACCCGCCCGCGGCCCACAAAAAGCCGATCGGCCGGCCATCATCGTCGGCCACAAAAATCATTTGGTTGTCGGTCGCCAGCATCAGCTCGATGCGACCGCGCACCCGCAGCGTGGTGATCAGCCACTCGTCCGACTCGAAGCGCAAGAACTCTGTCTCGCGATCGATCTGTTGCCGCAGTTGCCAGTAAGCGGCGGCATCATCCGGGGTGATCTGGCGCACGTCGATCATGCTTGATCGCTCTTACGCGTTATCCGTTCGTAGCCACGCCCGCACCAATTCACTCACTGCCACCGACACCAAGGCTTGCGTCTGCGATGAGATATTCAACCGTGGCCCATCCGTCACCACGCCGCTGCGCTGGATAACCGCTGGATCGAAATGAGCTTCAAAGGCGCGGCTGTCACCCGATCGGACTTCCACCACCAAGCGGCCATTGCCTTCGCCGAAGAGCGTGGTGGCCGGATCGTCCGTCTTGAGGGTGAGCGACATGCCCAACCGTCCGCCAATGCACATCTCCGCTGCTGCTGCGGCCAAGCCGCCTTCACTCACATCGTGACAGGCGCGCACCAGACCGGCCGTCATGGCCTGGTGTAAAGCACGATACATTTCTGGCGCGTGATGCGTCCCACAGGGAGGCTTCGCACTGATGCGTGATGCGTGAGATTCCGCATTCCGCATTCCCCATTCCGCATTCAACACATACACGAGATTTCCCGCTTCCTTGGCGTCCATCGTCACGGCTTGGTTCACATCATCGATCAAACCGATCGCGGAGATGAGCAGCGTCGGCGGAATGGCGTGGCGCAGGCCATCGGAGCCGAGATATTCGTTGTTGAGTGAATCTTTGCCGCTGATGAATGGCGCACGATAATACACGGCTGCCTCATAACAGCCGCGCGCGGCTTCGATGAGCGAACCGAGCGTTTCGGGCCGCAGCGGATCGCCCCAGCAGAAATTGTCGAGCAGCGCAATCCGATCGGGATCGGCGCCCACGGCCACCGCGTTGCGGATCGCTTCGTCGATGACATTGATAGCCATGGCGTGCGCATCAATCTTACCCAATTCGGGGTTGATGCCGTTGGACAAGACGATGCCGCGCGTGCCGCGTGTGCCGATCGGTTTGAGGACGCACGCATCCGAAGGCCCGTCATCATGGATGCCGGTGAGCGGCTTCACGACGGTGCCGCCCTGCACTTCGTGATCGTAGATGCGGATGACGGCGGACTTAGAGGCGATATTGGGGTTAGCGAGAAGTGCCAGCAGGGTGGTGTTGTGATCCTGCGTATTGCGTATTGCGTATTGCGTAACCCACCCTGCATCCTGCTTGATTTCTGCGGTCAGCGATCTTCGCGGAATGCCGTTGTGCAGAAATTCGTTGGCGAGATCGAGCACGACGTGATCGCCGTAACAGACGACGAGGTGGCCGGTATCGGTGAAATGGCCGATGTCGGTGAGTTCCACGTCGAAGGTGTTGCAGATGGCTTGCAGGTGCGGCACGTTTTCCGGCGGCACCGCCAACACCATGCGCTCCTGCGCTTCACTCAGCCAGATTTCCCACGGCGCTAGGCCCGGATACTTCAACGTCACGCGCTTGAGATCGACTTCGCCGCCACTGGTACTCGTCATCTCACCGACGGCCGATGATAGCCCGCCCGCGCCGCAATCGGTGATGGCGTGATACAGTTTCAAGTCGCGCGCCCGCACGGTGACTTCGATGGTGCCCTTCTCCGTGATCGGATCACCGATCTGCACGGAAGCACCGGAGACTTCACCCGTCTGCGCGTCCATCGTCATCGAGGAGAAGGTCGCACCACGCAGTCCATCGCGGCCCGTGCGGCCACCGATGACGATGATGCGATCGCCGGGCAGCGGTTCGCGCGGATGGCTGTTCCTAGGCGCGATACCCACGCAGCCGCAGAAGACCAACGGATTCGCGGTATAGCCTTCATCGTAGAGGATCGCGCCGTTAACGGTGGGGATGCCGATCTTGTTGCCGTAGTCTTGCACGCCGGCCACGACGCCCGATTGAATGCGGCGCGGATGCAACACGCCTTCGGGTAGTTTGGCGGGATCGAAATCTTGCGGCCCGAAGCACAGCACATCGGTGGCGGCGATGGGTTTGGCCGACACGCCCAGCACATCGCGGATCACACCGCCCACGCCGGTGTTCGCGCCGCCGAACGGCTCGATGGCCGAAGGATGATTGTGCGTCTCGACCTTGAACGATACTTCGTGGTCGTCGTCAAAGTCGATGATGCCGGCATTGTCGACAAAGGCCGATCGCACCCACGGGGCGTTGATCTGGTCGGTTGCGGCGCGGATGAACGTTTTGAGTATTCCATCGATTTCGGAATGCGGAATGCGGAAGTTGGAACCCGGAACGAGAGTTCCGACTTCCGCATTCCGAATTTCTATCTTCGCCTTGAACGTCTTGTGTATACAATGCTCACTCCACGTCTGTGCGATCATTTCGACCTCGACATCCGTGGGGTCACGATCGATCGATCGGTAGTAGGCCTGTACCGCTTGCATCTCGGTCAGATCGAGCGCGGCGCGGCGATCGCGTGACATGGCGAGCAATCCATCGGCGTCAAGGTCGCGCACGGGAATGAGGTCAACATCGCCGGAGGCTTCGGCCGGGTGGGGAAAGATCGGATCGATCGTGCCGAGGGCGTAGCGCTCGATCACGTCATTGGCCAGCAGCCGTTTCGCCAGAGTGTGATAATCGGCTTCGCTGAGATGGCCGTACACGACGTAGCGCTTGCCGGTGGCCGCACGCTCCACTTGATCGATCCCCAGCATCTTCGCGCAGCGCATGATCTGCTCGGCCACCGGATCGGTGACGCCGGGGCGCAGCGCTGTTTCGATCACGCGCGCGTGATGATCGGCCCCCAGAAAACGAATGACCCCATCGCTGCCGACACTGCGCCATTCGAAGGCGTGCGCGATGGGGTCACTGAGCAGTTCGGTTGCCAGCCGATGCTGATCGGTGGGAGACAGTTCTCCCTCGATGAAGAACAGTTCCTGTATTTCAAAGTGCGTGACGTGCGCCAGTCCCAGCGCGTGCGCATCGGCCAACAGACCGGCCGCGCGCGGATCGTGAGGAAGTTGTGAACGCACGATAAGACAGTGATGGGGCAGGTCAGTCATGAATTCGTGCTCCCGAAAGATGAACGCCGCGAATTATACCATCGCGTTAAGTGTGGTACAGTTGGCCGCGAGGAATTGTCATGTCAAGTGCTGATGCGATCAAGTGGAATGAACGGTATCGATCGAATGCGTTTCAAAGTCCACGCGAGTTTTTGATCGAGCAAGCGGCGTATGTGCCGCAGCACGGTCTAGCGCTCGATCTCGCGATGGGCGCGGGCGGCAATGCCGGCTTTCTGATCGAGCGTGGTCTGCGCGTGATCGGGGTGGATGTGTCGGAAGAGGGTGCGCGCCGCGCGAAAGAACGCTGGCCGCTGATTGAGGCGGCCGTACTTGATCTGGAGCGCTATCGCTGGCCCGCCTGCGCGTTCGATGTGATTCTCAATTTCTATTACTGCCAGCGCGATCTGTGGCCGCAGTTGCGATCAATGTTGAACCCGGGCGGCGTGCTGATCTTTGAAACGCTTACGCGCGACATGCTGCAAACCCGACCGGATTACAATCCCGATTATTTGCTCGCACCCAACGAGCTGCGTCGCGCCTTTGCGGACTGGGACGTGTTAGTCTATCGTGAAGGCTGGATCGATATTGGCGGCCATTGGCCGCGCGCCGTGGCTAGCCTCGTGGCACGATGTCCAGCATCCCGCCTGGCGCGCCACCTCGGCATGGCCGAGGACATGGCGTGAGCGGAGTGGCGGGCGCATTCCGCCTAGCGCGCCGCCTGTGCAAAGCACAGGATACGGCGTGAGCGAAACGTAGTGTAGTCGAAGGATGCCCGCCGCGTAGTCGAAGAATGCTGGAGCATTACAATTTCTCGGCAGGGTGACACTTGGCCTGTTTTCCGCGTGACGTTGTCCACTACTCGTCGGCCGGTTGGTCACGGATAATTTACTAGATCAAATTGAGTTAAAATAATCCATGCATGAATTAGCCGTTACTGAAAGCCTGTTGAACATCGCCGTGCAGCACGCCGCGCAGGCCGGGGCTGTGCGCGTGACTCAGCTGAATCTGGTCATCGGCCAGCTGGCCAGCATCGTCGATGATTCCGTGCAGTTCTATTGGGACATGATCAGCGAAGGGACGATCTGTAGCGGCGCAAAACTCCACTTCGAACGCAGACCGGCGACGTTGAAATGCCTTGACTGCGATCAATCGTACGCGCTCGACGGCGAACTGACCGATTGCCCCAACTGCCACAGCGTGCGCATCAAAGTGATGACGGGTGAAGAGTTTTTTGTGGAAAGCATCGAGATTGAAGCAGCCGGCGATCTGGCAAAGGCGGCAGCATGACGACCGTTACTGTAGTTGAAAAAATCCTCAGTGCGAACGATCGGTTGGCGGAACAGAACCGCGCCCGATTGGATCAAGCTGGCATCTTCGGCCTCAATATCATGGCCGCACCGGGTGCGGGCAAGACCAGCACCATCCTGCGCACGATCAAGGCGCTCACTCCGCAGATCACGATCGGCGTGGTGGAAGGCGATACCGCGGCCGTCACGATCGACGCCGATAAGGTCATTGCCGCAGGCATGCCCGCCGTGCAGATCAATACTGGCGGTGAGTGTCACCTCGACGCGGTGATGTTGAGCGGCGCGCTCGCGCAACTGCCGCTCGATCGGATCGATCTGCTCATCGTGGAGAATGTGGGCAACCTGATCTGTCCCGCGGCGTTCTCGCTCGGCACGCACGCGAATGTGCTTATCTCCAGCGTGGCTGAGGGCGATGACAAGCCGTACAAGTATCCCAACATCTATCGCGGCATCGACGCGCTGATCATCAATAAGATCGATCTGCTTCCCTACGTGGAATACAATATTGAATATTTCAAGCGTGGCGTGGAGCTGCTCAATCCCGGCGTGACGACCTTTCCGATTTCATGCCGGACGGGAGAAGGTGTCGATAGCTGGGTGCAATGGCTGTTGGAGAAAATTAACGAGTAACAAGTAACGAGTAATCAAACCACGCGGAGTTGACTTACTCATTACTCGTTACTCATTAGCGGATACTCGTTTCATGACTACTCTGATCTCCGCCAGGCGTATTCACATCACCGGCGTCGTGCAAGGCGTCGGATTCAGGCCGTTCGTGTATGGATTGGCGACACGTTACGGTCTGCGCGGCTGGGTGTGCAACACGTCGGCTGGCGTGGATATCGCAGTGGACGGCGCGCCGGAGGCGTTGGCGCAGTTCGTGGCCGATCTGTCTACGCAGGCTCCGCCGCTGGCGCACATCGATACAATTCAAGTGACCGAGATGGCGTCCAACGGCTTTACGGCCTTCGAGATTCAGCACTCCGTTGCGAATCCCGCCGACTTCATGCCCATCTCGCCGGACATCACGCTGTGTGCCGATTGCCGCCGAGAGCTGTTCGATCCCAACGATCGGCGTTACCTGTATCCGTTCATCAATTGCACCAATTGCGGGCCGCGCTTTACGATCATCAAAGACATCCCTTACGATCGGCCGTTCACAACGATGGCGGACTTCGTCATGTGCGAGGACTGCGCCGCCGAATACGCCGATCCGCTCAATCGACGCTTTCACGCGCAGCCGGTGGCGTGTCCGAAGTGCGGGCCGAAAGTGTGGATAGTAGAAAAGGAAACAAGCAGGCAAGCGGATGACGCACCACGCACCACGCAGGATGCCATCGCCCGGACGCGCGACTTGCTTGCTCAAGGCAAAATCGTCGCCATCAAAGGTCTGGGGGGATTTCACCTCGCGTGCGATGCGACGAATGACGGCGCCGTGGCAGAACTTCGTCAGCGCAAAGGCCGCATCGATAAGCCGTTCGCGCTGATGGCGGCGAGTGTTGAGGCGATTGAGTCATTCTGTGAAGTCACACCGGAAGAACGGGCTTTGTTGGAATCTCAGCAACATCCGATTGTCTTGTTGACGAAGCGGGAGATTGCTTCGCGTCCTTCGACTGCGCGGCACACTGATGCCGCTCCGCTCAGGACGCTCGCAATGACGGGCATTTCGGAACATGTCGCGCCGGGACAAGCGACCCTCGGCGTCATGCTGCCCTACACGCCTTTGCACGAGTTGCTGTTTCATCCTGCCCCTATCCGACTCTCCGCCGGAGAGTCGGGGGGCCGCTGGGCGTCATCCTTCAGCCTTCATCCTTTAGTCATGACCAGCGGCAACTTCAGCGAAGAGCCCATCGTCACGGACAACGACGATGCGCTGGCCCGACTCGCGCCACTGGCGGACGCGTTCTTGCTGCACAACCGTGACATTCATGTTCGATGCGATGATTCCGTCGCGCGCGTCTTTGCAGGCCAGGAATTGCCCCTTCGCCGATCGCGCGGTTATGCGCCGTATCCGGTGAAGCTGCCTACGCTCCAAGTCCGCGTCCCCGCGGATGGCAAGCGAGCGACGATTTTGGCGGCTGGCGCAGAACTGAAAAACACGTTCTGTGTCATACGCGAGAATTACGCTTTCCTGAGTCACCACATCGGCGATTTGGAGAATTACGAAATCCTGCGCTCGTTCGAATCTGGCATCGCGCATTTCGAGCGCTTGTTCCGCATCCAGCCGGAAATCATCGCGTACGATCTGCATCCGAATTATCTGGCGACACGCTATGCGTTGGAGCGGGCTGAGCGGGATGGCTTGAAAGCGATTGGGGTGCAGCACCATCACGCGCACATCGCCGCGTGCATGGCGGAGCATGGCCTGCGCGGCGATCGACCTGTCATCGGTGTGGCGTTCGATGGGACAGGTTACGGCACTGACGGTGCGATCTGGGGCGGCGAATTTCTGATCGCTGACTACCGTGGTTTCGAACGGGCCGCGCATCTGGACTACATGCCCTTGCCTGGCGGTGATGCCGCGACGAAGCATCCCTATCGTATCGCGTTAGGCTATCTGCGCCAGACCGGTATCGAGTGGACGGATGACCTCGCGCCGGTGAGGGCGGCCAGTTCGATCGAGCGGGCTACCCTCCGCAAGCAGATCGAATCCAATCTCAACACGTTTCCCACGTCGAGCATGGGCCGCTTGTTTGACGCGGTTGCCTCGATCTGCGACGTGCGGCAGAATGTGAATTACGAAGGGCAAGCGGCCATCGAGTTTGAAGCGCTGGCGGACGAGGCAGAGCAGGGCGCTTATTCCTTCGAAGTGGCGGTCGATGGCGCCGTGAAGATCGCAGCGTGCTTAAGGGCCGTGGTGGCCGATGTTCGATCGGGTGTGCCGACGCCGTTGATTTCTGCGCGTTTTCACAACGGACTGGCGCAGTTGGTGTTAGAAGTGTGCGAGAGACTTCGGCGCGAGCATGGCCTGCGTGAAGTGGCGTTGAGCGGCGGCGTGTTTCAGAATGTCACGTTGTTGCAGAAGACGTGCAAGCGATTGCGTGGCGCGGACTTCACGGTGTATACTCACCACCTCGTCCCGCCCAACGATGGCGGTCTGGCTTTAGGGCAGGCCATGATCGCCGCCGCCAGCATTGATCATTGATCATTGGAGGTCGCTATGTGTCTGGGTATTCCGGGAAAAATCATCGAGATCTACGAAGCCAACGGTTTGCACATGGGCAAGATCGATTTTGGCGGCGTGACGAAGGAAGTCTGTCTGGCCTACGTGCCCGAAGTGCAGATCGGTAATTACGCCATCGTGCATGTGGGCTTTGCGCTGAATGTGCTCGACGAGGCCGAAGCCCTGGAAACGTTGCAGCTGTTGCGCGAAATCGGCGCGATGGATGAAGAGCTGGGCGCGGATGCGGCCGCGGTTCAAATCCCTTCGCCAGAGGGCGGCTAAATTGCTGTTCCCCCCAACTCATTCGTAAAAGGAGCGAAGATGAGCAGCACCCTGCATTACAAACTGAATCATAGTGAAGAACCTATCCGCCTGTTCAAGTCGGACTTTTTGGAGTTCTTCACGCACATCACGCCGACCGCCGTCGTGATCATCTGGACGCCGATCATTCTCGCGGCGCTGTATCTGGCTTTCATGACGATACCCTTTGGGATGTCAGGTCTATATATACCGTTCGCCTTTGTGCTGGGCCTGTTCTTGTGGACCGTGCTGGAATATACCCTGCATCGCTTCTTGTTCCACATGCCGCCGCGCACGCCGACCATGGAGAAGATCTCCTATTTATTCCATGGCATACATCACGTGCAGCCGGCGTGCAAGGTGCGGCTGGTCAAGCCGCCGGTGGTGAGTTTGCCACTGGCCGTGATCTTCGGGTTGGTCTACTGGGGGGCGTTCAGCGTGCTGGGCCTATCCTATTGGTTCTGGCCGGTGTTTGCGGGCACATCGACGGGTTATTTGATCTATGACCTGACGCACTACGCCACGCATCACTGGGCGCTGCGTTGGGGCTATCTGAAGTATCTCAAGCGCTATCATATGAAGCATCACTACCGAAAGGACGACGCCTATTACGGTGTGACTTCGCCGTTGTGGGATTACGTGTTCAACACCATTCCAGCGGAAGATCGCCGCGACTTCTCGACGAAGGATTTGAAGTAGCACGACGAGCAAGCGTCCAGAGCGGAACGTAGTGGAGTCGAAGGATGCGGGTCTGGCTCAGCGATGAGTGCTCGCTTGGTTACTTGCGAGGGATCGAATGAAGTACTTGGATGAATACCGCGATGCGGAGTTGGTGCAGAAGGGGCTGGCCGAGATTCGGCGCACCGTCACGCGCCCGTGGCGGTTGATGGAAATTTGCGGCGGCCAAACGCACTCGATCATGCGGCATGGCCTCGACGAGTTGCTGCCGCCCGAAGTGGAATTGATCCACGGGCCGGGCTGCCCGGTGTGTGTCACCCCGCTCGAACTGATCGATAAAGCCATCGCGATTGCTTCACGCCCCGGAGTGATCTTCACCTCCTTCGGCGATATGCTGCGCGTGCCCGGTTCTGATGAAGACCTGTTCCGCACGCGGGCTGATGGCGGCGATGTGCGTGTGGTCTATTCGCCGTTGGATGTGGTGAAGATCGCGCAGCAGCACCCTGACAAACAAGTGGTCTTCTTCGGCATCGGTTTCGAGACAACGGCGCCCGCCAACGCGATGAGCGTGTGGCAAGCCAGGCAGCTGGGTCTCAAGAATTACTCGATGCTGGTCTCGCACGTGCGCGTACCCCCGGCGATGCGCGCGATCTTATCTTCGCCGTACAATCAAGTGCAGGCGTTCCTGGCGGCGGGCCATGTCTGCGCTGTGATGGGTTACTGGGAATATCCGCCGATTGCCGACGAGTACAAGATTCCCATCGTCGTGACAGGCTTCGAGCCGGTCGATCTGGTGGAAGGCATCTTGCAAGCCGTTCGGCAGCTGGAAGCTAATCGGTATGAAGTAGAAAACGCTTACGGCCGCATCGTCACGTATGAAGGCAATCGGCCCGCGCAGGACCTCATCAACAAAGTATTCATCGAATGTGATCGCAAGTGGCGCGGCATCGGCACGATTCCGCTGAGCGGTTGGCGGCTGCGGGATGAGTTTGCCGACTTCGATGCCGAGCAGCGTTTCGATGTGGCCAGCATCAATACCAGGGAATCGCCGCTGTGTATCAGCGGTCTGGTGCTGCAAGGCCGTAAGAAGCCGCGCGAGTGTCCGGCGTTTGGCAAAGAATGCACGCCCGAACATCCCCTGGGCGCGACGATGGTTTCCAGCGAAGGGGCGTGCGCAGCATATTACCGCTACAGGAAGCAAGAGGCATGAGACAAGATGCAAGAAGCAGGAGGCCAAGTCATCTTTGCATCCTGCAACCTGCATCTTGCAAAGGTTGTGGCTATGACTGACGAATTAGTATCCCTGCCGGGCGCGGCGTGCCCGCCGCCCATTCAGCAGCGCGATCGCATCATGATGGGGCATGGCAGCGGCGGCAAACTGTCGCACGATTTGATCGCCAAGAAGTTTGTGCCCGCTTTCGATAGCGCGGCGCTGCGGGCCGGCGACGATGCCGGTGTCGTGCAGGTTAACGCCTGCACGCGTTTGGCGATCAGCACGGACTCGCATGTGGTGTGGCCGTTGTTCTTTCCCGGCGGCGATATCGGCAAGCTGGCGGTGTGCGGCACGGTCAACGACGTGGCGATGATGGGCGCGGTCGTGAAGTACCTGACGGCGGGTTTCATTCTGGAAGAAGGTTGTGAGCTAGAAGTACTGGAGCGCGTGATCGATTCAATGCAGGCGGCTGCCGTCGAAGCCGGTGTCGAGATCGTGGCGGGCGATACCAAGGTCGTGCAGAAGGGCAAGGCCGATGGGTTGTACCTCAACACGACGGGGGTGGGCCTCATTCCGATCGGGATCGAGATCGGTGGAGCGCTGGCGCAGCCCGGCGACGTGGTGATCCTCTCCGGCCCGATCGGCGATCATGGCATTGCCGTGCTTAGCGCGCGGGGTGAGTTGGACTTCGAGGCCGAAGTGCAAAGCGACATTGCGCCGTTGAATCATCTCATCGCGGCCATGCTGGATGCCAGCGAGTCGATCCACGTCTTGCGTGATCCCACGCGGGGCGGTGTGGCGACCACCTTGAATGAAATTGCCCAACAATCCCACGTGGGTATCACGTTGTGGGAGAAAAATATCCCTGTGCGGCCCGCGGTGCGTGCGGCGTGCGAGATGCTGGGCTTCGATCCCTTGTATGTGGCGAACGAAGGCAAACTCATTGCCATCGTCGGGCGCGCAGAGGCCGATCGGGTCTTGGACAGCATGCGACAACAGCGCTACGGCGCAGAAGCCGTGATCGTGGGTGAAGTCCAGGCTGAATCACCGGGCCGTGTCCTCCTCAAAACCGCCATCGGCAGCCATCGCCTCGTCGATGTGTTGCTGGGCGAAATGCTGCCGCGCATTTGCTAAGGCAGATTTCTACTTGATTTACGCTAAGCATCCAGAGTGGAGCGGCGGGCGCATCCCGCCTAGCGCGCCGCCTGTGCAAAGCACAGGATACGGCGTGAGCGGAACGCAGTGAAGTCGAAGGACGCCCGCCGCGCAGTCGAAGGATGCTGAGATTCTCACTTCACGGGCAGGTGTAGTAAAATGTTGGTAGTGCGTTGGCGCTGAGGGTGCTCCATGACGTGGCAATTCCAACTCTATCTGCTCATTCTGCTCGTTACCATAGGCCTGGCTTTAGTCGTCGCCATGGTGGCCTGGCGGCGGCGTGAAACACCCGGTGCGGCTCCGCTGGCGCTGATCATGTTGGCGGTGGCGGTCTGGGCCGGCCTCAATCTATTGGAACAGGCCGTCGTCGGTTTCCAGAGCAAGTTGTTCTTCGGCAAAGCAGATTATCTGGGTATCGCCAGCGTTCCCCCGCTTTGGTTGATTTTTGCCTTGTCCTACTGCGGCTTGAATCGTTTCCTGACCCGGCGCAATTTAATCCTGTTGTGGATCATCCCTGTCATTACCATCGGGATGGCCTTGACGAATGATCTGCATTCTTGGATGTGGCATGTCACGGAGAATGCCCAAAACCCCGGCGGCACGTTGGATTACAGCCAGCGTGGCTGGTGGTGGTATGTGGCTTTCGTCTACAACTACGCGCTGATCATTGTCGGAACGCTGACCCTCTTGTGGACGGCGGTGGGCTATCGGCGCGATTTGCGGCGACAAATGTGGGTGCTGCTGGCCGCGGTGCTTATTCCGTGGCTTGCCAACATCCTGCACTTTTTTCACATCGATCCCTTTGGCGTTGACCTGACCCCCTTTGCGTTTTCGCTGACCGGCATCGTCCTGGCCTTTGGTCTCTTCCGTTTCCAGCTATTCGATCTCGCGCCGGTAGCACGTGACTTGCTCATCGAAAACATGGATGATGGGGTCATCGTGCTCGATCGGGAGAATCGCGTTGTCGATATGAATCCGGCGGCTTGCAGCTTGCTGGGCGTGTCTGAAACCCCGATCGGCTTACACGGCGAAGAAGTTTTTTCTCGCTGGCCAGAGTGGGTTGAACGCTATCAGGGGGCGGAACAGGCGCAGGCTGAAATCCGCCTGGACTCGACGACTTCGGCCGTGCCCACGACCATTGAATTGCGTATTTCACCCCTGCACGATCGACGTGGGCAGCTCATCGGGCGGCTGATCGCGCTGCATGATGTCACGCTGCGCAAACAAACCGAGGTCCGGCTGCGTCAGCTATCGGCCACGGTCGAGCAGAGTCCGGCCTCGGTGGTCATCACTGATTTGACGGGGCGGATTGTGTACGTCAATCCCAAGTTTACGCAGCTCACAGGCTACACCCTTGAAGAAGCGTTGAGCCAGAATCCGCGCATTTTGAAATCGGGTGAAACACCTGCCGCCGAGTATGAGCGGCTGTGGCAGACGATCCTGGCGGGCCAGGAATGGCGCGGGGAATTCCACAACCGTAAGAAGAACGGCGAACTGTACTGGGAGTCGGCGGTCATTTCACCGGTGACCGACTCGTCCGGCAACATCGCCAACTTCCTGGCGGTGAAGGAGGATATCACTGCGCGCAAACAGGCCGAAGCCATCGGGCAGCAGCGCATCCAACGTCAGCACCTGGTCAGTGAAATTTCGTTGGCGATCAATTTGTCGAAAGACGTGCAGTCCGTCATGCAGGCCGCCGTCGATGGTTTAACCCGCGTCTTGGGCGTAGACGAAGTTGGCCTGGCCTTGTTTGATGAATCCCGGCAGCGCCTGTTTGTGCGTGCCGATCATCCTGCGTCTGGCAATCAATCGACGGTAGGCGTGGAACTGCCGCTGGCTGGCAACCTTGCCACGCAGCGCGTGGTGGATACCCGCCAGCCTTTGATGATTCTGGACGCTCAGCACGATCCGCTGATGAGCAATGTGTACGAAGTGATGGCGCGGCAGCAAGTGCAGTCGATCTTGCTGGTGCCCCTGATCGTGCGCGAGGAAGTGATCGGCACGATCGGGTTTGATGTGCTCCATGCTCCGCGCGCCTTTACGCCTGATGAGATCGATCTGGCTCGCACGGTGGCCAACCTGGTTGCAATTCGTCTGGAGCAAGCGCGCTTGTTCGAGGCTGAACGTGAGGCGCGTTTACTGGCCCAACGCCATGCGCTAGATTTGAGCGGCCTGTATGCGGTGACGCGCGCGACGAGTCGATCACTGGTGGTGGAGGATGTGCTGGCGCAGGCCCTGTCCGCGGCTTTGACGTCGCTGCAATTTGAAGCCGGCCTGATCGCTCTGCCGGGCGCTAATGGCGCGTCGCACGATCTGCAGATTGCGGCCGAACGCGGCTTACCCGCTCAACTGCGCTCGGCGCTGATAAAGGCGACCGGCGAAAAATCTCTATTGGCGCAGGCCTATGGGCAGCGTGAAGTGGCGCTGATGGACTTGTCGCAACCCGCGGCGGGTCAGTTTTTTCAACAGGCTGCCGGTGATTTCAGCGCGCTGGGCTGGCGGATGGTCGTCGGCATTCCCCTGCTGCACCGCGATCAGCCGTTGGGCGTCATGTGCCTGTTGGCGCATCAAGCGCGCGCCGCTTCGCCCGTCGACATGGCGCTGTTTGCCAGCATGGGCCATCAAGTTGCGGCCGCGATTTCCAACGCGCAGTTGTTCCAGACCACGCTGGACGAGCGCAGCCGTTTGAAGGCATTGATTGAATCCAGCCGCGATGGCATCATTCTGAACAGCATGGATGGCACGATCCTGGTCATGAACTTGCCAGCCCTGACCATGCTGCGCTTGCCGGGCACGCCGTCGGACTGGGTTAACCGCCCTATCCTGCAGGCGATTCAAGAGATGCGGCATACGGCGCCCTTGGCGGCACGGGTGACGATCCAGGAACTGCGTCGCGTGAAAACGGGGGCCGAGCCGACCGTTGCGGGCGATTATGAAGTGGCTGCGCGTCCCATCCACTGGCAGAGCTTGCCGGTACGCGTGGGAGTCCGCCCCATGGGCCGGCTGATCGTCCTGCGTGATATGACCGAAGAACACGCCCTGGAGCGGCTGCGCGAAGATATGACGCATACCATGGTGCACGACTTGCGCAATCCGTTGACGGGCATCGTCGCTGCGTTGAACATGGTGGTGGACGGCTTCATGGGCGAGTTGCGGCCGGAACAACGGCAGGTCTTGAGCATTGCCCAGTCCAGTTCCGACCGGATGATGCAGCTGGTCAATGCGATTCTCGATGTCAACCGTCTGGAAAGTGGCCGGATGCCCGTCAACTTGATGACGGTGAATGTGAGCGATCTCCTGCGCGAAGTTCTGCCGGCGCAAACGACGATCGCGCGGGGAAAACACATTCAGCTGGATTGCGATCTTCCGGCAGACTTACCCGCCGTGCAGGCCGATGCTGCATTGATTCAACGGGTGCTGCAGAATCTCATCGGCAATGCGCTCAAGTTTACGCCGGAGGGCGGCGATGTCCACGTTGCGGCGCACGTTCTGGCTGAATCCGTCAACTCGACCGTGGTGGTGATGTCCATCCATGACAACGGCCCCGGCATTCCGCTCGAAATCCAGAGTCAACTGTTTCAGAAATTTGTAACGGGCGGACAGCAAGAACATGGCAGCGGGTTGGGGCTGGCCTTCTGCAAACTGGCGATTGAGGCCCACGGGCAACGCATTTGGGTTGAGAGTACTGCAGGCGAGGGCACGACGTTTACCTTTACTCTGGCTGTGGCGGTCTGATAGTTGCCGGTCCTACTTGCCGATTCAGATTGCGCATCTGCTCTAAACGCAATACTGTTTAGATAAGTCAGCAGAGGTGGCTCCCACGCCGCCGGGCATGGGAGCCCGGCCCGCTAACTAAACAGTATTGGCTCTAAACGCTAGCCACCTGATCTGGTCGTGTACCTGCTGGTGCAGCCTACTTCATGCGATGAAGTGGGCTGTTGCTTCTTGGGATGTTAGGAGCTTGGTATGGATGATGACTACCCTGGACGTGTCTCTACGCGCGAAGACCGTTTGCGTGCCATTTTGGAAAGCAGTACAGACGGTTATTGGGAATACAGCCTGGCCACGGGGGTGGTGTATGTTGGAAATCGACTGTTTGAGCAGTTGGGCTATGTTCCGGTCGAACTCGAGATTAACTTCGATCATTGGATGAGCTTCGTCCATCCTGATGACGTTGCGCTCACGTTGGCAGCCTACCAAGCGCATGTAGCCGGGCAGCTGGAGCACTATCAAGTTGAACACCGCTTGCGCACTAAAGACGGCGCCTGGAAGTGGATGTTGAATCGCGGCCATATTATCGAGCACGATAGCGGCGGTAAGCCGTTGTATATGGTTGGCACATATACCGACATTGCTGAACGCAAACAGGCCGAAGTTGCGCTGCAGCAGCGTAACCGGGAACTCGCTTTTCTCAATGGTATTTTGCAAGAGTTGACTTCCACGCTGGACCTGGATGAAGTTCTGACGCAGGTGCTGGAGGAGTTGCGGCAGGCCCTGGGTGTTACGGCGTCATCGGTCTGGCTCATTGATGGGTATACGCAGGAGCTGGTCTGTCATCAAGCCACAGGGCCGCACGGCGCGGTTGTGCGCCAGCGGCGTGTACCGTTTGGCGCAGGACTAGTCGGGTGGGTGGCACAACATGATCAAAGCTTGATCGTGGCCGATGCGCAGTCTGACCCGCGTCACTTTCCGGGGATCGATCGTGATACGGGGCTGATCGCCCGATCGGCCATCAGCGTCCCGGTGCGGGCGCACCAACGCATCATCGGCGTGATTCAGGCCATTGATGAGGCACCCCAACGCTTCGATGCTGACGCGCTTCACTTGGTGGAATTGCTCGCTACTGCCGCCGCCATTGCCATCGAAAATGCGCGGCTTTTCCGCGAAACGCGCCAACGCGCCGATCGGTTGGCCGTACTCACCGAAATTTCAACCGCTATCAATCAACCTCTGGAACTCAACGCCGTCGTGCAAGCGGCGGTGAGTTCACTCACTAAGGCTCTGCACATCTCGCAGACAGGGCTAGCCCTGTTTGATGAGACACGCCAGCACCTCGTGATCATGGCCGATGTTCCCGCGTCGGGCAGCCTGCCCGTCTCGGGTGTCAAAATTCCCGTGGCCGGCAATGCTTCGATGGAGCAGATCCTGACGACTCACCTGCCGCTCGCCATTTACGACGCACAGCACGATCCCTTGTTAGCCAGCATTCACGATCTAATGCGGCAGCGCCAGGTGCAGTCGATGCTGCTGGTGCCGCTGCTCGTGCGGGGTGAGGTCATCGGCACCTTCGGGTGTGATACGGTCGATTGGCAGTACCGGTTCACCCAGGAAGATATCGATCTCACGATGACGGTGGCTAACCTCATCGCCGTGCGCATCGATCAGGCCCGGTTGTTTGAGGCCGAGCGTGATCAACGTCGTTTGGCTGAAGCCTTGCAAGAAAGCGCCGCCGTGTTGAATCGCACGTTGTATTTTGACGAAGTGCTGGATCGCGTGCTGGAGAATGTTGATCGGGTTGTGCCACACGATGCGACGGACATCATGTTGATCGACGCGGCGGGCGTGGCGCGTGTCGCACGTGATCGAGGCTATGCGGAGCGCGGCTTGCACAGCGCCATTTATATGATTAGCATGGTTGTGGCCGAAGTTCCGACCTTGCGAACCATTCTGGAGACGGGGCAACCTTTGGTCATTCCCGACATTCTGTTGGATGCGCGCTGGATCGATATCCCGGAGCTGCGGTGGGTGCGTTCGTATGCAGGCGCGCCGATTCGAACTAAAGAAGGCGTGATTGGCTTTCTGCAAGTCACTAGTGCGCGGCCTGCTTTTTTTGCCCCGGTTCACGCCGAGCGTTTACAGGCCTTTGCCGATCAGGCGGCGATTGCGATCGCGAATGCGCGCTTATATGATCAGGTGCAGCACTACGCGGATGAATTGGAACAGCGCGTGGCCGAGCGCACGCGCGACCTGAACGACGCCTATGAGCGCCTCAAGGTGTTAGATCGGATGAAAGATCAGTTTGTCTCCAGCGTCAGCCACGAGCTGCGCACGCCCATCGCGAATATTCAATTGTATTTGAATTTGCTGGATAAGGGCAAGCCGGAGAAACGGCAGATCTACGTGGAGACGCTGCATCGTGAAACGGCGCGCTTAAATAAAATGATCGAGGACTTGCTGGACATTTCGCACCTGGACATGGGCAAGACGGAGCTGCGTTTTGTCGCGGTGGACATTAACCGCGTGCTGGCTAGTTTGATGACCGAACGCCAGCCCGACGCGGTGAAGCGTCATTTGAAGCTGGAAGCGGTGCTGCTGCCTGAATTAGCGGCTGCTCACGCGGATGCTGCGTTGATCGCGCAAGCCGTGTCCAACCTGTTAGCGAATGCGATCAACTTTACGCCGTCGGGGGGGAGTGTGCTGTGCTGCACGGCGTACCGCAGCTATGCCGATCGGGAATGGATCACGATCACGATCAAGGATACCGGGCCGGGCATCGCGGCCGATGAACAGCTGCATATGGGTGAGCGCTTCTATCGTGGGCGAGCGGCGCGCAATTATAAGGTGCCGGGTACCGGATTGGGTCTGGCGATGTGCAAAGAAATCGTCGATCGCCACGGCGGACGTCTGACGATCGAAAGTGAACCGGGGCAGGGGGCTAGTTTTACCATTTGGCTCAAGCCAGCTTAGAGCCAATACTGTTAAGATAAGGCTCCAAGCCCGCGTCCTCGCGGGCGGACCAACCGCGAGGACGCGGTTGACGAGCACTAACTAAACAGTATTGAGCTTAGTGCGGTAGATGCTTCACACCGTTGCAGGTTTCAGCCAAACGGTGAATGCTGTGCCATGTCCGGGTGTGTTATCGACCGTGAAATGCTTGAAGTTTCAGCGTCCTTGAGGGAAAGGCATGCAGCCTATTTCGTTACAGTCCGGTTTCCGTGAGGAACCCCATACCGCCGATTGGGCGCTGGTGGTGTGGGCGTCTGATCTGGGCAGCTTGCTGCAACAAGCCGCGCGCGGGATGTATGCGTTGATGCAGGCTAAACTAACCGGAGAGCCGCGCGAAGTTTATCGGTTTGAGATCAACGCACCCGATCGCGAAGTGGTATTGGTGACGTTTCTCTCGGAACTCCTGTATTTCACGCAGCGCGATGACGTGGGGTTCGATCAATTTGATCTGACGTGGGAGGAGCAGCGGCTCACGGCCACGGTGGAGGGCGCGCCGATCAAATCACTCGCTAAAGAGATCAAGGCGGTGACGTATCACAATTTGGTCGTGCGCGAAACCGCGCGCGGGTTGGAAGCGACCATTGTGTTTGATGTGTGAGCGATGCGTCGCCTCGAGAGCAGGAGGTACAGCATGATCGGGCTTGACGGCCTTCGGCAGATCAGCGAGTACGAATGGGAAATTCCGCGCACGGCGCGCGGCGATATGCGCGTGCCGGTGCGGCTATTTGCCACGCGCGAATTGCTGGAAGCCGCCTTCGACGACAAATCGATCGAGCAGGCCATCAACGCGGCGACGCTGCCCGGATTGGTGGGCAGCGTTATTGTGATGCCGGACATGCATCAGGGCTACGGCTTCCCGATCGGTGGGGTGGCGGCGACCCGGTTTCCCGATGGCGTGATCTCCCCCGGCGCGATCGGATACGACATCAATTGCGGCGTGCGCCTGCTGGGATCGTCCATTGACTATGCGGCGGTCAAAGATCAACTCGACGATCTGGCCTCGGCCTTGAATGAACAGTGCCCCAGCGGGGTCGGTTCCAAAGGCGCGGTGCGCTTGAGCGAGGCCGAACTCAATCAAGTGTGCGTTAGTGGTTCGAAGTGGGCATTGAAGAAAGGTTATGCCACCGAGCAAGATCTGCGTCGTACCGAGGAGCGGGGTTGCCTCGACGGAGCCGACCCCGACAAGGTCAGCGCACGAGCGAAGGAGCGTGGCCGCGCCCAACTGGGAACTCTGGGCGCCGGCAATCACTTCATCGAAGTGGATGTGGTGGACAAAATATTTGCCGCAGATGCCGCGCAGGCGATGGGACTGCGGGAAGGTTGTCTGGTGGTGCAGATTCATTGCGGGTCGCGCGGCTTCGGCCATCAAATCTGCACGGACTACGTGCAAGAACTGCAAGGGGCGGTGAAGCGCTACAAAATCACTTTGCCCGATCGCGAGTTGGTGTGCGCGCCGCTGAATTCGCCGGAAGGCCAGGCCTATTTGGCGGCCATGCGCTGTGCCGCGAACTTCGCGTTTGTCAATCGGCAAATTCTGGCGCATGCGGCACGGCAAGCGTTTGAAGTCGTGTTAGCCGGGAAAACGCCGAACTGGCACCTGCCTCAGATTTACGACATCACGCACAACATGGGCAAGATCGAGACGCACGTCATCGACGGTGAGCGCGTGAAGGTGTGCGTACATCGCAAGGGCGCGACGCGCGCCTTTGGCCCCGGTTCACCGGAATTGCCGGATGAGTATCAAACGATCGGCCAGCCGGTGCTGGTGCCGGGCAGCATGGGTACTGCTTCGTGGGTGCTGGCTGGAACGGCGGCCAGCATGGAACGTTCTTTCGGTTCGAGTTGTCACGGCGCGGGCCGCGTGATGAGCCGCCATCAAGCCAAGCGTGAAGTGCGCGGCGAAACCTTGCGCCGCGCATTGGAAGCGGAAGGCATTCACGTGCGCGCCGGATCGCTGCCCGGTCTGGCCGAAGAAGCGCCGCAGGCTTACAAGAATGTCGATGCGGTAGTTGAAACGGTGGCGGGGGCGGGCATCGCGCGGCGGGTGGCTCGACTAAAACCTGTTGCGGTCATTAAAGGCTAGAGCTAATCCTGTTTAGTTAGCGCTCACCCACCGCGCGCATCGCGGGCTGCGAACCTGATCTGAAGCGTATTGGTCTTAAGGATAAATTCCAATTGCCGGATCGGTCGGCCAGGGAGAAGGCAACGTGACATCGAGGATGTTGTTCGCGAAGGCCACCTCCTTGAACCTCACCCACTGGCGGCCATTCCACCAGCCAACGGTGGGCTGGCTGTTTTTTTGCGCCAGCGTGTAGGCAATTTGGAGATGCACATTATTCAGTGCAACCGACTCCGCTTTCGCGTCGCCTAGATTGAGCTTCAGATCGACCACGATCCGGTTGGGCGTGAACTCATCATCTACTCCTTTGGGAATTCTGTTTTTATCGAAAGTGCCCTCCTTGACGTTTACCATTGGATGTTTGGCGTCATCCCATACCACCGTGACACCGCTTGTAACGAGTTTGTTGCCCATCTTGTTCCTCCTGAGAGATAATGGATTTGAATCAATCGCCACTGGGTGCAGCGATTTGTTTCCACCGCTTGATTACGGTACGAGGCGCGGGGACGTTGAACAAAAACGATTTGCCTCGCAGAGCGCGCTGCGTTTCCAGTATCGTCAAGGAAGCGCGCAGTTGATCGATCTGTGCTTGCTTTGACATGTCCGTCACTTGACTCTCTCTGGCGTGACGCCCGGTGCTTGATCGGCAGCGGTCACGAACGGATCGAGTGGTGCGCGTGGATATTTAACTAACAACTCTTCTCACTTGGCTATAAATAAGTGTACTGTGAGAGAGGGAAACGGTCAACTACAAAAGGGCTTCAAGGATCTGGGCGATTACAGCGCGAAAGAATATGAAGGGTTGATCACGCAGCCGCGCGTCGATGTGAAGATCGGCCTGCGCTACTTTTTCCAGCCGCGCATGTGCATGCTGCACTGGCGACACAGCGGGTTGGTCAACTTCGTGAATCGCACGCCGGACGGCTTTGCAGGTGCGCCTGGAAGGGCTGTGGATGGGAAGTGATGCGGGGGTGAATAAGCACGGCCTCTGCGATCAGCGCATCGCAGAGGCCGTATATTTTGTGTCGGCCGGCGGAAAGCCGGCGCGTGCTAATGTCCTCGTTAGACGGTAAAGGCCCATTCGCCGTAGCGCATAATCGGTTCCGAGCCGCCGCCCGGCAGCTGACCGTCGATATCCATCTGGCCCGATCCGATCATGAAATCGACGTGGATCAAACTGTCATTGCCGCCCCGCGCCGCATACTCTTCATCCGATAGTTCGGTGCCACCTTGCAGGCAGTAGCGGATGCCGCGTCCCAGGGCGATGTGGCAGGCCGCATTCTCGTCGAATAGCGTGTTGAAGAACAACAAGCCCGATTGCGAAATGAGTGAATTGTGCGGCACGAGGGCCACTTCGCCGAGTGAGGCTGCGCCGGCATCCGTGTTGATCATGTTACGCAGGGTCTCTTCACCCTGCGCGGCTTTGACCTCCACCACCCGGCCGGCTTCAAAGGTGAGGCTGAAATCTTCGATCAAGGTCCCGTTGTAACTCAACGGTTTGGACGCGCGGACCACGCCCGAGATGTGATCTTTATGCGGCAGCGTGAAGACCTCTTCGGTGGGCATATTCGCAGTGAACTCGATGCCGCTGGGCGTCTTCGTGCGCCCGCTGACCCAGGCATGTTGTTGCGGCAGCCCGATCGTGAGATCGGTTCCTGGCGCGGTATAGTGCAGGCTGGTGTACTGCTTTTGATTGAGATACTCAGCCCACGTAGCCAACCGGGCCAGATGCGTTTCCCACGCGGCGATCGGATCGGTCTGTGTCACGCGACAGACCTCAAAGATCGCCTCCCACAATTTGGCCTCGCGCTGATCGGCCGACACATTCGGAAAAACCTTGGCGGCCCAACTGGCGGTGGGATAACTGGCAATAAGCCAATTGAGCGCATCGCGCGATACATAGGCGCTAAAGGGCATCAACGCCTGGCTGCGCGCCAGGTTGTAGGTTTGGACGAGCGCCGGGTCCTGGCCTTTGAGTAAATCCGGATCAGTCCCGGCCAGCTGTAGAACCGCATCCCCCCGTTCGGCGTAATCAAGGGCGGCTTTGTAAAACCAGTCAGTCACTTCGGCGAATGAATCGCGCGGCGCATATTGAAACCGCGCCAGGGTCACGCGCTCATCGCCATAGAAAACATCGACCAGACGGGCGTCGTTTTGATAGGCGCTGATGACGACTTGTTCCACCAGAGGCGCGCTGGGCAGTGGCGCAAAAATCAATAGCCGCTGCCGGGGCTGCAAATTCAGGCCGATCTTGACCAGCAGTTCGGCGTATTTTTTGAGGTTGGATTCAAAGTTTGACAGCATACGGGGCTCCTGAAAAGGATTCGTTCGAGGCCTGGAGTATAGATCATTTTGCGAATAGGTCAATCTCAACGTTGTGAAGATCGAGAGAGAATATTTGGCGATGCAGTGACGGCGATAGGAAAGACCTCACAGGTTTTCGAAAACCTGTGAGGTCTACTTTTTTAGCGGCAAGATTGCCCGCGCGGCGAATCGAGAGAAGTGGTTGGCGGAGACGCAGTGGTGAGGGATTGCCGGGCAAGACGATGATCTGCACCAGGAAAACACGCGCTTTCATTTGCTGTTCACTGAAACACAAAACCACTCGCAAAATCTTGCGAGTGGCTTTTGAGTAGGTGGGTTAATGCTTCGGGTCAGCGGCGGCAGAACACCGTCCGCTGCAGCCAATCGTTAGGTCTTCATGTTCTCATGGTTCAATACCAATGAGAATAAGTGGAACCGCTGGCACACCACGTCCCTGGCGAATAACGTTGTAAAATTCGCCTTCATAGTAGGGGACTCCTGAACTCATTTGGCTCTGCATGGACTTCATTGGAAGGATTTCAATTCCTACGTCAATGTGGTCGCCAATATAGAAGGCGAGGTGCTTGACGAAGAGATCGTAAGCAACGAACGAATACTTGCCGAACTGAATTTTAAAGCTCAAGCGGTTCTTGATGGAGTTCGTTTCTCGAAATACGACTTTCGAGAAGTCGTATCAATTAGCTATATAGACGCCTCTGCTCCAATTTCGACTTCGAATACTTCTAGCTCTAAGGTGGACCCCTGTGTCAAGACACCAAAAGTACTATTCTTAAAGTGCATTTCTCCTTTGTGTGAAATGGTGTTGACCGGGTCGAAGTCGTAGTAGCCGGTGTGGATATGTGGGCAACTCGGAGCGGAGCGGAGAGT
>JBGSPW010000228.1:0-59708 GCA_041738395.1 Thermoflexales bacterium
GCGCACGGGTGGCCAGGTACAATTCGAATTTGCGGGCGGCGGTTAGGCGCCGACGACTTTCAGGTTTCGACATGATCAGGGCTCCTCTCGGGTCCTGTTAGAAGCGCGCAGAAGTGGGCGACCGCGGTGTGGATAAGTGGACAGCCAACAGCGCTGCCCACTTATCCACACCGCCTACTGAGGCTAGTGCCGCAGCAATTCTTACCCTAACACGCTTTCCAAATAGGACTCTGAAAAGCGACACCTTTCAGCTTAACACAACGGAACCTCCGCGCCAATTCCGAAGTTAGAGTCATGAAATATGCGCATGACACTTTGTCTGTTCAGTGCATAATCCCCAAACATTCCAAGCCGATCATCGATGAGATCGACCGCGCGCTCGCGCGTCACTACGGGTTGAGTGATGAGGAGTTGGATTTCATCATCAATTATGATATCAAGTATCGGATGGGTGCAGAGTTGGAAGAAGAGGCGGAGTAACCGATTAGATGGAAACAAAGTCTCTTCTCCGTAATCAATCAAATTATCCAATTGCGTCTCTGACTTGGTTCAAAGAAATTGATTACATCGGAAACATTGAATTAATCAATCACCCGAAGCTAGCGATATTTTCATCTGCAAAATGTCCCGCCAGTCTAATCCTAAAAGCGCATGATTACGCCCAAGAGATCAGAAGCGGCGAAACAGGAATTATCAGCGGTTTCCATGCGCCTGCCGAACAGGAAATTCTTGCAGTCCTTCTGAAAGGCACGTGCCCAATGATTGTTGTCCTGGGGCGCAGATTAGAAAATGCCCGTATCCCTGCGGCCTGGAAAGATGAAGTTGAAAAGGATAGGCTGCTGGTCATCTCGCCGTTTAAGAAATATCAGATGTATGTGACGAAAGAAATGTCACTTCAACGAAATGACCTTGCAGCGCGGATTGCTGGGCGGGTGATGATTGTCCACGCGAGTGAGGGCGGCAGTTTGCAAGGTCAAGTACAGAAGTGGAAGTTGGATCAAATACAGATTGAATATCTGGATGAAATCTGAGGCGAAATAAAATGTCCGACCTCAAATACGAAATCGTCAAAAAGATTGGCGTGCTGTCCAAGTCCGCGTCGGGCTGGGCCAAAGAACTCAACCTGATCAGCTGGAATGATCGAGATGCAAAGTACGACCTCCGCGATTGGTCGGCGGATGGATCGAAGATGGGCAAAGGCGTCACCCTCTCCAAAGAAGAGTTGATCGCGTTGAAAGAGTTGCTGAATAGCGTTGAACTGTAATTGGGTTGGCGGAGGAGGAGATCAAGATGGTGGAGGGATAAAGGTGAATTTTTTCGACAACAATTCAACCATTTTTCATATTGACGCGCCGAGAACATCTAAACTGGAATTCGCTCTAATCCGAGTTATGCCGCCACAGCGTTGATCGACCCGGCATCGCCAGCCACACTCGACCGGCCAGATCTGCCTCGACCCGGCACCGACAGTTTCCGCTCCCCCCGATCGCTGTACCCGACGATGGACTCCAGGATCAAGCAAGATCCTGGAGTCCTTAAACCCAATACTTTTAAGATAAGGCTCCAAGCCCGCGTCCTCGCGGGCGGGCCAACCGCGAGGACGCGGTTGACGAGCACTAACTAAACAGTATTGGCCTTAAACCACCTCGTTAGTTCCTTGTCACCAGGGGCAGATAGATTCTGTACTCGGTAACGGCGATGACGACGGTATCCGGCACGGAAGCTAGCCCCAGCGAGTCGGTGACGATCAGAGTGAAAGTGAGAATCGTCGTGCTGCCGGGCGCGATGAAGGTAGGCGAGATGGCACTGTCGCTGCTCAGGCTGACCAACAGCCCGCCTGCCTGCTTCCAGCCGTAGGTAAGCGGGTGGCCGTCAGGGTCAAAACTATTGCTGCCGTTAAGCGTGACCGGCATCCGGGTGTTGACCGCCTGGTTGGGACCGGCATCAGCGATGGGCGGTTGGTTGGGCACGCCGCTGACGGTGACAACGACCGTGTCCGGCGCGGAGCCTAGTCCCAACGAATCGGTAACGACCAGGGTGAAGGTGAGAACCGTCGCACTGCCGGGCGCGGTGAAAGTGGGCTGGCTGATCGTGGCACTGTTCAATACGACCGGCGGACTTCCTCCCGTTTGTGTCCAACTGTAAACGAGTGGCAGATTACCGTCGGGGTCGCTGCTTCCGCTGCCATTGAGAGCGACGAGTGTGTTGATGGTGACGGCCTGGTCCGATCCGGCGTTAGCGACAGGTGCCTGGTTGGGCACACCGCTGACAGTGACGACGACCGTGTCCGGCGCGGAGCCTAGCCCCAACGAATCGGTGACGACCAGGGTGAAGGTGAGAACTGTCGCGCTGCCGGGCGCAGTGAAAGTGGGCTGGCTGATCGTCGCACTGCTCAACGTGACCGCCGTTCCGCCCGTCTGCCGCCAGCCATAAGTAAGCAGCTGGTTATCCGGGTCGGAGCTACCGCCGCCATGGAGCGTGACGAGTGTGTTCACCACCACGTTTTGATCCACACCTGCGCGGGCTACGGGCGGCCGATTGGGCAGGCTGCTAACCGTGATGGTGAAGGACTGGGTGGCGGCCCCACCGGCATTATCTGCGACGCGCAGAGTAACGTTGTGGATGCCTGAGTCGGCCAGGAGAGGTTTGCCAACCAGGGTGGCTTCTCCGTTATGCTGATCGTAGAGCGTCAGCCAGGCAGGTTTGGTAATTGCTGTGATGGTCAGCGCATCGCTGGCATCGACGTCGGCCGTGGTGACGTGGTAGACGTAGAATTTGTTCTGGATGGCGGCGGTTATCGGCGCGCTGGTAAACTCCGGCGGGCTGTTCACGGCGACGGCCAGGACAAAGGCATCTGTCGCCGTAAATCCGCCGTCGCTGACGGTGATGCTGATGACCGCCGTGCCGGATCCTGCTGTGGGCGTGATGGTCACCGTGCGGCTCACTCCGCTCCCGCCGAAGATGATGGCGCTCACTGGTGCCAGCGCAGGATTCGACGAGACCTTACCCAACGCCAGCGATCCAGGTGGGGTATCTGGATCGTTCACGGTAAAGGGAATCGGACCGACAGGCACACCTGCTCCGGTGCTGTGATTGAGGATATTCGAGATCATGGGCGGGTCGGCGTTGGCCAAGACGGTGACGCTGATCGCGCCGATGTCGGTGAGTGCGCCATCCGAGACGGTGTAAGCGAACGTGTCGGTGTAGGTCGCCGGGCGGTTTGCGGGCGTGTAGATGACAGTGTCGCTGTTGATGCTGGCGCTGCCATAGAGCGGCGCGGTGACGGCCACGATGGAAAGTGCGGCGCTGTCCGGGTCCTGGTCGTTGACCAGCACGGCGATGCTCCTGGGCGTATCCTCATCGGTGCTGGCGAAATCGTCCCGCGCTAGTGGCGGGTCGTTGACGGCGGCGACGGTGATGGTAAAGGATTGGGTATTCAGCGCGCCGACCCGATCGATAACCCGCAGGACGACCGTATGGCTGCCCACGTTGGCGTTGGTGGGCAGACCGGTAAGCGTCGCCGTTCCGTCGCCATGGTCGGTGAAAGTGAGCCAGGCGGGCCGGGTCAGTGCGGCCAGCGTCAACACGTCGTCGGGGTCGGCGTCGGTGGCGAGGACGTTGTAAGTGTAGGCGATGTCCTCCATGGCGGCTGTGATCGGCGTGCTGGTGAACACCGGCGGGTTGTCGGCCGTCACCTGCAGCAGGAAGGCGTCACTGCGCGACGTGTTGCCATCGCCGACGGTGACTGTGATGATGGCGCTGCCCGACAGGCTCAGAACCGGCGTGACGGTTACGGTGCGGCTCGCGCCACTGCCGCCAAACGTGATAGCGCCCACCGGCACGAGCGCCGGATTGGACGAGGCCCTGCCCAGCGTCAACGCGTCTGCGGACGTGTCTGGATCGCCCACGGTGAAGGCGATCGGGCCGACCGCCACACCTTGAGCAGTCGTCTGGTCGGGGATGTTCGAGATAGTGGGCGGGTCGTTGATGGCTGAAACGGTGACGGTGACCTGGGCCGAACTGGTCAGCACGCCGTCGGAGATGGTGTAAGTAAAGGGATCCGTGTAGGTCGCCGGGCGGTTGGTCGGGATGTACACCACGACGCTCCCGCTAATGACGGTGTTGCCGTAGAGCGGCGCGCCGACGGCAGCAAGGAAGAGCGAGTCGCCATCGGGGTCGCTATCGTTGGGCAAAACCGCGACGCTCATGGGCGTGTTCTCGTTGGTGTTGGCGGTGTCGTCGCGCGCGACCGGCGCGTCGTTGACATTGGCGACGGTGACGGTGAACGATTGGGTGGCGGTGACGCCGGCGCTGTCCATCACCTGCAGGGCGACTGCGTGATCACCCACGGCTGCGTTATTGGGCGTGCCGCCAAGCGTGGCGGTGCGATTGTGATGGTCAATCAAGGCGAGCCAGCCCGGCTTGGTGACCGCGGTGATGGTCAACGTGTTGCTCACGTCCGGATCGGCGGCGAGGACGTTGTAGGTATAGGCTGCGTCTTCGGTCGCTGTGATGATCGGTGTGCTGGTGAATTCTGGCGGGCTGTTGACCGCTCCCACCGCCAGCACGAGGGTGTCGTAGGATGCAGAGTTGCCGTCGCTCACCGTGATGGTGATGACCGCCATACCGCTGTTCATTGTAGGCGTAATGGTCACGGTACGGTTCTTGCCGCTTCCACCAAAGACGATGTTCGCCAGCGGCACGAGTGTCAGGTTGGACGACCCTTTGTCCAGTGTCAGCACCGGGATGGGTGTGTCTACGTCGTCTATGGTGAAGGCAATAGGCCCGACTGCCACACCCGGATCGGTGCGCCGGTTGCCGATATTGGAGAGGGTGGGCGGGTCGTCGTTTGCCGTGACCGGGATGGTGATAGTGGCCGTGCCGGTCAGGCCGGCGGTGTCACTGACAACGTAGGTGAACGTGTCGGTGTAGCCAGTGGTGCGATTGGTGGGCGTATAGACGAAGCGATCCGCGCCGGCGAGGGCGACGCTGCCGCTGACCGGCATCGTCAGGAAGCCGTAGGTCAGTGCGTCGCCGTTGGCGTCGCTGGCGATGAAGGGCGCGTTGAGAGACGCTTCCTCGTTGACCGGCGCGAGGTTGGCGTTGAGCGCTACCGGCGCGAGGTTGGGCACCGTCACCTGCGCTGCGCTGCTGTTGTTGCCTGAGTCGCTGTCGCGCCGGGCGGAGATGGTGGCCGTGTTGGTGAACGTGCCCGCCGCCAGCGGTGACCGCAACGCGCCGGTGAGGGTGATGACACCCCGCACGCAGGCGGTCAGGTTCGCCACACGCCAGACGAAGGGCGCGCCGGGCAACAGCGTGAGCGTCACGCCGCTGCTGGCGTAGGACAAATCGCCAATTTGCCCTACCGGCACGGCGTCGGTGATGACGACGTTGGTGGCGGTGCTGCTGCCGGCGTTGGAAAAGGCGAGCGTGTAAGTGATGTCGTCGCCTGGCGCGGCGCTGGACGATGACACTGTCTTGACAATGGCCACGTCAGGGAAAGCCGTCGTGTCAGATTCATAAGCGCCCACGTCACAGGCGGCGCTGCCGGAGTAGGGCCGGGTGTCGCCGCGCTGGTCGGTCGTGACCCCGGCGACGCACAGACCAGCGTCAATCGCCGGGCTGCCGAGTTGCAATGCGTAGGTGAGGGTATCGCCGCCGTTGTCAGCCAGCGATCCCAGTAACGGATCGGTCTCCGGCTGGTCGCCGGTCGCGGTGAAGCCGCACGTGTCGCCGTCGTCCAGGTTGTAGCCATTGGATGTGATGGCAGTGTCGCAGTTGTGCGGGCTGTTGCCGGCGAGCAGACTGTTCTGCAACGAGACTGTAGCGGGCGTCGTGTGGTAGAGGCCGCCGCCGCTGGTGGCCTGGTTATCGGCGATCGTTGTGAAGGTCAGCGCGACCGTCGCGGCGTCGTTGGCGAAGAGGCCGCCGCCGTTGTAGGTGGCCGCGTTTTGGCCAAGCGTGACGTTGGTCAGCGCCAGCGCGCCGGTGTCGTTGTAGATGCCGCCGCCGTACCGGGCTGCGTTGCCGGAGACGGCGCTCCGTTCCAGCGCCGCGGCGCCAGACTTAACGTACATCCCGCCGCCCGCGTTGCCAGCCGTGTTGCTGAGGACGTTCGTCTTACTTACCGTTACGTTCCCGGACGTGACGGCCACTCCGCCGCCATAGGTGTCGGCGGTGTTGCTGATGATCTCTCCGCCATTCACGATCAACTCCGCGCTGGCGACGTATACTCCCACCCCGCCGCCGCTATGGTCGGCAGTGTTGTTGGAGAGGCGGGTCTCGTTCAACGTCGCAGTGCTGGAGTTGATGAACACCCCGCCGCCGTACTTGGCGGTGTTGCTGAGGATGAACGCCCCGCTCACCGTCACCGTGGCGGAGTAGACAAAGATTCCACCGCCGTAGGATCTGGCCATATTGCTGAAGATGTGCGTCTGGGTGAAAGCCGCGTTACCGCCGTTGAGGAGTACCCCACCGCCATTTTGACCGGCGGTGTTGCCGTAAACTTGCCCACTGCTCACATTCAACGACGATTCGTCTTCGATGACGTACACTCCACCGCCGTAATTGCCAGCCGTGTTGCTGAACACGTGGGCGTTGTTCAACGAGGCGCTGCCGGAGACGATGCACACTCCGCCGCCCGAGTCAGCGGTTGCATTATCGGAGATGTCCACGGCCTTCAGCGTCGCGTGGCCGGTGTTGACGTATAGCCCGCCGCCCCGGACACCAGAGACATTGTGGCGGAGCTGCCCGCCGTCCATCTGCACATCCGCACTATCGGCGTAGACCCCGCCGCCGTAGTATTCGACCGTGTTGCTCAATAGGACCGTCTCACTCAACACAACGCTGCCGTACATGACGGCCACTCCGCCGCCGTAGTATTCGACCGTGTTGTAGGCGATGGATGCCCTTTCCAACGTGAGAGTGGCAGAGTAGGCGTAAACCCCGCCGCCGTAGGTCTCGGCAGTATTGCTGAGGATGGACGTCCGGTGAATCAGCGCGCTGCCCGAACTGACGTACACCCCGCCACCGCCTCCAGTCGTATTGCCACCCGTGATGCGCAGGTTGCCCAGCACGATATCGCTGTTGATGGCATAGACGACGCGCCCGCCGCCCTGGGCGTCCAGCGTGGCGGGATTGTCGGGATCGGCCGCAGTCCAATCGGCCGCGGTATAGCCGCCGCGCAGGGTAATATCTTTGTCAAGAGAGACGACGCGCCCTGAGCCATCCACCCCCGCGCAAGTACCGGCGACTTTGACAACGTCGCCAGCGCTGGCGTCGCTGATCGCATCGCGCATGGCCTGGGCGTCTATACTCTGGTAGACCGTTGCGCCGTCGTCGGGCGTGGCGAAGCACGTGACGACAGTCAGACTGACTGAGCTGCTGTTGTTGCCGGGATCATCGTCCATGTCGGCCGCGATGGTTGCGGTGTTGGTCAAGACGCCCCCCGCCAGCGCGCTGGAGAGCACGCCGCTCAGCGTGATGACGCCTTCCGCGCCGGGTTCCAGGTCTTCCACCTGCCAGACGAATTGCGTGCCGACGACCTGGGTAATCGCCACACTGCTGCCGACTGAAGTCGGCGTTACGGCGGATGGGAGGGTGTCGGTGATGCACACGCCGGTCGCGACGAGAGCGCCGGCGTTCTCGAAAGTGAGTGTGTAGGTGACGGCATCGCCGGGGGCCGCGGCCGACGGGACAACCGTCTTGACGAGGGTCATATCGGTGAGGCCGTCCGGGGCCAGTTCAAAGGCCCCGGTATCGCACGCCGCCGTGCCGTCCTCGTCCCCATCAATCGGGCGCAACACGCCGCGTTGGTCGGCAGCGGGGCAATCGGGCGCGCCGGTGTCCACCGCCGGACTCTTGATGACACGGCCATAACGCAGCGCATGAACGGGTGTCGGCCCGCCGTAATCATCCAACGCTGTGAGGTGCGGATCGAGCGGACTACCGCTCGTCCCTACCTGGTCGGTGACGAGAACAAAGCCCGTGCAACCGCTGTTGTCGCCGATCAGGTTATAGCCCTGACTGGTGAAAGAACCATAGGTGAAGCAGTCCGGGTTGACGTCGGTGGGTGAGTCGTCGTAGTTCCCGGCGATGAGCGTATTCTTGACGATCATCACCCCCGAAGCCGGTCCGTTGAGGCCGCCGCCGTTGCCGGCGTTGTCTCCATCAGAATCGGCGGTATTGTCGCTGATCGTGACGCTGTCCAGGGTGCTGGTGCTGTAGCCGGTGGCGTACATGCCGCCGCCGCTCCCTCCGGTGCGGTTGCCGCTGAGGGTGACGTTAGTGAGGGTCACGGCGGCGTAAGCCCAGATACCCCCGCCGTTGCTCGCGGCGGTGTTACTGCTCACAGTGCTGGCGGTGATTTTCAAATCATCGGAGGTGTAGATGCCGCCGCCGCTGCCGGTAGAGTAACGGATGGTGTTGCCATGCACACGGCTGTTTTCGAGGACGAGCGGTGCATCGCTGTAGATTCCGCCGCCGTCGCTGCCAGCCTGATTATCGCTGACGGAGGCGTTGGTGAGCGTTGCAGCGGAGGAAGCATAGATGCCCCCGCCGTCGCTCCCGGCGGTGTTGGCGCTCACCGTGCCATCGCTGAGCAGCAGGGTGCGGTCGCTGTAAATCCCGCCGCCGTTCTCGGCCGTATTGCCATCCACACTGCCGCCTGCCATGACGAGTGGACTTCCACTGTAGATACCGCCGCCGTTGGTAATGGCCTGGTTGTTGCTGATGGTGACGTCGGTGAGCAGCAGGCTGTCGCTCCCGGAACTGCGGTAGATGCCCCCGCCATCGCTGCCGGACGAGTTGCCGGTCATGCGACTGTCGGTGAGAATGAGCTGGCCCGCGCCGTCGGCGTAGATTCCGCCGCCCGCGTCGGCCGTGTTGCCGCTGATCTCACTGTTGGTGATGGTGATGGTCGCCTGGTAGGTAGAGTTGTACTCGTCCCCGCAAATCCCTCCCCCGGCGCCTGTGGCGGTGTTGCTCACGACCTGGCTGTTCTCAATGACCAGTGCGCCGTAAGTGAAGATACCGCCGCCCTCCCCCCAGGCGGTGCTGTTCTGAATCACACTGTCCACGATGATCAGCGTGTCGCCATACGAGTTGTAGATGCCCCCGCCGTCGCCGGCCCAACCGCCTTCGACAACGCTGTTGGTGAGTGTCAGGCTCCCCGTGTTGTAGATGCCGCCACCGTTATTGCCGGCCTCGTTGTCGGTGATAAGCACGTCGTCCAGCGTCAGTTTGCCTTTGTTGTAAACGCCCGTCCCATCTCCACTGTGATAGACGCCTTCAATCGTCACGCCGGAGATGGCGACGATGGCGCTCGTGCTGTCGATCAAAAAGACCTGGCCCGCGCCGCCGACCCAGGTGCCGCCACTACCGATCCCCACCAGCGTCAGGCTGCGGGCGATGACGACATTCTCCTCATAGGCACCGGCGGCCACGTTGATGGTCGCGCAGGCGATGTCGTTCACGGCGTCCTGGATGGTAAGATAGTCGGCGCCGCCACTGTCGTCTACGGTGCATGGAACCGGCGGCACGGCCAGCGCGGCGCGCAGCGGAGCGGCGATGAACCACAGCGAGGCCAGTACCAACCCCAGGCCAAACGTCAAGGCGAGCAACAGTCGTGTTGTTTTCATGGTTTTTCTCTCCTGTGGTTTTCCCGGAACGTCCGAGAGACCGTTTTCCCGCTTGAATCAGTAGCCGGTCGGCGTCTATAAATGAATGGCTTTGTAAACGAACATACCACTGATGCTTAGTACCGCCACAGCGTCGATCGACCCGGCATCGCCAGCCACACTTGACCGGCCGGATCTGCTTCGACCCGGCACCGGGCGGTTTCCTCTCCGCCGATTGCTGTACCCGACGGCGGCCGCCAAGATCAAGCAAGATCTTGGCGGCCTTGAACTACGTCGTTAGTTCCTCTTCACCAGGGGCAGATAGATTCTGTACTCGGTAACCGCGATGACGACGGTATCCGGCACGGAAGCTAGCCCCAGCGAGTCGGTGACGATCAGAGTGAAAGTGAGAATCGTCGCGCTGCCGGGCGCAATGAAGGTGGGCGAGATGGCGCTGGAGCTGCTCAAGCTGACCAACAGCCCGCCCGCCTGCGTCCAGCCGTAAGTGAGCGCGTGGCCGTCAGGGTCAAAACTATTGCTGCCGTTAAGCGTGACCGGCATCCGGGTGTTGACCGCTTGGTTGGGACCGGCATCAGCGAAGGGCGATTGGTTGGGCACGCCGCTGACGGTGACGACGACCGTGTCCGGTGCAGAGCCTAGCCCCAACGAATCGGTAACGACCAGGGTGAAGGTGAGAACCGTCGCACTGCCGGGCGCGGTGAAAGTGGGCTGGCTGATCGTGGCACTGTTCAATACGACCGGCGGACTTCCTCCCGTTTGTGTCCAACTGTAGACGAGTGGCAGATTGCCGTCAGGGTCGCTGCTCCCGCCGCCATTGAGAGCGACGAGTGTGTTGATGGTGACGGCCTGATCCGATCCGGCGTTAGCGACAGGCGGCTGGTTGGGCACGCCGCTGACGGTGACGACGACCGTGTCCGGCGCGGAGCCTAGCCCCAACGAATCGGTGACGACCAGGGTGAAGGTGAGAACCGTCGCACTGCCCGGCGCGGTAAAGGTGGGCTGGCTGATCGTGGCACTGTTCAATACGACTGGCAGACTTCCTCCCGTTTGCGTCCAACTGTAGACGAGTGGCAGATTGCCGTCAGGGTCGCTGCTCCCGCTGCCATCGAGTGTGACCGACGCATTGGCAGCGACAGCTTGATCCGGCCCGGCATCTGCGAAGGGCGCTTGATTGGCTGCCCCGCTGACTGTGACAGTAAAAACCTGGCTTTCGGCAGTGCCGGCGTTGTCCATCACCTGCAGGCGGACGAGGTGATCACCCACGTCGGTGTTAGTGGGCGTGCCACCGAGTGTGGCTGTGCGATTGTGGTGGTCAGTCAACGTGAGCCAAGCAGGCTTGGTCAGCGCGGTAATGGTTAGCATATCCCCCGCGTCCAGGTCTGTCGTCGTGATGGCATATGTATAGGCCACGTCCTCAATGGCAGCGGTGACCGGCGTGCTGGTGAAATCGGGCGGAGAGTTGCCCGCGCCGACCGTCAGCACAAAGACATCCAGCGCAGACATGTCGCCGTCGCTGACAGTGACGGTGATAAGGGCCGCGCCTGACAGTCCCGCCGTGGACGTGAGAGTGACGGTGCGGTTCGCCCCGCTCCCGCCAAACGTGATGTTCGATAGCGGCACCAGCGTCGCATTGGACGAAGCCTTGTCCAGCGTCAGCGTGTCCACGGGCGTGTCCACATCACTCACGCTAAAAGTGATCGGGCCGACCGGCACACCGACCGTGGTTCTCTGATTGAGAATATTGGAAATGATCGGCGGGTCGTTGACGTTGGCGACGGTGAGGGTGAAGGACTGGGTATTGGCTGCACCGGCGTCATCCACGACGCGCAGCGTGACGGCGTGGTCGCCGACGTTGGCGTTGCGGGGCGTGCCGCCGAGCGTGGCCGTGCGGTTGTGGTGGTCAATCAACGCGAGCCAGGCCGGCTTGGTCACTGCACTGATGGTCAGTGCATCTCCAGCGTCCAGATCGGTGACCGTGATTGAATAGGTATAGGCCACATCCTCAGTGGCGGCTGTCACCGGCGCGCTGGTGAAATCCGGCGGGCTGTTGAGTGCGCCGACTGTGAGTACGAAGGCGTCGCGGCGCGAGGATGTGCCATCTCTGACGGTGACCGTGATGGTTGCCGCACCCGTTCCCGCCGTGGGTGTGATGGTGACGGTGCGGTTCGCCCCACTGCCGCCGAAGGTAATGTTGGGCAGGGGCACGAGGCCGATGTTCGACGATGCTTTTTGCAGCGTCAGCATTCCGACCGGCGTATCAGGGTCGCCCACGGTGAAGGAAAGCGGCCCGACAGGCACACCCGAGTTGGTGTGCTGGTTGAGGATGTTGGAGATGAAAGGCGGATCGTCGGGTGCGGTCACGGACACCAGGACGCTGCCCGTATCGCTCAGAGCGCCGTCGGAGATGGTGTAAGTGAATACGGCGTTGTAATCGGCGTTGCGGTTGGTAGGCGTGTAGACGACGGTGCTGCCGTTGATGGAGATGCTGCCCACGTTTGGTGTGCCGACGGAAGTAAGGAGGACGGTATCGCCATCCAGATCGCTGTCGTTGCTCAGCACACTCACACTGACCGGCGTGAGCTCATCGGTAGCCGCATTGTCGTTCCGCGCGTTGGGTGGATCATTGACGTTGGCGACGGTGATGGTGAAAGATTGCGTCACCGTGGCGTCGTGGCTATCTCTGACCTGGAGCACGACGGGGTGGCTGCCCACGTTGGCGCCAGTGGGCGTCCCGCCGAGTGTGGCCGTGCGGTCGTGATGATCCACGAGTGCCAACCAGCCGGGCCTGGTCACGGCCGTGATGGTCAGCGCGTCCCAGGCGTTCACGTCGGTCGTGGTGATGGCGTAGGTGTAGGCCGCGTCTTGGGTGGCGGCAGTGGGTGGCGTGCTGACGAACGTGGGCGGGCTGTTGCCCTCAACGGTCAGCAGGAAAGTGTCGTAGGCAGAGTTTGGCCCGTCGCTGACAGTGATGGTGATGAGCGCCGCGCCCGACAGCCCCGCCGTGGGCGTGACGGTGACGGTACGGTTCGGTCCCCCGCCGCCGAAGGTGATGTTGGACAGCGGAACGAGCGTTGTGTTCGAAGACGCTTGGGTCAGTGTCAAAGAGGCCGCGGCAGTCTCCGGATCGCCCACTAGAAAGGCGAGCGGCCCGACGCGCAGCCCCATGTACGTGCTCTGGTCGGTGATGTTGGAGATGATGGGCGCATCGTTGTTTGCAGTGACGGCGACCGTGACGGTGGCCGTGTCGCGCAGGCGTCCATCGGAGATGGTGTAGGTGAAGACGGCATTGTAGTTGGCTGTTCGATTGGTGGGCGTATAAACGATGCTGTCGCTGACGCCGGTAGTGCGACTGATGACGACGCTGCCATAGTTGGGTGCGCCCATGGCCACGATAGACAACGGATCGTTATCCATATCGCTATCGTTGACCAGAACGGCGACATTCACCGACGTGTCCTCGTTGGTGCTGGGGGTGTTGTCACGCGCAATTGGCGGGTCGTTGACGTTGCGCACAGTGATGGTGAAGACTTGCGTGTTGGCGGCCCCGGCGCTATCCACTACCTGGAGGGCAACGGCATGGCTGCCTACGTTGGCGTTGATGGGTGTGCCGCTGAGTGTGGCCGTGCGAGTGGTGATCTGTGTCAACGTCAGCCAGGCAGGCCGGGTCGGCGCGGTGATTGTCAGTGCGTTCCCCGCGTCCAGATCGGTGGTGGTGATGGCGTAGGTGTAGGCCACGTCCTCGGTCGCCTGTCGCAGCGGCGTGCTGGTGAAATCGGGTGGAGTGTTGTCCGTTCCCACGATGAGCGTGAAAACATCGTAGGCAGAGGACGTGCCGTCGCTGACGGTGACGGTGATAAGCGCCTCGCCCGATAGTGCTGTCGTCGGCGTGACGGTGACAGTGCGGTTCGCGCCGCTGCCGCCAAAGGTGATGTTCGACAGCGGAACGAGTGTCGTATTCGAAGACGCCTTGTCCAATGTCAGTGTATTTGCCGGGTTATCCGGATCACTCACGAGGAAGGCGAGTGGCCCGACGGTCACGCCCACGCCCGTCCTTTGATTGGCGATGTTGGAGATGTCGGGCGCGTTGTTGGTCGCGGTAATGAACAGCGTGATCTCGGCCCAATCTGAGTCAGTGCAGGTCACCGGGTTGGAACAATCGTCGGTGTAGGCAGTGTACTGGAAGGTATCGCTATAGTTGGTCGTGCGGTTGGTGGGCGTGTAGACAAAGCCGCCGCTGTCGGTGATGAAAACATCTCCATAGTCCGGGTTGCCACCAATCCAAATGGCATAGTGCAGCGGCTCATTGTTCGGCTCGCTGGCCTCCAGAGTACCCTCGACGGGCGTGTTCTCGTCGGTATAGAACGTGGCGTCGCTGGCGACCGGCGGGGCGTCTTCGACCATAACGCCAATGGAGGCGCTATTGTTGGCCCAGTTGTCGTCCTCGTCGGCGGCGATGGTAGCGAGGTTGGTGAACGTCCCGGTGATCAGCGGGGTTTGCAGCAAGCCGGTGATGGTGATGATGCCCTGTGCGCCAGGCGTCAAGTCCTCCACCTGCCAGACGTAGCGTGTCCCGCTCACCGTCGTAAGCGCCGCGCCGCTGCTCGCGACGCTGGTATCCGTCACGCTAACGGGTATGCTATCGGTGATGACGACGCCGGTCGCCGCCTCGCTACCTGAGTTGGAAAAGGCGAGCGTGTAGGTGATCGGCTCACCGGGCGCGGCCGTGCCAGGGCTGACCGTCTTGACGATTTCCAGATCGGGCGTAGCCAGACTCGCGCCGTACTCGTAAGCGCCGATGTCACAGATCGCAATGCTATCACCATCTCCATCATAAGGACGCACCATGCCACGCTGATCGGTAACGGGGCAGCCGCTGGTGGCGCCCGCGTCCACCGCCGGGCTGTGGTTCGTCTTGTCATATTGCAGCGCGTGGAGAAGCGTCGGTCCGCCGTAATCGCCCAATGGCCGCAAGTAAGGCTCCAGGGGAGCGAGGCTGTTACCGGACAGGTCGGAGGCTGTCGTGAAGCCGGTGCAGCCGATGCTGTTGCGAATCAGGTTAGTGCCGCCGCTGGTGAAACTGCCGTAGCAGTCCGGGTATTTGCTCGAAGTCGAACTATCCTCGTTGCTGGCGATGATGGTGTTCTGGACCGTCACTACCAGTGCATAGTCATTGTACAATCCTCCGCCGTTGCCGCTGCCATCCGCGTCGGCGTCGGCGATGTTCTCTGCGATCGTCACGCTGTCCAGAGCTGCGCTGCTGCTGTAGAAGTAAATACCGCCGCCATCGTCATTGGCCTCATTGCCGCTGAGCGTGATGTTGACCAGGGTCAACATGGCAAGATAGTCAGCGTAGATACCGCCCCCTTCGCCGGTGGCGGTGTTGCCGCTGAGGGTGCTGGCCGTGATCGTCAGGGCGTTGCTGCACCAGAATCCGCCGCCGTCGCCGTTGGAGGCGATGTTGTCAGACACGGTGCTGGTGATGACGATCATCTCCCCCGAGTTGAAGAGACCTCCGCCTGCCCCGGCTGTATTGCCGCTGACCTCGCTGTTGGCAATCGTGATGTAGGGCTGGTTGCCACTCTTCATGTAGCCCATGATGCCGCCGCCGGCGCCGCCGGCACTGTTGCCGCTGACCGTGCTGTTGTCGAGCCACAACTCGCCGTTGCCCTCCGCGTAGATTCCACCACCGAACCATTCCGCCGAGTTGCCTTGTACCAGGCTGTCGCTCACCCACGCCTGACCGCTATTCCAGATGCCCGCTCCGTTGCCATTGTCGGATGCGTCTGAGGCCGTATTGCTCAGCACCTGGCAATTGTTGAGCGTCAGATAGCCATAATTATAAAGCCCGCCCCCCCAGTATAATGCCTCGTTCTCGACAATGGCACTGTTCTCAAAGGATAGGTTGCTAAGGCCCTGATTAAAGACACCACCGCCGTAATTCGACGCCTCGTTGCCAGAGATAGTACTGTTCACGACGACCAGTTCCTCGGACGATGAGGAGCCGTTGTAAATGCCGCTGCCATAATAGGCGAGGTTGCCGTGAACGGTGCTGCTCAAGATGGTCATCATGCCGGCGTTGTAGATGCCGCCGCCCTTGTAGGCAGCGTTGCCAGAGGCGGTGCTGCTGATAAACATCAGATTGCCGGCGTTGTAAATGCCGCCGCCAGAGTCGTTGGATTCGTTGCCGGTGATCAAGACGTTTGTCAGCGTCAGCGTGCCCGCGTTGTAAACGCCCGTTCCGTTTACAGTATCAAAAACACCCTCTATCCTCACACCGGAGATGGATACCTCGGCGTCCTCAGCTTCAATCAAGAAGACCTGCCCGGTGTAACCGATTTTGACATCGTCGGAGCCTGCGCCCGCCAACGTCAGGCTGCGGGTGATGACGATGTTCTCCTCATATTCGCCGGCAGCGACGTTGATGGTCGTACAAGTCGCGTCGTTTACAGCGTCCTGGATGGTGAGATAGTCGGCACCACCGCTATCGTCTACAGTGCACGTATCCGCTGGTGCAGCCAGCGCAGCGCGCAGCGGAGTGGCAATGAGCCACAGCGAGGCTAGGGTCAAGCCCAGGCCAAACGTCAAGGCAAGCAACAGTCGTTTTGTTTTCATTGTCTTTTCTCTCCTGCTCCCGTGATTTTTCTCGGAAAGTCCGAGAAGCCGTTTTCTCGTTACTGCTCAGCCTGCCTCACCCCCGTCCCCTCTCCCGAAATCAACTCCGCAAGCAGCGCGGGGCAGGCAACCGATTTCAGGTGAGGGGAGCCGAGGGGTACTGACGCTTAATACCGCCACAGCGTCGATCGACCCGGAATCGCCAGCCACACCCGGCCGGCCGGATCTGCTTCGACCCGACACCGGGCGGTTTCCTCTCCGCCGATTGGCTCCGCCACATCCGACGTGATACGATACAGGCCCGTATCCGTGCACAACCAGGCCGCGCCGGCAGGATCAAAAACTAGAACGCCAGGTTGTTGATTATGCCGTTCGACAATTAGCGTCCAAGTGTCGTCGGCGATATGAAAGAGAGCATATTGGCCCGTGGCGCAACTAGCGCCGCCGCAGCGGTGCAGCGTCACCCACGGGTTACCGGCCGGGTCGAACGCCAGGTCCTCGATGAATCCCCAGCCTACATCGCCCGCCGGATCAACTGGCGGATGTGGAAACATCTTCCAACTCTGTCCCGGCGTGTAGCGCCAGAGCTCGCCGTTGACGCCGGCCCAGACTCGCCCGGCGCTGTCCACTTCCATGTCATAGATGCAGCCGGACGCGACAACGCGCGAGGCCTGCCCTTGCCACTCCTTACCGGTGAACCAGCGCGCGCCATGTCCGTCCGGACCCGGCCCCAGCCACATGCAATCGGCGACCCACACGTCACCTTCGCCATCGGCGATCATATCGGTGAGCCAAAAGCCAAGGCCCTCGTCGATCATGTCCTGCGTGCGCGTAAAGCCGATTTGCTCAGCCGTGTAAAGCGTCCAACGCTGCCCATCAAAGACGCGCACATTCCCAGGGGTAACAAGCCAGACCCACCCCCGTTTATCGGTGGCGACTCCTTCCCGGAACAGGCTGAAGGGGTCCGCCTCGACCCAACCCGCTTCATCTCCATAGGCCGTCCAGTCAGCGCCGTCCCACGCCAGAATGCGATCGCCCTTATCGGAGATCAGCCACGTGCGCCCGGCCGTATCGAAACCGGCCAGTGTCCCTGTGACCCCAGGATGCAGCGTCCACTTGCCATCACGCAAACTGCCCACGCTTTCTTCAGTCACTATCCACAGCGTTCCATCAGGCGCGGCGCGCAGATCGATGATCTTGCCTGGCGATTGATCCGGGATCGATACAGGCTGGAACGGGCCGATCGCGATCGGTTCCGGCTCCGGCGCAGATGTGGCAGTTGGGCGACGTGTGCGGGTAGGACGAGGTGTACGAGTGGGTGTTTGGGTTGGCTTCAACGTGAGATGGATGGTCGGCGAGGAAATCAAAGTTGAAGTTGCGGCATCTGTTGGAGGACGAGACGCAATCGGAGGGAGTGTGGACGCCGGGGGCAGCGGCGCTCCACACCCGATCAACAGGCACACACTCAGAATGAGCCAGGGTTTAATCGGCCTCACTTAATTGGCCCCCAGTCTGGTGCATTGTCATCAAATTGATTATTGGTCACGCGCGACAGGCGCGCCGAGCCGTCAATCATATAGATTTCGGATTTGCCCTGATACACGGATACGAACAAGATGTACTGGCTGTCCGGCGACCATGCAGGCTGGAGCTCATCATTGAATTCAGTCTTGGACACTTGTTGCACCTTGAGGCCGGCCGGATCGACAACAAAGAGATCATAGTTGCTTTTCAAGTTGGCAACGAACGCAATCGAGCGGCCGTCCGGCGACCAACTCGGAGATGCCACTTGTCCGAGGTCCTTGGCCAAACGGCGCGCCTTGCCCTTTGAATCGGCGATGTACAGATCGAGCGCCCCTTCCCGATCGGAGACGAACACGATTTCGGAAGTGGTGTGCGACCAGGCCGGTGACAGGTCGACGCTGGTGTTGGTGATGAACGGCGTAACCCCCAGGCCATCAGAGCGCATCAAGTAGATGTCGAAGTTGCCGGCGCGATCGGTCGCAAAAGCGATGAGCTTGCCATTGGGCGACCAGGCAGGCGAAACATCGACGCCCGGGTCGTTAGTGAGGCGCGTCACATCGCTGCCGTCGGCCTGCATGCTGTAAATCTCCGCATTGCCATCGCGCTCAGACGTGAAGAGGATGCGCGTACCGTCCGGCGACCAGACCGGCTCACCATCGGCCGCCGGGCTATCGGTCAAGCGAACGGGATCACTGCCATCGACGTTGGCGGTGTAAATTTCGAAGTTGCCGTCACGGTCAGACGAAAAGACGATGCGGCCTTTAACCGAGATGGCAGCGGGGGGGGTGGGTGAAGCGGGTACTGCCGTTGCAGAAAAGCGCACCGGGCTAGCGGGCAATGTGGCCGGCGTTGCTTTACCTGTCGCAGGCTGCCACACGGGCCGAAAATCGATCCAGTCCTCGTGCTCTGTCAGGCGCGTCAGTCCCGTGCCATCGGCGTTGATGAGGTAGAGTTCCGTCAGGCCATCATGCTTGGACTCGAACGCAATCATGGTCCCATCAGGCGTCCAGACCGGCACTTGATCTTCTTCGGAATCGGTGGTCAGGCGCACGATCTTGGGATCGCCCGCGTCATCGGGAACGGTGACCACATAGATGTCAGTATTCAGGAACTTGCCAGACTTGTCTCGTTCGCCCGAGCGCTGTGAGTCAAAAGCGATGCGCGTGCCATCCGGCGACCAGGCCGGATTGTAATTGCTCTTGGAATCGCTAGTCAGTTTGATCTGACCGGTGCCATCGGCGTTGATCGCGTAGAGGTTGCTTTTGGAGTAGAAAGCCAGCCGCTGTCCATCGGGCGAGATGGCCAATCCGCCGGGCGTGCCACCGCCGAGTTTGGTCAGCTGGCGCACGTTCGAGCCATCGGCACTCATGGCATAGATCTCACCTTTGGTAGGCCCATTGCGGGATGACCGGAAATAGATCGTGCGCCCATCGGGCGACCAGCACGGCTCCATGTCGTCGGCCTGATGCCGGGTGAGGTTGGTGACAGCCGAGCCGTCCGCATTCATGACATAGACTTCATCATTGCCTGTGTGGTCGGATGAATAGAGAATCCGGCGGCCATCCGGCGACCACACAGGTGGATAGCCTACGCCGTATTGAGCGCCGAATTGATCGGTCAACTGGACGGCCTGGAAGTTGCGCAGGTCCAGGGCGTAAATACCGCCGAGGTATGTTTTGCCCTGTTTCTGAAGCCGGGTAAAGAGCAGGGTAGCGCCATCGGGTGACCAGGCCAGGCGGTCCGCCTTGCCGACGCCATCGGTCAAGGGCACGATCTTGGAACTGGCACCGTCAAACTGCAGGAGGAAGATTTCGTTTTGCGCGGCCGGCCACGATTTGTCGCGTCCCACGAAAGCAATCAAGCCGCTGCCGCCGCCATTGGTGCGCGGGCCGATCGGGGCGGCGACCGCCTTGGTAGCGGCAGGCGCAGGAGTGAGTTTGGCCGGTGGAACGTCGCTGCTGCTTTCAAATTTGATCTCCGTGCGACCGCCGCTTGAGCTGAAGTGGCCTTCGCAACTCGCATAGTCTTTGGCCTCGGCATGCCCCATCTCGCGCTCGCCGAGCAGCACCGCACAGCGGATGTTGCCCTGGCTGGTAGTGTTCTTGACGATCAGGGAGAACTTGCCGTCACCGCCATACGTGTAGCTGGTCTCCCACGGCAGTCCGACGCTTTGTGTTTGACTGCTGCCGCCTGCGTCTGTATAAGTGATCTCGGCTTCTTTGGCCGTGCCGGTCACTTTGTAAGTGACTTGATTGCTGCTGCACGCGGCGAGCACGAACACGACGATCGAGAGCGCCAGACCTTTCAAGAAACAGGTTCGATGTTTCATGTTGACCTCCGAATGCTTTTTACCCGACTTTTGCGATGACTTATTGAACAGGTGAAAGTAACCGTTCTTGTGCATAAAGGGCAGACGGATCAAGCGGCGCTCTGCACCCTGCCAGCAGGCACACAGTCAGGATACACCAGGACCTGATCGGCATCATTTGATTGGCCCCCAGTCTGGGGCATTATCAGCAAATTGATTATCGGTCACGCGCAGCTTTTGCCCCGACTCGTCGACGATATAGATTTCGGCCTCGCTCTTGTGCCCGGACTGGAACAGGATGACCTTGCTGTCCGGCTACCATTGAGGCTGCAGTTCATCGACTTCAAAACTCACAGAGACCTGCCGCACATCGCTGCCGTCCGACTCGACGACGAAGAGTTCATAGTTGCCTTTGGGATTGGCGACGAACGCGATGTACCGGCCATCGGGCGACCAACTCGGAGATGCCACTTGTCCGAGGTTCCTGGTCAGGCGGCGCGCCTTGCCTTTTGAATCGGCGATGTACAGATCGAGCGCCCCTTCCCGATCGGAGACAAACACGATTTCGGAAGTGGTGTGTGACCAGGCGGGTGACAGGTCGACGCTGGTGTTGGTGATGAACGGCGTGACCTTCAGGCCATCGAAGCGCATCAGGTAGATGTCGAAGTTGCCGGCGCGATTGGTTGCAAACGCGATGATCTGGCCATTGGGCGACCAGGCAGGCGAAACATCGACGCCCGGATCGTCGGTGAGACGCGTCACGTCGCTGCCGTCGGCCTGCATGCTGTAAATCTCCGCATTGCCAGCGCGCTCAGACGTGAAGAGGATGCGCGTACCGTCTGGCGACCAGACCGGCTCACCATCGGCCGCCGGGCTATCGGTCAGGCGAACGGGATCGCTACCATCGACGTTGGCGGTGTAGATCTCGAAGTTGCCGTCACGGTCAGAGGAGAAGACAATGCGGCCTTTGATCGAGGTGACTGCGGGGGGCGTGGGTGAAGCGGCTACTGCCGGCGCAGACAAGCGTACCGGGCTGGCGGGCAATGTGGCTGGTGCTGCGCCGGCCGTCGCGGGTTGCCACACGGGCCGATAATCGGCCCAGTCCGCGTGCTCTGTCAGGCGCGTCAGCCCGGTGCCATCGGCGTTGATGAGATAGAGTTCCGCCTGGCCGTCACGCTTCGATTCGAACGTGATCAGGGTGCCATCGGGCGACCAAACCGGCCTTTGATCTTCTTCGGAATCGGTGGTCAGGCGTATGATCTCGGGACGGCCGGCCTCGGCGGGGACAGTGACCACATAGATGTCGAGATTCTGGTGCTTGCCCGACTTGTCTCTTTCACCTGATCGGGCCGAACTAAAGGCGATGCGCGTGCCGTCCGGCGACCAGGCCGGATTAAAATTGCTCTTGGAATCGTCGGTCAGTTTGATCTGACCGGTACCATCGGCGTTGATCACATAGATGTCGCCTTTGGAGGAGAGGGCCAGCTGCCGTCCATCGGGTGAGACGGTCAATTCGCTGAGGGTGCTATTGCTGAGTTTGGTCAATTGGCGCACGTTCGAACCATCGGCATTCATGGCAAACACATCACGTTTGGCGCGACCGTTGCGGGCCGACAGGAAATAAATCGTGCGTCCATCTGGCGACCAGCGCGGTTCCTCATCGTCGGCTTGATGCCGGGTGAGGTTGGTGACGGCCGAGCCGTCCGCATTCATGACGTAGATTTCATCGTTGCCTTCGTGGTCGGATGAATAGAGAATCCGGCGGCCGTCCGGCGACCAGCTGGGCGGACCTCCTAACCCATAGCTTGCGGCGAATTGATCGGTCAATTGGACGGCCTGGAAAGTGCGCAGGTCCAGCGTATAGATGCCGCCAGGCGTGGTATATCTGCCGGGGCCAACCTCGGTCTTGTCCTGGGTCGGAATAATCCGCGTAAAGAGCAGTGTCGCGCCATCGGGCGACCAGGCGAAGTGGTCTGCCCTGCCGACGCCGTCAGTCAAAGGCGCAATCTTAGAGCTGCCGCCATCCCATCGTAAGAGGAAAATTTCATTCTGCAGGAGCAGCTCGGACTGATCATATCCGACAAAAGCAATCAAGCCGCTGCCACCGCCATTGGTGCGCGGGCCGGTCGGGACGGTGACCGCTTTGGTGGCGTCAGGCGCAGGGGTGCGTTTGGCCGGTGGAACGCCGCTGTTGCTTTCAAACTTGATTTGCGTCTGGCCGCCGCTCGAGCTGAAGCGGCCTTCGCAACTCGCATAGTCTTTGGCCTCGGCGTGTCCCATCTCGCGCTCACCGAGCAGCACCGCGCAACGGATGTCGCCCTGGCCGGTGGTGTTCTTAACGATCAGGGAAAACTTGCCGTCGCCGCCGAATGAATAGCTGGTTTCCCACGGCAGGCCGACGCTTTGTGTTTGACTGCTGCCGCCTGCGTCTGTATAAGTGATCTCGGCTTCTTTGGCCGTGCCGGTCACTTTGTAGGTGACTTGATTGCTGCTGCACGCAGCGAGCACGAATACGACGAGTGAGAGCGCCAGACCTTTCAAGAAATAGGTTCGATATTTCATGTTGACCTCCAAAGATTAGCTTCATTAGCGCAGCGCAAAGTCGCCACCACACCGGTCGTTCAAAGCCGCGATAAACTCCTCGCGGGCGCTGCTCCACGCCCAGGAGCGGGCCGTCTTCGCCAGCGCCTCAGCCGGATTTTCGTCTTTCGCGTATTTGTAGTCGATGTGTTTGGGCGGCGCGACCGAGACCCCGAACGAACATACGATGGTCTGGTTGCTCAAATCGATCAGGTAGCCATCGATTGCGGCCTGCCCGCCGCTGAAGGTGTCTTTGTCCACCGCCACGACGGGTTTGTACGCGACCACCCTGGCTACGACCAGATACCTGATCTGCAAGCCCTGCTCGAGATCACCGATCACGGAGTCGGTAGCTTGACTCTTCAAAGCGGACGCGCTCATGGGATTACTCGCGCCCGTCCACTGCAAGGCGCGCAGCAGATGATTGGTCAGCGTCAAGTCCAACTGAGTGCCTGTATCCAGTTTTGCATCCGGATCGAGCAGGTGTTCGTACATCAGGACATCCGTATTCAGTGCCTCTTTGGCGTCCTCGGTGTAGGCGGGTCGTGGGGCCAGGGCTTGCGTCACTTGTTGTTCGCTGGCCTGTTGAGGTACTTTCTGAGCGACCTGCTGCAGCCGCGTGCGCAGCGCGGTGTATTGCGGCTTGAAGCGGTTGACGACATCTTGATTGGTCTCTCCGCCACCGCCACAACCTGCCGATAGAAACACGAGCAGAGCTGCCAGATACTTGATATTTGTCTTCATTTCTCTATCCTCCACTTTCTGTTCTGGTGATGGTTTACTGCGCGCCACGCCGACGCTGAAGCCACGTTACTACCAGCCGTCATTCCCGCGAAGGCGGGAATCCACTGTCGGCGGCTGCCGAAGGTCCCGCCTTCGCGGGAATGACCTGGCGCAGCCCGGCGTTCTGGCTGAGTAGTAATGAAGCCACAGAGAAACGCCTGATGTTCCTCACTATGGCTCAAAAAAAGTAAGGCTATTGAGCAAGTCAATGAAAACGGGGCGGACCGTTTCCCATTGATCGGGGGAGGCCAGACCGTAGGCGGCGATAACTCGCTCATTCACCAGGATGACCGCCAGGCCTCCCCGATAGGGCACGCCCTTATATTCGCCGGAGAGGTTGGCATAGGCATTCGGGTTGCCGTCTGTCTTCCCCGTATCTACTTTGTCCACCCGAGCGCCAAGCAACGCTGCCATCGCCTGCACAAACGCGGTCGGGGTGGCGGGTTCCTTCACGTCGAGATCGGCCGCCAGTTTGATCTGCGGCGAAGCGTCGACGGCCAACAGCGGGCCTTCTTTCAGCGCCGTTTCCATGGAAGCCTCAAGCGCCTGCTCGCCTGGAGCGAAGGTGATCATGGCCTTGGATTCCTTGTAGGCCCAGCCTTTGGGCAAGCGCAAACTATAACCGCCCTGGACATTGCGATACCCCGGCGAGGAAAACGTGAGGCTGTTGATCATTGCCAGATAGGTGGGACGGAAAGCCGCCCATTGATCGGGCGGGACCACGGCAACGCCGTAGACGGCTGTTCCTTCAACGAGGACGACGGCGATGCTTCCCTGATACGATGCGCCGTGGTATGTGCCGGCGACGGTGACGAGAGCAGCCGGATAGCCGCCAACCTTCCCTGTTTCTACCTTGCTCATCTCAGCCTTAATCTCTTGCGCCATCGGTGACAGGGCCACTTTGGGATCGGTGATGTCCTTCAAGTTGAGTTCTTGAGCGATCTTGCTGACAGACTCAGCCATGAAGACCACCAGCGGTGTGTCCTTCGGAGCAGAGCGAAGCGCTTGCTTACTCTCGGCAAACATGACCTGAGCCTTGTCTTCTTCGTAGTACCAACCGTCAGGGTAACGCAGACTGTAACCACTCGCGGCGTTGCGATACTCGGCCGCTGCCCCCTTCGTTGACGGCTCTTTGAGTTTGGCGATCTCTTGCTCCACCGCTGCTTTGTCCGGCGCAGCGGGCAAGAGACGCAGGTAGGCCTCATACGCGGCGATGGCCTCGTCGGACTTGCCCTGGTCCCGATAGGCTTTCGCCAGATCGAGTTGGAAAAGTGGATCGGCAGGCTTGAGTTGGATAGCTTTCAGGTAGTGGGTCACGGCTGGATCGAGCTGGCCCTGCTGGTAGTAGGTCACTCCCAGGTTATAGTAGGCCATAGTGAGGTTGGGGTCCAGCTGGATGGCCTTCTGGTATAGGGCCATGGCTTCATCGAGCTGGCTCTGCCTGAGGTAGACAGTGCCGAGGTTATTACAGGCTTGGGCAGACTTTGGATTCAGCTCGAGGGCTTGCTTGAACTGGGCGATGGCTTTATCGAACTGGCCCTGCTTGGAGTAAGCTAGCCCCAGGTTGTTGTAGGCCGTGGCATATTCAGGAGCCAGCTTAATGGCCTTCTCACCAGCGGCAATTGCCTCTGCGAGTTTATCCAGCTCGACGTACGACCAGGCCAGGTCGCCGTAGGCCTCACCAAAATTGGGGGCCAGCTCGATGGCTTTCTCGTAAGCCGCCGCCGCTTCTTGCCATTGGCCTTGATGGGCATAGGTAACGCCTAAATTGTGCCGAGCGATGGCATTAGCGGGTTCCAGTTCGATCGCTGCCTTGAACTCAGCGACAGCCTCGTCCAGTTTGCCCTGCTCGGCATAGGCCATGCCCTGTTGCATGTGATCGCGCGCCGAGGGGGTCGCGGTGGCAGCGGGTACGCTTGTCGAAGGCGGCGGTGTCGAAGCAGTTGGCTCTCCACCGCCGCCACATGCGACCAGCATCATGCCTGCCAACGTCAGAACAGCCACAGTCCATAGGGAATTTCGGCGTGTCATCTTCGTTCCTCCTTGATCTGACGAGTTTTGTTCAGCAACCCTCAATTTGAACTTGACGCTCCCGCTGGATTGCCAAATCCAGTCGCTACGGCGACGGATTTGGCAATCCGTCGAGAGCACATTTGCCAAAATGAAAATTGCTGGTTTTGTTATGCCTGTTCATTGACTTCCGATCCAGACGTAGTCAAACTCGCGGTCTCCCGCTAGGCCCTCATCAACCCGATAGGCTTCTCTAGCTAACAGGTTCGCCGCGTACAGTTCGGACCCGATCGTGAAAAAGAACCCCGCCGAGTCCGGTCGCCAGATCACTTCCTCGACCGACTGAGCAGATCGGGGAAGGTCGATGGTGCGGACCAGAACATCATCCACGGTATAGACCTTGAACTCTTCACCGATCACGAGCAGGTAGCGTCGATCGGGTGAGACGCTCACGCGGCTGGCACTGAAACCGGTATCGCGCGTCGAGCCATCGGCCATGAGGAATCGCGTGTGGCGTGAGTCGCCTTCGATGGTGTCGTAGATGAAGCGTTGGTCGCCCGCGCCTAAAAATTCGACGCGCGAAACTCTGTCGGCGATTCTGCGCCGGTCGCCATCCGCGAGATTGACGAGATACAACGCGGGCGCGCCGCTCGCCCCGACCGATTCAAAGCCGTCGATCGCCAACCGCTGATTTTCGGGATCGATGGCAAACGATCGGAATGTGCCGCCCCACAGCGGCTTAACCTCACCTGTTTCAATATCGACGCTGCGCAGATCGAACAGTCCGGCGGGGCCATTGGTCGCCCGTGATTGCAGATAAGTGGCCGGCCCGATCCAGCCATGAATATCAAGAATGCTGCTGGACAGCGTTTTGACCGAGGAGCCATCAGGGGCAGCAGCATGGTAGTTGATGGGCGTGCCTTCTCCCCGTGTGAGCGCGCTGCCGTGCAGAATCCACTTTCCATCGGGCGACCACGTGATGGATTGAATCTGCTCAGGGCCGTCACTCAAGCGCATCATAGCTCGCGTCTCAGTGTCGTAGACATACAGATCAGATGACGGCCCGTCCATTTGACCGGCAAAGGCCAGGTAACGCCCAGCGGGTGACCAGGCCAGCGCATGAATGCCGCTGATGAAAGCCTCTTGAAGAAATGACGCAACGATCGACGGGTCAGCGCCCTCGACGATCACGATGCCTTGTCGAGCGAACTCGTCGGCGGCCCGGCGGAAATTTTCGGGATAATCGGACGAGAGAAGCGAGGTGATCGGCTGTGTCTGGCCGGTGGCCACATCCATCAAGTTGAGCGTCAGACTAAAGCGATCGGCAGTGCGCTCTTCAGCCGAACCCATGTGAAACGCCAGCCATTTGCCGTTCGGGGAAACCGCCTGCGCCAGATCACTCACGATCGCCCCGGCGGGCAACGGCAGTGTTTTCCGCCCGCTACCGTCGGCGTCCATGATGATGATCACTTCGTGCTGATCGATATTTTTCTTGTACATCAGATATGGGCCGCCGGTCTTCAGTGCAGCGTCGGCAGGGGCAATCGTCGGTGAGACCGTCGCAGTAGAGCGAGTGTAAACAATCTCCCACTGATCGGATAGGACAGGATTGGCGCCGCCACACTCGGCGTGATACCGGGCCTCTTCCAACACAAAACGTTCGTGCTCGAAGCGGTACTTGTAAAAGAAACCACAATCTTTCAGCCCTCGAAACGGCACGAGATTGATCAGCGTTTGTGTGTCTTGATTGAAAAGGGGCAGGCCGTGGATTTGATCGATCTCGTGCAGCACCCAATCTTGCGAGCCTTGCCGTGTCAATTCGGGCACGGTCAGATGTCGTGCCGTTGGCGGATTGGTTCGATCATCGAGCAGGTAAAGGCGCTCCTCCACCCAATACGGGCCGAGCGTGCAGGTGACAAATGCGAGGTATTGCTCGTCCGCCACCTTGTAGAAGGAAACTCCCCCATATCCCTCCGGCTTGTGCAGCGACGTGCCCTGGAACGTTTCCTCGCACTCGTCCGGCCAACCCAGGAGCGCTTGCCAGTCCGGTCGATCACTATATTGGACATCCACTTTGGATAGATCGACCGAAGGGGGCATGGCCGTCGAAGGCGGAGTCAGGGACGGGGTTTCAGGAATGGCCGTCGAAGGCGAAGTCAGGGACGGGGTTGGGGGTATGTCCGTCGCCGCAGCGGGAGACGAAACGAGTCCCGTTGAAGGCGCGCAAGCCGGCAATAAAGCAAAAACAAAGAGGAATAGTAGCCAAGTGCGGGACATGTGTACTCCTACAAGATCGGACCTTTCGATATTTTATCTTCATCTGCGTCGAACTCGTGATTCGGCTCAGCGATCAAATCTGTCAGGAATATAAACAGGTCTTTCAAGGTGGCGAACCCTTGCCGCTCTCCGGTCAACGGCGATTCCAGCGAAGCATGCCAGAGCGCGTCGCGGCCGGTGCCGGAGCGCCACAAGCGAAGCAAGTACGATCGATAGACCTGCTGTTTCATAATGCTCAGTATAACAATTGCCTATCAGGAAATTATCAGGAAAGGACGCTACTGCAAAAAGGCTCTAGCCGCCGTCCCCGGCGGCGTGTTCGACGTTCAACTCCGCCCCGAGGACGGGGCTTTGAGCAGTTCTTTCAGTGGAGTCAGGAAAGGCATGTTAGAGTTGCTCGTCGTGTGGGAGAGAGTATAATGAAACGAAACACGGGCGGTGATCACCATGCGTCTCTCGATTCATGTATGTGGGTCTCTTCACGTCACGCTGGGCGGTGAGCCGATCACTGATTTTGAGTCCAGCAAGGTGCGGGCGCTGCTGGCGTATCTGGCGCTCGAAGTGGACCGCTCCCACAGCCGGGATGAATTGATTGGGTTGCTGTGGCCTGATCAACCTGAGCGAGCCGCTCGCCGCAACCTCTCCCAGGCGCTTTTCAACCTCCGCCAGTCGATCCACGATGACGAGGCTGATCCTCCCTTCTTGTGCATCACCCGCGAAACTGTGCAGTTCAATCCCAAGAGCGACTATTGGCTGGACGTGGCGGCCTTTGCCGGGCACCTCGCCGAAGTTGAAAGGCATGCTCATCTTGACAACCAGCTATGCGAGACTTGCAGCCGGCAGTTCGAACAGGCTGATGCCCTCTACCGGGGCGAGTTTCTAGCGGGGTTCTTTGTGGACGATAGCGCCCCGTTCAGCGATTGGGCCACGCTGTGGCGCGAGCGGCTGCATCGTCAGGCGCTCGACGTGCAGCAACGTCTGGCCGAGTACCACGAGCACTGTCGAGATTATGAACGGGCGCGTCACTATGCCTGGCGGCAGGTGGAACTGGAACCCTGGCGCGAGGAGGCTCACCAGCAGCTGATGCGGTTGCTGGCTCGCAGCGGCCAGCGCAGCGCAGCTCTGGCTCAATATGAAAAATGCCGTCGCAGCCTGGTCCAGGAACTGGGTCTCGAACCGGCCCAGAAAACCCGGGCGCTGTACGACCGTATTCGCTCCGCCGGAGAAGCCTGCCCACACAACTTGCCTCCGCAGGTTACTCCCTTGATCGGCAGAGCAGGCGAGTTGGAACAGATTGCCGAACGCCTGGCAGACCCAGACTGCCGCCTATTAACCTTGGCCGGCCTAGGCGGCATTGGCAAAACCCACCTGGCCTTGCAGGCCGCCCGGGAACACGTCGGGGTTTTCCTCCACGGAGTCTATTTTGTCCCCCTGGCTGCTTTGAGTTCGCCCGAATTTCTCATCCCGACCATTGCCAACGCCATCGGCTTTAATTTCTCCGGCTCGGAAGACCCCCAGTCGCAACTCTTGAACTATCTGCGCAACAAAGAGATCCTGCTGGTACTGGACAATATGGAGCACCTGATCGAGGGTACCCCATTGCTGCTAGAGACCCTCCGGCGCGCTCCCGAGATCAAGATCATGGTCACGTCGCGGGAACGCCTGAACGTCCGGGCGGAATGGGTGTTCGACATCCGCGAGCTGGCATTCCCAGAAGCGCACATCACAGAAGGCGTTGAGAGCTATGGCGCTGTGCAACTGTTCTGCGAGCGCGCCCGGCGGGTGGGGGCGGGTTTTTCTCTTTCGGCGGCGAACAGACCGGCGGTGGCGCGCATCTGCCAATTGGTGGAGGGCATGCCCCTGGGCATCGAGCTGGCAGCCGCTTCCGTGGCCGCCTTTTCGTGTGAGCAGATCGCGGCTCAAATTGCGCGCAACCTTGACGGCCTGGCAACCACGCTGCGAGACGTGCCGGAAAGGCATCGCAGCATCCGTGCGGCGTTCGAGCATTCCTGGGACTTGCTCTCGGCAGAGGAGCAGCGCATTTTCCGAAAACTGGCTCTCTTTCGCGGCGGGTTCGAGGCCAAGGCAGTCCGGGCCGTGGCTGGAGCCTCTGAGCGGCTTCTGCCCGCACTGGCGGACAAGTCACTCGTGTATAGAACAGTCGCGGGGCGCTACGAGATGCACGGACTCGTGAAGCAATACGCTGCCGAAAAACTTGACGGGCATCCACAGGAGCAAAGCGAAACCAGCGATCTCTACTGTGAATACTATGCCGAGTTCCTGCATCAAAGGGCGGCACCTCTGGTAGGCGAACGACAAAAAGAGGCGCTCGCGGAAATCACTGTCGAGATTGAGAACGTGCGCGCAGCCTGGCAATATGCCGTCGTCCATAGCAAAGAGGGCGCTCTCGAAAAATCGCTGGTCAGCCTGCTCCGCTTTTACGAAAGGCGCAGTTGGTTCCAGGAGGGACTGGCGGTCTTTGGCCGAGCGGCCGCGAGCCTGGAAACGTCTTTCGGGCCTGTAGATCAGATCACGGGCCGGAAAGCCATTATCCTGGGTCTGCTTTTGTCCCAACAGGGGTGGTACTCTCATCGTCTGGGTCGCTCTGAAGAGGCAAAAGCGTTCCTGCAAAAGAGCGTGGCTATTCTTCGACGCCAGGGCGTTCGGTGGGAGTTGGCCAAAGTCCTCAACGAGTTCGGGGTCGTGACCTATCGGTCCGGAGACTATGGCGGGGCAAAACAACTCTACGAAGAGAGCGTGGCAGTTTGTCGAGCGATCGACGATCGCCGGGAACTGTCCGTTGCTTTGAGTAACCTGGGCAACGTCTGTCGTGCGCTCGGGGAATACGAGCAAGCCAAGGGCTTTTTGCAGGAAAGTGTGAATGTCTTTAAAGAGCGCGGTGACCACTATAGCATGGCCGTTGCACTCAACAACCTGGGCGAAGTGTTCCGCGTACTGGGGGATCATCTCCAGGCCAGGCAGTGCTATCAGCACTGCCTGACCGTTCGCCGCGAGATCGGCGACCGGATGGGAATCGCGGTCTCTCTGACCAACCTGGCGGGCGTCGCTCAAGTGCTCGGCGAATATGAGGAGGCCAATCGGTTTGCGCAGGAAAGCCTGACGATTTTTTTGGAACTTGAAAATCGCAGAGAGAGCGCCTATCCGCTCGGCATCCTGGGCTGTGTGGCGCGGGATCAGGGCGACTATGCTGGGGCTTTGGCTTATTACGGGCAAGCTCTCAAGCCCTGCATGGAAACAAAACACACGGCCAAAGCTTTGGAGGTTTTGGTGGATGTTGCTGGCGTGCTGGCGCAAGGGAAAGAAAAGAAAAGGGCCGCCGAGATCCTGACCCTGATCGCCCACCATCCTGCGACCCAGGACCAGATCCGGTGTGATGCAGAAAGTGCCCTGGCAAAACTGGAAACAGAACTGCCGCCCGAGCTGGTATCCATTGCCCGGAAACGTGGCCAGGCGCGCACGTTGGAAGATGTGGTGCGGGAAATCAGGGACGAGTAACTCCCTGAATGTTCGTTCCTCCATTTTGAACCAGGCTGGCTGGAAATCCATCGGAGTAGGCTGGCGTTCCTCTGCCAGCCTACTCTCAGTGTTAGCCTGAACGTGGTCCTGGCCTTTTATCACAACCGCTCGACTGAACCTTGATGGCCGATTCCAGGCCGTCAGTGATGTCGGCGCCAAACCAGATCTCTTTCCGGTACGATTCGACTGGACACGCCGTCACGCAACCCACTTGCGGACAATACCCTTTCCCAAATGAGAACAGGGTCTTGGACGTTGAAATTCCACGGCGTCCCCTCAGATGCGCTGAAAGACGATGTATGGTTCGTCATCACCAGAGGAAGGAAGACCGTTCTGCTCTTGATTTCGATGGCATGGGTTCCGATCGCAAACCCCTCTTCGTTGCCCGCCTGCACCCAGACGGTCTTGGTGCCCGGCGTGGTCCAGGTGATACTCGGCGTAGTGGTCACCCTCTGGTTCGAGCTCAAAGGCCCTATCGGGGCGCTGCCGTCCGTATACTGGATTTCATAAGTGATCGGCGTGGTGACGTTTTCTGGATCAACTGTGACGGTAAAGGTATAGGGTACGCCAAGCTGACCAGTCCCAGGGCCGGTGATCATCACACTGGCCGGCGCGACTACGGTGGGCGTTGCATGGGTGATGACAATCGTATGTGTGTCCGTTGCAACAACGTAGGTCTTGTTAACTGCCGTCACAGTGATCGTCTTGGTACCCGGGGTGCTCCAACTGCGGTTTCGCAAGTTGACGACCCTTGTGTCAAGGAAGCCTGAAATCGGACTCCCCAGGTCCGTATAGTCCAAGCGGTACCAGATTGGCGTGGTCACGTCGGTCGGATTAACCGTGACGAGGAAATCGTAGAGTTCGTCAGGCTCACCGGTTGTAGGCCCCGTGATGGTCACACTGGTCGGCGCAACCGGGCCTGGCATCGTATTGGTGATGAAGATGGTATGGGTGCCGGTCACAGTTTCCAATCCGTTAGTGGCCGTTATCCACAGGGTCTTGGCGCCAGTGGTACTCCAGGTAACGCCGCCTGGCGGACTGACAACCCTGGCGTTAATGGATGTTGGGGGCATGCCTGGCGGGGTCCCGCCGCCCGTATTCACAGAGTACGTAAGCGGCAGTGTGACACTCACCGGGTAAACGGTGATGGTAAAGACCTGGGATACACCAACCTCACCCATAGTGGGACCCGTGATGTTCAAAGCCGTTGGCGCGCCGGGATCGCTGCCAGGGATGTACAGCCCCGATAGCTCGGTCGTCGTTCCAGGGCCATAGTCTCCAATGATGAAATAATCCTGGCTCGTGCTCGAGGTGCGGAGCCCCTCGGCGCCAGTGAGCGACCTGGGCAGAGTGGCGGTGAAATCACCGTCGCTGTTCGCTGTCGTCGAGGTTAACCATTCTGTTGCTTCCTGGTTGTCATCCCGGTCGTCCAGGTATAAGTCAATCAGACAGCCAGGGCAGGGGCTGCCATCGCCGTTCGTTCCCTCGACCGCCGTCCCATTGATCCGCGTGATCTGAGCCGGCTTGAACAGCTTCAAGGCGTCCGGTATGGACGGACCGAACTCGATCACCTCTTCAGGACTCGTGATGACGACATTCATTCTGATGGTCACCTGGTCGAAGGCGGGTGAACTGTCGTTGACGAAGATGGCCCCCCTGGTCGGATTGTTGCTTCCGGCGCTTACAAACCCAGGTTTGCTGTCCACGATCGTGTTATTCAGAATCTGGATAGTACTACCGGCCACCTTCATCCCCTGGCCGCAGACGCCGACGTCACCTCCGGCGCTGTCTCTGCCGATGACGTTGTATTGCACACGGTGGCCGCTGCCATCAATGTCCAACGCCATAGGCGGCGTGTCATTAGCCGATTGCAGGATATGTAGCCCGGCAAGCGTGTTGCTCAACACTTGATTTCTGCTGCCGGTAACCTGAAGCCCCCAGCCGCCATACCAGTTGCCTGGGTAATAGGTCATAGACCTGAGGCACTTGAACGCATCCGATACAGCTGGAACTGTGCCGTCGGCGCGAGTGCCGATAAAGTTGTTGACGATGACGTTGTCGTCGGCAATGTCAATGTCAATCGCCTGCGCAAATGCCCCGGTGATGACGTTATTTCGGATGATATTGCCATCCGACGTTGCCTTGACGCCCGCCCCGGTAGCCAGTCTCCAGGGGTCGGCGGGGTCCCGGAATGCGATCGCTTGACCGTCGTCGCTCAGGCCGATCCAGACGTTCTCGACCGTGTTGTGCCCGCCTTTGCCAGAGACCTCTTTGAGAAAGATCATCCCGCCGCCTCTCCAGGAGACATTGCGGACCGTATTCTGCCCGCTTTCAATCTCGAGGCTGTATTCGGTGACGTCATCAGTGTTGCTGTCGAGGAAGATGATTTTGGGACCATCGGCCCGTCCACCGGGTTGCGTGTCACCGTCGATCGTGGTCAGGCCATTGTTTCGATCCGCGAGAAACTCGGTCGTCAGACTCGGCAAACCTGCATCGATCATGATGGTCCAGGTTCCACTGACTTGACGGCTGTAGTTGGTGTCGGTGACTGGAATGTTAAAGGCGAGGAGGATCGGTCGATCGGCCGAGGGCCGCGCCTTAGCCTCGACGAGAGCTCGCCGGAAGCTGCAACGCGAAGTAGAAAAGTAGATGCTGCCGTCATAGTAGCAGGTTGCGGTCCCGGAATCACTGCTGGTATCCTCTGTCGTGTTGATGGTGATGACGGTCGTATACGCCAGGGCAGCCTGGGCTGTGACCCGAGTGGCGAGAGGGTCATTCTCTGCCACGTTACGCGCCATGTCGTCCGTGGCTGCGGCGGTCGCAGCTCCCAACAAAAGCCAAAATATTGAGATGAGAATCACGTACCAGATTTTGTGTTTCATCGTTGTTTCTCCTTCACTTGAGATTTTTAGCAACCAGTTTTCATGTGGCTCTCGCTCTCACGTGGCATCAAATTACAACTACTGCACCTCCTTCTTTCGCTTGGTCACCGTCGTCTCTCTCGATAGGGATGCGTCGGCTCCTCCAGCGGCGCGTAAAAGCCCGACACGACGATGGATACTGCGACGCGTTGGCGGGCAGCGAATGAATCAGGCAGACTGAAGCGGAATTCATGGGACGCGCCGCCAGTGAGCAACACGTAATCCTGATCCTTTGCGGCCACCCTGGCGGCGACGTCAGGATTTGCTTCTGCGTGGACCTCGAGGCCTTCAACAATGAGGTACAGCTCATCAATGAACGTGAGCTCGTCTTTTTCTTCGGCCACCCTTAAAGTGATGGAACCGTCAACGATCTCGACCGGGCCAATGGGGGTGACCTCTGTTCGTTCGTTCTGTTGCCCGCGCACGTTTCTGAGAATCTCGATTCTCTTTTCAAAAGAACGCCCGTTGTACACATACAACCACGGACACGCCCAACCATCCCGATCGGTCAGACTCAACGTGATGGTGTTCTCGCCCGGTTTGATCTCGATTTTCTGATAATCGGTTGACGCGCCACCGCCTGTCATGCCGGCGTACAAGATGGCATCGTCCGGTTGTCCGGCCTCCTTCCTGCTGAGGGGGGCTGCGACGAACGCGGCGGCCACGTCATACGTCCCAGGCTCAAACTCGCCGCGAAAATACCCGCCGGGGGCCTCGTACAGATAGTCCAAGGTCCAGGCGAATTCCTCCCGGCCCGCCCTGACTCCTGCGGACAGAAGGCCTGGACCAGTCGAAAAATCGAGGCTGCTAAAGACCTGATCGGCGGTGGCCCTATCCACCTGGCTGTGGGGCATGACGAGGGCGAAATGCCTGATATTCTCCGCCTGCCGCGTATAACTGAATGTCCGGCGATACCAGTTGCCGCGATAGTCAATGTCCATGTGCAGGACTCCAACATTGTCTGTTGACGGCAGTTCTTTGGGAGGCGCAATGAGTAAAGAGCCGACAAGCGCATCAAGTAGACCGAGATCAGGCGTAAAGTGGGAGCCGTCCAGCAAGTCCAACTGACGCTGCACTTCCTGGTTGTATTCGCGCATCACAGCGCTCTGCTGCGCGTCACCCGGAACGGCCGGCAGTTCTGGAACCGGGATCGCGTCCTTGTTCATGTTCTCTGCCGGATCGTAGGTGCTGAGCAGTAGCGGAGCATCTACAGGGAACGTCGCGACGACGTAGTATTGACCATCAGCCGTAAGCCCGTGGAATTCGTACATGACCGACTCGTTGTTAGCCAAAACGACGTCTTGACCCATCATCACAACCGCCCGAATCCCTGCCCCATTCTGGAAACGGAGGTGTTGGGTTTGGGCGCGCAACAGGATGTGCGCCATCAGCACTGGAAAATAGCTGTTCGACTGCGTCTTGATGGCCGATTCTAGCCGGTCAATGATGTCAGCGCCAAACAGAATTTCTTTCCGATACGATTCGACTGGATACACTGTCACACAACCTACTTCCCAACAATACCCCTCAGGCGCGAAGGAGAATTCAACGTAATAGGGTGAATCTGGCTCCGCGCCCACGAACACTTGATCACCCAGGGCAGAGGCAACCGTAAAGCGGATACCGTTGTAGGAAACAGCGGGGCCCTGGAAGGCGCGCCGGGTCAATGTGGGTTCTGCGGTGGGCGTATGGGACGAGGTGGGGCGTGGCTGCGCCGTCGCCGTGGCTGCGGGCGTTGCGGTCGGCGGGCGGGGTGTGGGTTGTTGAGGGGTAGGTGTTTGGCTGGCGGGAGGCGGTGAAGAGGTTGTTACTGCCCCTGAGGTGTCAGGGGTCGGACGGCAGGCTAGCACCACCACGCTCAACAGCAACAAGATCAAGAAAAAGTGGGTGTGTCGATGAAGTTTCTGCATCGCGTTCTTCGCTTTTCGTACTTGAGAACCTTGGACAGTGGTTTAGAGCCTGGCTTGTGCCCGCAGGTTGGGAAACGGTCGGCGGATTTACGCCTTCGTGTACGATACTGGTTGGAAATCAAATGAGCGCATTGGAGTCGAGGCTTCAGCCGTTTTCGCGGCCCGCCTTTGGCGTCCGGCTAAAGCCTTGACTCCGTGCGCACTGAATTCATTTCCGGTCTACTCTTCCGCTACATCCCACATCATCACTGTCCCGTCCATACTTCCTGAGGCCAGTTTTTGCCCATCCGGCGAAAAGGTGACGCTTTGCACTGCATCACTATGTGCATATGTCTTGATTAGCTTCCCCGTAGCCGCTTCCCATAACTTTACTTCACCGCTTCCATCTCCCGTCACCAGGAATTTGCCATCTGGAGAGTAGGCTACACTCAATAACGCCAATTTGCCTTTTATCCCGGTTGCGCCTCGCCCTTTCCAGGTCGTCGTGTCCCATTGTCCCACTTCCCCGCTTCTGAAGCCTATCGCTATTGTTTTTCCATCCGGCGAGATGTCAACGCAGTCAACATTGGTAGTTCCAAGCGTCTTTTTCAATTTGCCCGTTCCCACGTCCCAAATGTCCACATTCTTATCCCCGCGTGTTGCCAGGATTTGCCCAGCCGGGCTGAACACCGCCTCATAAACATAGTTCTTTGCCGTGAGAGTTTTTAGCTCTTTGCCTGTGGCCGCATCCAATAAGCGGATGATCTTTTTGCCGCCTGTGACCAGCAGCTTCCCATCCGGCGAGTACGCCACAAATCTACCGGCTTCGCTTCCTTCTACCGTTATCTTGTCGCCGGTTGCTGCCCCCCAAAAGTTGATTTCCTCGTGTCCTTCTGAGGCTATCGTTTGGCCATTTGGTGAGTAGGCGATGCCATACACGGTTCCTTTGGTGAGCAACAGCCCGGCCTCTTCCTGCTTGCCTAAATCCCACACATGCACCGCCCAGCCTTCGCCTCCTACGGCCAGGGTTTGTCCATCGGGCGAGAATGCCACGCTGTGGACAGGGCCTGGATGAAGGATTTTTTCGCCGTCCATCACGGACAGTAACCATTTGGATAAGTCTTTTGTCGGCCTGTCGCCTATTCCCTGTGTGGCGCTGCCGGATATTTTTTTAGGAGGATTTCCTCCAGAAAAATATTCGCGCCCAATCAGATTGCCTGCGGGCCATTGAACCAATCTAACGCTCCACGAGGGCCTGTAGGCCGGGCTTCCATTGTCATATTGACCTGTTTTCTTTCTCATTTCCACAATGCAAAGTATTGCTTTCGCCGATTCTGCCGATGGCGCCTCAGCCGTGTCGAGCACCGGCTCAAGCGACCACGACCACGGCCCCGTTCCCGGATCATCATCTTTCTTTGATAGGGCTTGGAGCGTAAGGATAGGCGATGCTACCGAGCCTGATACGAGCGGTGAGTTGGGGTCGAATGCAGAAAAGGCGTTATTACATAGCGGCCCGGCTGTTTCGACCAGCGAGGGTGGTTTTGGCGTATCGGTGGCTGCCGGTGGCGACTTGGGCGTAGTGGCGGCTGTCGGTGGTGGGTTGGGCGTAGTGGCGGCTTCCGGCGCCTCCGGCACGGGGGTGGTGGCAGAGCCACACCCAACCAAGAACGACACGATCAACATGATACTAAGCGTCTGTAGCCATTTCGGATTTCTCATTTGATTCTCCTGGTTGTTGGTATTTGATTCCACGTGGTGCAGCGACTCGAGAAAAACACGCCCGGTGCCGCTATGGGCTGCTCGCCTTTTCATGGCTTTCAGTGTAGCACCCGAATATCAGGAAACTATCAGGAAGAGCAAATTCGCTTGACACGAGTTTCTGCCAATGCCCACGAGTTCCTGCGAGTCGGGGCGCTCGTAGGAACTCTTGCTTACCGGGTCAACGCGGGTATAATGGCGAAAAATGCGAGCCGCGGGCGAACCATGACACGTCTCTCCATTCACTTGCTGGGGCCTTTTCACGTCACGTTGGACGGCGAGCCGGTCACGGGCTTCGAGTCCAACAAAGTGCGCGCCTTGTTGTCTTTTCTCGCGCTCGAAACCGGCCGCCCCAATACCCGCGATGCGCTGATTGGGTTGCTGTGGCCCGATCAACCCGAGCGAGCCGCCCGCCGCAACCTCTCCCAGGCGCTGTTCAATCTCCGCCAGGCGATCCACGATGACGAGGCTGCTCCTCCTTTCTTGCGCATCACGGGCGAGGCTGTGCAGTTCAATCTCGATAGCGATCACTGGCTGGACGTGGCTGCCTTTGCCGAGCACATCGCCGCAGTTGAAAGGCATGCTCATCTCGACATCAAGATATGTGAAACTTGCATCCGCCAACTCGATCAAGCCGATGCCCTCTACCATGGCGAGTTTCTGGCCGGGTTCTTTGTGAGTGATAGCGTCTCCTTCAGCGATTGGGCCACGCTGTGGCGCGAGCGATTTCATCATCAAGCGCTCGACGCGCAACAGCGCCTGGCCGAGCACTATGAGCAATGTCGAGATTATGAAGGGGCGCGTCACTATGCCTGGCGGCAAGTGGAACTGGAACCCTGGCGCGAAGAAGCCCATCAACAATTGATGCGGTTGCTGGCGCGCAGCGGGCAGCGCAGCGCGGCGCTGCAACAGTACGAAACCTGCCGTCGTGTTTTGGCCGACGAACTGGGTATTGAACCGTCGGAAGATACGAAGCGCTTGTACAGGCACATCAAATCCGTTCCAGAGATTGGGGCGCACAATTTGCCGCCTCAAGCCACTCGCTTTGTGGGTCGGAAGATCGAGTTGTGCCAACTGGCAAAGCGTTTGGCCGATCCGTGCTGCCGCCTGCTGACGCTGGTTGGCCCCGGCGGCATCGGCAAAACACGCCTGGCCGTCCAGGTTGCCCATCAGAATCGCGCGGCCTTTTTGAACGGCGTTTGCTTTGTGTCATTAGCCTCGCTTCAATCGGCTGAGTTTCTGGTGTTGGCTATTGCCGACGCTCTTCACATTCACGGCCAAAGCGATCCCCAACAGCAATTGCTCGATGCCCTGCGTGGGTGCGAGATGTTGCTGGTGCTCGACAACTTTGAGCAGCTCATTGAAGATGGAGCCGACTTGCTGATCAACATGTTGCAAGCCGCGCCCGATCTAAAGCTTTTGGTGACTTCCAGAGAACGATTAAACCTGTACGGCGAAACAGTCTTTGATGTGGGAGGCATGGAGCTGTCGGATGATACCGTCGAGCGCGCAGTCGATTGCAGCGCAGTCGAGTTGTTCTCGCAAAGCGCCGATCGAGCACGCGCCGGGTTCACAGCGAGTGCCGAATTAGCCGAGGTCGTGCGCATCTGCCGCCTGGTGGACGGGATGCCGCTGGGGATCGAGCTGGCGGCCGTATGGGTGCGGACGCTTTCCTGCCAACAGATTGCCGCCGAGATCGAGCGCAGCCTGGCCTTTCTCAGCGCTTCGCTGCGAGGCATTCCCTCGCGCCATCGCAGCGTGCAAGCCGCCTTCGATCATTCGTGGGAACATCTGCCGGTGGAGGAACGACGCGTCTTTGGTCAGCTCTCGGTCTTTCGCGGCGGGTTCGATCGCGAGGCGGCGTTGCAGGTGGCGGGCGCAACTCTCTCGACGCTTTCAACGCTGGTAGACAAATCCTTCTTGAAAGAAGCGCAGACTGGCCGATACCTCTTCCACGAATTGATGCGCCAGTATGCTGCCGAAAAGCTGGCCCAGGATTCGCAGGCTGCTCAAACAGCGCAAAACGAACATTGCCGCTACTATACCAGCCTGGTCAGCGGCGCATGTGAACGTTTTCTGGCCGGGCAGCAGCGGGCGGCCCTGGACACGATGGCAGCCGAACTCGACAACGTGCGTGCAGCCTGGCAGTGGTCGATAGACCAGGAGCGACATGATCGCCTCGCTCAGTTGATGGAAGGTCTGTTTGTCTTTTGTTCCAATCGGGGCCTCCATGAGGGCGATCTCCTCTTTGGAAAAGCCGTCGCCGCTATGGAGGGCGTCGCCGCCAGGCAACTTGAAGCGGATTCAGAAACCCATCATCTGCCGGGCAAGCTGCTCTGGCGCTGGGGACATTTCGTCCGCGTAGCTTATTCGACAGATGATAAGACGGAAATCTTGCTGCGGCGCAGCGTTGCCTGCCTGCGGTCTTGCCATGACCAGGCAGAACTGGCACAAGCCTTGTTTGGCCTGGGCAGATTTTTAGCGGCGGCAGGCAGATTCACAGAAGCCCGGCAGTCCCTGGAGGAAAGCATCGAGATCGGTCGCCAACTGCCAGACCCACGCTACCTGGCCCAGTCGCTTACCGGGTTGGGAGCCATCGCCAGATCTCCCGCTGAGATACCCTGCGCCAGACAATTGATCCAGGAAGGCCTGGCGATTTTCCACCGGCTGAACGACCTCAGGGGCATGGCCAACAGCCTCAGCGCCCTGAGTAGCGCGGCCTATTACGCCGGCGATCAGATTGAAGCCAGACGCCTGTGCCTCGAAGTCAAAGTACTCCTTGAGGAATTGGGTGATGAGGAGGGGGCAACCGTTGCCATCAGTAACGCGGGACACGTATGCATGGAATTGGGGGAATATGGAACGTCCGCTCAATATCTGCGCGAGGCTTTGCAGAGAAGCATCGCACAGCGCCAGACCCGTTTTACGCTGAATGTCCTGCACGGACTGGCCGAGCTGGCGAAAAAACTGGGCCGCTACATCCAGGCCTATGAACTGGCGATCTTCATGAGCTGCACGCCAGTAATGTACCTCGATATGGTGCAGGATATTCAACACCTGTTGGCCGAATTGGAGACCCGGCTGCCCCCCGAAGTCACCGCCGCCGCTAGAGCGCGCACCGCCACGTGGACGCTGGACGATGCAGTGATGGAGGCGTTAGCCATGTTCGAGGAAAATCGCATCCAGCCGGCAGAAGCGTAAAGGAACGCTCTGTTATTGCTTACTCGATGCGTTCCACGCCGCAGGTGATCGGCGCGACGATAATCTGGAGTAAGATTCAAAACCTAAGCCGTTTGCGCTGGTAAAAAGCGGCTTTGCCAACATCGGTGCGAGCGCTTTCGCCTGGCACACTACGCTCGCAAGGACGATCTAATCTAACATGGTCAAGTTAATGTCCCCGCACTTTGGTTGGCGTGATGCGCACCGGCACCGAGTAGGTCCGCGCAAACTCTTCCGCTGTTTTGTGAATGCGCTCGAATCCCCATTGATACTTCGCCGCATACTCGGCATGCTGCGCGGCTGATGGCGCTGACGGATCAAGGCGTGCCTCGCCCGTGATCACAATGATGTCCCCGCCCCGTCCATCGCCGTCAAAATGCAGCGTCACCTGCGGATGGGCGGCCATGTTACGCAGTTTGGCCGTGTCTGGCAAGCTGTACATCAAGATGGAATAATCCCCATCTTCTGGTGGGATTGTTTCGCCGTCCCACCAGAACCAGATCGGATTAGGTTGAGGTATGCCATGAGCATCGACCGTGATCAGCCAGATGATGCGCTCTTCGCGCAGACGGCGTGCCACGCGTTGGCCAAACTCAGTCGTCAAATCGAGGTTTAACATCGTCACGCTTTTACTCCATTACTATCGATGCGTCCGTCGCGCAGTTTAACCACGCGCCGCGCATACGCCACCACGCGCTGATCGTGCGTTGCAAAAATGAAGGCCGTGCCCGTCTCTTGATTCAGCCGCTGCATGATGTCCATCGCTTGCTTGCCATTTTCAGTGTCCAGGTTGGCCGTCGGTTCGTCGGCCAGCACCATCAACGGCCTGGGCGCGAGGGCGCGCGCAATGGCGACGCGCTGCTGCTCACCGCCGCTCATCTGATCGGGGCGGTGCTTGGCGCGATCGGCCAGCCCAACCGCCGTCAGCAAGTTCATCACTCGTTCTTTGCGCTCTTTCGCATTCACGTTGCTCAACAACAGCGGGAGTTCTACATTTTCATACGCATTCAGGACCGGCACTAACGCAAAGAATTGAAAGATAAAACCGATTTCCTTGCGGCGCAGATCGGCGCGTTGATTAGCGCTGAAGCGCGAGACATCCTGCCCGTTGATTTTCACCGCGCCGCTGTTCGGACGATCGAGGCAGCCGATCAGCTGCAACAACGTCGTCTTACCTGAACCCGACGGACCGACCAGCGCCGTGAACTCGCCTTGTTCAATGCTCAAGCTCACGCCATCCAGCGCGCGTGTTTCCACTTCGCCCAGTTGATAAGTCTTGGTGGCGTTTTCCAATTCAATGATGGACATGAATATGCTCCTTAATTGATCACTGCTTGACCGCATTCTGAGCGGAGCTGCTGGCGCGTTCTTCGACTCCGTTGCACTCCGCTCAGAATGCGCCAGCAGCAGAGTCGAAGAGTAGCGGGATTATTGTTCGTGCAGCGCTTTAATCGGTTCGAGCCGGGACGCATACCACGCCGGATACAACGACGCCAGCAGCACGATGATCAGCGTCGCCAGCGAGCGCCCGATAAACGAGCTCAGTTCAAAGCGGCCATACATCGTCGCCGTCAGCGCAAAATTGCTGCCCGCCACCGCCGCCATCTTATCGCCGATGGGAATGCCCGTCGTCGCCAGATACGCAACGCCCAAGGCGCCCAGCACGATGCCGACGATGATGCCGGCGAGGCCCAGGCTGGCCGCTTCCAACAGGAACATCTGCCTGATCTGGCGGCCCTTCATGCCCAGTGCGGCCAGCACGCCGATCTCCTTCACGCGCTCAAACACCGACATCAGCAGCGTGTTGACGATGATCACGGCCACGATCAAGATCACGATCGCGTCCATGATCACGTAGAAGCCCATGGCGGTCGCCATCGTCTCCACGAAAAACTTGTTCAGATCCGACCACGTCAGCACCGCGGCAGCGGGAGTGCGCAACGCGGCGGCGACCTTGTCGGCATCGTCCTGGTTGTTAAGCAGGATCATGATCAGGCTGGCGCGCCCGCCGGTGCCCGTAAAAGCCTGCGCCTTGTCCAAGGCCATAAACACCGAGCTGTTATCGTAGCTCGGAATGCCGGTCGAGAACAGCCCGCGAATCGTAAACGCCCCTTCATCGGGCCGCCCATCTGAATTGACGAGCGCCAGGCTGACCTTCTGGCCCGCGCTTACCCCCAGGCTCTCGGCCAAGCCCCGGCCGATCAGGATCCCATCCCGATCGTCCGGCGTCAACCAAGCGCCTGATACCAGGCCGGAGCGAACCGGATCATACAACGCCGAAGTGGTATCAATGCCCATGAGCTGCAAGCCGGCCGACTGATCGATCGTGTTGAGGATGGCGCTGGACAACAGCACCGGCGCGACCGTTTTCACTTCGCTCAACGCTTTGGCCTGCGCCACCAACTCGTCGGGGTTCGCCAGCAGGTCTTTCGCCTGCAGGCTCAACTGATCTTCCTGGAAAGACGCCGCCCGGATTTGAACATGTCCGGTTCGCAAGCGGATACTGTTCGCCAGGGACTCGGCCATCACGCCCGAGATCAGACCGTTGATCGTTAACAGCAGCGCCAGCCCCAGCGCCACCGCCAGGAGCGTGAAGACCGATCGGCGGCGGTGACGACCGAGGTCGCGATAGGCAATCACCCACAATTTAGAAAGAGGCATACGATCCTCCGGTTTGTAGGGGCAGGCCTCGCACCTGCCCGGGCGGGCGACCGCAAGGGTACGCCCCTACCCGCATTACACATGATGCAGCGCCTGGGCCGGCTCTTTGCGTGAGGCCTGCCACGCTGGATACAGGGACGCCATCGTTGTAATGATCACCACGATGAAGGCGCGGCTTAAGAGATCAGCGGCAGTGACCATGGGATACAGCTTCCCGCTCATCAGCACGCCGATGTCGCCCATGCCGGTGGTCATCTTGGACAGATCGATCCCCACACCACCCATCAGCGTGATCAGCAGGAAGCCCAACCCGCAGCCGACGATCGCGCCCACCACCCCGATGAGCGAGCCTTCCAGCAGGAATAGGCCCATAATCTGGCGGCCTTTCATGCCCAGCGCGGCCAACACACCCATCTCGCGCGTGCGCTCGAAGACGGCCATCAGCATCAAGTTGAGAATGCCGATGCTGGCGATGACGATCACGATAATGCCGAAGAAGCTGGTGAACGCGAATTTGGTATTGAGCGTATCCTTCAGGTCGCCCTTGAGCGTCTGCCACGAATCGATCTCGTAACCGGGCAGCTGCGTTTGCAGCGCGGTCATCACGGTTGCTTCACTACCGATCTGCTTCAGGAAAATCGGCACTTCGGTGACTTGATCGCGCAAGTTATAGAGCGTCTGCGCGTCGGCCAGCGGAATGAAGACCGTGCCTTTCTCGGCGTCGGGCGTGTGCAGATCAAAGATGCCGACGACCGTGAAGTTGTGCTGCCGCATCGCTTCATTTTTGCTGCGACCCAGCAGGGTCACGTTGTCACCCACGCCCACTTGCAGCCGATCGGCCAATGCCTTGCCGATGAAGATCGCATCCCCATCGTCGGGCGACAGAAAACGCCCTTGCGAAATGTTCTCGGCTTGCAGGCTAAGCGGCGCTTCGACCTCGGGCTGAATCGCCGTGATCGCCACCGGTACAGAGTTACCGCGATGGATGATGATGCCTGCCGTGTTGATGCGCTGCGCCACCGCCAGCACCTCTGGCAGCGCGCGCGCCGCTTGCACCACCGCTTCAGGATCATCCAGTGGCAGCATCGGCAGTCGGGCAGCTTTGTCACGATAGCCCGGCGCATGGACTTGCAGGTTGCCGCCGTACAAGCGGACGGCGTTGCCGAAGATGGCCTGATCGGAACCTTTGATCAACCCATCCATCATCAACAACAAGATCAGACCCAGCACGATCGCCACCAGGGCGATGGTCGTGCGCCGCCAGTTGCGCCACATATTACGCCACGCTAGTTTGAATGTTTGGCCCATCCTTCACCTCTCTGAATACACCATCGCGGCCAGATCGAACCCTGTTTGATCCGGCCATCCAACTGTGGCCGCCGATTTACCACACTAGAGCGGTTCCCAAGTTGATTTACGATCTTGCATTACACAGTCATTCCCGCGTGCTTTCGCCTGGCGCGTCGCCGGCACAATGTGCCGGGTACGACGTGGCGGGAATCCAGAAACCCTATCAACAAAGTGCGTCCATCGTCAGCCTGGATGCCCGACACGCCCTGTCCGCGAAGCGGGGGCGCGCCAGGCGAAAGCGTTCGGGCATGACAGGTCGTAAATCGACAGCTCAACTTCCACACATCACACACATCGCTTGTGGTCAATTGTATGATCAAGCGCGGCCGAGGGCAAATGAGGAATTGGGCTGAAAGACCGACTGCGCCAGATCAAGCCCGCCAACCGCTAATACTCCCAATCCGCATGATTCAGCGGGAAGTGATTCAACTCCTCGCGATGTAGCCGCCACTGCGGCATGGCCTGATCCATCAGCGCCGCGAAGCGATCGTTGTGATGGCGTTCGAGCAGATGCACCAGCTCGTGCACGACGACGTATTCGAGGCAGATCACGGGTTTTTTGATCAGTTCGAGATTGAGCCAGATGCGTCGCGCCTGAATGTTGCACGTGCCCCAGCGGGTCTTCATCTGCTTGACGCCCCATTCGGCGACGTGGACGCCGAGGATAGGCTCCCACTTGGCAATGAGCGGCGGGAGCAGCGTTTTGAGTTGCTGCCGATACCACGCAAGCAGTACGCGTTCGCGTTGCCAGGTGTCGCTACCGGGACGCACCACCAGATCGAGGCGGGTGTTGTTGCGGATCGAGACGTGCGGTGGGCCAGCCTGATAAATAACGTTGAGTCGATAGCGGCGGCCTTGAAAGTAATGGCTCTCGCCGGAGACATATTCCCGCGCGGATTGGCGCTCTTGCCCTTCAAACTTGGCCTGCTGACGTTTGATCCATGCGAGTTTGGAGATCACGGCGAGGCGCACGGCTTCGTCGTTGACGCGCAGCGGCGCGGCGACGCGTACCCGGCCGTTGGGCGGATAGACGGCCAGATGCAAGTGCTTGATATTCTTGCGGACCACTTCCACGTCGAGGCCGTGAACGGTGATCTGATGTGATCGGGTGCGGGTTTCAGGTTGAGTCACAACAACATCCTACTGACCGTCATTGCGAGGAGCGCTGATTGCGACGAAGCAATCTCCCTTGACGCCCGACGAGATTGCTTCGCAAAAAACGCTCGCAATGACGGTGCGATTTAATACTCATTCTGATTCTTCACCAGTTCAAAGATGCGATCGGCTTCGGCAGCGTCTTGGACGTGCCGGCGGATAACGTAGCGGACTTCGCGCTCTTTGATCTTGTTGCCGCGCCAGCCGTCTTTCTTGGTCGCACGGATGTCATCATCGAGGGCGACAGCCACTTGTTCATTCTGGCCGAGGTTGTCGTACAGCGCTCGTCGGGCGCGGGTGTTCAGCGAAGTCGGATAGGCCGATGTAGTCGCGGGATTGTGTACCTGCCGCGTGAGTTCGACGATCTTGGCGAGATACTTTTCGTATTCCAGCGCTTCTTGCCTACGCTGCTGAATCAGAATGTCGAGCAGTTCCGACATGCGCTCGTAGTATTTGGGGTTGATCGGTTGCTCGTCGAGGATGACGCGGCGCAGGTTGTTCTCGATCGTTTCGGCCATCGCGGATCGATCGGCGCGCAGGCCGGTCGGGAGTTGATCGAACGCAGCCACGCCCCGTTTAACGATCAACTCGATCAAGTTCAGATCGTCAAAAGCCGAAACCTTCACGCTCTCTTCGGCGCGGATGTAGGTGTCGATCAGGTGGCGCATGGCGGGTTCGTACATCTTCAAATCGATGTAGTCGCCGCTGCCGAGTTTGACCTCTTCGCGCACTTTCTCGAAATGCTCCACTTCCCGCTGGATCTGCTCGATCTCGATCGGGCTGTAACCCGCGTCGGGGAGTTCGTTCGCGAGGTTGGCATAGGCGCGAATGAGCGACGCCGTGAGTTTGTACAGTGCGATGCGCTTCGGCTCATTGTCTTTGAGCGCATCCTTATCGAGGGTGTCTTGCGCGCAGAAGTAGTGCTGATAGGCCAGCGTGTCACGCGGCGGCAGCACCGGCTCGCACAAGGCTTTGATCGCTTCGCGCGCTTCGTCCAATCGGGCGGTGGCCTTTTCCAGTCGGTTGCTCAAGAGATCGGCCACATCGTCGTGATCGTAACCATCGAGCGCTTCCGAGGTGTAATCGTGCACGGAGCGCTCCAGACTCTTGAACAGGTCTTTGTAGTCGATGACGTAACCGTATTCCTTGTCGTCGCCGTCGAGGCGGTTGACGCGGCAAATGGCTTGAAACAAGCCGTGATCGCGCATCTGCTTGTCGATGTAGAGATAGGTCGCCGGGGGCGCGTCGAAGCCGGTGAGCAGCTTGTCTACCACGATTAGCAACTTCATCTGCCCCGGCTCGTCGATGAATTTCTTCTTGACGGCTTTCTCGAACTCGTCGGGGTCCTGCCCGTTCAGCATCTTGTTGTAGATGTCGTACTGGCGCAGACGCTCGGTCAGACCCTCGCCGGTGGTTTCGCCTTTCACATCGGACGGCGAGGGCCGGTAGGACGTGACGATGGCGCATTTGTCGAAGCCGTGATTGAGGAACAGTTCGTACAACGTGCAGGCTTGATAGATACTGCCGGAGACCAGCAGCGCATTGCCGCGCCCGCTCTGCAGCCGATCGCGCAGTTCCATATCCAGCAGGATGTCGGCCACGATCTGTTCGAGGCGCGATCGGGAACTGAGCACCTTCTGCAATGTGCCCCAGCGCTGCTTGAGCTGCGCCCGCGCCACAGCGTTGAGGCCGCGCGTCTTGGCCTCGAACCACTGATCGACTTTATCGGGCGCGGACAGGTGCTGATCGATGTCGCGGGCTTCGTAGCGCAGATCGAGCACCACTTTGTCCTGCACGGCTTCATCGTATTTGTAGGTATGAATGTAGCGGCCAAACACTTCGAGGCTGGTTTGCTTGTCGGCCTTGAGCAGCGGCGTGCCCGTGAAACCGAAGAACAAGGCATCGGGCAGGATGACCTTCATCGCTTTATGCAGATCGCCCGATTGGGTGCGGTGGCACTCATCGACGTAGACGTAGAGATCGCCTTTGGCCTTGAAGCCGGGCGGCAGGTGGCGCTGAAGGTCTGCGACGTAGCCCGCGATGTCGCCTTCTTCGCGCCCCGCGAATTTATGAATGAGCGAGCAGATGAGCCACGGCGCGGCGGCGTTGAGTTTGGTGACGAGGTCCTGTGCGCTGGTGGTGCGATAGATGGCTTCGTCGACGCCTTTGAACACCTTCTCGATCTGTTCGTCCAACTCCGTTCGATCGGTGATGATAAGCACGCGGGCATCTTTGACGTGCTCGCGAATCCATTTGGTGAGCCAGACCATCGTCAGGCTTTTGCCGCTGCCCTGCGTGTGCCAGATGATGCCGCCCTCACGCCGCCGCACATGATCTTGCGCGGCCTTGACGCCGAAGTATTGATTGTGGCGACAGAGTTTTTTGGTGCCGGCGTCGAAGACGATGAAGTCGTGAATGATTTCGAGGAAGCGCACTTTCGCGCAGAGCTGGCTCAAACCCCGATCGAGTGCACCCGTAGTAACGGCTTTAGCCGTGTTTTGGGCGGCTGAAGCCGCTACTACCAACGTTTGAGGTTCCTTCCACGTGAGGGTGTACTTTTCCCCCGTCTCGATCGTGCCGTAGCGCAGCCCCTCGGTGTCGTTACCCGCCATGATAAGTTGCTGCGTGGCGAAGAACGGGCGGATGAACATGGCCCGTTGATTGTCGAGGTTCTGGCGGATGCCCTCGCTGACCGAGACGGTGGAGCGTTTGAGTTCCAGCACGCCGAGCGCGATCCCGTTGACGTACAACACGATGTCGGGTCGCTTGGCATGTTCGCCTGCAATCGTCACTTCTTCCGCGATGGCGAAGTGATTGTTGAGCAGATTCTGCCAATCGATGAGCCAGACGGTTTCGGTGTTTTCGCCTGCTTCGGGCTTGACGTGCACGCCATAGCGCAAGAGGCTGTACACATCTTTGTTGAGGTCGTAGAGGCTTTTGGTTTGATCGCCCGCGGCCTTGTTGAGTTCGTACAGGGCGCGGTTGATGAGTACGTCGCTATGGCCCTGCTTGTGCAGGAAGTCGCGCAGATACTCTTCTTCGATGTTGCGATTGCCGAGGCGCACTTCCCAATTGCCGAGGTAGTCGTAGCCGAGTTGCTCACGAAACAGTTTGACAATTCGGTTTTGCGTAGCGCGTTCGATCTGGCCGACTTTGCTCATAGGGTTGCGCCTCGATCCGTTAGGCTCATAGGCTGCCACACAGCTGTCACACCGCACTGCGCCGTAGACCTGGCAGGTTTTCACTCGATCATCAACCGGCGCTCACTATCAGCAAGTGATGCCGGATAGATCGACCAGACCATCTGGTGAAAACCTGCCAGGTCTTGGCAACGCCGCTTGATAGTCGGCCTAAGTTTTGATGACTTTGGGCTTCATCAGATTTTCTCCGCGTCGATTGTTACCCTGTTTTGGAAATCGCGCAAGACCGGCGATTCATGACGCTCCGTCGCGATCTAATCTGTCTTCACCGCTGGTACTGCCCCCCGCCGACCCTCTTATCGATAACGGCACACCGCAGAAAGCAAGATGGCCGTTGGGCGCGGATTAGGTGTTGATGATCCGACGCGATCTAATCCGTCTTCACGCTGATACTGCCCCCGCCCGACCCTCTTATCGATAACGGCACACCGCAGGAAGCAAGATGGCCGTTGGGCGCGGATTAGGCGTTGATGATCCGCCGCGATCTAATCTGTCTTCACGCTGATACTGCCCCGCCCGACCCTCTTATCGATAACGACACACCACAGGAAGCAAGATGGCCGTTGGGCGCGGATTAGTTTTCGACACGCCGCGTCGTCATTCCCGCGTGCTGTCGGCGGGAATCCATTGCCCAATCGGCAAGCATTCCCTATCAGCACTCTGGATGCCCGATAAAAGCACGCTGCGCGGGGCATGACGTGGGCGGAGATGAGTTCTTCAGTGCATCGACGCGGGCTGTGCGGTCTTTGAGGCTGAGGGCTTCCGAGACTTAGCAGCCTTCATCGGCTGGCCCGGTGCTTGCAACAGAACTTCACTCGGAATGCCGAGGCCAATATGCAGAGCGCGGATCATCGCCACGCTCAAGGGCCGCTTGCGATTGAGCACTTCAGAGACTTTGCTCTGGCTGCCGATGAACGGCTCCAGATCTTTGCGTGTCAGCCCCTGCTGCTCCATGCGGAATTTGATCGCTTCCACCGGATCGGGCAGGCCGATCGGGAAGTGATCGCGCTCGTAGTTGTCGAGGAGCACCGCGAAGAGTTCCAGTTCTTCCTCTTGCGGAGTTCCCGGCTGGGCGTTCATGAGGGTTTCCAGATGAGCGAGCGCCGCTTGATAGTCGGCCCGGGTTTTAATGACTTTGGGTTTCATCAGATTTTCTCCGCGTCAATTTTGTCGTAAGCCTGATGTGTGCCTACGAAGCGCACGTAGACGATGTGCGTGTTGTAATGAATCTGCACCACTAACCGGTAGTGACCGCCTTTGATGTTGAACACCACCCGATTCCCGGCCAGGAAATCCGCCGAGCGGTACCGGGCTTTGATGTCGCTCGGCGAGCGCCAGTGAGCGTGTTCGGCTTCCTTAAACCACGCCTTGAGCGCGTCTTCCGCGTCGGGATGCTGCCGCCAGAATTGAGACAACTTTTGCCGGGTGATGACGTGCATGGCTTATTTTATCCCATTTTGGGAAGTTCGTAAAGGCACGCGCCTAATGGCACGTCATTCCCGCGAAGGCGGGAATCCAGCAGCCTATCAGCACGTTACGCTTATCATCACTCTGGATGCCCGATAGAGGCACTCGGGCATGACGTTGGTGCGGACTCAACCCTCACCCGCGCGCTGACACGCGCTCCCTCTCCCTGCGGCCAGCCGACCCGCCGCTACGCGGACACGGGATGGGAGAGGGCTGGGGTGAGGGTGTCATTCAAACCAACCGTATCCTCCCCGTCAACAATTCCTGCATCATGCCCTGCTTCAACAGGCGAGTCTTGTCCCGCTTCCGTTCCAACGCCGCGATTTCGGCGTCCATGTCGGAGAGAACTTCGGCGATGGCGCGTTGTTCGGACAATGGCGGCAACGGGATTTGTAGCGCTCTGACATCGCTGCCATTGATTGCTGGATAGTTTGAACCTGTAAGCAACGTTTCTATTTGCCGTCCGATGTGAGCGCCAAACAGATGAAAATACACATAGTCGGGCACAGCCAGAGAAGGTTTGCACCGCAGCACAGAAAAACCTGTCGAGCAAACTAAATCTGGCGTGTCATCTCGAATCAGCAGATGAGACTTGAGATTTGGTCTCACGGTAGAAACCAAAATATCGTTCCTTCTGACTTTTCGTCTGGCTCGTGATGGCGCAAAACGAAAGACTAACTCGGAGTAACCTGTTAACACGCCTTGGTCAACATCTTCAAGCGCGATGTACCTGAAAGTGTATTCCGGGCTTGTATTGCTGTTCAAGTTGTCAACATCAATTTCTGTGATCTCTCCAAGTCGCACTGTCTTCCACTCCCCACTAAACCCCGGCAGCCGCCGCTTGCCCGTGAGGAGTTCCTGCATGGCGGCCTGCTTGATGTCGCGCTTCTTGGCGATGAGCCTGTCCAACGCTGTGATGAGGGCATCCACATCACTCAATGCGGTGGCAATGACGTGTTGTTCGGGGAGAGGTGGCAACGGTATCTTGTACTTCTTGAGATTGGCCATTGAAATAGCTGGCTGAGCGCCGACGGTTCTCAATGGTTCGATATTTCCATTTGAATATAGATTCCAAAGTACCTGCCAAATGTAGTAGGTCGAATGACGTGTATTGTCTACGGTGATTTTCAGGGCATTCCCCGATAAGATTCCTGTTTCGTGCCAGTCCGGCAAGATTGCACTGGCACCACAGCGTGCTCCGATTTTCGCCATGACAATGTCGCCAGCCCGAACTGCGCTTCTCTTTTCCTGATCGAATTTTTCAGCATCGACATACAAATAGTCTGTCGCTAGGAAAACACCGTCTGTTACATATCCACTCGTGATGATTGGGATTCCCGACTTTTTGTAATGAATCGTCTTCAGGTTCGAGCCAAACGGACCGTCCACAATACCGTTTTTTCTATTCAACGGTGTTGTAGAGAGCACAGTATCAACTTCCCAATCTTCGGGGATGATGCCGATGTCAGTTTGCTTGTAACCCGGCTTCAGTTCCATGCAAACCCCATCTTCTTCAAATGCGCGTCCACCTTGCTGCTCAATGCGTCCACTTCTTCAGAAAGCCTCAATGTCGGCACAGCATAGCGTTCGGCCAACTGCTTGATGCGGCCCGTCAACGCCTGCGACACGCGATCGAGTTCGGTCTGCACGGCGGCGGCCAGCGCGCTCAGCCATTTGTCGTCCACCACCAGCGCCTTCACGTCGTCAACCGTGAGCGCCGCATACTGCGCGACTACACTGGCATCCAGTGCCTTCTGCGCCTCGCGCACTCTCTTGGCGGCTTCGGCCTCTTGCTCGATCAAATGCAGATACGTGCCCAACACTTCCAACTCCGCCGCAGTATCGTCGTCACTCCCGCGCAGGCGGGAGTCCACTTCTGGTGGCTGGATTCCCGCCTTCGCGGGAATGACGTTCAATTCTGCCATACGCGCAGCGACGCTGCCTTTGGTCAGTTTGCCCTTGTCGGTCTTGGCCTCAAACAGCAAGCCTTCCTCGCCGCCGTGCTCCTCGTCCAACTCTTCCATCTGCCGCACCAGTGCTTCGCGTTCGGCGTCCAGCGCCTCGATGGCGCGCGAAACATCCGCGAAATAGCGCGCGACGATCAACGCGGGCGGGATCAGATCGGCCTTGTATTTCAACTTGCCGATCTTCAGGTCGGCCTCTTCCTGCTTGTCCTCTTCGATCAGGCGCAACTTGCCGCCCGCCGCCCAGCCCTCGGCGACGAGGATATACACATCGTCCTGCATGGTCTCGGTCCAGTACGTCATCACATGCTGGTACACATCGTACGGATCGATGAGGGGCGCATCGGCAAACGTCGCCAGCACGTCTTCGGCCAGCGTCTCGATCAGGCGCTTGGGCCGATCGCCCACTTTGATCGATCGCAGGCGCGGCGCGTGCTTCTCTTTCCAACGCGCAAACAAATCGTGAATCGTCTGCGCGTAGGCCGCAAATTCCGGATCGGTCTTGATGGTGGCCTGCCAATCGGCACTGGCTAATTGCTGATAGCCCGATCGATCAGCCGGAGAGAACAATCGGGTCTTGAGTGAGCCGCACACTTGCCAGTACCGATCGAGATCGTTGACATCCCGATCGGGTATCCCGCCCCGCAGGTGCGCCTCGATATCCTGCCCATCTTCCGGCTCAGTGCTGTCGATGTAGCGCGGCAGGTTGAGGTTGTAATCGTTCTTGGGATCGCTGATCTCGGCCAGCGGCACCATGCGAGAATACTTGGGGATTTCCAGCTGCCGATTGAACACATCGACGATACGGTGGATGTCCTGATGGCGCAGGCGGTTCTTGTTGCCGTCTTTCACGAAGCCGTGGCTCGCGTCGATCATGAAGATACCGGCGCGGGCGGCCGCGTGTTCCTTGTCCAGCACGATGATGCAGGCCGGGATGCCGGTGCCGTAAAACAGATTGGGCGGCAGGCCGATGATGCCCTTGATGACGCCCTTGCGAATGAGGTTCTTGCGAATCTCGGCCTCGGCATTGCCGCGAAAGAGCACGCCATGCGGCAGAATGACCGCGCCCTTGCCCGTGCTCTTCAGCGAGCGCAGGGCGTGCAAGAGAAAGGCATAGTCACCGTTCTTCTGCGGCGGCACGCCATCCGCGAAGCGCCCGTAGAAATCGTTGTACGGATCGAAGCCGGTGCTCCATGCTTTGTTGGAAAACGGAAAGTTCGCCACCAGATAATCGAACTGCTTCAACCGCCCGTCCGGCTCAGTCCAGTGCGGCTCGGCCAGCGTATTGCCTTTCCAGATTTCGGCCGTCGGGTTGTTGTGCAGGATCATGTTCATGCGCGCCAGCGCGACGGTGGCGTTGTCCATCTCCTGCCCGTAGATCGTCACGCCATGGGGCGCTTCATCGGCGGCCCGCAGCAAGAGCGATCCGCTGCCACATGCGGGATCGGACAGCGTCGCGGCGGGACTTTTGGCCTGCGCAATGCCGACGATCTTCGCCATCACGATCGAGACTTCGGCGGGCGAATAGAACTGGCCCTTGCTCTTGCCCGACTCGGTGGCGAAGTGGCGCATCAGATATTCGTAGGCGTCGCCCAGCAGATCGTCGCCCTCGACGCGGTTGCGGCTGAAATCGAGGCCGCCAGCTTGAAAGATGCCGATTAGCCGGGAGAGGCGATCCACCATCTCCTTGCCCTTGCCCAACCGATCTTCATCGTTGAAGTCGGCGACATCGATCACGCCCTTCAGATCGTTGGCCTCGGCCAACTTGCCGATGATCTTGTTGATCTTGTCGCCGATCTCCTTGTCGCCCTTCAGCGCGGCCATATCGGCAAAGCGGCCGCCCGGCGGCACCTCGATCGGTGCACCCGGCACATCGGCGTACTTGTCGGACACGTACTTGACGAAGAGCAGGACCAGCACGTAGTCCTTGTATTGCGACGCGTCCATCCCGCCGCGCAACTCGTCGCAGGATTTCCAGAGGGAAGAGTACAACTCGGATTTCTTGATGGGCATGAGGGGCCTTTATGAGTCAGACCTTGCTGGTCTCTTTGCGATTCAGATGATGTATGGTAGCATGAAATCAGCCAAACAGTGAGAGAGGTTGCCATGTTGCGCATTAAAGGCATTTACGACGGCCAAAAGGTCGTGCTGACCGAACCGGTGACGCTGCCGCCCAACACGGCGGTCGAAGTCATCATCGCCGAGCCGGAAAACAGCGCCGAACAACTCTACCATCAGCGGCTGCTCAAACTCGGCTTGATCAAAGAGCGGCCCGTCGTGCCCGCCGATACCACGCCCTACACGCCCATCGAAGTGAGCGGCCCGCCATTGTCACAGACCATCATCGAGGAACGGCGCTAGTGGCCGTCTATTACCTCGACACCGCGATGCGCCTCGCTGAAACTCACACCCTGCGCGGCTACAATGCCGTCCAACTGGCCGCGGCGCTTGAATTGCAAACGGTACGCGCGTCCTTCGCTTTGCCGCCTCTCACCTTCGTCTGCGCCGATGGCCGGCTCAACGCCGTTGCCTTGGCAGAAGGGTTGTTGGTCGAAGACCCCAACCTTCATCCTTAAATTCAGGCTGATCGGCGTACTTGTCGGACACGACCTTGACGAAGAGCAGGACCAGCACATCGTCCTTGCGAAGTGCGAGGCGTCCATGCCACCGCGCCGCGTAGCGCGTCGCAGGATTTCCAGAGGGAAGAGTACAACTCGGATTTTTTGATGGGCATTGAAGACCTTTAAGTTGATGAATGGATGATTGATGGTTAGGGGGCGGGGGTTGGTGTAACCTCTGGCTCTAACGGCCACTGCTCGCACGTCTTGCGATAAGGTTCATCACCCATGTATTGCTGCCACTCGGTGCGCGTGAGATTGCGTCCGACGATCTGACATGCTCGTGCTTGCCACGAAACAGGATCAACATCCCACAGAATGATTTGGTACCAACTGATCGATGCCAGCGTCTTGCCATCCGAGCTGAAAACCAGACCCAATAGCGAGCCAATGTGACCAGTGGGCGGCGCGCCCAGCAACTGTGGCGCCTGCGGATTCGACACGTCCCACAGGAGGGTCTCGCTGCCGGACTGAGTGCACCGATATATAAGGGGGATCATGACGTCGAGTGTGCACTCCATTCCCGTTCCCCAACTGCCCGAAGCCAGTATCTTACCATCCGGACTGAAGGCCACACTGTGTCTGGGGAAAGTGTGCCCGGTGAGCAGCCCCAATGCTTTTGGCGACCGTGGATTCGATATATCCCACAAGCGGACAGTCTGGTCCTCGCTGCCCGAGGCCAGCGTCTTGCCATTCGGGCTGAAGTGCACGGCATCGATGCCAGTGAGCGGCACACCCAACGCTTTCGGCGCCCGCGAACTCGACACATCCCAAAGGATGATGGTGTCTCTACTGAGTGAGACCAGCGTCTTACCATCTGGGCTGAAAGCGACACTGGACACTGGTAAGGCGCTCTCAGCAAACGGCTTTCCGATTGGCTGTCCGGTAGATATGTCCCACAAAATGATTGTCTCGTCATCGCTGCCTGAGGCCAGCATCTTCCCATCTGGGTTGAAGGCCACGCTGGTCACCCTAGCAGAATGACCGACGAGCGGCTTTCCTACTTGCTGGCGCGTTGCCGTATCCCACAGGATGGTTGTCTTGTCCTCACTGCCCGAGGCCAGCGTCTGGCCATCCGGGCTGAAGGCTACGCTCCACACCGTATCGGTGTGACCGCTGAGCGGCGCGCCTAACTGTACTGGCGACTGCCGATTCGAGATATCCCACAGGATGATCGTGTTATCGTAACTGCCCGAGGCCAGCGTCTTGCCATCCAGGCTGAAGGCCACGCTGGTCACCCAACTGCTATGACCCTTGAGCGGCGCGCCTAACTGTACTGGCCACGGCCAATTCGAGACATCCCACAGGATGATTGTCTTGTCACCACTGCCCGAGGCCAGCGTCTTGCCATCCGGGCTGAAGGCCACGCTAATCACCACATCGCGATGACGACCGCTGAGCGGCGCGCCTAACTGTACTGGCGACTGCCGATTCGAGATATCCCACAGGATGATTGTCTTGTCACCACTGCCCGAGGCCAGCGTCTTGCCATCCGGGCTGAAGGCCACGCTGGTCACCACATCGCGATGACCGCTGAGCGGCGCGCCTAACTGTACTGGCGACTGCCGATTCGAGATATCCCACAGGATGATCGTGTTATCGTAACTGCCCGAGGCCAGCGTCTGGCCATCCGGGATGAAGGCTACGCTCCACACCGTATCGGTGTGACCGCTGAGCGGCGCGCCTAACTGTACTGGCGACTGCCGATTCGACACATCCCACAAAATGATCGTCTTGTCCAAACTGCCCGAGGCCAGCGTCTTGCCATCCGGGCTAAAGGCCACGCTGGTCACCCAACTGCTGTGACTGCTGAGCGGCGCGCCTAACCGTGCTGGCGACTGCCGATTCGAGACATCCCACAGGATGATCGTATTATCGTAGCTGCCCGAGGCCAGCGTCTGGCCGTCCGGGCTGAAGGCCACGCTGGTCACCCAACTGCTATGACCCTTGAGCGGCGCGCCTAACTGTACTGGCGACTGCCGATTCGACACATCCCACAGGATGATCGTCTCGTCATCGCTGCCCGAGGCCAACGTCTGGCCGTCCGGGCTGAAGGCCACGCTATGACCCTTGAGCGGCGCGCCTAACTGTACTGGCGACTGCCGATTCGACACATCCCACAAAATGATCGTCTTGTCCTCACTGCCCGAGGCCAGCGTCTTGCCATCCGGGCTGAAGGCTACGCTCCGCACCGCATCGGTGTGACCGCGCAAAAAAGTTGTGAAGCCGGGATGATGTTCGAGTCCAGTGAAGAGGCTGCTGCGAGCCTCAACAGAGTCGTCGGCAAATCTAGCCTCAATAGAGAGCAATAGAGCAAGATCAAACTGGTTATCGACATGAGAGATGGATTGAGCCGCCAACTGACGCGACAGAGAGGTGCGCGATTGTCGTTGTGCTTCGTCTCGTTGCTGTATTGCGATCACGCCGCCAATGAGCGAGCCAATAATACCCAACGCCAGTATAATGACAACCCAGCGCAACAACGTCGCTACACGGCGCTGCGCGACTGCAATACGCTGCGCGTTCTCTAGTTCCTGACGGCGTGCTGCTTCTTCGCGTTCAACGCTGCATCGAACAAAGTCTTTGGCATCGGTGCTGTGCAAGGCGATGTCGTCGTGGCGTTCCAATTCACGTGCTTCTGCTAAGCGCACGCCAGTCAACAAATAGTCGTCCGATCGATTATGCCCATTCCATTCTTTTAACTGCTGCTCAAAGCGCACGCGTTGGCGCAGTTCATGGCGACGTTCGGCAATCGCTTGCCGCAAGCGATCCCAGTTGGATAACAAGGTCTCGTGAATGAGGTCTACTTCCACGTGGGTTGGTTCGCTGCTGTCAGTGCTCACACTCAGCAAGCGTGCTTGCGTCAAGGCGTCGATCAGCCGCGCCCGTTCAGGCGCACCGCTGATGAGTTCGTCTTTCGAGCGGCGGCGGCGCACGTCGCGGCGTGCTTCATCGTCCAGCGAGACATCGACCAGATCGAGGCACAGGTTCAAGATCGCGGCTTGCTCATCCAGTGAACGCGGTTGGTTAGGCTGAGCGGCATCGTAGTCTTGGTAGGCCAGCACCTTGTCGGCGCGCTGTTTGATCGCATCGGCCAGATTGGTGTATGAGCCAACAGCCAGTGTGCCCTTGCGCCAGATCTCTTCCAGCGTCACTTGTAGCAACGGCAGGTAGGCTGCGTCTTCGGCAGCGTCTTGCGCGAGCCGGTCAACCAGTTCGGCTTGGAAGCGTTTGTCCTTGTCAGGATACGCAGACCGTAGTGGCTGTTGAATCGCTTCGCGCAGTTCGTCTACGCTCATCGCGCGCAGATCGATGCCGCGCTTGGCGATGTCGTACAACTCGCGCAGCGCGAACAACTCGGGCAGGTAGTCGGCGCGCACCGTGGCGATGATGTGCGTGCGCGTCGAGCAAAACGGCGGCAGTTGCGTCAGCAGAGCGAAGAACGCATCGCGCGGCTGGGCGTTCGACTGCGTGAACAGTTCCTCGAATTGATCGATGACGATCACGTTGACTTGCTGCGCTGGCGTGTGCGCTTGCAAGAAGTCGCCGAAGTCGGTGGATGCATCGAATTGCGGCAAGCCCAGTTGTCGCCACGCTGCATCAGCCAGCGCGGCCAGCGGATCGCGTGAGGGACGGAAGACGGCCCACTTCACACTCAGCGCGGCATAGTGCTTCTCCAATGCGGGCAACACACCCGCCTGCACGAACGAAGACTTGCCGCTGCCACTCGCGCCGGTGATGAACAACAAGGTCAGTGGATCATCCGGGGCGGTGAGACGTGCCACCGTTTCGGCGATCAGTTTTTCGCGGCCGGCATACTTCGCGTGGTCGGCGTAGGTGAAACTTTGCAGGCCAAGGTAGGGATTGGCGAGGCCGTGGACTTTATAGGCGACTTCTTCGGTGATGGTGATCTTGTCACGCCCAACGACATCGCCGGTGATGGTTGGGGAGCCGCCGAGATTGACGCCGCCACTGATATGGGTGACGGTTGTCAGGTTGCCGGTTTGGGCAGGTGGTGCAGTTTCTATTGGAGGATGGTCAGGCATGATTATCGTGACGAGTGCCTCAGGCCGAGAGATTCCCTTCACAATGCGGCGTGGGCGTCGAGCGGATAGTAAGTGGTCAGCGCGCGCGCGGCCCGATCGTGCTGCTCGCGATCGAGCGTGACCAGCACACAGCCGAAGCGCAGCGCCACGGCGACATAGACGGCATCACTGCCGCGCAAGCGATACTGCGC
>JBGSPW010000205.1:0-80917 GCA_041738395.1 Thermoflexales bacterium
TTGCCCCCGATCGCGATCTGCCCGCTCACCGGTTCGTAAAAGCGGCACAGCAGATTCACGATGGTCGACTTGCCGCCGCCGGTCGCACCAACCAGCGCGATCATCTCGCCCTGCTTCACTTTCAGGCAGAAATCCTGCAGCACGAGTTTACCGTCGCCGTAGCCGAAATCGACGTGATCGAATTCGATGTCGCCCCGGATCGAGCCGGGATCGATCGCGCCATCCCGATCTACCACGTCCGGCACCGCATCGATCAGCGAGAAGACGCGCTCGGCGGAAGCGACCGAGTGCTGCATCTCCGCAAAGACGCGCGCCAGATCTTGAATCGGCCACAACATGAACGTAACGTAGGAGATGAAAGCCGCCAGGCCGCCCACCGTCAACCCGCCGATCTCCACCTGCGATCCGCCATAGAAGATGATGATGCCGATTGCGATGGCGCTGATCACTTGCACCGCCGGCAGGAACAACGCCGACAGCCACGCCGCACGGAATCCGGCCTTGTACATCTCGCCCGTCAACTCGCCGAATTCACGCAGGTTTTCTTCTTCGCGGCCCAACGCCTTGACCACGCGCACGCCGGTGATGTTCTCGTTGTACGCGCCGGTAATCTTGCTGTTGATCTTGCGCACTTTCCGGTATTCCACGATGATTTTCTGCTTGAAATACGCCGCGACGAAAATCAGCACCGGAATGATCAGCAGCACCAACAGCGCCAACTGCCAGTTGATGAGCAGCATGAACGCAAACGCCGTAACGATGCTGACGACGCCTGCCGTCACGTCGAGCATGCCCCACGTGACCAATTCGGCGATGCGCACCGTATCGCTGGTCACGCGCGACATGATCCAACCGACGGGTGTCTTGCTGTAGTAGGTCAGCGCCAGGTCTTGCAGATGATCGAATGTCTTCTTGCGCAAGTCGTAGCGCACTCGCTCGCCCAGCACACCCGCCAGATAAATGAACGTAAACACGCCCGCCGCCTGGAAGATGATCATCACGGCGTAGATCACGCCGAGGCGTATCAGCGCGGCCGTGTCGCCGGGCGTGATACCCAGATCGATAATCTGCTTGCGCAGATAGGTGAAGTACGCATCCGAGGCGGCCACCAGCGTGACCGTCACCAGAAAGCCAACGACCCACTTCCAATGCGGCCGGGTCTGTGCCAGAATCCGTATGATGGTCTGGCCGTTGAACTGGGTGGAAAATTCTTCTTCTTCGAATTCGATTTCGTCGGACATGATCTTTTCCCTCCACGAATCAACACGAATCTGCTCGAAGCATTGGTGCGAATTGGTGTCAATTCGTGGACGATATACTCGCAGCCGGTTCGACAACGCGGCTAACCTCTTTCTCCAACTCCGCCTCAATCTTCGTCTGAATATCGTAGATTTGCCGGTAGATGCCGGGCTCTTGCAGCAGGTCTTCATGTTTTCCGCGCTGCACGATGCGCCCGTGATCGAGCACCAGGATCAGATCGGCGTTCATCACGCTCTGCACGCGGTGCGCGATGATGAAGGTAGTGCGGTGCTCCATCAAGCGCTCCAATGCTTCACGGATTTCTTGCTCGGTTTCCAGATCGACCGCCGAGGTGGAATCATCCAGGATCAGGATACGCGGATTCTTCAAGAGCGTGCGCGCAATCGCCACGCGCTGCTTCTGCCCGCCCGATAGCGTCACGCCCTTCTCGCCGACCAGCGTGTTATAACCGTCGGGGAACGCCATGATCACCTCGTGAATGGCCGCCGCCTGCGCCGCCATTTCGATCTCGCCCTGCGGCACATTGCGCCCCACGCCATACGTGATGTTTTCGCGGATCGTGCGCGAGAACAGGAACGGCTCCTGTTCCACGATGCCGATGTGCTGGCGCAGGAACTGGCGCGGATACGCCCGCAGCTCCACGCCATCAAGCGTGAGCACGCCGCCGGTATAGTCGTAAAAGCGCGGCAGCAGATTCACCAGCGAGGACTTGCCCGATCCGGTGGGGCCTAGCAGCGCCACCGCCTGACCCGGCTCGCAGCGGAATGAGATTTCGTGCAGCACCGCCACCGACGCATCGTACTCAAATGAGACGTTCTTGAATTCGATCGCGCCGCGCACCGCACCCTGCGGTTTGTAGGCGCCGGCTGTCAGCGGTTCACGTTCCTCTTTGATCAATTCCATCACGCGCCCGTAGGACACCAACCCCGACGACATCTGCACGATCAGGCGGCCCAGGTTGCGCATCGGCCAGATCAGCCAGATCACCAACCCGGCATAAGCCACATACGCCCCGATCGTCAGTGTGCCATTGATGGTCATCATCGCCGCCACCAGGAAACCCGCCAGCATTTGGAAGCCGCACAAAATATCGGTGACCGGCCAGTAGAAGGCGTGGAAAGTCAGCAGTTTCTTGCCGCGCAGGAAGAGTTCCCAACTAGCCTTCTCAAATTTTTCACGTTCGTAATCTTGACGCGCAAAGGCTTTGACCACGCGCACGCCGGTGAGGTTTTCCTGCAAGGCTGTCGATAACCCGGCCTCCTGTTCCTGGTGCGCCTCATACGTCTTGCTGATGCGCTTGAAGAACCAGATCGAAACGATCAAAACAATCGGGATGATGAGCACCGAGAAGACGGCCAGCCCGGCATTCAGGCGGAAGATCGCCACGAAGTTGATCACAAACAGCATCACGATCCGCCCGGCGTTCACGGCCTGATCGGCAAAGAAGCGGCGAATGGCATCCACGTCCGAGGTGGAGCGTTGAATCAACTCGCCCGTCTGCGCTTTGTCGTGATAGCGGAACGACAGACGCTGCAAATGATCAAACAGGTAATCGCGCAGACGCTGCACGATGCCTTCCGACGTTTGAGCGGAGAGCCGCCCGCCCCAGAACGTGAAGAAGCCCTGAAACAGCGCCATCCCCACGAAACTCAGCGCACTGACCAGCAGGATCGTCGGCGTGTAGATGCCTTTGCCCAGCACGTCGTCGATGTAGTAGGCCAGCAGCACGTAAGTCAGGGTGTTGATCACCGCGCCCACGCCGATGAAGGCCAGGGCGCAGATGTAGATCACACGATAACCGCGCATCATACGCCACAGGCCGCGCAGCCGTTTATCCGACACGGTGGATTTGAAATCAAAGGGTGCAGGTACAGAAGTCACGCTAGAACTCCGGATGAAATAGGCAAATGGATTGTACCACCGTCACGCCAAATGAAACCGCCGAGGCGCCCCTGTAATACTTCCAGGCGGCCTCGGCGGTTCGATTTTTGGAACAGTAAATTTTAGTGGGCGTGCGCGCGCGCGGGCGCAATTTGCGGCTTGCGCCGATTGGCTTCCACATACCGGCGGATCGCATCCGCATCGGGAATCTTCGCGGCGGGCGTGCGATAGTCAATGCCCTCGACTTTACGCCGTTCCAGTTTCTGCTTCAACACAAATTCGATGCGATTCACCATCCGCTCGTCGGCGGGCGTCACCAGGGTAAACGCTTCCCCGATCGCTTGCGCGCGGCCCGTGCGGCCGATCCGATGCACGTAATCTTCCGCCTGCATCGGCACATCATAGTTCACCACGTGCGAGATGCCTTCCACATCGATGCCGCGCGCGGCGATATCGGTGGCGACCAGCACACGCATGTGCCCGCTCTTGAAGGCATCCAGCGCGGCGACGCGCTGGCTCTGTGAACGATTGCCATGAATCACCGCCGCGGGCACCTTAGCGCGCTGCAAATCACGCACGATGCGATCGGCGCGGTGCTTGGTGCGCGTAAAGATTAACACGCTGTCCATCTTGTCATCTTCCAGCAGCTGCTTCAGCAGTTGGAACTTCATATGTTCGGGCACGGGGTATAGCGCATGCGAAATCGTGTCGGGCGTGGCGGTCTTTTCGACTTCCACCCGCACGGCATCGCGTGTCACTTCACGAGCCAGCGCGATAATCGGTTGCAGCGTGGCCGAGAACAGGAACGTCTGGCGCTCCTTGGGCACTTGCCGCATGATGCGGCGGATGTCCGGCAAGAAACCGATGTCCAACATCCGATCGGCTTCGTCCAGCACCAGCACCTTCAGCGCCTGGAAAGTCACATTGCGGCGCTCCATGTGATCGAGCAAGCGGCCCGGCGTGGCGATGACCACGTCGACGCCCGTGCGCAACGCTTGCTCCTGCGGCGCATAACCGACACCACCATAGATCGTGGCGATCCGCAGGCCGGTGCCGTGGCTCAACTGCTCGGCGTGATCGGCTACTTGCAGCGCCAGTTCGCGCGTCGGCAGAACGATCAGCGCGCGGGGTTCACGCAGCTGCGGCGAATTGATCAGTTTTTGCAACAGGGGCAGCAGAAAGGCCGCTGTCTTGCCCGTACCGGTTTCGGCCGAGCCGAGGATATCACGTCCTGCCAGCGCCGGCGGAATCGTCGCGGTCTGAATGGGCGTGGGTTCCTCAAAATCCATGGCCTGCACGTTTTTCAGCAGGCGCGGATCGAGGTTGAAACTATTGAAAGACATTGAAACTCCTAAGAGGCGGCAAATATTTTTGCCGAAGTGAACAGCCGCAGGGACACAACGGGTCAGGGGAGGAAATAAAAACGCCACTCGGTCACAAGACCGGGTGACGGGGAACTACCGGATTTACTTGCTCGCTAACGTGGGTAACTATATCACGGATAAGGTAATCCGTCAAAGACGATTCTCTTCCGCTCTTCCGTGTGCACGCAAACGCTTCGCGTATCCGGCGGCGTAGGAGCCGCCTCTGCTGACACCTTTTGCGTACACACTCTCTTCCGCCTTCCAGTAACCCCACATCCACCCGCCTGACGCGCTCGTGATACAATACTCCCGCCATCATCCTACCCTCATCGAGGTGCTCATGTCTCGCGCTCGCAGTTTTCTTGTCCCCTTCAGTTTAGCCGCCGGAGCTGCCGCAGCCTTGACCGCATGGTGGAGCCGCGCGGGCCGTGCGAATCGAGCGGCGTATGCCAGCAACACCGAAGACTTATTGTGGCAAGCGATCCGGCAGTTGAACGTCGGCGCGGAGTCACGATATATCGCTGTCAATGGACTGGAACTGCACACGGTGATCGCCGGTCCGATCGACGGGCCGCTGGTGGTGCTGCTGCATGGCTTCCCGGAAAATTGGTATACGTGGCGCAACCAGATTACGTTGCTAGCCAACGCGGGCTATCGCGTCGTCGTGCCCGATCAGCGCGGCTATAACCTCAGCGATAAACCGCAGGGCGTACACAGCTATCGGGTCGAGGCGTTGACCGGCGATATCAAAGAATTGATCCACGCCTTGGGGCGAGAAAAAGCGATCGTGGTGGGCCACGATTGGGGCGGCGTGGTCGCCTGGCATCTGGCGATGCATCATCCTAAAGTCGTGGAGAAGTTAATCGTCATGAACGCGCCGCATCCTGCCACTTATTCGCGTGAAATCCGCGAGAATCCGGCACAGCAGCGCAAGTCGTGGTATGTGGGTTTCTTTCAACTGCCGCTGTTGCCGGAAGAGCTGCTGGGACACGATCCCGTTGAAAGCGCAAATCTGTTTTTCCGCAAAGGGGCGATCAATCAAAACGCCTTCAGCAGTTTCGAGATCCACGTCATGGCGACGGCGCTGGCCCAGCCCGACGCCCTGACCAACATGCTCAACTGGTATCGCGCCGCCGTGCGCTATCAGGCCTCGTTCGAAAATGTGTGTCCCATCGAGGCATCCACGTTGTTGATCTGGGCCGAGGAGGATCGGGCGCTGGGCAAATCGTTGACGTACGGCCTGGAGCCGTGGGTAAATCATTTGCGCATTCACTACATTCCCCATTGTGGACACTGGGTGCAGAACGAAGCCGCCGCCGAGGTGAATGAGCAGCTGTTGACCTTTATCCAGTCATAGCCCCAATACCGTTAAGATAAGGCTCCAAGCCCGCGAGGACGCGGTTGACGAGCGCTAACTAAACAGACCCCATGAACTGCGTTCACCACGAAGCCTGAAAACGCGCCACGCTCGCGCACCGTCCCCGGGGAACGCCCTCGAGACGAGGGCTGTGAGCATCTTTAGATCAGTATTACCCTAGAAGTTACGGCTAGTGACAATACTGTTTAGATAAGTCAGCAGAAGTGGCTTCCACGCCGCCGGGCATGGGAGCCCGGCCCGCTAACTAAACAGTATTGCGGCTAGTGACCTATGAAATTTCGGCTAAGACTTCGTGCCGGGCTACATCTTGACCCGGTTTCACCGCCACCTGCGCCACAAAACCCGATTTCGGCGCGTGGATTTCGTTCTCCATCTTCATGGCTTCGAGGATAAACAGCGGCTGGCCCGCTTCCACCCGATCGCCTTCGGCCACGAGCACAACTTTGATTTGCCCCGGAATCGGCGCCTTGATGCGGCCGTCGCGGCTGGTGGGGCGCACAACATGCACGTCCAGATCGCGCACCTCCAGAAAGTGCACGCCGGTGTAATCACGAATCCACCGCAAGTCGGAATCGATGACGATCTCATGCGGATGATCGTCGACGATGATCCACTCCATCTGATCGATCGGCGCGTCGAGGTCGGGCACCGTGACACGCAGCGCCGTACCATTGACCGTCACCGGCAGTTCGTCGTCCGCGCGCAAATTCAGATTGACTTCAATTTCAAATGTGTGACCGCCCAGGATCACTTCGACTTGGCTCATGTGACAAATCCTCATCCCAACGAAATTATTCCGGCAATCTGCGGCTCGATCGATGCCAGCCCAATTGCAGCCGATCGGGAACCGTGGGCTGACCCGCCAGATTGCGGCGCACGTAAGCCACCGCCGCGGCGATCGCCAGATCGCGCGCATGCTCGATCGGGAGTTGATCTTCGGGTAGTTCGCGGCGCAGGCTCTCGGTGTGATACACCGCCTCGAGGAAATCGGGATGCTGCACGATGAGTTGCTGAATCGGCAGCGTGGTCGCCACGCCGATGAGCGCCAGTTCGCTCAAGGCGCGCTGCAACCGCCGCACGGCCTCAACGCGATCATGCCCCCACGCCATGACCTTCGCCACGATGGGATCATATTGCGCGGGCACGACACAGCCGGAATAAGCATAGGTATCGACGCGCACCCCGTGGCCGGTGGGCAGGCGCACGCGCCGCAGTGTACCTGGACTCGGCATGTAGTAACGCCACGGATCTTGCGCCGTGATGCGGCATGACACCGCGTGACCGCGCAGCTGCACATCGGCTTGCGTGAAAGACAGCGGCTCCCCGGCAGCGAGAAGAATCTGCTCGTGCACCAGATCGACGGACGAGATCATTTCGGTGACGGTATGCTCGATCTGGATGCGTGGCTTGATCTCGGTGAAGAAGAAGTGCCCCTCCAGATCGCCCATGAACTCGATCGTCCCGACGCCGCGAAAGCCGATCAGATTGACGATATCCAGCGCCATTTGCCGGATCGCAGAACGCTGTGCGAGCGACAGGCACGGCGCGGGCGCTTCTTCGATCATTTTTTGATTGCCGCGAATCAGCGAACCTTCACGGTCGCCGAGATGCACCACTTGACCCTGGTGATCGGCCAGCACTTGCACGCCGATCAAATGCGCGGGCACGATCAACTTCTCCAGGTAAAACGCGGTGTTGCCGTAAACGATCTGGGATTCGGTCTGCGCGCGGCGCAGCGATCGTTCCAATTGTCCCGCCGATTGCACAGTGTAGGCCCCGCGCCCGCGTCCGCCGCGCGTCGATTTGATGATGAGCGGATACCCCAGCCGATCGGCTTCGGCGCGCAGCGCGTCGATCTCACTGACATCAAACGTCTGGGCCGAGTAAGCCAGCGTCGGCAGCCCGCTCGCTTTGACGCGATTCAGCACCTCGAGCTTGCTTTGCTGCGCCAGCATCACTTCCAACGGCGGACCGATGAACACGACTCCGGCCTCACGACACGCCGCGATAAACTCGATGCTCTCCGCGAGAAAACCATAACCAGGATGGATTGCTTCCGTGCCCGTCTCCAACGCGATCTTCAGGATGGCCGCGTGATCGAGATAGCCGAGCGCCGTTTGCAGCGGCACACACTCATCGGCGAGGCGCACGTGCAGCGAAGCGCGATCGCTGAGTTCATACAGCGCCACCGTCTGAATGCCCATGTCCCGGCAGGTACGAATGATCCGGACGGCGATCTCGCCGCGATTGGCAATAAGAATTTTTTTGAACATAGTTGCAATCAAATTCCTGATGAGTGAAGAGTGAAAAGTGAACGGCGATTCACTTTTCACTCTTCACTTTTCACATTGGTGAGATGCCGTGCTTGCGCGGCACATGCTTCTCACGCTTAGACAGCGTCAACTCCAGCGCGCGGATCAACACTCGCCGCGTGTCGCGCGGTTCAATCACATCGTCAATCAAGCCGCGCGAGGCAGCCACATACGGATTGTTGAACTTCTCTTCGTACTCGCGGATCAACTCGTCGCGCCGTTCCGATGGGTTAGGCGCATTCTTGATCTCGCTGCGGAACAGGATATTCACCGCGCCCGACGCGCCCATCACGGCAATTTCCGAATTAGGCCACGCATACAGCAAGTCGCCACGCAGGCCCTTGCTGCTCATCACGCAGTAAGCACCGCCGTAGCTCTTGCGCAAGATGATCATCAACTTCGGCACGGTCGCTTCGCTATAAGCGTAGATCATGCGCGCCCCGTTGCGGATGATGCCGCCATATTCCTGCGACTTACCCGGCAGGAAACCCGGCACGTCTTGCAGCGTCACGATGGGGATGTTGTACGCGTCGCAAATGCGAATGAAGTGTGCCGCCTTGATCGACGCGCTGATGTCGATGCAGCCCGCCAGCACCTTGGGTTGATTCGCCACAAGGCCAACCACCCAGCCATTCAAGCGCGCCAACCCCACCACCATGTTCTGCGCCCACAATTCGCGCACTTCCAGAAACCGTCCGTCGTCGACCACGCTGGTGATCACATTGCGCACGTCGTAGGGTTTCTGCGGATCGACAGGCACGAGCTCTTCCAGTTCGGGACAGCGTCGCGCAGGATCATCGATCGGTTTAACGTAGGGCGGATCGTTCTGATTGTTCGACGGAAGATAACTCAGCAATTCGCGCACGCGCGCCAGGCAGGCCCGATCATCCTTCAACAAAAAATGGCTGACGCCGCTTTCACTGCTGTGTACCAGGCCGCCGCCCAATTCTTCTTGCGTCACATCTTCCTGCATCACCGCTTTCACCACATCCGGCCCGGTGATGAACATATAACTGTTCTCGGTCATGAACGTGAAGTCGGTCAGCGCGGGAGAATAGACCGCCCCGCCCGCGCACGGCCCCATGATGACCGAGATTTGCGGAATGACACCGCTGGCTTCGCAGTTGGCGTCGAAGATGCGCGCATAGCCGCCCAGACTATCCACGCCTTCTTGAATGCGCGCCCCGCCCGAATCGTTCAACGCGATAAAGGGCGCGCCATACTCCACCGCCATGCGCATCACTTTGACGATCTTGTTGGCGTGCATCTCACCCAGCGAGCCGCCCATCACGGCGGCATCCTGTGCCCCGACGAAGACGTGCCGCCCGTCGATCAAGCCGAACCCGGTAATGACCCCGTCACCCAACCGCGACGACTTGCCGCCCATATAAGATTCGTAGCGCGGCAGCACCAGCGTATCGATCTCGGTGAACGTGCCGGGATCGAATAACACTTCAATCCGTTCGCGCGCGGTCAGCCGGCCTTTGACGTGCTGCGTGGAGATTTCCTTAGCCGTGCCACTGGCCTGCTTCCGTTTGTCGTGTAATTTATTGATGTACTCTTCCACAGTCTACCCTTTCTGGCGCGAGGCATAACACCTATTTCAGGCCACCCGGCGCGTCTCATTGTAGCGCAACGAGAGCGAATCGCAAGCACCCCCGTCGCAGCCCTACCGGGTGTCTTAACCCCGTCAACGCCAATTGGTTTCGAGACCACCAAAAGCCGCGAATTGAGCGGCGAACAATCCGTTCCATCCTCAATCCGTTGTAGTCTTTGGCCGCGATCAGCGCGACGCTTCCCGCACAGTCCGTTTTCCTTTCCCTCGATTTCGGGCTATCATGATGAGCGATGAACCCGTCGTCCACTACGCCCCCCAACAGAATTCGCCGCGTTCGACGGCGACTGTCGCGCCGCTTCAGTATTACGTTGGTCACGCTCAGCGGCTTGCTGGTGGTCGGCGTCAGCGGCTATCACCTGCTGGAAGGCATGAACTTCATCGATGCGCTCTACATGACGATCACTACGATCACGACCGTGGGCTTTGGCGAAGTGCAGCCGCTGTCGCCCGTGGGACGGCTGTTTACCATCGGCTTGATCATCGGCGGCGTGAGCATCGCCGCTTATGCGTTGGGGAGCGCGGCACAGTTTGTGGTATCCGGCGATTGGCAAACCTATCTGCAAGAACGAAGGCGGCGTCACATGCTGGAGCAACTGAACGGTCACATCATCGTGTGCGGTTACGGACGCGTCGGCAAGAGCGTGGTGCATCAGCTCTGCGCGGAGAAGCTGCAATTCGTGGTCATCGAAGCCGAAGCGGAACTCCTGCTGCACTTGCGCGAACTGGGGCATCTGGCGCTGCACGGCAATGCCGCTAATGAGGAACTCTTAAAGGCCGCCGGAATCGATCGGGCGCGGGGGTTAGTCGCGTGCGTGGGCGCCGACGCAGAGAACGTATACATCGTATTAACGGCGCGCGGCTTGCGGCCCGATCTGAACATCGTGGCCCGCGCCAGCTATGAGGAATCGGAAGCGAAGCTGCTGCGCGCCGGAGCCAATCGCGTCATGCTGCCCTCTAACATCGCGGGACGGCGCATGGTCACGATGCTGGTGCGCCCGGAAGTGGCCGACTATCTGGACGTGATCTCGCACGCCAGCGATCTGGAATTACTGGTGGAGCAGATCACGATTGCCGAGACGTCCATCCTGGCAAACAAAACTTTGACCGAAGCCGAGTTGGGGCCGCGCTGGGGAATTACCGTGTTGGCCTGCGCCACACGGGGCCGTATGAATCTGCGGCCCGGCGCTAATACGTTAATCGAGCCGGGCACGCGTTTGATCGTGCTGGGCACGCGCGATCAACTGCAGGAATTGATCGCCGCAGCCGGCTAACCGGGCACGTCCAACAGCTTGATGTCACCCGAGACGAGATCGAGCAGGAAGCCCGATCGGGATTGGTAACGCGGGCCGCCCAAGGCGCCAGGGTTGATGACGCGGGTCTTGCCCACCAGATTATCGGTGCGGCGCAGGGCGTGGCCGTAAAAAATGAAGTCGAACTCACCTGACTTGGCCCAGCGATTCACCAGCGACATGTCATCGCCACGGCACAACGCAATGCGAAACCCCGCGATGGTCGTGGTGAGTGACGTCGGCAGGGTGGCTTGCAGGCGCGCCTTTTGCAAAGCCGCTTCAATCGCCGCGCGATCACGTTCCTTCTCGCCCGCCACGATGTAAATCTGCCACGGTTTCAAGAGATCGATCAGGTTGGCCGAGCCCAGACCGCCACAGTGAAACAACCAGCGCGCCCCGCCCACCAGAAAACGATCGAGCAGCTGCCGCAGGCCGTCACGGTTATCGTAGGTATCGGCCACGATGCCAATTTTCACAGGCGGACGATTAAAGAGGCGGGTTTGCGTATCGAAATCCATCGTCAATCCAGTCTCACTTTTAGGTTATTTTATCTTAGCACGTTCCGACCCTCCCTGCCTATGGCCCATGAGTAATCGGCAGAATTTTGTAACCCGATCGTAACAACTCGCGAGCTAGATGACGTATAATAGAAGTAATCTCCGATGATCAGGCAAAAGAAAGTAAGCCGATGAGTACCCCATCCCCGCGCGCGATGACCAAGCAGGCCCTCCGCGATAGTGAAGCCCGGGCGCGCAGCTTGTGTGAGCTGGCCGCCGACTTCACTTACATTTTGCGCGTCGCGCCTGACGGTACACTGGCGGTCGAGTGGGCGTCCAATAGTTTCACCCCCCTCACCGGCTATGACCGTGCGCAACTGGCTGATATCAACGCGCTCGCAGGAATGGTTCATCCCGCGGATCGCCCGCAGTTTGTCGCGCGCCAGGCCGCGCTCTTGAAGGGCGAGACCGTCACCAGCGAATTTCGTGTACTGGCACGGGACGGTCACTGGCTGTGGGTGCGCGATCGGGCGCGCGGCACGCTGGGCGAGGACGCCAATCACACGCGCGTCACCCACATTTACGGCGCTATTCAAGACATCACGATCGAACGCCAGACGCAAGCAGCCCTGCGCGCCAGCGAAGAGCGGCTGCGCCATATCACCGATAACACTCAAGACCTCATCTGCGAAATTGACCGGGACGGTATTTTCCAGTACGCCAGCCCTTCCTATCAGACCGTGTTGGGCTACGATCCCCAGGCGTTGATCGGTCGATCGGTTCTGGAGTATGCGCACCCGGATGACCTGACGCGTGTCCAAACTGTCATGCAACAGATGCTCAATCAAGGAGACACTGGCGGACAGGTGGAGCTGCGGGTGCGTCACGCCGACGGTCACTATTCCTGGGTCGAATCGATCAGCCAGTTTGTGGTTGACGAGCAGCGCCAGATCATAGGGGCCGTGCTGATTAATCGGGACATCACGAACCGCAAACGGGCCGAAGAAGCGCTGACGCAATACGCGCACGGTCTCACGGCACTGTATGAAATCTCGTTGGAAATCAACTCGCAGCCCGATGTCGCCACGCTGCTCAGAGCCATCGTCCGGCGCGCCATCGCCTTGTTCCAGGTCAAAATGGGCGGGCTGTATTTGGTTAACGAAGACGATCACTCGCTCGTCTTAATCGCCAGCGAGCCGCCCGAGTTTTCCGGCATCGTTTTGCAGGGTGGCGAGGGGGTGGCCGGCCGCGTAGCGCAGCTCGGCGCGCCCATCATCATCGCCGATCATTCCAGTTGGCCCGATCGTTCACCGGTGTTTGAAGGCACACCGCTGGGACGCATCGTCGGTGTGCCGTTGAAGTTACGTGGCAAAATCATCGGCGTGCTGAGTATCGAAGATGCCGAACCGGGTAAGTTCACCGAAGCAGAGGTACGGTTGGTCAGCATGTTCGCTGATCAAGCGGCGATTGCGATCGAGAACCGCCGCCTGGTTGAGCAGACCCAGCGCGAACTGTGGGAACGCCAACGCGCCGAAGAAGCGTTGCGGGAAAGTGAAACGCGCTATCGGACGCTGGTCGAGAATCAAGGCGAAGGCATCTGTTTTGTCGACGACCATGAAAACCTGACATTTGCGAATCCGGCCGCCAATGAAATTTTCGGATTACCGGCAGGCGATTTAGTGGGGCGTAACCTGAAGGAATTCATGCCGCCGGAAGAGTTTGCCGTTATCCGTCAAGAAACCGAGATCCGGCGCCAGGGTCAGACCAGCACCTATGAAAGCCGCATCATTCGCCCCGACGGGCAAGTCCGTAGCCTGCTTGTCACCGCCCGCCCGCGTTTCGACGAGGATGGTTCGTTCCTGGGCACCTTTTCCATTTTCCGGGATATCACCAATCTCAAACAGGCCGAAGCACTGCTGCGCCAGGCAGCCGAACGACGAATGATTCTCTATCGGGCCAGCCAGGAAATCAGCGCCAGTCTAAATTCAGAGCAGCTCTATACGGCCATCCAGCGCGCTGTGGCACAGTTGATGCCGTGCGAAGATCTGGTGATCGATCTGTACCTTGCGGCCCGCCATGAAGTGGTAGCGCTCTACATCGTGGAACGCGAGCAGCGGGTAAGCGTACCGCCCCATTCCGCGGATCTCGGCCTGGTCGGGCATCTGATTCGTACCGGACAATCGCTGTGTCTGAACAGTCTGGAAGAGATCGAACGCACCGGTATTCAGCAGATGCCCTACGGTGAAAACCTGCCCACCGTTTCCATTCTGGCCGTGCCGCTGCGCATCCAGGAAAGAATCATCGGCATGTTGTCGGCACAGAGCTATCACGAGCAGGCCTATACCACCGATGATCTCGAACTGCTCGAAATGCTCGGCACGCAGGCGGCCAATGCGCTGGAGAATGCGCGGCTGTTTGAAGCCGCGCAGCGCGCTGCCACCGATCTGGAATGGCGCAATCGACAGCTGACGCAAATCCTGGAAGCCGGCAACTTGCTGCGCATGAATCTCGATCTGGACGCGGTGCTGAAGGAGATTGTCCATGGCGCGCACCGCGCTCTGGGTTACAACATCGTGGTGCTCAATCTGGTGGATGAGGAGTTGGATCAGATGTGGGTCCACTCTTACGCCGGACTTGACGAAGTGGGACGACAAACTCTACATGGCGCCCGGTACAAGTGGGAACAGGAACGCCGCCTGATGCGCCCGGAATTCCGGTTAGGCCGTGCCTATTTTATTCCGGCGGGTACGCTCGACTGGCAGCAGGAGGTCACCGGCCCGATCTACGATCCCAACCTGCCCATCTCCGATCAACCGGACGCCTGGCATCCGCAAGATGCCTTGTTCATCCCCATCGAATTGCGTGATGGACACATTGCCGGCACCATCTGGCTGGATGCGCCGGAGGATGGCAAACGCCCGGTGATCGAATCACTGCGCCCGCTGGAAATCTTTGTCAACCAGGCCGCCATCGCCATTGAAAACGCTCGTCTGTTTGAGGCTGAGCGCCGGCACCGCCGCGAATTGGAAGCCGTCTATTCGGCCAGCCGCCAACTCACGCAATCGCTCGATCTGGCCGAAGTGCTGGATGCGCTGCTGAACAGTGTCATGCAGCTGGCGCCGGCGGCCAACGCGCAGTTGTTCCTGTACGACGGGGAGCGATTGACGTTTGGGTCGGGACTTTCGGAATCCGGGCAGAAGATGACTGGGCCACTGCTTGATCCCCATCCTGCAGGCTTAACCTACACGGTAGCGCGCACAGCCGAGGCCTTGTTTGTTGAAGACACAGCCCGTCATCCCATTTTCAATGCAACCAGTACACTGCCGTCGCCTCTGTTGGCTGTCGCTGGCTTGCCGCTAAAGATAGAAGAGACGGTCCTGGGCGTGATGAACGTCAGTTATGCGACGCCGCACCGCTTCGGCGAATCGGAACGCTACATTTTGAGTCTGCTGGCCGCGCAGGCGGCGATCGCTTTGCACAATGCCCGGCTGCACAAGCAGGTGCAGAGTTACGCCGGAGAACTTGAGCGGCGCGTGGCCGACCGCACCGCCGAACTGGAACACGAGCGCCAGCACCTGCAAGCCATTCTCGATTCGGCTGGAGAAGGCATTCAGATCATGGATCCGGAATGGCACATCATGTACGTCAATCCGGCCACCGAAAAGATCACAGGGTATCGCGCCGCGGACATCATCGGCCACCACACGCGGTTCGGAACAGACAGGCTCAATCCGGCCAACAAACTCAAGCAGCTGCGCACCCAACTCGCGGAGGGCCGGGCCTGGCAGGGCGAGTTGATCAATCGGCGCAAAGACGGCACGCCCTATGATTCGGCCGTCACGGTGACCCCGCTCGTCGACAAAGAAGATCACATTACCGGCTACGTGGTCGTCCATCGTGACATTACCCACTTAAAAGAACTCGACCATCTGAAAGATCAGTTTGTCTCACGCATCGGGCATGAGCTGCGCACGCCGGTGGCCAATATCAAACTGTATGGCGAATTGCTGGAACGCGGCAAACCGGATAAGCAGCACGAGTATATTCAGACGCTGCAACGCGAGACCGAGCGCCTGCGGCACTTAATCGACGGCTTCCTGGAAATGTCTGAATTGGACGCGGGCCGGGCAGCGATCTACCTCAGCTCCGTCGAACTCAACCGGCTGGTGACTGAGCTCGTTCACGATCGGCTCAATCAGTTGGAAGCGCGCCAGTTGGAACTCGTCACCCAGTTAACCGCAGCCCCCACTGGCTTGACGGTCCAAACCGATCGGGCGCTGTTGGCCCGCGTGCTCAACATCTTGTTGGACAACGCCCTACACTATGCCCCGCAGATGGCCACCATCACCGTGTCGAGCAGTGTGACAGACGTGGCCGATCCGCACCGGTATCTCATCGCCGTGCACAATACGGGACCCGGCCTCTCTAATGAAGAACTCCCGCATATGTTTGAACGCTTCTATCGCGGCGAATCTGCCCGGGATTACAAAGTACCGGGCGCGGGCCTGGGGTTGGCTATTGCCCAGACGATCATGCACCGGCTCGATGGTCGCCTGACCGTGGATACGCAGCCGGGCGCGGGCGTAACCTTCACCATGTGGTTGAAATAGAAACTCTCCCGGCAATGCTCCGGAAGAGTTTTGTCATTCGTCAACGACGGGCGCTACTTCAAATCCACCAAGCCCCGCTTCAACGCCGTCAACACGGCCTGCGTGCGATCATTGGCGTGCAGCTTCGACAGAATCGCGCTGATATGATTCTTCACCGTGCCCTCGCTCAACGACAACTTCTGCGCGATCTCTTTGTTCGACAAGCCTGCCGCCAATAATTTCAGAATCTCTTCTTCCCGATCGGTCAGCTTCTCCAACGGCTCTTCTGCTTGAGCGGGCGGCGTGACCGGGTGTTGCGCCAAAGTAACGTGCTGAAACTCGCGCAGCACTTTGCGCGCCACCGTGGGATCGATCTGCGATTCGCCGCGCATGGCCCCGCGCACGGCCTCGGCCAAGTTGTCGCCCGAGGCGTCTTTCAACAGGTAGCCCACTGCCCCGGCCCGAATGCCGTCGAAGACCCAGTCGTCGGTGTCGTAGGTCGTCAGAATGATGATCTGCGTTTTGGGCAGCGCCGCCATAATCTGCCGTGTCGCCTGAATGCCGTTCAAGCGCGGCATCTTGATGTCCATCAAGATCACATCGGGCTGCAGCTGCCTGGCCAGATCGACCGCTTCCACACCATCAGCCGCCTGCCCCACCACCTCGATATCCACCTGATGATTCAGGATGATCGTCAGCCCTGTGCGAATAATATCTTGATCGTCGGTGAGAAGAACTCTTATTTTGGTCATTGGTGGTTGGTTACTGGTTGCTGGCAAACATCATCCTGCATTTGTCATTGTTCATTGATCATTGATCATTGATCATTGTTAATTGTACCGTCGTTCCCTGCCCGACTTTGCTCTCCACGCTCAGCTGTGCCCCGATCATCTCCGCACGCTCGTACATACCTTGCAAGCCAAAGCGTTCGGCGTCCACCTGCGCTTCATCGAAACCGCGCCCGTCATCGCTGACTTGCAACACCACCTGTCCGTTGTTGCGCACTAGAGTGACTTCCACGCGGCGCGCATCGGCGTGACGTTCGATGTTGTTGAGCGCCTCTTTGGCGACGAAGTAGACCTGCGCCGCTTTCTCATCCGAGAGCGCCGCCTGTGGATCGCTGATGTGCAGTTCCACCTGTACCCCGGCCCGATCGCCAAAGTCGATCGTGGCGCGTTCCAAGGCGCGCGCCAGGCCCAGATCTTCGATCGGATTGACGCGCAAATCTTGAATGGCATGCCGCGTTTCCTGCAAGCCTTCTTGCGCGATCCGTCGGGCTTTCACCAATTCCGATCGGGCCGCGTCCGGCTCCGCTTGCAACAAGGTATCGATCGCTTGCAGCTGCACCACCAATCCCGCCAGTGAATGCGCCAGCGTATCGTGCAGATCGCGCGCCAGCCGATTGCGTTCGCGCGCCGTGGCTAGCTGCTCCATCGCTAACGCCTGTTCGCGCAGCTTCACATTCGCCGCGCTCAGGTCCTGCGTGTGCTTGCGTTCCTGCTCGGCCAGCGTGCCGACGATATAGCCGATCACGATCAACAGCGGAATGCGCAGACCCAACACGGGCAGCAAAAAGATCAACGGCGACACCGCTGACTCCAAACCAGCGGCAGGGCCAAAGAGCAGGACGCGCCCGGTGAACAGATCGATCAACGTGCTGATGGTAATCATCAGAGCGGCCAGGCCAGAAGTGGCCCATGCGCCGCGCTTGCCATACGCCCACGCCCCGATAATCACGGCAACCAACAGCAGATACAGCGGTTCGATCGTGCGGACTTCCAGTGGTATCCCAACGCGGATCGGCCCCGGCGCAAACCGGATGGCGGGCACCAGCACCGCCGACAGAGTCGTCTCGACGGTCTGGGCCACGATAATCAACGTTAACGCCACCGGCAGATAATAACGGCCCAGACGCCGATCCAGGCCGGGCAACAACAACAACAGCCATACCAGGAAGGTGGGAACAGTGAACAACAGGGACAGCGACCACGTCGCTATGTTGCCGCGCAGAGCCAGCCAGATCATGATCAGGAAAAACGGCGCGACCTTCAGCGACACAGCAATGCGCAGCAGGCGCACCGCCGTTTTCAACGGCACGATCGTTTCAGGCGGCGTGAGATGGAGACGGCTCATGAATAATCCAAATTTTGGATCACGCTCGCCGCTCGCGCGATGCCATCCTCGGCGCGAATCTTCGATCCCAATTCGGCGGCGCGCTGCCGCATAATTTGATCCGTCGCGGCGATCTGAATCGCCTGCGCCAACCGATCGGCCGTTAACCGCTTATACGGAATCGGCGCCGGGCCAACGCCCAGATCGGCCACACGCTGTCCCCAGTAAGGCTGATCGCCAAAGAATGGAATAATGATCGAAGGCACACCCGCTCTCAACCCGGCGGACGTTGTCCCCGATCCGCCATGATGCACGACGGCGGCCATGCGTGGAAACAGCCACGAAAAAGGCGCGGAGTCCAGCATATGAATCGTGTCTGGCAAATTGCTCGAGCGTAATCCGCTCCAACCCGAGAGTAGGATGGCCCGTTGCTGCGTGCGCGCCAATGCCTGCACGATCAGCTGCGTGGTTTCTTCGGGGTTGCGCGTGCTCATGCTCCCAAACCCAATATAGACCGGCGGCGCACCCGCTTGCAGAAACTCCAACAAGTCCGCGGGCGGAGTCCAATCGTCCACCGGATCCAAAAACCAGTAACCGGTGACCTGGGCCTTGCCATCCCAATCGGCTGGCTTGGGGATCACAGCCGGACTATAACCGTAGAGAATGGGATTCTGCTTAAACCGATCATCACGGTAGGGCCCCCAGAACGAAGCTTGGGGCAACCCTAACACTTGCTGACGTGCGACCGTATCGGCCGATCGGAACCCCTGCCACATCATCTGCTGCGTCAGCTGATAAGACATCCGATTCAGCGAACTTCCCAGGAAAGCAGGCAAATTGGGAAACAACGCACTGGGATAGGCGCGCGTGGGACTAAAAGGAATGTAATGCGCCTGCATAAACTGGATGTTCAATTTCTCGGCCAGCGCCACGCCGATGAACATCCCGCCGAGACCGGCGATGATCAATTCCATTCCTGCACAGGCTGCTAACCCGCCTTGCGCAAAAGCGAGCGCGTTGTTCTTCGCATCTTTGCTCATCTGCGACAAGATAGCGATGAAGTTTCCCTTTTCCAACAGCTGGCGCATCTCCGGGCTTTGCACCACTTCCTGCGTGTTGCCTGCCACCGGCCAGAACTCGACATCATGCGCCCTGACCAGCGCTCCGAAGTTATCATGAGCCACAAGCCGCACGACGTGACCGGCGTTCTTCAAGCCCTTGCCCAACGCCAGGTAAGGTTCAACATCCCCGCGGCTGCCGGAAGCGATAATGGCAATACGCATGATCAGTCTTTCATTCGCCCTACTCGTACCGCAGCGCTTCAATCGGCCGCAAGCTCGCCGCCCGATTGGCCGGATAAATCCCGAAGAACAAGCCCACCGCCGCCGAAAATCCAAAGGCCAACACCACCGATTCCAGCGAAACGCGCGTGGTGATGACGCCCGTCGCGCCCACCAGCGAAGCGATACCCCAGCCCAGCAGAATTCCGATCAGGCCACCCAACACCGACAGCGTAATCGTCTCCACCATAAACTGATACAAGATATCGCGCCGGCGCGCACCTACCGCTTTGCGCAAGCCAATCTCGCGGGTGCGTTCCGTCACCGATACCAGCATGATGTTCATGATGCCGATGCCGCCCACCACCAGCGAGATGCCCGCGATCGCGCCGAGAAACACAGTCAGAATGCCCGTGACCTGTGTCACCGCCGATAACAGATCGGCCTGCGATGACACCGTAAAATCATCTTGCTCGCCCACGCCGATCTTGTGCAGCGTGCGCATCTTGGTCGTGATGGCGCTCATGGCGGTATCGATGCTCTGCTCGTCCGTGGCCGACACCTCGACCGTGGAAACCGTCCGTTGATTGCCGACGCGCTGATTGGACAGCCGCGCGAACGCGGTCGTGATCGGCACATACAAGATATTATCGCGGCTGAAGCCAAAGCCGCCCGAGCCCTGCGACTTCATCACGCCGACGACCTGAAACAGAATGCCGTTGATCTTGATCGACTTGCCCACCGGATCGAGGCCGCCGAATAGATCGGTGACGATCTGCGAACCCACTACCGCCACGCGCGCCTTGTTGTTCACGTCGGCCGTCGAAATGAAGCGCCCGCGTTCGAGCCGATCGGGATGCACTTTTTCGTAATCGGGCACCACGCCCACGATCTGCGGATTGGTTTGTTTGCTTTGATATTTGACGGTCTGCCGCGATTGAGTTTGTGGCGCCACGGCGGCTACACCTGGCAACCCCTTCAGCTGCTGCGCTTCTTCATACGTCAAGGGCGTCGTCGCGCCACCGCCTGCACCGGAAGGTGTGAAATTATTGCGCGAACCGGCCGACACCGTGACCAGATTTGATCCGATATCCGAAATCTGACTGGTAATGGCGGTCTGCGCCCCCGTCCCGATCGATAACAACGCCACCACCGCCCCTACGCCGATGACGATGCCCAGCATGGTCAACGCCGAACGCAGCTTATTGGCTAACAAAGCGCGCAGGGCACTGCGCACGTTTTGAGATAAATTCAGTCTCATACCACCACTCCGTCCATGAGATGAATCACGCGATGAGCGTTGGCCGCAATCGTCGGATCGTGTGTCACGAAAATCACGGTGATGCCGCGCTCGCTGTGCAGACGCGCAAACAACTCCATGATCTCTTTGCCCGTCTTTGAATCGAGGTTGCCCGTCGGCTCATCGGCCAGAATGATCGAGGGCTCCGTCACCAACGCGCGCGCAATCGCCACGCGCTGCTGCTGCCCGCCCGACAATTCATTCGGTCGATGCGTGATGCGATCGCCTAGGCCCACCGCTTCCAACGCGGCCTTGGCTTTCTCGCGGCGGTGATTCATCGCCGAATACAGCAGCGGCAGTTCCACGTTTTCCAGCGCACTCGTCCGGGCCAGCAGATTGAACTGTTGAAACACAAAGCCAATCTTCTGGTTGCGCACGGCGGCGAGTTGATCGTCGCGCATCTGCGCCACATCCAGTCCATCGAGCTTGTACGAGCCGCTCGTGGGCGAATCCAGACAACCCAGGATCGCCATCAGCGTGCTCTTGCCCGATCCCGACGGCCCCGTGATCGCCGCCCATTCGCCATCGTCGATCTTGAGCGACACGCCATCCAGCGCGCGCACTTCCGTCTCGCCCATTTGATACACTTTGGTGATGTTCTCAATCTCAATCATACTTCACCTTCAATTCGGAATGTGGAGTTCGGAATAATGTGGACTTCCGTCTTTCGCACTCCGCATTCATCATTCCACATTCGCTAGAACGGTGGTTGCATCCCCGGCGGTGGTCCACCGCCACCCGGCCCGCCAAAGAACCCGCCGGTGGGCGCGCCGTTAGCGCCGGTGGGCAGCGTCAACTCACCAGCCAATACTTCATCGCCTTCTTTCAGATCGCCGGACACTTCCACCAGATCACCGGCCGCCAATCCGACAGTCACTGGCACAGGACGCGGCTGTCCGTTTACCAACATCAGCACGTAACTCCCTGACACGCGCTGTCGTCCGCCTTGCGCGTTCTGGCCACCTGGCACACTCTGATCGCCTTGATCACTTTGTGCATTCGGAGTGCCTTGGCCAATCCGTCCAGCACCCCCCCCCTGCCCACCGAACGCCGCTTGTCCCCCGGTGCGAACTGCCGTAGCCGGAACCGCCAGCACATTCGCGTGCCGCTCACCCAGGATTGAAGCATTCGCCGTCATATCCAGACGCACCGGCGTTTCAACCGGATCCAGATTCACGCGCACATTGTAGTTGACCACACCCTGCGAAACCGTCCCCGACGGATCGATGCGTTCCACGGTGCCCGTCAGCGTGATGCCCGGCGCAGCATCCAAAGTCAGTTCGACCGCTTGCCCGGGTTGCACCGTGACGATCAGCGTTTCATCGACCAGCACATCCACGTGCAGCTGGCGGGTGTCGGCCAACTCGATCGCGCTTCCCGATCCACTGGCCCCGCCCGCCTGAATATTGACCGCCGTCACCACGCCATCAAACGGCGCGCGCAAGATCGCCTTATCCAGATTTTGCTGCGCCTGCTCCAACGACAGACGCGCCTGTTCCAATTGAGCCGCCGCCTGAATTTGCTTCTCGCTGCGCGGCGCATTGAGTTCGTCTAAACTCTTCTTCGCATTTTGCAGCTGCGCCTGCGCCGATTTCACCGCGCTGTCGTTCAAACTGGTCTTGCTGATATTGCAGTTCGCCAGCGCCAGATCGTAAGCTGATTTGGCATCCGTCAATCCGTTGACCACATTTTGATAAGGACCCCAATCGCCGCTGAGATAATCCTTGGCCTGCGCATCATTGGCCAACCGATCGTAAGCGGTCTGCGCCCGATCGAGATTGTTCTGAGCCGTCGTCAACTGCGAACACTGCACGGCCTGCTTATCACCTTGACTCCGGTAATCTTGCAGCGCCGCACTCAGTGACGCCGCCGCGCTGTTGTAAGATGCCTGCGCCACCGCCACATCCGCTGGATCAGCCTGCACGGTCGTACTGTAATTGATCTGCTGCAGCAAATAAGCTTGCTCGGCCTGCGCCACCTTGAGTTGTAGATCGGATGTCTCAAGCGTAGCCAGCACATCGCCCTGCTTCATGCGATCACCCGGCAGCACCTTGATCTGCTCCACCGTGCCCGTTGTGCGAAATGACAACTGCGCCTTCGTTTCAGGAATGACACTGCCGCTCGACTCCACTGAATTGGACAGCGTCGTCCGCACAACTTTTGCCGTCGGCATATTCGCCAATAACTGCGTCAAGCCCGCGGGCTGGGCGGTGGCTGATCGGGTAGCCAGATACACCCCGCCACCGATAAGCAGCACCGCCATCCCGATAATGATCCAAGTCCGTTTCTTTTTCATGATCGCTCCTTCACTCACCGACCCAGCCGCATGCCGAATAGCCCGCCACCCTGCGCTTGACGAGCAGGCGGCTCGCTGAGGTACACCTGCTGGCCGCGCTGCAGATCGCCGGAAACTTCGGTGAGATCGCCGTCGGTGAAACCGGTCGTGACGTCCACCCGCTGGGCTTCGCCGTTGGCATCCACGATATTCACGTAATAGCCGCCCTGTGGATCCGATCGCACCGCGCCGCCCGGCACGGCCAGCACATCCGCGTGCGTGTCGATGATGACGCGCACATTCGACGTCATGTCGATCAACAACGGTTCTTTCGCCGGTTCGAGATCGACCCGCGCTTTGTAGTACACCACGCCCTGATTGACCGTTCCGGCCGGATCGATGCGGCTGACGGTGCCAGCTGCTTTGGCAGTGGGCAGCGCATCGAAAGTAATCTCGGCCTGTTGCCCCACCTGCACTTGCCCTACTTCCGTCTCATCGATCAGCACGTCGATGTGATACTTGCTCGTGTCGGCCAGCAGCACCATCGCCGCACCGCTGCCCGGCGCGCCCACCACGGCATTGACCGCCGTCACCACGCCGTCATGCGGTGCGCTAATCTTTGCATCATCCAGCGTGCGGCGGGCTTGCTCCAGTGAAAGGCGCGCCTGCTCCAATTGAATCCGCGCCTTCTGGATTGTCCGCTCCTCGGGATTTTTCAGGTTCTCCAGATTCGCCTTCGCCTGTTCCACTTGCGCTAGCGCCGATTTCACACTGCTATCGTTGACACCGGTCTTTGCCAGATTACATTCGATCACGGCTTTATCATAAGCCGCCTTAGCCCGATCGAGCTGCGCTTTTTGCGGGGAGATGTCCAGCGAGCCGTTGACTTGCACGCGCCAGTTCGTCGCCAGAGCATTGTACGCGTTGACGGCGTCATCGTAAGTCTGCTTCACGTTATCCAGGTTGTAGCAGCTCACCGTCACCTGATCGGTGCGATTAACGGCGTACTTCTTCTGCGCCGCCTGATAAGCGGCCTGCGCACTGACCAGCTGTGCTTCCGCCACCGCCACGGCATTCGCGTCGGGGGTCAGCGTCATGCTGTAACTGGCTTGCTGAACGAGATATGCCTGCTCTTGCTGCGCCACTTGCAGCGCCAGGTCGCTGGTATCCAACTCGGCCAACACCGCGCCCTGCTTCACCCGATCGCCCGGTTCCACGTTGACTTTACTCACCGTGCCGGACGCGCCAAACGAGAGCGTAACTTCCGATTCCGGCGTGACACTGCCGGATGAATCGACCGTCTGCAGCAGCGTAGCCTGTGTCACACGCCCCAGCTCCGCCGTCGTTCCTTGTGCGCTCGTCGCTGGAGTCATGGCGCGTGATAGCGCAAAGCCCACGACCACCAGCGCCACGATACTGCCCAGAAATATCCAGACTCGTTTCTTCTTCATGGCTCTTCCTCAAAACTCACAAATTCATCAAGGTAACTGTAACCTATTCGCCGTTGCCCGGTAAGTGTACAGGGTCATCAAATCAGGCGGCGGCCTCCATGACCACCGTCATGCCTCAACATGACTTCCGTCATGGGGCAAAAAAACGGATGAAGCCTCAGCTTCATCCGTTCAATCACATTCTATTCCCAACGACGCAATACGCCCGCACGCTAATGCGCCGCATGCTAATGCGCCCGCACCGGTCCCAACAACGAGGCCAGCGTCGCCGCCTCCGAACTGTGAACCACCGCCAGAATCTCATCGGCCGGCTGCAAGATCACATCCCCCTTGGGGATAATCAGCTCGCCTTTGCGCATGATGGCCGCCAGCACGCATTGCGGTGGCAGCATCAAATCGCGAATCGCTTTGCCCACGGCGACCGCCATCGGATGGACTTTCTCTTCGACCAGGGCATATTGTCCTTTGCGGAACTTCAACAGCGTCATCATGTCACCCAGCGACATTTCCTCGGCCACCAGGTGCGCCATCATATCGGCCTGATTCAGCGCCACATCCACTCCCATCTCCGGCGTATATAGCCAGGCATTCTTGGGATTGTTGACGCGGGCAATGACTCGCCGCACGCCAAACTCAAAACGCGCCAGATGGCTCACCATTAAGTTGTCCTCATCAGCCCCCGTCACCGCCGCCAGCACTTCCGCTTTCTCAATGCTCGCCCGGCGCAGCACATCGGGATCGCTGCCGTCGCCCTCCACGATGCACTCCGTCGGCAATTCCCGGTGCATCTTAGCCAGGACATCCTGCCGCTCTTCGATGATGCGGACCTGATGTTTGGCATTCAACAGAAACAACGCCAGACTCGAGCCAACCTGTCCACCACCTACAATGATCACAAACATGCTAACCCCCCTTGCCCTGGACCAGCGCGGTTAAACGGGGCAGCGCCTCGGTCATGACCGCCACCAGCAACACATCCCCGGTAATGAGCTGCATATCGGGTGCCGGCAGAGCCGTGACCCCCATGTGCGTGACGGCCACCGGATTGGCATACCCGCCCAGCGTAAACCGCTGCAACGCGATGCCATTCAGTCGATCGGGAATAATGACCTGCATCACTTCCACTTCGTGATTGCCCACCACCAGCACGGATTGCTGTTCTGAGCTTGTCAGCAGATACTCGATCTGCCGCACCCCCCAGCTGACCGAGACGACCGTTTGCAGCTTCAGCCGTTCGTACAGCGGCAGCCGCGAGGGATTGTACACGCGCGCCACGACCCGCGGCACTTTGAAGAAGTCGCGAGCCATATGGGCCGCCAGGGCATTGGCATTGTCGCTGGCCGTAGTCGCCGCGAAAGCTTCCGCCTCTTCAATCCCGGCCCGCGTCAGCACGTCGCGATCGAACGCCACACCCTGTACCGTGCGACCGCGAAAGGTAATACCTAGCTGGTCAAACGACGCTGGCTCGACATCCACCACAGTCACTTCGTGACCGGCTTCCGACAGAGAGCGCGCCAGACCCGAACCTAGACGGCCACAACCTACCACGATAATTTTCATTGTCATTCTCCTGACACAACCTCTACTTCAAACGAGACGCGCTGCTCATCCATCTGATAGGGCACGTTGACGATCACAATACCGGGCTTGTGCAGTAGCGCATTGCGCAGCATGGCCGCCGCCTGGGTGTGCAGTAGATTCTCCAACCAGTGGCGCGGCACAAACTGCGGTACCACGATGGTCAAACTTTCGTTGGGCTGCAGCGCATCGTCCACCATTTCGACGTACTCAATCAGCGGCTCCAGCAACAGCCGGAACTGGGAATCGAGAATGACCAGGCGCACCCCGTCGCCCCACTTTTCCCACTTCTTTTCAATGCGTTCGGCTTCATCCAGATCGATCGAGACGTGTACCGCCGTGATGTCCGCCGATAACGTGCGCGCATAGCGCAGCGCCGCCAGGGTGCCGCGATGGACCCCGCTGATCGGCACCAGCACCCGGTGCCGGCGCGTGCGCAGCGGCAGGTCATACTGATCCAATGTCAGGTGCTTCACCATGTCGCGATAGTGAAAATGAATCCGGGAGAACATCACCACCAACGCGGGAATGATGATGATTACCACCCAGGCGCCATCGCTAAACTTCGTGACGACGAACACCATCATCACGATGGCCGTGCACACCGCGCCGAAGCCATTCACGATCATCTTACTCTTCCATTTGGCGTCAGGCTTCAGCACCGAACCGCGTTCTTTCGCTTCCTGGTCGGGCGCCAATTTTCCAATCTTGCGCCAGCGGCGCGCCATACCGCCTTGCGACAACGTGAATGACAAGAACACACCAATGGCATACAGCGGTATCAAGCCTGTGACGCTGGCACTAAACACCACAATTAACAACGCCGCAATCAGCGCCAACACTTCAATGCCATGTGAGTAGACCAGCCGGCTGCCGCGATAGGTCATCTGACGCGGCAGGTAACCATCGGCGGCTAGCAGCGCGCTCAGGCGCGGAAAATCGGCAAAGGCCGTATTGGCCGCCATGATCAAGATCACCGTCGTGGCCGCCATGGTCAATAAATACATCAATCCGCGCCCGCCATACACCGTGCGCGCCAACTGCGAGATCACCGTCTCTGTTTCCGACGGCACGACGTGAATCTGGCTGCTCAAAAAACTGATGCTCAAAAACAGCGCACCCAGGATGAGCGACATCCAGATCAGCGTAATGCCGGCATTGCGGCTGCGCGGTTCTTTGAAGGCCGTTATCCCGTTCGAGATGGCCTCCACGCCCGTTAAGGCAGCCGTACCACTGGAAAAAGCATGCAGCACCAGGAACAGCGTGACTGGCATCAGAGTCTCAGTGAGATGCTCCACCGGCGGCGAATCAGTCACCACCCCCAGGGTGCCTGCCACATAACGCAGCAGACCCAGACCTACCGTCACGAACATCATCACGACGAAGAAGTACGTGGGAATCGCAAAGATCGTCCCCGACTCTTTCACGCCGCGCAGGTTGACCAACATGACCAGCCCCACCAACGCCACGGCGATGAACACGCGATAATCATCCAGCGCCGGCACGGTCGAGACGATCTGTGCCACACCCGACGAAACTGACACGGCGACGGTCAAGATGTAGTCGGTCAACAACGACGCGCCCGCGACCTGCGCCGGTAGTTCACCCAGATTGTCGCGCGCCACGATATAGGCGCCGCCGCCCGTCGGGTAGGCGTGAATCGTCTGCTCGTACGAAGCCGTGACGATGGCCAGGAGCAGTACAATCGCAATGGAGATGGGAAAGATCAAACCATAGGCGGCCGCACCAGCTACCGCCAGGATCACCAAAATTTCTTGCGTGGCATAAGCCGTGGACGACAAGGCGTCCGAAGCAAACACTGCTAAGCCCACGGCCTTCCCAATTGTCTGATGCGGCGCATCGGCGGTGGCTAACGGCCGGCCAATCAACCATGAACGCCACGAACGTGGCGGCTTATACTCTGCCGTATGATACAAAATCCCATTCCGTTTTTCTTCTTCTAACTCGATCATAGTTACTTCAGGCTCCGGCAGACTTTCTCTGCGCTTAGTTGTCCTGCGTTAGCACACAAAAAAGCCGCCTCCCCGGGGCGGCCAAAGACTAACACGCGCAGATTATAAGCCCGTCAACGCCGCCTGTCAAAAAGACAGACCGCCACCACGGAAACCAACAACGCCCGCTAAGGCGCTACTGCCCCAGCGGTAGTCAGTTGGCGGTTTGAAACGCCGCATGAGCTACGGATTGATCACACTGTTACGATCAAGATGATTACTCAATCTGATACGGTACGCTGGTGATGACAATGCCGGGCTTGTGCAGCAGCGCATTGCGCAGCATCGCCGCCGCCTGGGTATGCAGCAAGCCGCCCCACCAGTGACGCGGGATGAATTGTGGCACCACAATCGTCAGCGTCTCGGTCGGTTCCAGCGCATTGGCCACCAGTTCGACATACTCAATCAATGGTTCTAGCAGGAGTCGGAAGGGTGAATCGAGAATGACCAACCGCGTCCCGTCACCCCACTTTTCCCACTTGCGTTTGATCTTCTCCGCCTCGGCCTCATCCGTCGACACATGCACCACCGTAACGTCAGTCGAAAGCGATCGAGCGTAACGCAGGGCTGCCAGCGTGCCGCGATGCACCCCGCTGATGGGTACCACCACGCGATGCCGCTTCACGCGCAGGGGAGCATCGTATTGCTCCAGCGTCAGGTGCTTGGCGACATCCTTGTAGTGATAGTGAATACGGAAGAAGATCACCACCAACATCGGCGTCAAAATCAATACGATCCACGCGCCGTCATTGAACTTGGTCACGGCAAATACCAACATGACGACGGCGGTACACACTGCCCCGAAGCCGTTGATCGCCATCTTGTGCTGCCAGCCCTTTTCAAAGCGCAACACCGATCCCGGCTCTTTCACTTCGACGCCCGGTTTCAAATGCCCGATCTTCCACCAGCGGCGGGCCATGCCGCTCTGCGACAGCGTGAACGACAGAAAGACGCCAATAGCATACAGCGGAATCAACGCCGTGACACTGGCATTGAAGACAATGATCAACAGCGAGGCAATCCCGGCCAGCACCAGCACGCCGCGCGAATAGACCAGGCGGCTGCCGCGATACGTCAACTGGCGCGGCAGAAAACCGTCCCCCGCGTGCAGCGCGCTGAGACGCGGGAAGTCGGCAAAGGCCGTGTTGGCCGCCATGATCAAGATCACCGTCGTGGCCGCCATCGTCAACAGATACGGCAATTCGCGCCCGCCAAACACCGTGCGCGTCAACTGCGAGATGACCGTCTCAGATTCCGACGGCATCACGTGAATCTGACTGCTCAAGAAACTGATGCCCAGAAAGAGCGTGCCCAGAATGCCCGCCATCCACATCAATGTCACCCCGGCATTGCGGCTGCGCGGCTCTTTGAACGCCGTAATGCCGTTCGAGATCGCTTCCACGCCCGTCAAAGCGGTAGTACCGCTGGAGAACGCATGCAGAATCATAAACAACGAAATCGGCACTAACGTCTCACCCAGTTCGCCATGCGGCACACTGGTCACCAGGCCCAGGCCGCCCGTCATATAACGCGCCAGACCCAGACCGACGGTGGCAAACATCATCACGACGAAGAAGTACGTGGGAATCGCGAAGATCGTGCCCGACTCTTTCACGCCGCGCAAATTAATTAACATGATCAACATCACCAGCACGACCGCAATCTCGACCCGATACGGCGCCAACGCTGGTACCGCCGAAGCAATCTGCGCCACGCCCGACGAGACTGACACGGCCACCGTCAGGATGTAGTCCGTCAGCAGCGCCGCGCCTGCGGTCTGCGCGGGGAGTTCGCCCAGATTGTCGCGCGCCACAATGTAGGCACCGCCGCCACCCGGATAGGCGTGAATCGTCTGTTGATAAGAAATGGTCACAATCGCCAGTAGCAAGACGATGGCAAGCGAGATAGGAACGATCAGGCCATAGGCAGCCGCGCCCGCCACCGCCAGAATCACCAAAATTTCCTGCGTGGCATACGCGGTGGACGACAAAGCATCCGAAGCAAACACTGCCAGCCCCACCGCCTTACCAATGGTTTGATGCGGCGCATCCGCCGTGGCCAACGGCCGGCCAATCAACCACGTTCGCCACGAGCGCCGCGGCTTATACTCCACCGTGTGATACAGAATGCCGGTTTGTTGTTCTTCCTCTAAAGTGATCGCAGACATGCTATGCTCCATTTACCGAACCCCATGTCCCTCAGTGGGACACAGTGCCAGTCAGCATAGCACTCCAGAATAAAACAGCGGCAAAAGCGCAGGCCAATTGCATAAAGAACAAATAAAAACGCCCCGAAATGGGGCGTTTGAGGGATGTATGACCCGTCATTGCGAGGAGGCCGCGCTGTTTGCGACTGACGAAGCAATCGCACCGGGGGATTGCTTCAGCGCATCCCTCGACTTCGCTTCGTTCCGCTCGGGACGCGCCTCGCAGTGACCCTGCTCGCATTATTCATCGGCCAGCAATCGATAGCCTACTCCCGGCTCCGTGATCAAAAATTGTGGTTGATCAGGGTCTGTCTCTAACTTCTTACGGAGCTGGCGCATATACACCCGCAGATATTCCACATGATCGGCATCGGCGGGATCCCACACCTGCGACAGAATCGCCTGGTGCGTCAACACCCGATCGGCGTGCGCAGCGAGATAGGCCAGCAGCTTGAACTCGGTAGCCGTGAGCTTGATCTCTTCGCCGTGGCGCTTCACGAAGTGTTCCGCCAAATTGATCTCCAGTCCTCCCGCGTGAATAATCGTACTCTTGGACTGTGCCTGCACCTGCGCCGCATGCCGCAGCGCCACGCGAATGCGCGCCAGCAATTCCTCAATGCCAAAGGGCTTGGTCAAATAATCATCAGCGCCTTTATCCAGCGCCATGACTTTGTCGCGCTCGTGGTCGCGCACCGACAGCACGATGATGGGTACGCTGGTCCATTCGCGCAAACGCGCGCACACCTCAAAGCCGTCCATGTCCGGCAGACTCAGATCGAGGATGATCACATCCGGCGGATTCGCCGCGGCCAGCGCCAGGCCCTCTTCGCCGCGACTGGCCGTTGAGACCAGGAAATGTCGATCGGTCAGAATCGTCTTCAGCGCGCGCAGAATCTGCGGCTCATCGTCGATGACGAGAATGCGAGTGAATTGGGTCATAGTCATTAGTGGCACGTATAGGTTACTACTCAGCCGTTGCGCGGCGCTGTCATTCCCCGCGAAGCGTGTAGTAAGCGGGAATCCAGAGACACTGCCAGCGGCGAATCTGGATGCCCGACACGCCCTGCCGAAGGGACGCTGTGCGCGGGGGCGCGCATGGCGAAAGCATTCGGGCATGACTGCTGAAGAGTAACGCGTGAAGAGCGCATGATCAGCGTTGGCTCTTCACTTTTCACTCCTCACTCTTCACATTTTTCAGCGGCGGCATGTCTTTCACGTGCAGTGGCAGCGTGAAGTTGAACGCCAGTCCGTCGACCAGATTCTCGGCCCACAGGCGCCCGCCGTGCGCTTCGATGATGCCTTTGCAGATCGACAAGCCGAGGCCGGTGCCCGTCACCCGATCGGCCGCCGTGGCCCGATAGAACTTGTCGAAGATGCGATCAAGCTGCTCTTCCGGCACGAGCGGCCCGTGGTTGATCACGCGCGCCACTACGGCATCGCGCTTGCGCCGTTTCGCTTCCACACGCACGATCGTTCCCGCCGGCGCATATTTGAGTCCGTTGCTGATCAAGTTGATGAACACCTGCTGAATCTGCACAAAATCGACGGGGACCAGCGGCAGGTCGTCGGGCACGGCGATCTCCAGGCGATGCTGCCGCGCGGCCTGCTTCAAACGCGCCAGCGCCGCGCTGATAATCTCTTCCAGGTCGTTCCACGCGCGCTGCGGTTTCAACACCCCGGCTTCGATGCGCGACATGTCGAGCAAGTTGCCAACCAGCACGTTGAGCTGATCGGTTTCTTCCTCGATCGTTTCCAGCAGCTCATCGTGCACGGCGGAATTCCGATCGACCGGATTACTCCGCAAGCTCGTCACGGCGGCTTTAATCGTCGCTAACGGGGTGCGCAGTTCGTGCGACACCGACGACAGCAGCGCTGTCTTCAGCTGATCGCTTTCTTCAGCCACTTGCGCGCGTGTTTCCGAGCGGGCCAATTGCGATCGCTCCAGCGCCAGTGCGCCCTGGGTGGCAAACGTCTTAAGCAAGCGATCTTCGGCGGGGGTCAACGCCACCCGATCGAGCCACACCCGAATCTCGCCCCGCAAGCCGCGCGCCGTCAACAAGGGCGCGATTGAAGTGGGCGGCCGATCGGGCATAGCGGATTGATCGGCTGGCAGACTGACGCTGGACGACGGTTTGTCGCCAGACCCTTCCACCATCACTTCAACTCGATCAGCTCGCCCAGCGCGCCCCTGCTCCGCAGATAGGGCGTGAAACACCTCCACGGTGTACTGCGCGATTGTGCGCGCGATCGACTGATCGGTCTGCTGCCCGGCCAGCACTGTGCTGAATTCATACAGGCGCAGCGCTTCATGTTCGCGCTGCTGCGCGGCACTCAGCGCGGCGCGCGTGCGGCCCAGCAATTGACTCAATAGCACGGCGGTCGCCAAAAAGACCGCCAGCACCAGCAAGTCTTGCGGACGTTCCACCAGCAGCGTAAAGCGTGGCTCGATGAAGAAGTAATTGAAAGCGAAGAAGGCCGTCAGTGCGGCGACCACCCCCGGCCCCAAACCCCACAACAGGGTGCTGATCACCACGGGTAATAAATACAGCACGGTTGCGACTTCAACGTTCAGCACGTCGCGGATCAAATGCAGCGCGCCCGTGATGAAGCCGACGAGCAAGATGGCCAGCAAGTATTCGGCGCTGAGGAAAAGTGGGGAACGCGGCAGACGGCGCATGGCTGTATTATATGCCAGAAACCGGGTTTCTCAACGACTGACTTTCAATTCCAGTCAGTGATGAAGAAACCCGGTTTCTACACTTAATTCTTGTTACTGCTCAGCCCGCTATCCTTCGACTCCGTGTCCAGCGCATTCTGAGCGGAACGCAGTGAAGTCGAAGAACGCGCGGGACACTCCGCTCACGCCGTGTCCGCGAAGCGGCGGCGCGCTAGGCGGGATGCGGCTGAGCAGTAACTAATTCTTTGTGATCAGCGGCAAGTAGATATCCGTGCTCACCGGCGTGTCGGGTTCAGCGGTGACGCTGACGGTGAAGCTCTGCGTAGTCTGCGCATTGTGGCTGTCCGTCGCCGTCAACGTGATGGTATGCGTGCCCACACTCAGCGTGTCGATCTGCAGCAGCGCGCCTGTCCCGATCGCCCCATCGATACTCGACGACCATTGTAAGTTCCCGTCGGGGAGCGTGCCGTCTTCGGGATCGTAAGCTTCTGTTTCGAAGCTAATCGTCTGGCTGATGACGTAGGTCGTGCCGCTGATCGGATCAACCGAGAGAATCTGCGGCGCTTTCTGCGGAACCACGAAGATGCCAGCGGTCTCATCGGTCGCCGTGTTCACGCCGTCGCTGGCCCACACGCGGAACTTGCCCTGTGTCCCGCCCGGCAGCAACGTCAGATCGATCTCAATCGATGTCGCAAAAATCTGGCCGGAGAGCGGCGTCCACGTGGCGCCGCCGTCCTTGCTGTAGTCGAGCGAGAACGTCAGCGGATCGCCGTCGACGTCCGTGGCACTCCAACTGACGATGACGCTGTTGCCCGTCAACGTGATGCCGCCACCGGGAGCCTGTACCGTCACGCTCGGAGCGTTGGCGCTGACCGTGCGCGTGATCAAGTGCTGTGTGGCGCTGGCGATAACGATCTTCTGCGTGCCCGTGATCCACGGCACCAGTTCGGTGATGTCCTGTAAAGGATCATCCTGCTCGGGTGTGCCGCGCGGCGAGAAGTTGTAGTCGGCCAGCACAGCATTGCTCACGTCCAGCAGCTTGATGTGGGACGTACCGCTGAGATCGCGCCCGGCCCAATCGTCGGCATTCGACACGCGGTAGAATGTGCCGAGCGTGACCGTGTTGGTGGCCGTGATGATCTTACCCATTACCACCAGACGTTCCACGCCCTGTGGACGCTGCGGGCCTTGCGCGAGCAGCGTGCCTTCTTCGGCCACCATCTGGTTGTAGATCGCCTCGTAGGTGTAATCGGAAATCCACTGCGGGCCACAGTACGTCATCACATCATACCAATCGGGTGTGACGATCAACGGCGTGGTCAGACTCCAATCCACCCCGTACTTGGTGTTATTCGCCCACATGCTGGTGCCGGGACTCAGACGGCCTTGCGCGTAAGGATAGTTGTTGTCGGGTCCCGCTTCATCACCGCAGCCGCCGGAACCACTATAAGGTGCGCCCGTCACGTGCGCGCGGCCATACGAGTGGCCGTTCTCGTGGCCGCCGTACCAGTCGCCGAAGTTGCCATCGGGATCCCAACCGCCGGTATCGCCGGTGGGACCGGACGCCACCGCTTCAGGAATGCCCATCGAGCGGCCACGCATGAACGTGTTGCCGTCCACTTGCAGCGCCTGCGCGTACCAGCGTTGATACAGCGGGCTGAAGTCGAAGTTGAGGAACTTCTTGATCTTGTTCCACCACAGATCGTCGTTGACGGTGCTGGCGGTAGGCAGGCTGCCATACGGTGGATCGAGATAACCGTACGTCACGTTCAACGTGTTGATCGGATAGGCCGCCTTCGTCCACTTGGTCAACCGCGTGCGATCGGCGCTGCGCACGTGCCGCGTCGAGCCGCCGTAGTTGTAGGGAATGTCGATCCACCACACATCCATGGACGGCGCATTGACGAAGCTGACGGTGGTGCTGCGCACGTTGTTGGTGTAGTCGTTCTCGCCATATTTTTTGGGCGTGTTGACTTCACACTCGAAGGTGACGCTGCCCGCATTCAGCCAACTGGTAGGTACGTCGAAGTAGTAGGCGTGATCCAGCTGGGCCCGATCGGGTGAGCTGCGCACCGTGATCGTCGCGCCGCTGTTCGACGGCGACAGGCTGCCCCAGTACGTCGCGCCGCGATACACCCGCAAGCGCGCATTCACGCTGGCGCTGTTGCCGCTGTCGCTTTGCACGTAGCAGCGCACGAACGTCCGCTTCTTGGCGATGAGCTTGACACTGTTGCTCAAATCCTGAATGGCCTGATTGACTTCGATGCCGGGATTGCGCACGAAGAAGTCGAGCGTGGCGATCTCGGTGACGTCATCCGCCGTGCCCGGATAGGCTTCGAGATTTCCGGCGTTATCGTGCGCGCGCGATCGGAATTCGTAGATGTGGCCGCTGGTGCCGTTGAAGGTGCTCGAGGTGGAACTCGTCGCGCTCTTCCACGTGGTCCAGCCGCTGTTCGTCGTCTTGTTGCGATACTGCACGTCGTAGTTGTCGATGCCGGAATGAGCATCGCTGCCCGACCAGTTCACGGTGAACGACGTGCTGCCGCTGCTGCCTGGCGACGAGGCCGAAGACGACGGCGGTGTGGTGTCGATGTAGTGCGGCCCGCGATGCGCCGCCGACGCCGACCAGTTGCCCGCCAGGTCACGCGTGCGGACGTGGAACCAGTGATTGTTCGCGGTGGCCAAAACCCCGCTCGTGTCCGAGTTCCCGGTCGTGTCGAGATTCTGATCGGGCACGGATGCAAGCGAAACATCCCACTGATAGGAATAGCCGTACACGCCGCTGCCGCCGGGATCAGCCGCACCCGACCAGCTCACAAACACCGTCGGATCGTTATTCCACACACTCGTCTGATGGCTGCTGCTAAAGCTGGTGGGATTTGTCGGCGGCGTGGTGTCGATGAAGAACGGCCCCGCATGCCGCGCCGACGTCGACCAGTTGCCGGCCACATCGCGCGTGCGGACGTGCGCGTACCAATTGTTGCCATCGGCCAACGCCGTGCTGTTGAAGGCGGTGCCACCCGCGTTAATCGTCGGGTCAGGCAGCGTCGTCGGATTCTGATCGAACAGGACGGAGTAGCCAAAGACACCGCTCGTCGCATCCGTCGCACCGCTCCAGTTGATCGAGATGGTGTCGTCGTTACTCCACGTGCTGACAGAGTGATCACTACTGGTCAACGACGCGGGGGCAGTCGGCGGCGTGGTGTCGATCTTGATGACGGCCTGCGCCAGCCCGATGTTTCCTACCATATCCGCCGCGCGTAGCTCGACGATATTCTGCGTGGCGGAGTCTTGCCCGAATGGCACACTCACCGCCGTCAACAGCTGTGTGGCAGTCGAGCCATTCGAACCGCTGATACTGGCCGGAACCAGCGTGCTCCATGTGCCGCCCCCGTTGATCGAGTAGCGATACAGTCCGCTCGTCGTACTGATACCGCTGATTGCATCCAGCACATCCGCCGTGATGTTGGGGCTTTGCGTCGTCGAGATCCACGTCGTCGGTTGAATGTTGTTGATCGTGGGCGGTGCTGCCTCTGCCGCGGTCCAGATCTTCACGCCCTGATTGAAGCCCGTCGAAACGATGTCGAGGTTGCCATCGTGATCGACGTGACGGAAGATCGAGTTGAAGAACGCGCCCGTCACGGGCAGGTTCGTATTCGATGCCGTCCAGCCGCCTGCGCCATCGCCCAGCCAGACCATCACACCCAGGCCATCACGCGCCGCGAGGATATCGAGCCAGCCGTCGTGATTGACATCGCCCAGATCGAGATCGAAATATTCGCCCGCCGTATCCGGCGAAGGCCACGGCGTGAAGTTAAACGCGCCATCGCCCGTCCACACGTACAGGCCCTGCTCGCCGCTGTTCTTGGCGGCAACCAGATCGTCTTTGCCATCGTTGTTCAGATCGCCCACGGCCACGGCATAGAACATGCCCGGCCCGGTGAGGCTGTGCGAAATCCAGCCGCGCGTCCAATACTGGAACACGTTGAGGCCGCCGCCATTGCCGGGTGTGCACTCCGCCGCAGCGATATCTTGCTTGCCGTCGTGATTGAAGTCGCCCAGCGCCGTGTCGCAATACGTCCCCGTGGAGATGGGGTTAGCCCGCGCCTGCCAACCGTTCGCGCCATTCTCAAAGAGGCGCAAGCCCTGATTCAACAAATGATAGGGCGCGGCCACCAGTTCGTAATAACTATCGTCGTCGAGGTCGGCCGCCGACAGCGCGCGATACGAGCCGGTGGTGGTGATCTGGAAAGTGAAGAAGTAACTACAGTTGTTGGTAACGTTGCCGAAGTATTGAATGCCGCCGCCATCATCCCGCCCCGCTACGATCTGCGGATACTGGCTATTCCGATCGAACGGCGCGGCGACCACGGACTCATACGTGCCGGTGTACGCGCCGCCTCCGACATTGAAGGCTGCACAGTACGTCCACGCATTGCCGCCATCGCCCAGATACATATTCAAGCCGTTGCCGCCCGCGCGATTGAAGATCACATCGGTGTCACCGTCGCGATTGACGTCGACCGCGGCCAGCGCGCGCGGACTGTCGGTGATTTGCGGCGAGGCGATGAGCGTCCACGATCCGATCGGATCACGCACACCCGTCGAGCGCCACGCCCGTGCGCCGCCGCTGTTGTACGCGCCCGCGCCAATATCGAGCAGGCCGTCGCGATCGAAATCGCCCACGCCGGGCCGCTCCCAACTGCCGGTTGTCGTCGGCGACGTTGTCGCCACAAAGCCGTTGATCGATCCCAGCCACGCAAAGATGCCCTGCGCGAGGAACGTCGAGCCGCCGCCCGCCACCAGATCGAGCCGACCGTCGGCGTTGAGATCGTCCAGGATCAATTTGAAATAACTGTTGTTGACAGGCAGTTGATTGGGAGCCAACGCCCACGTTCCGCCTAACTCGGTATAGTCGTACACAAAGAGGCCGCCGCCGGTGGGGCCGGCAATATTCGATCGGGCGGCCACTAATTCTAATTTTCCATCCAGATCAACATCGCCAAAGGTCACGCCGCGCCAGTTGTTGGTATTGGACAGGCCGACGCTGGTGTAAATCCACGCGTTGTTAAAGTTGCCACGCCAGAATTTCAGCCCAGTGCTATCGGCGGCGGCAATCACGTCGATGTAGCCGTCACCGTCCACGTAGGCTGCGGCGAGGTCGTTGTACGTGCCGGTGGTGGTGAGACTGGTGGTCTGACTGAAGTTACTGCCTTGATTGAGGTAAACGTGAACGCCCTGATACACAGACGCTCCGCCTGCCACGAGGATGTCCGGGCGGCCATCTTTGTTCACATCGGCGAGGGCTACGCCTTCCGACGTGCCGGTGGGTAGACCGCTGGCAATCGCCGTCCAGTTGCCGGCTCCATCGCCGTACCAACCCTTGACGCCGACGCCATTGCCCGCGCTGGCAACGATGTCGGTGTTGCCGTCGTTGTTGAGATCGCCCACCGCCACGTGGCCGTAACCGCCGCTGGCGGGCAGGCCAAACGACAGAACGCCGCTGGCCCAGACCCCTGCGCCGTTGCCCTGATAGACGGCGACGCCGATGTTGCCCACGGCGATCAGATCGGGTTTGCCGTCGTGATTCACGTCGGCGAATTCGGTGTCGCGCACGATGTTGCTGGTCGGCAGGCCCGTGGACGTTTCCTGCCAGGCGATGGTGTTGGCCGCCTGTGAAGTGAGCGTGACCAGCACCAGCAATAGGCTGATCGCAATCAAAAACGGCAGACCAACCCGCAGTAGCCGTCGGTGAAGCAGAGTAGTATGCACCATGAGACTTCCTCCCTTGATTTGGTTGTGAGGTGAGACAGACAGCCGTTGAGCTGGCTGGGCTCAACGGGCGAGGTAGTGGCCTCAGTTTAAGCGAAGGGTCGGTTAGAAGTCAATGCACGAGCGGCGCAGGCAGGGTAAGTGTTTTTTGGAACGAAGTGCAGATCGATTTCTTTGAACTACAACCGCAGTATAATGAAGCGCATGATCCTCCGTTCACCCACTTCGCTCAATACGTTAGCCGTCACCTCAAGCGCGGGCGCGCCCACGCTTGTGAATCGATCGGGTCAAGAGAAGAGGCGTTCACACGCCAGACGCAAGCCGACCTGTATGGGCTAGGCTTGACAAAGATGGTGATCAACTCAAAGGAGAATCTAAAATGCCCAATCGTGTCATCTCACTGCGCGTGCGCCGATTTTCACTGGCGTTGGGCCTTGCGATTGCTGCTCTATGGTCGTTAGGCGGAACATGGATGACAACCACCACCGCTTATGCTGTGCCGGATGTTGCGCTCCTGCCAGCCTCTCCAGCCGGAGGCCCGCTGGTCATCGCCACGGTGCCGGTGGGGAGAAATCCCGCCGCCGTCGGCGTCAATCCGACCACCAACCGCATCTATGTGACGAACAGGTTCAGCAACACCGTTTCGGTGATTGACGGCGCGAGCAATAGCGTCATCGCCACGGTAGCGGTGGGAGTGTTTCCCTATGGCATCGGCGTCAATCCAAACACCCATCGCGTCTATGTGGCGAATTTTTTCAGTAATACCCTCATGACCATTGACGGCTTAAGCAATACCGTCGTGGCGACGACGCCGATGGGATCAGGTCCCATCGGCGTCGGCGTCAATCCGAACACCGGCCGCATCTACGTAGCGAATCATTACAAGAACAACGTCTCGGTGATTGACACCATCAGCCAGACTGTGGTGGCGACGGTGACGACGGAAGGTGGCCCCTATGGCGTCAGCGTCAACCCGAATACCAACCGCGTCTATGTGACGAACTACACCAGCAACACGGTCTCCGTGATCGACGGCGTGAGCAACACCGCCTTCGTGACGGTGGCGGTAGGAGCAGGCCCCATTGCCGTCGGCGTCAATCCAAACACCGATCGGGTCTATGTGGCGAACTACACCAGCCACACGGTCTCGGTGATTGATGCTCTCGATAACACCGTCGTTGCCACAGTGTCTGTAGGGTTACGCCCCGGCGGCGTGGGTGTCAATCCGACCACCAACCGCATCTATGTGGCGAACGCCGGAAGTAACACGGTTTCAGTCATCGACGGCGCGAGCAATACCGTCAGCGCAACCGTATCGGTGGGAACGAATCCCTTCGGCAGCGGCGTCAACCCGAACACCAGCCGCATCTATGTGGCAAACTATGACAGCAACGATGTCTCCGTGATTGAGGACAAGCCCTATTTAGACCTCGCCAAATCGGTCACGCCCAACACCAACGTCCCCTATCACGGCCTGGTCACTTACACGGTCATCCTCAAGAACACCAACGCGGTCAGCGGCACCTCGGCGGTTATGACAGACACGTTGCCAACGGGCGTGATCTTTGGACTGTGGATCGATCGGCCTGTCAGTGGCATCATCCAGAACGGCAATGCCATCACTTGGACAGGTGTCGTTGCGGCTTCGGCCGATATCACCTTCACCTTTACGGCCACGCATACCGGAGACTACAACGATGTGATTATCAATACGGCCTACTTCAGCGCCGCAACCCAAACAGGGAGCAGCGACGCGGCATTCACTGTAACGTCACCCTACTACTTGCTCACGACAGGCCACGCAGGCGATGGTGGAGGAATTGTTACGGCTAATCCGTCCGGGCCGACTTACACCGTCGGAACGGTGATCACCCTCACGGCGACGCCGGCCATCAGTTCGACCTTCACCGGCTGGAGCGGTGACGCGATCGGCCTGACCAATCCCATCACGGTGACGATGCTGGACAACAAAGCCATCACGGCCACCTTCGCGCTCAAGACCTTCGTCATCACTCCGACAACGGGCGCGCATGGCAGCCTCACACCTGCAACGCCGCAGACCGTGAACTACGGGGCGAGCCAGACCTTCACGATCACACCGAACACCGGCTATCACATCGTCGATGTCGGTGTGGACAGCATCTCGCAAGGCCCGATCGACCTGTACACCTTCACGAATATCACGGCCAACCACACCATCAGCGCAGTGTTTGGGCTTGATGCCAACATAGTCACGTTGACGGTGAACACTGCCGGCACCGGCGGTGGAACGGTCACGCTTAACCCACCCGGACCGACTTACACCGCCGGTACAGTGGTCACTCTCACGGCCACGCCAGCCATCAGTTCAACCTTCATCGGTTGGAGCGGCGACGTAGACGGCTCTGCCCCTTCCATGACGGTGACGATGGACGTGAACAAGGCGATCACTGCGACGTTTGCCATCAACACCTTTGTCATCACGCCGACGGCGGGTCTCAATGGCACCATCATTCCATCAACACCGCAGACCGTGAACTACGGCGCGAACCGGACTTTCACGATCACACCGAACAGCGGCTATCACATCGTCGATGTTGATGTAGACGGCGTCTCGCAAGGCCCGATCGACCTCTACGCCTTCACGAATATCACGGCCAACCACACCCTCAGCGCGGCCTTCGCCGTCAGCGACTACACGTTGACCGTGAGCTATGCGGGCAATGGCACAGGCAGTGTCTTGCTCAATCCGCCTGGACCGAGTTATGCCGCAGGGACGCTCATCACCCTCACCGCGACGCCGCTGATCAGTTCCACTTTCGTCGGCTGGAGCGGCGACGTGAGCGGCACAAGCAGCCCTATCACGGTAACGATGGATGCGAACAAGACCATCACCGCGACGTTCGCCATCAACACCTACGTCATCACGCCGACGGCAGGTGCGAATGGCAGCATCACACCTGCGACGCCGCAAACGGTGAACTATGGCGCGAGCCAGACCTTTACGATCATGTCGAACACCGGCTATCACATCACCGATGTAGGTGTGGATGGCGTCTCGCAAGGCGCGATCGACCTCTACGCCTTCACGAATGTCACCGCCAATCACACCATCAGCGCGGCGTTTGCGATCAACACCTACGTCATCACGCCGACGGCAGGCGCGAACGGCAACATCACGCCATCAACGCCGCAGACCGTGAACTCCGGGGCGAGTCAGACCTTCACCATCACACCCAACACGGGTTATCACATCGCAGATGTCGGCGTCGATGGTATCTCGCAAGGCGCGATCGACCTCTACGCCTTCACGAATGTCACCGCCAATCACACCATCAGCGCGGCGTTTGCGATCAACACCTACGTCATCACGCCGACAGCGGGCGCGCATGGCACCATCACCCCATCAACGCCGCAGACCGTGAACTCCGGGGCGAGTCAGACCTTTACGATCACATCGAACATCGGCTATCACATCGTCGAGGTGGGTGTGGATGGCGTCTCGCAAGGTCCGATCGACCTCTACGCCTTCACGAATGTCACGGCCAATCACACTATCACCGCGACGTTTGCCATCAACACCTTCGTCATCACGCCGACGACAGGTGCGAACGGCAGCATCACACCATCAACGCCGCAGACCGTGAACTACGGCGCGAGCCAGACCTTCACGATCACGCCGAACACCGGCTATCACATCGCTGATGTGGGCGTCGATGGCATCTCGCAAGGCCCGATCGGCCTTTACACCTTCGCAAACGTTACGGCCAATCACACCATCACCGCGGCGTTTGTGATCAACGCACCCAACACTTACACGTTGACGGTGAACTACGTGGGCAACGGAAGCGGCGCGGTCATGCTCAACCCGCCGGGGCCGACGTACATCGCCGGAACGATCGTTACTCTCACCGCAACGCCAGCGCTCACCTCCACCTTCAGCAGTTGGAGTGGCGACGTCGTGACAACCACCAATCCCATCACCGTGACGATGACGGGCAACAAAACCGTCACCGCGACGTTTGCGTTGAAGCAGTCTCACATCTTCTTGCCCATAGTTGCCAGATGAAGCATAATGCAGCGGCGAGGCGCAATGCCTCGCCCTGCTATAACCAACTCATTGTTGAAGGAGAATCTCTGATGTTGAATCGTGTTTTCTCATCAAGTATGCGCCGCATGTCACTGGCGTTAGGTCTGGCCCTGGTACTGTTGTGGGTGCTGGGCGGAGTATTCAGCACCACGACTGCCGCTCAGTCCCAGCCAATCGGCCTGACTCGCTCATTGTCGGTAAATCAGGCCGTGGCATGGTACGTCGCTCCGCCGCCGTTGGGCAACGACGCCAACGATTGCGCCTCGGGTGCGACACCCTGTGCGACGATTCAGCACGCCATTGATGTAGCCAATGACGGCGATCAAGTACTCATCGCCAGCGGTCTCTACACCCAGAGCGTCACACTCTATAAGCCTGTCTCATTGACCGGTGTCAATTCCGCCACGACGATCATCCACGCGACGGCAGGCCAACGCGTCCTCACCGTGACCGGCGCGACGATCAGCAACTCCGTCGTGGTTTCGGGGCTGACGTTTACAGGCGGTAGTGCTGATTACGGCGGTGGCATGTTGATCACCGACACCGCACAACCGCTGATCCGCGCTGCGATCTTCCTCAGCAACGCGGCCAGCATCAACGGTGGCGGAATCTATGCGCAAAGCGATCTGACGTTAATGGACAGCCGTATCATTAGCAACGTGTCCGTCGATGACGGCGGTGGAGTCTACGCTGTCCGACCCTTAACAGTCACGGCCAGTGAATTCTCCGACAATCGCGGCATACTGGCTGGGCCGTCTGACTGGTCGCGTGGGGGCGGCCTCTACGCACAAATGGAAACACAAATTGTTGACAGCCGTTTCACCTACAACAGTTCCGCTTACGGCGGTGGCTTATACACGGTTGGCTCAAACCTTATCCTCACCGATACTGACTTCAGCGCTAACATAGGTGGGGGTGCCATTGCGGGATATTTATATACTCCCTGTGAGGTCAACATCAGTGGCGGAGGTTTTTTCAGCAACACCAACGCCGGCCTTTCAGTCATAGGACCACTACATATGACCGGCACACAGATTCTTGGTAATAGTGGACCTGCGCCGCTCTTGGGCGCTGGAGTTGGTATCTACGACGGCCCGGCCACGATTGTCAACTCCCGCTTTGAAAACAATCGCTGTAGCGAAGCGGACAACTGTGATGCTGGTGGCCTATCCTTTTACCGTACTACCGGGGAGCAGCCCCTGCTATTGATCAGCAACACCCTCTTCATCAGTAACTCTCATGGTGGGGTGTCTGTGAACGAAGGCAGGGTAATTGTGGTTGATAGCCATTTCGAGCGAAATGTTGACACCTACGATGGCGGCGGAATGTCCCTTTGGCAGTCATCGCTGACAGTGACTGGCAGTACATTCATCAGTAATACCGGAGGAACCCTTGGCGGAGGTGGCATTGAAATCCTCGGTCCGGCTACACTCATCAATACCCGCTTCGAGGGTAATTCAAGTGCAGATCAAGGCGGTGGGATTTACGTGATGGGTCCAGCTTACCTGACCAACACTCAATTCATCAATAACACAGCAGCGGTGTCGGGTGGAGGTGCTTTCGTGGGCAACGCAGCCTATATCACTGATAGCTGCTTTGAGCACAATACCGTCGCCGGTGCGCGTGGATGGGGGGGAGGCGCTCTATCTGGAGGAGGAGGAGGATTCTTCATTAGTCACACACTTTTTCTCAGCAATACCGCGCCAGATTTAGGTGGTGGAATAATGGTCATCGGTCCCCTCGTAGTAAACGACAGCCAATTCATCGGCAACCAATGTCTCAAGGCTGACTGCACAGGTGGAGGGGCAGATCTACAGGGGGGCGGACGGGGTGAGTTTTTTAACACCATCTTCGCTTACAATCAGGGCAATGGTACGGCCCTTTTTTTGGAAGAGCAAACTCAAACTTCGCTGCGGCACGTGACCATCGCCGATAACACCCTCAACCCTCGCCCTGCTATTGCCGTCTTGAGCGGAACGCTCAATCTGACTGACACCATTATCGCCAGTCACACCATCGCCATCAGCAACACAGGCAGCACGGTCTACGAAGACTACAACCTCTTCTTCGGCAACCTAACCAACACTGTCGGTGTGATTACCAGCGGCGGACACAGTCTGATCGGCGATCCAAAGTTCGTCGATCCACTCCACGACGATTATCATTTACGCTTCGACTCTGCCGCCATCGATCACGGCATCGATGCGGGCGTCTACACCGACCTCGACGGCAATCCACGGCCCAGCGGTGCAGGCTTCGACATCGGCGCGTATGAATATCAATTTGCGCCGAGCAACTACACCCTCACCGTGGCGATGGCGGGGACTGGCAGCGGTGTTGTCTCACCGACAGTCGGCACACATCAATACCTCTACGGCGATGTCGTCACGTTGACGGCGACGCCGCTGATCAGCTCCACTTTCGTCGGCTGGAGCGGCGACGTGAGCGGCACAAGCAGCCCTATCACGCTGACGATGGATGCAAACAAGACCATCACCGCGACGTTCGCCATCAACACCTACGTCATCACGCCGACGGCAGGCGCAAACGGCAACATCACGCCATCAACGCCGCAGGCCGTGACCTATGGCGCGAGCCAGACCTTTACGATCACACCGAACACCGGCTATCACATCGCCAATGTCGGTGTAGACGGCGTCTCGCAAGGCGCGATCGACCTCTACGCCTTCACGAATATCACCGCCAATCACACCATTAGCGCGGCGTTTGCGATCAACACCTACACCATCACGCCAACGGCGGGCGCGCATGGCACCATCACGCCATCAACACCGCAGACAGTGAACTATGGCGCGAGCCAGACCTTCACGATCACACCGAACACCGGCTATCACATCGCCGAGGTGGGCGTCGATGGTATCTCGCAAGGCCCGATTGGCTTCTACACCTTCAACAATGTCACCGCCAATCACACTATCAGCGCAGCGTTCGCGATCAACACCTTCATCATCACGCCGACGGCGGGCGCGCATGGCACCATCACACCGTCAACACCACAGACCGTAAACTATGGCGCGAGCCAGACCTTCACGATCACACCGAACACCGGCTATCACATCGCCGAGGTGGGCGTCGATGGTATCTCGCAAGGCTCGATCGGTCTCTACGCCTTCACGAATGTTATGGCTAGCCACACCATCACCGCGGCGTTTGCCCTCAACGCCCCCAACACGTACACGTTGACGGTGAACTATGCAGGCAACGGTCTGGGCAGTGTGACGCTCAATCCGCCCGGGCCGACGTACATCGCCGGGACGATCGTTACTCTCACGGCCACGTCACTGATCACATCCACCTTCAGCAGTTGGAGTGGCGACGTCATGACAACCACCAATCCCATCACCGTGACGATGACGGGCAACAAGACCGTCACTGCGACGTTTGCACTCAAGCAATATGGCATCTACTTGCCCCTCATAACCCGATAGCACAAAAAACCCACCCGGAGGTTTTGTGAACCTCCGGGTGGGTGGCGCTCATTAAATCTTCACACTAAGCCTTCACATCACGCAGCAATTCTCAATATGAAATCGATCCTCATCCCCGGCCCTTCTCTCTCGCAGGGAGAAGGGCCGGGGATGAAGATCGAACCCACCTGGCCGGAGTGTGATGTCATCGTCGGCAATCCGCCGTTCCTGGGCGGCAAGAAGATACGTACTGAATTGAGCAATGATCGCCGAGGGCAAAGTCAAACGTGTTGGCTTGCTGGCAACACAAGGCATTCGCGGTGGCGCAAATCGCGGGGAGTTGAAGCGCATCAAAGGAACAGGCACCATCTTTTGGGCACAGTCCGATCGCGATTGGATTCAAGATGCTGAAGCACGCCGCGGTATGCGCGAAGCCCTCAAGGGCAAGCTTCGCTACATCGCCACCCCGCGAGTCGCCAAACAGCGTGTCTTTGTTTGGCTTCAAGCCGAAGTATTAGCAAACGATGGAACTGCCGTGATAGCCTGTAACGACGACTATTCGCTGCACACCCATCAAAAACGGGCCGCTGCATTCTCAGCGCGCCCGTTCTTCATTCCTCAGTCTTCATCCTTCTAACGTCAGCACCTGTCCTTGTTTCAACTCCACCCGTCCCGTCAAATCATACGTCAGCGCCCCATCGATCTTTACCGGCACGAATTGGCCCACGGGCGCACTGCCTTCCAGAATCACCAGGCCGTCGATCTCCGGCGCATCGCGGTACGATCGGCCCAGCGTCAACCCATCGCCCTGCCCTTCGATCAACACGTCGAGCGTGCGGCCCACGTGAACCTGATTGCGCTTCAATGAGATCGCCTGCTGCATCTCCATCAAACGCTCGTAACGTGCTTGCTTCACATCCTCCGGCACTTGATCGGCCAACTCGGCAGACGGTGTGCCCGGCTCGAACGAATACTGGAACGCCCCCACTCGATCGAATTGCAGGTCCTGCACGAACTTCAATAGCCCTTCAAATTCTTCTTCCGTCTCACCCGGATAGCCGACAATGAACGTCGTGCGGATCGCCACGTCCGGCAGAGCGGCGCGAATCTTTTCAAAGGTACGATACACCCACTCGATGTTGGCCGGACGACGCATGCGCTTGAGCACCTCAGGATGGCCGTGCTGCAAGGGAATATCGACGTAGTGCACGATCTGCGGTTGCGCCGCCATCACCTCGATTAGCCGATCACTGACCGCACCGGGATATTGATACATCAAGCGAATCCATTTCAATTCCGGTGCACTGTCGCAGATCGATTCGAGCAGTGTGGGCAGGCCGTCTTTCAAGCCCAGATCGTGGCCGTAATCGGTGAGGTCTTGCGCAATCAGGATCAACTCGCGCACGCCGCGCCGCGCGAGCGTTTGCACTTCGTGGAGGATGACTTCCGGCGGACGACTGACGGCCGTACCTTTGATGCGCGGGATCGAGCAGAAAGCGCAGGGCCGCCGGCACCCATCGGCGATTTTGAGATACGCACTCGGGCCGGCCACCGACACACGCAGTGCGCCGTGCTCATCCGCCCCCACCACTTTCGCCTCCTCAGGCAGATGATACAAGGGTACAGGATGTTTCGTCGCCCGCAGTTTATCGGTAAATTCGACGATGTCCATCCAACGCCGCGTGCCGATCACCCCGTCAATGCCGGGGACGGCTGCGACGATCTGCGGCCCCCAGATTTGCGACAGGCAGCCCGCCGCGATCAACGTCTGTTTGCGACTCTTGCCCTCGGCCAATTCGCGCAGCGATCGGATCGATTCCTCGCGCGCCGGGCCGATGAAGCCGCAGGTATTCACGATGAGAATGGAAGCCTCGTCGGGATCGGTCACGCCCGCATAGCCGGAGGCATTCAGCAATTGCGCCATGCTTTCCGAATCGACCGAGTTTTTGGAGCACCCCAATGACAGCAGATAGTAACGCGTAGACTTCATATTCCCCCGCTGAAAGAGCGACCGGGTTTCTGGCTCCTGCGGAGCAGGCGAAACCCGGTCGGTGAATTCTTGTTGATGGGCAACTACCGTTTATTGTACCGTATTCGTCACAGCCTTAGTCGCTTGCGGCGCGATACTCGGCACCGCGAGTGGCACATCCACCGGGCCGCGGCGTCCCCAGGCCCGCGCTACGATCTCACCGCGCGCACCGAGTACACTGTCCTGCCCGCCTTGCCGCACCATAAGCCCGGCGGCATTCCCCGTCTCCACGATGATCTCTTCCTGCGCGATCCAGTCACGTGCCAGGCTGGGATCGAGCATCCCTTCAAAGGCCGTCTGCCCGTCGAGCGTGATGCGCGCCCACACATGCTCACCCGGAATCACGGTGATCGAGATGGGGCCATCACTCACCGGGGCCGCCGCACGCTCCGCACGATCGGGTATCAGCGTCTCACCGATCGCATTCGGCACGGTCCTCAGCGGATCGGGCGTTGGGGATTGACCCACGGAACTCAACGCCGACACGATCAGAAAGGCGCCCAACGCGAACAACACAATCGCTCCGACAATCATCACCCAGGTCGGGATACCACCACTCGAAGCCGGAGCCGCGGACGAAGCGGGCTTGCCAGAATTCACCGCGAGAGGGGGCAATTTCAAAGAACGCTTAATCGGCTCACTGGGCTTGCCCGGCAGTGGCGTCACGGACTTGAGCGGAATAGAGATGGGCGGCTTGGCGGTGGCTGATGGTTTTTGCGGCGGTGGTTGCAGCACCGATTTCGTGGGGGCCGATGTCACGATCGGCTTGGCCGCAGGCGCCACGGTTAGCGGACGCACTTCAGAGGCACCGGTCTTATCGGCATCCAGCGCGGAGGCGAGATGTTCGCCATCGAGGCCCAAAAAGTTGGCGTAAGAACGCACAAAACCACGCGCCTGAACCGAACCCGGCAACACGTCAAATTGATTCGCCTCGATCGCTTCAAGAAACGATGCCTTGATGCGCGTGCCCTTAAACGCCTGCTCCAGCGTCAGGCCTTGTGCTTCCCGCGCGGCGCGAAGTTGGGAACCGATGTCCATCATGGGGAATTTATGATTGCTGATGGCTGATGGCTGATTGCTAATTTCGGATCACACCTGGCCCCAATACTGTTTAGATAAGGCTCACAGCCCGCGTCCGCGCGGGCGATCCCACCGCGTCCGCGATGCGCGCTGCTGGGTGAGCGCTAACTAAACAGTATTGCACCTAGCCCGGCTCCAATCAACAATCAGCAATCGAAAATCAACACTGTTATACAGCCGCTTCGGCGACGCCTTCTTCACTCACCACGTTGACCGTCAATTCCGGCTCCAGTTCCGTCGCCAGGTGCACGGCCACCTTGTGGGTCCCCAGGGCGCGGATAGGCTCGCGCAATTCGAGCTTGCGCTTGTCGATATCGATCCCGGTCGTGCGCTTGAGTTCATCGGCGACCTGCTGCGTGGTGATCGAGCCGTACAGCTTGCCACCTTCGCCGACACGCGCCGCAAAAGTCAGCGTGACCTGCTTGATCACTTCGGCCACGGCGGAGGCGTCGGACGCCAACTTGGCCTGGCGCAGCTGCTCGGATCGGGCCAGCACATCGGCCTGCTTCATCGCGCCGGGCGTCGCCAACACTGCCATCCCCTGCGGGATGAGGTAATTGCGCGCGTAACCGTCGGCCACGTTCTTCACCTGACCGGCCTTGCCTAACTTGGAAACATCATGCTTCAACAGAACCTTCATTTTGAACGACCTCTCCTTACTAAGACTCGAGGGCTGATGATACCTCAAAAATGAGGAAAACTCAACTGCTTTTTTCAAGAGGCGGCACTGCTCAACTCGACGCGCTCTTGTAGCGCCGCAGTCCCACCCGAAACAACACGGACGCGCCGATCAACAACAGCGCTGCTAAGGTCATGCTGGCCAGCAGCACGCCGGGGGTGATGTCGCCCGTCAGGGCTTGCGCGGGGATCGTCGTCAGCACGGCGACCGGGATGATCCACGTCAACGCGAATTGCAGCCAGCCGGGATACACGCCGATCGGATAACGCGCCAACTGAAAGATCGCATCGAACACCCAGGTGAATAACATGCCGGGTCCCCAGAAGACCAGCGCGGTAAAGATCAACAGGATGGCGTACAGCACGGCGACACTGGCAAACATCGTGCCCAGAAACGCGCTGACCTGCACGACCGATAGCGCCTGTCCTAACTGCGTCACTGCCACGCTGAGCACGCCCACGCCCAGCGCCAGATCGATCAGCGCGAACCAGCGCCACTGCCGCAGGCTGACGAGGAATTGGGTATCGATCGGGCGCAGCAAAGTAAAGTCAAACCGGCCGCTCCAGATGTCACCTTCCATTCCGGCTAATGCCTCCAGACTGGGGCCGATGAACAATCCGCGCAGCGCACTGACGACCAGGTAGACGCCTAACAGCGCCAACGTCGCGGCGAAACTCCAGCCGTTCACCGTTTCCACCTGACCGAACAACACCATCAAACCCAACACCCCGACGATCAAATTCAATAATGAATGCAATAGCCCGATGAAAAAGTTCGCGCGATAAGCCAGGTCTTCCTGGGCCGACGACAACATGAAGTATTTGATGAGTCGCAGATAACGCATCGCTTAACCTCCTACGGCGGCATAACGGCGCAGCCCCGCGCGCCACAAACGGCCATACAAAACGATCGCGACGATCGTCCACACCGCTTGAATCACAAATCCGCTGAGCAAATCGGTCGTGCTCACCTGGCCCGTCAAAACTTCGACGGGAAAGCCGACCATGTAATAAAACGGCAGCACCCGCGCCACGATCTGCATGAGGGGCGGCAGCAACCCGATCGGCGCGACGACACCGGAGAGCAGAAAGACCAGCGCGTCCTGCACGGCCAGCAAGGCATCGGCCCGTGTGGCCCAGAACGCGAGGCACGCCAGCCAGTAGCCCCAGAAGAAACGCAGCAGCCAGGCCAATGCCAGCGCCGGAACAAACAACGCCACTTGCAGCGGCGTCGCGTTCAAGGCGGGCTTCAACACCAACGCCAGAATCAGCGCGGCCGGGATGACGAACGCCATCATTACCACCTTGCCCGCGATTTCAGTGGAGAGCGCATGGAACAACGGCGGCAAGGGCCGCAGCAGCCACGCATTCAGATCGCCGCCGCGGATCACATCGCCCACCGTCCAGTTGGTCTGCGCGTAAGTGAGTTGATTGACCAGCATCAACACGAGGTAATACGCCACAAATTCCGGCGGGGTCAGGCCGCCGACCGTGCCCGCTTGCGCGGCCGTCGACCAGACGAAGAGATAGATCAACGGCGGGATCATCCAGCCGAAAGCGAGCACGAAAAAGAAACTGCGATATTGCAACCACGACGACCACGAGCGTTTGACGAGCGCCCAACCTCCCCGCCAGTTCATACGTCACCCTCCTGATAGATTTGATCGATCACCGCTTCGATCGGTGGATCCTCAACGGCCAGATCGGTGATCGGCAGCGTGTTGAGCAATCGCGCCGTAATCGCCGGGGCTTCGAGCCGATTCACACGGAGTTCCACGTGATCGTCGGCGCGCTGCAGCACTTCCACGCCGCTCGGCAGATCGAGGTCCTGGCCCGCCCGATCGTTACTCAACCCGATGCGGACTAACTTGAACGGCGCTAGACGCTCGGCCAGTTTGCCCAGGTCGCCGTCGTAGAGCAAGCGTCCGTGATGGATCAAGATCACTCGCGGGCACAAGGCCAGCACGTCGGCCATGTAGTGACTAGTCAGCATCACGGTCGCGCCGTGCCGCCGGTTGTAATCGAGCACGAAGCGGCGCAGCCGGCTTTGCATCGACACATCCAGCCCCAGCGTGGGTTCGTCCAGAAACACCACCGCCGGTCGATGGAGCAGACCCGCCACGAGTTCGCATTTCATCCGTTCACCCAACGACAGATTGCGCACCGGTTTGTTGAGCAAGCCGCGCATCTCCAACAGGTCCACCAGCTCGTCGAGGGTGTTGTTAAAATCGGCGGGCGACAGGCCGTAGATTTCACCCAGCACGCGGAAAGTATCCAACGGCGGAATATCCCACAGCATCTGACTCTTGTTGCCCAGCACCATGCTGATCGTGCGGAGAAATTCGGGGCGGCGTTCCCACGGCGTGAAGCCGGCCACACGCGCTTCGCCCGCCGTCGGATGCAGCAGGCCGGCCAGCATCTTCAACGTGGTCGTTTTGCCCGCGCCATTCGGGCCGATGAAGCCCACCATCTCGCCGGCCTCGATCGAGAAAGTGATGGCCTGCACGGCGGCGACATCCTCATAGGTGCGGCGCACCAAGCTGCGCATTGACGCGCGCAGACCGGCTTCCCGCACCGGCACCCGGTAAGTCTTGGTTAGCTGCTTGACGACGATTTGCGATTCGGACATGCGGCCCATCCTTTGTCTTCTTATTCGGTCACCTTATTCTACAACCCTGGTGTGCAAGTGGAGACCTTATCATCTACTGAACTTTGACAGTTACTACTCAGCCGCTATCCTTCGACTTCGCTGCCAGCGCATTCTGAGCGGAGTGCAACGTAGTCGAAGAACGCGCTGGCTGCTCCGCTCAGGATGCGGCTGAGTAGTAACCTTTGACAATAAAAATCAGCAATCACTCGTGCTATAATGCGGGCGTTGCCAAGAAAGGGATTTGCATGGAACCCAAAGTTCAATCTTCCGAACCGACGACTTACCCACCCTCCCGCTGGTCGCTCATTCCCCAAGCCCTGTTCATCGGCATACCGGCAGCCATCATCGCCTTGTTCGTGACCGCGCCGCCGCACGGCCTATTGGAAAAAGCCAAGTTCATCGGCTATGCGCTGTGTCATCAACTGCCCGATCGCTCTTTCTTTTTTCACGAGCATCAGTCGCCGTTGTGCGCGCGCTGCACGGGCATGTACGTGGGCGTCCTGCTGGGCCTCATCTTTCTTGTCGTCCGCCGCCGCACTCACGCGGCCCGGCTGCCCGCCGCCGCGCTTATCTCGGTGCTCATCGGCTTCGTCACCATCATGGGCATCGACGGCATCAACTCGACCATCTCGATCATTCCCGGCGCGCCGCAGTTGTATCACACCACCAACGTCCATCGCCTCGTCACCGGCACCCTCTATGGCCTGGCAATTGCCATGTTATTCATGCCCGTGCTCAGCTCGGCCATCTGGACGTTACCCAGCGGCGATCGCACCCTGAAGAATTGGCGCGAGTTGGCGATCCTCATGGTGATCGCATTCGCGCTTGATGCCGTCGTCCTCACCCAGGCCGATTGGCTGCTGGTCCCGATCACGCTCCTCTCCATCATCGGCCCGCTGTTGCTGCTGGGCTTCATGGGCGCCGTCATCGTCCTGACCATGCGCAACCTGGTCAACGTCGTCAATCGCTGGCAGCAGCTCCTCCTGCCCTTGATGTCTGGCATAGCGCTGGGGCTGGTGTTAATCACACTCATGAATGTGTTCCGTGCGGCAATGACCGGCGGCTGAAAACCACGATGAAGAAATTTTAACTTGCTATTGTGGCCTGATCAGGACTACAATAGCCCCATCCATTTCAAGGAGAAAAACATGCAAAGCGGACAACAGTTCAAAATTGATCAACCGGGCCTGATGAAGGCCGCGCCCGTCGTGTTGATTGCAGCAGCCGTCGCCGGGCTTTTCTATGTGATTATCGGCTTGTGGGATATCGCACGCCTGCTGGGTTGGATCGTCCCCATCTTTGCCGGGGTCTGGTACGTGATGACGATCCGCAAGTCCACCAACGCCATGCCGACCCAACTGGATGGTCTGGTGAATGGCGCGCTGGCCGGGGCCGCAGCCGGTTTAGTTAATGGCATTGTCGCCTGGATCGCTACGACCATCGCGATTGGTGGACTGGGGCCATTTGCGGCAGCCGCGCTCGGTAGCTTTGGCATTTTTGGCATCGTCACCGCCATCATCTTCGGGACGATTCTAGGCGCAGTGGGAGCCTTTGGGTACGCGTTCCTGGTGGCGCAAGGTACGATCAAGTAGCGATTCCGTTCAATCGAACAGCTCGGCGACCAGCGCCGGGCTGTTTTTGTTTTGCGTGTTACAATTTCCTCGCGATGCCCACCGAACAAGTCACCGAGAAACTCAAAACGCTGCCGACCAAGCCCGGCGTCTATCAATACTTCGACGCCCGCGGCAAGATCATCTATGTCGGCAAAGCAGTGAATCTGCGCAACCGCGTCCGATCGTACTTTCACGCCTCCGGCGATCACTCGCCCAAGACGCAGCGCCTCGTCACCGAGATCGCCGACCTCGAATGGATCGTCACCGACACCGAGTTGGAAGCGCTGCTGCTCGAATCGAATCTCATCAAGCGCCACAAGCCGCACTTCAACATCCGGTTGAAGGACGACAAGCGCTATCCCTACATCAAGATCGAGTGGCAGACGCCCTACCCCAAAGTGCTGACTGTGCGCAAGATGCTGCAGGACGGTGCGCGCTATTACGGCCCGTTTACCAACGCGGGCGCGGTGTATCAGACGCTCGACACACTGCGCCGCATCTTTCCGTACCTCACCTGCGATCGTGAGATCACGGGGAAGGATCCGCGCGCCTGCCTGTACTACGACATCAAGTTGTGCAGCGGGCCCTGCATCGGCGCGGTGACGCAAGACGAGTATCGCGCCACGCTCGATCGGCTGTGTCACTTCCTTGAAGGCAAATCCGACGAGGTGTTGATCGATTTCGAGCGCAAGATGACCGAAGCCGCCGAAGCTATGCAGTTCGAGCGCGCCGCGGAGTACCGCGATCAACTCAAGGCGCTGCGCCATATCGTCGAACGGCAGAAAGTCATGTCGAGCACGCAGAACGATCAAGACGTGCTGGCCATCGCGCGCGACAAAGGCGATGCGTGTGTGCAGGTGTTCCTCATTCGCCAGGGCAAGCTGATCGGGCGGGAGTATTTCGTATTAGAGGGCACGGAAGATGAAAACCTCAATCAGGTCGTCGCCGAATTCCTGACGCAGTTCTACGATGAAGCCGCTTACGTTCCGCCCGAGGTGGTGCTGCCCGTGGCGATCGAAGCGCAGGAAGTGGATATCATCACGCAGTTCTTGAAGCAGAAACGCGGCACCCAGGTGGTATTGAATGTGCCTCGCGAAGGTCCGGCGGCCGATCTCGTCAAACTCGCTACTGATAACGCCGTGGAAACATTGACGGCGTTGAAAGCCCAGTGGGATGCCGATTCCCATCGGGCGGAGCAAGCCCTGAAGGAGTTGGCCGATGGCATCGGCTTGAACGCCCTGCCCGCACGGATCGAGTGTTTCGACATCAGCAACACGCAGGGCACGAATTCGGTCGCCTCGATGGTGGTGTTCGTCAACGGCATTCCGCGCAAGAGCGATTACCGCAAGTTCAACATCAAGACCGTGGCAGGGCCTAACGATTTCGAATCGATGCGCGAGGCGTTGACGCGCCGCTTCCGGCGTTACTTCGACGCCAAGGGCGCGGCGCTTCACAACGTGGAACAGCAGCCAGGACGTAAGATCGATCCATCGTTTTCGGTGCTGCCCGATTTGTTAATCGTCGACGGCGGCAAGGGACAACTGGGCATGGCGATTGAGGTGCTGAAAGATTTGGAGTTGTTGGGTCAAGTGCCGGTGTGTGGATTAGCGAAGCAGCAGGAAGAGATTTTCCTGCCCAACCGGCCCACGTCGATTTTGCTGCCGCGTCAATCGCAGGGGCTGTATCTGGTGCAGCGCGTGCGCGACGAGGCGCATCGCTTTGCCATCACGGCGCATCGCGCCAAACGCGCCAAGGTGGGTATCGCCTCCCAACTCGACGAGATTCCCGGCGTCGGACCTACTCGCCGCAAAACCCTGCTCAAGCATTTTGGATCGCTGGAAGGCATCCGCGCCGCGAGCGTCGATGAACTGGCCGCGGTGCCCGGTGTGCCGCGTGAGGTGGCCATCGCCATCAAAGAGCAGCTGGGGTAAACAAAAAACTTCCCGGAGGGTGCACCCTCCGGGAAGTTTTTTGTCTCGAGAACAACTACAACAGTTCCACCGCATCCGGGCCTAGTAAACGCAGCATGCCGTCGCGCAATTCATCAGGGCTGATGGGCTTCGTCCAGTATTCCATCACCCCGGCTTCCATAGCCTTGCGTTTTGTTTCCGCATCGCTCAACGCCGACAAGATCACGATCTTTTGATCTTTGAAACGCTCATCGCCCTTCAAGCGACGAGCCACTTCCAATCCATCCATCTCCGGCATCATGATATCCAACAAGATCAGATCGGGCAGGAACTTTTCCACTTGCGCCAACGCTTCGACGCCGGTAGCGGCGCTGCTCACTTCCCAATCATCTTGTTGAACTTTCATGATTAGGCGCAACAGCACGCTCAGGCTGTTGTCGTCTTCTACCACAAGAATGCGCTTCATAAGTCATTACTCCCCATCTGAATGTCACCCCTATTTTACACCGATATGGCTGAATGACAATGGTGCTCACAATCGCAACGACTCAGCCTCACCCCGGCCCCCTCTCCCAATCGACCGTGGTGGTCGATTGGAGCAGGACCAGGGGAGGCCCGAATAACGGCGGCGTGGGAGCCGCCCCTGCTGACCCATTGTGCGTTGCCGCAGCGATACCGAAGAGGCCTGTCCCGCCGATGACCACTTTGGCCATATGAACCCCGGTCCGTGCAGGCCTTACGGTACGATGAAGATGGGAAGCAGATAGCGCCAGCCCGCGGCAGATGTCGTGAGATCGCTAAACGCACTGACGCCGGTGCCTTGCGCAGTGATGCGGACGGTGTCGCTTAAGCCAATGGCGGCAGTGAGCGGCACACTCACGAGCACTTGCACAGCGGCGTGTTGTTGCATTGCCAAGGTCACCGTGAGTGGTGTGATGCTGCTGGGCCAGGAGTTTTGGCTCAAGTCAAAAACAATCGCGTCAGTGAGATTGCCGGTATTGGTCAAATACAAAGTATAGGTTGCGGCCTGACCAATCAGGGCTGTCTTGCTGCCAGACGCAGGACTAAGCGCGAGGCCGTAGCCTGTAGCGATAGTCGTTAAATCACTAAAGACCGCTGAGCCTGTGCCCTGCGCGCTTACGCGCACGGTATCACTCAGGCCCGGGGCAGCGGTAAGTGGCACAGTAACCGACACGCTTACGGCAACTTGTTGCTGCGGCGTCAACGTCAGCGTCACAGGTGTAACACCGGCCGGCCACGCGCCCTGGCTTAAAGTGAAGACGAAAGTATCCGTGAGTTCACCCGTATTCGTGATCTGTAAAGTGTAGGTCGCCACCTGGCCAATCGGGATCAAGGCGCTCGCCGACGCCGGGCTTAACGCGACACCGTAACCGATAATCACTGTAGTTAAATCACTGAACGCGACCACGTCTGTCCCTTGTGCGATGACGTGCGCGGTGTCACTCATGCCAATCGCCGCAGTGAGCGGCACAGTGACCGACACCTGCGCGCTGGCGTGTTGCTGCGCGGCCACGGACATCGCCGCGGGAACAATATCGACCGGCCAGGACGGTTGCGTTACATTAAACGTATAGGTATCGGTAATGTTGCCGGTGTTCGTAAGATGCAAGGTGTAAGCCGCCGTGTAGCCACCGACCGCCAGCGAGGTGGCCGACGAGGGTACAAGTGTCAAGCCATACACCGGCAGCACCTGCGTGTTTAGCGCAAAATACTGCCGCTCCGCAGGCGTGAGAGGCGCTGTCGCAACCAGAGCCAGCGCCTCAAAATCAGTGGTTAAAACCCCGTGCGGAATGGTGACGCTGACCGTGATCACGGCCACTTCACCAGGCGGCAGCGCCATGGTCTGAGTGGGCGTCACGGTGATCGGCCACTGATGCGACCCGGTCTCAAGATCGAACGTGGTCGTAGCAGCCGTGGTGTTGGTGAGGCGCAACGTGTAAGTCACGGCGGAGCCGGGCGCAGCCGCTTGCGTGGCGGTGATGACACGCTGCACGGCCGCGGCCACATCCAGTCGCCCGTAACCAAAAGTATTGTTAGGCCAACCGTTACTGCCACATTCCGTAGAGATCAGATGCACCGCGGAATCGTCGAGGAGGTTTTCTGTGAAGGTGATCTGGCGTCGATAGGCCGGATGAGCCGACCACACCAGTGCAACCGCACCCGCTACATGCGGTGCAGCCATTGAAGTGCCACTGGAATAGCCATAGCTGCCATTGCGCGTGCTCGATCGAATGGCGGTACCCGGCGCGGCGATGTCCGGTTTGCGCCGACCGCTGCCATCGCTGATCACCGGGCCGCGACTGCTGAAGCTGGCCGCGCTATCCTGGCCTGTATTCAACGCGCCGACTGTGTATGCTTCGGCGTAAATCGCCGACGGATCGCTGATCGTGGAACAGCCCGGGCCGCTATTGGTGGCCGAGACGACGGTCAAGATGCCGGCGGCCCGTTGGGCTTGCGTGGCGGCCAACAAACTCTGCACATTACATCCTTCCGCGGGTGGACAGCTCCACGAGTTGTTGGTCACATCCGGGGCTTGACCGGGATCGCCTTGCGCGGGCGTGCCACCGATCGGATACGGTGCGAGGAAGAATTCAAAGCACTCAATGTACGTGGCAGGCGATCCCCAGCCATTGTCCATGTTGCGACAGCCTATCCACTGTGCGCCCGGGGCCATGCCGATCTGATTCGTGCCACCGTCGTCACCGACGAGCGTGCCCATGGTGTGCGTGCCGTGGCCGTAATCATCGCACGGCACGGGCGAATCGACGCCACAGGAACTGTTGTGCGTGGTGGCGTGAATGCTGTCATGCCAGTTGTAATCGTGTGTAACGGTGATGCCCGCTGCACGCCACCCGCGATAATGCGACTGCAAGGCCGTGTGATTCCACATATACCCCGTGTCCTGTCCGCCTACGACAATGCCCTGTCCCGTGAAACCCTGCGCCCACACCGCGGGCGCATTTACGTATTGAATGCCGGGTTCAACGCCGTCCGGTTGAGCCGGCAGCGGGCCGCTCGGCGCGTAGCGGGCGGGTTGAGCGAAATCGTTGTAAATCGCAGGATTACCGTCGAGGCGCGCCACATCCGATCGGGCCGCTAAAGCGAGCGCAGTCTCCCGATCGGCCTTCACCCAGATCGCGTTGACAATGTAGAATGATCGATAGGGCACATCCCGCTGTTGCAGCCACGCGCTGATCGAGCGCTGCGAACGCTGCGCGGCGGCATACAGAGTTTCATACACATAGCGGCCTTTGGCGGCTTTGGTCGTCAAGCGCTCGGCCGCGGTGAGATCGGCCTGATCATTCAAGATCACCAAGAACTCAGTAGACTGTCCGTTACGCGTGTGGTCGATCACCCACCGATCGATCTTGCCTGCGCCCGACGGATCGAGTACTGGCTGCGCGACGCCGCGCGACACGGAAGTTACCACCAGCATGAACAACACAACCAGCAGCACGCTCAATCCGACATTACGCCAACGTTGATTCATGTCATCCATCCTTTTTGCCATTCAGAGAACGCCATGGCTCCCTAAGCCCAATACTGTTTAGATAGCGCTCACCCAACCGCGCGCATCGCGGACGCGGTGGGATCGCCCGCGAGGACGCGGGCTGCGAGCCTTATCTAAACAGTATTGTCCCTAAGCCTGGACCTGTCAGGTGGCGCACAAAATGCCTAAATACAGTCAACGCTGGTGCCACCGGTCTCAACGACGAATCACCGGTAAGAAGATCTGATAAGTGACGTTCAAGATCACGCTCACATTCGCATCCAGTTGGAACGGATGACCATCGACAATGCGGAGCGTGCCCGTTACACCGCTGCCCAACTTCGGCACGGCCACCAGTGTCACCGTGATCAGCTGCTGTGCCGGCGGTGAACCGGCCAGATCCGTGATGGTGATCGGCGCGACCGACAGCCACGCCTCATCGATCACGTCGCACGGCGGATTACCGGGGCGCGTAAAACAATAGGCTTGTTGGTTTGCCAGAGCGGGGGCGTTATACGAAATCTGCAACACGTGTTTCACTCCTACGCCACGCACGCCTGCGGTAGCACTCTGCCCATTGTCGTAAAGCGAATCACCCAATGCGGCGTTCTGATATTGGAACGCCAGGTTGCCGTTTTCAGACAACACCAGTTCGAACGTGACCGAACCCGGCGTACCATTGGCATGCGGGCGATCACGCCATTCGATCACGACGCGGCGCTGGGGTGCGGCCCCGATCGTCTTCCAATAGACATTGCCCACCGCGCTGTCCAGATCGTCCCAGAAGGGCGCGATGAAATTATCGGGGGCGGCGGCCAGCGGCTGGTTGAGGTACGATACATCGCCAGTGAAGGTGTCGAACAACACGGCGCCGTTGTTGCCCACGCGCAGCTTGTTGGAAGCCGTGCCATAGTACGAAAACTCAAAAGGCAGCACAACGTTAGCTTCACCATCATCGTCGAGATTCAGCGCCGTCCCGTCCGTAGCATCGATCCAGCTGTAAGACGCGTGCCGCCACGTGTAACCCGCGGCATCCGGCCCGCCGAGTGTACTTCCGAAGACTTCGTGAATCGTCGCGTGCAGCGGAACGGCGCCCGTGTTCGTGATGATGAACTGCCGGGTGATCGATTGCCCCACTTTCAGATTCGCGGATAAGGTTGACGGCGCGATCGCCAAGCACGGTTGTTGTAACCGCAGCGTGTAATTCTGCGTCGTCGTGAGGCCGCCCGTGATTGAAACTGCCGTCGTGGTTGTCAGATAATCGGGCGCAGTGAGCGTGACGGTGTAGGGGCTGTGCGTTTGATCGAGCCAATAGCGGTAGAGACCCGCGTCGTTCGTCGTAATGACCCGCGAAAAACCACCTGACCCCAGCAGGTGCAGCTGCGCTCCCGCGATGGGCGCGAGGTTGACATCACAGCTGCCCGTGGTCGACACATCGCCCGTGAGCAAGCCTTGTGTCACCGTCGGCTGAAGTGTGAATGTCACCGGGACGGGCACGTCGGTCGCCAAAGGATCGTCGGTCTGCAAGTGCAGCGACAGGGTGTACACGCCGGGTTGATCGAGGCTGTCGCCGTACCAGCCCAGGCGAATATTCTGTGCGCCGGACACAGGCACGGTCCCATCAAATGAGTCAGTGCCGAACCAGATCGTATCAGGAACTTCGGTCAGCACGAAGCCGAGCGGCAGCTGTCCGGTATTGCTCAACACCAACACGGCGTCGTCCAAGGCGACATCACCAAAGATCAGCGTACGGTCCAGACCAGGTGGACTGTACTCCAAATGCGGGGCAGTCAGATCAAACGTGCGGATGGCGACGAGGCTGGCTTGCACGCTTACGTTAGTATAGGTCACGGGTTCATACAAAGTTGCCGCGGCCTTGATCGTGTAAGAGCCGGGCCATAGATTCAGTGCCTCGAAGTAACCGTGGAGGTCGGTGGTGACTTCCAACCCCGGCGTGATCGTGACCGTGGCGCTCACCACGGGTTGCTGCGTCGTCAAGTTGCGCACCCAACCGATGATTCCGCCATAGATTCCGGTCGTAGGGATGAGCTGGAAATTCTCGGTGCGATTGGCGTTCAACGCGGCGATGCCAATCACTTGCCGGGCGTGCAGCGGCGATGAAGCGGTGAGCGAGTAAGCTTGATCGGCGGCCAGTGTCACACTGTAAAAGCCGGTGGCGGGATCCGTGGAAACAAGATTGACCGGTGGATCGAATGGCAGGCCCGTCACCGTCATCGTCGCAACCAACGGATTGCTAGTGTAACCGGTGACGTAGCCCGAGACCATGTAAGTTGCACCCAAATTAAGTGGCACGTCTTGCGTTGTCGTCATATTCTCAGTCACGGACACTCCCACCACTACACCGGGAAGATAGCCGTAGGCCGACGCAGTGAGGGTATACGTGTTTACGGGAAGTGTAATCGTGTACACGCCCCGTGGAATATTGACCGGAACCACTGGCTGCCCGTCGGCCGAGATCACGAGCCGCGTATTGGGGATGAGGTTGTTGGAAACGGCATCGCGCACTGCGCCACGCAGCACGCCGTTCGGCCCGGCGCTGCAATTCGGAAACCGAAAGGAAGCGATGCGCGTGTGCCAGCTGCGCGCCGACGTGACAGGATAATATTCCTGCGTATACCAGAAGGTGCAATCATCGATCGGATCAAGATTCATGGAGCTGTAATCGCCCCACCGCGCCGCCGGATCCGTTTGTGATCCAGCGCCTACCACGATGGATCCCTCGCCTTGCGTCAATTCGCCCGGAGGATCGTCCACTAAGCGGCCGGCATAGCGAATCGACGGATAGAGGCTCAGGCTAGCGACACTGTAACCCAGCGCGAGATTGCCCGTGTGATCCATCGCCAGGCTGCCCATCCAGCGTGAGGTTGAATCGTTGGGCGCGTACGTTCCTTGTTGGTAGATCGTTGGAGCGCTGCCGGGATCGCGCACTTCATACCAGCGGATGCCCGCGCGGCCGCTTCCCGCATCGACGGTGTGGTTCAGCAAGAGCATTTCATGATCGCCGAAATTGCGATAGGTGAGACGGTGCATGAGTCGATCGCCCACGGCGTCAACGGACGGCGCACCAGGTTGAGGAATACAGCTGCGCCCACCAATCAGCACACACGGCAGCCAGTTAAAGGGCGCTACCGGCACGACAAAATCAGGTTGGCCGTTGTCGCCGAAGGTGGAATTGGCGGTGTTTTGCCAATCGACATGAAACCTCCAGAGGCGTAGCGCATCGGTGCTGCCCAGCTCTGAAATTGAATTGTCGTCGACTTCGGCAAAGATGTTCGGCGCACCCGGGGGCGGCGGAGTAGGTCCTTCCAAATCGGTCGGCAGCATACCGCCAAAGGCGCTATTGGCACTCATGAGATCGAAGTAAACTAGCCGGGCAGATTGTCCCAGCAGCATCTGATCACGCTCAAAGACATAGGCGCCTGCGCCGCCCCACACATACGTGCTGCCCGTGTATTGGAACTGATTGGCGGTCATGTAGTAGCCATCCGGCCACACACCAAAATGCGGATAGTCGTTGAGCTTGGTCGCGCTGGCCTCAAACGCGTAACGATAATACGCGCCAGTAGGATCGGCGGTTTGCGAGACAGCAAGACATTGATAGAACGGGCCGTTGGGATAGTGGGGTTGAGAGAATTGGGTCAACAGCCAACGACCCGCGAGCTGATCAAACAGGACGATCGGATCGCCATCATTCGTATCTTGACAAGGGAAGCCGAACCCGCTCCACAGCATGTTACCTGGAGCGCTGTACTTAATTTCCGGCGTGCCCGACACGTCCCAAATGGCGTAGGATAAATTCACCCACTGCACGTAATAACGCCGGCCGGTACCGGGATCATAACCAATGTCGCCCACCGTATCGGGAGGAAAAGCGATCGTGTAGGATTGGCCCTCAAAGTTATTTTGCAGCGCCGGCAGGGCAGCGGCGTAAGTCGCAGACTGGATCACCGGATCGATCTGTTGAAAATACGTCAAGGGATCTTTGCCCTGCGCGATTAGCTCTTGCTGCAACTTTGGATCAAGCGATTTGGCAGGCAGCATCCGGTTTACCTGATCGAGCCAGGCGGGCGACACGGACCGATCGGGGTGGACCGGGAACGTCGACGACAATTCGCGCAACGGCCGCGAGGTATCATGCTGCACTTCGGTTTGAACGATCGGCGCAAAGCCGGCGAGAACCGGCTGCACCACGCGGGCCTGCGCCACGAGGGCCTGCGCCACTAACCAGGGCAGGGTGATCAACAACAGCAACCGATTGAATCCGACCACGAGACCACGCTGTTTCATCCGAGACCCCTTAAATCCACACTTAACCGCGAGTATACCATGCGTACCCGGAGGGTTGCTTACCCGGTGCCCGTCGGGTAAAATGATAGCATTCACTTACAGAGGGGAGGCATCGACCATGACCGATTTTCCCGGCAAAGGGACGGTTGCCGTTTTGAAGACTACGCCCAACACTGTGTTGGACGATTATGCGCAGCTCATGCACCTGGCCAATTATCAGCAAGCGCTGCCCAAAGACATCGACACGCTGCTCAAGATCAATATCTCGTGGCAAACGTGGTACCCGGCCTGCTCTACTGCGCCGTGGCAGCTCGAAGGTGTGATCAAAGCGATGCAAGCCGATGGCTACAATTTGATCGGCGCGCACAATGACACCGTCGTGGTAGACACCGCCGATGGCGAAGCGAATAACAAACACAAATACGTGACTGATCAGTACCACGTACCGTGCGCCTACTTGTACAAGCCGGAAGTCAAGTGGGTGGAGTACAAACCCAAGCAGCCATTCCTGGTACTCGATAAGGTTTATCCCGAAGGCGTCTATATTCCCGAGCTGTTCATCGGCAAAAACATCGTGCAGCTGCCCACGGTCAAGACGCACGTCTTCACGACGATCACCGGCGCGATGAAGAATGCCTTCGGCGGACTGCTCCATCGCAAGCGCCACTGGACGCACGCCGTCATTCACGAAACGCTGGTGGACTTGCTGCAGATTCAACAGGACATTCACAGCGGCGTCTTCGCCGTGATGGATGGGACCTTTGCCGGTGACGGCCCCGGCCCGCGCGCGATGCACTGGCACGAGAAAGACATTCTCCTCGCGTCGAGCGATCAGGTTGCGATCGATGCGATCTCGGCCAAACTGCAAGGCTTCGATCCCATGCAGATTCCGTTTCTGCGCCTGGCGCACGAACGCGGCTTCGGCATCGCCAACCCGCGCGAGATCAAGATCGTCGGCTACGACATCGAACAAGAAATTCCGTGGAACTTCATCCAGACCGACACGTTCGCCAGCAAAGGCCAGAAGCTGATCTACCACGGCCCGTTGAAGCCCTTGGAAGGCGTGCTGCTGCGCTCGCCGCTGGTGCCGTGGAGTTTCTTTGCCAGCAACTTCTATCACAACGTGTACTGGTATCCCTTCGTGGGACGCCCGCGCGTAGAAGCGGCTTTGCAGACCAAATGGGGCCAGCTCTTTCGGCAATACGGCGATGGCGAAGTGGTCATGCCGGGCGTGGAGCCGAAGACGGTTAAACAGGCGGCCATTGGCGCAGCCTTAGTGGCCGGTCTAACGGCGGCGGCGATTGGCCTGCCCCTGCTGATGCGCGGCCGGGACGACGAGTAAATACCGAAGAAGCCGGGGTTCTCCAATTCAAACAGCATTGAGTTGAACGGATGTCCACTCTGCTATGCTGCGAGGCGCTGCACAGAATCCTGGTTTCTATAAGAGAATGGAAGTGGTATGAGCGGTACGTTTGCAACGATTCGCGGGATTGGCCGACTGACGGTCGGCGAGATGCGCGCCGAAGTACGGCAGGGTGCGCGATTTGTGACCTTTGAATATGTGTTGTCATTCGTGGTGACGCGGCGCAAGACCGGCCCGGTATTTTTTGTCCGGCCCGGCGAGCGCACGTTCTTGAGGAGCTTGCCCTACAACCTGCTCACGCTCGTCGTTGGCTGGTGGAGTTTTCCCTTCGGGCCGGCCAATACAATCGGGGCGGTGAAGGACAATTTGCAGGGCGGGCACGATGTGACCCAGCAGGTGATCGAACAGGTTCTTGACGCCGCCGATCGGCAGATCAAGTCGAAAAAACGCCGTTGAGACCGCGGTCATTCTCAATCGGGCAAGCGTTCTTCGGGGGTGGTGGTGGCCCGGTGGCTGCCACGGTCTTCAAAACCGTCGGCTGGTCGCGCAGAGCGAGCAGCGGTGGGTTCGACTCCCATCCATCCCCGCCTCACGAAAAGACCTCACAGGTTTCGCGAAACCTATGAGGTCTTACGTTCACGTCCACTATTTCTCTCGTCGCACAATTGCATCCGTCATCTTCGCCACGCGCGCCATGGCCTCGACATCATGCACGCGCACGATGTCGGCCCCGCGCGCGATACCGATCGCCACGGTCGCCGCGGTGCCTTCCACCCGCTGATCGGGCGGCAGATCCAGCGTATAGCCGATGAACGATTTGCGCGACGGCCCGATCAAGATCGGAAAACCCAACGCTCGCAGCTCCCCTACCCGATCAAGCAATTCCAGATTTTGCGGCACCGTCTTGCCAAAGCCAATCCCCGGATCGAGGATGAGCTTCCAGTCGGGCACACCGGCCCCGCGCGCCACATCGACGCATTCCTGCAATTCGCGCTGAATGTCGGGAATCAGATCGTCGTAGTGCGATCCAGTGTAGCGCCCGCCCAGCCGCGCCTCGAACGCCGCATCTTGCGGCTTGCTGCGATTGTGCATCAGGACCACCGGCACGCTGCGCTCGGCAATCAAATCAGCCATATCCATATCGCGGCGCAAGGCCCACACGTCGTTGACCAGCACCGCGCCCGCTTCCAGTGAGGCATGCGCGACGACGGCCTTGTACGTATCGATCGAGATCGGCCCCAGCCCGGCGTCCGTCAACGCGCGAATCGCAGGCACCACCCGCTCGAGTTCCACATCGACTGAAACCACTTCCGAACCGGGTCGGGTCGATTCACCGCCGACATCCAGAATATGCGCGCCCGCTTCCAGCATCGCTTTACCCCGATCGACCACGGTGGCAGGCCAATCTTCTTTCTTCAACAACCCATCACCGCTAAACGAATCAGGCGTAACGTTGAGAATACCCATCACGTAGGTCTGACGTCCCCAATGCAGCCAGCGCGATCCCAGGTACAACGGCCGCCGGGCAAACGCGCGCACCTGCGTCAGATCGATCGCCGCACTCAACCTCCCGATGGTCTTTTCCAACCTCGGATGAACGACCTCCGCCGCAATCTCATTCAACGGCGCCAGCACAAAATCGCGCTCGTGCAAATGGGCGTGCGGCACTTGCAGGCCCGCTTGATCGAGCACGCGATCGCCATACAACAGAATATCGATGTCGATCGCGCGCGGACCGTAACGGAACGTCGGCTCACGGCCCAGCTCCAACTCGATCGCTTTCACGCGCCCCAACAGTTCTTCCGGGGACAGATCGGTCTCGCCCCCGCAGGCCGCGTTGAGAAAACACGGCTGATCGGCATAGCCCCACGGCTCGGTTTCGTAGATCGACGAGATCGTATCGAGCGCGACGGTGGACTGCAATCGCTCGAGGGCCTCGATCAACCGCCGGTGGCGATCGCCCAGATTCGAACCCAGCGCCAGATAAACACGCGTCATGAACGCCATTCCTCGCGATAGATCGCCGACTGCCCTTCCACTTCGCTGACTTCCATTTCACAGGCAGTCAGATTAACGGTGTTACCGATTTTCGCGCGCAGCTGCCCGGCCAGATATTCGGCCAACTTCTCCGCCGTTGTGTTGGACAGCGGCAGCATCAGCACGTCGGATTCGGGCAGCACGTAGCGGCGATTTTCTACGGCAACGGTCACTTCGCCATTCTCACGGGTGATGCGGAAGCACGGATTGGACTCCGGCAGCAGCGTGCGATGATCGAGTTGATCGACCAACGTGCGCATCAGCCGCTTGAGAGTCACGAAGTTGAAGACGTACTCGTCAGTCTGCAAGATGCCTTCCACCGTCACGCTGACGCGATAGTTGTGACCGTGCAAGGGTTCGCTTTCACCCTCATACGTGATGAAGTGCGCCGCACAGAAAATCAGGTAATCTTTGGAAACATGGACTTTGAAGTTGGACATGCAAAAAGTATAACGCATCTCCCCGAGATGACAAGCACCTTTTACATTCCGCTCGATTCACGCCCGTGCTCCAAGCCCGCGTCTTCGCGGGCGTCCGCGCGGACGCGGACTGAGAGCAACAATGACAAGCACCTTTTACATTCCGCTCGATTCACGATAGAATAACTTTACTTCACAGCCGCTCTGCCAAGGGAGGCAGTATGCCCGAACTCGATCTTGCGCCACTACACACTGCATTGGCCGCCTGCGCGCCGTCAGGCCGATCGGGTTTGTTGCCCGCACTGCATGCCGCACAGGCTCTCTATGGCTGGATTTCAGAACCGATCGCTGCCGAGATCAGTCGGGCGTTAAACGTGCCGCTGGCCGACATCCATGGTGTGATCGAGTTCTATTCGATGTTCTACAACGAGTCGGTCGGCCAGACGATCGTGCGCGTGTGCACCGATCCGGCGTGCAGTCTGCGCAGCGCTGAAGCTGTGCTGGACGCAGCCTGTCGCAAGGCCGGAGTTTCTCAGCCCGGCGAGACTTCTCGCGACGGTGCGACCACGATTGAGCGATCACCCTGTCTGGGACTGTGCAACACGGGCGTGGGTGTGTGCGTGACGCATCAGCACGACGGACGCTTTCACACCGCGACCTATGGCAACGTGCGGCCTTACACACTCGACGAGCTCTTTGCGGGGCACGGCCATCCCGTCGATGACTACGTGGGCGGCGACATCTGCATCGTTACGGCGTTGTGCGGACGCGGACACACCGCCTCGCTCATCGAGTATGAAGCGGCGGGCGGTATGCGCGCGGTGCGCCATGTCTTTGAGCAGGCGCTTACCCCGCAACACGTCATTGCAGAGTTGAAGCAATCGGGTTTGCTGGGGCGCGGCGGTGCAGCGTTTCCCACGTGGATCAAATGGGAGAGCGCGATGAACGCGACCGTCACGCCCAAATACTTCGTCATCAATGCCGACGAATCCGAACCCGGTACGTTCAAAGATCGCATTCTACTGGAAGGCGATCCGTGTCGCATCATCGAGGGTGCGATCATTGGCGCGTATATGATCGGCGCACAGCAGGCCTACATTTACATCCGTGGTGAGTATCCCCGCGCGCTCGAGTGCATACGGCGCGCCATCGAAGAGTGCAAAGCGGCCGGTTATCTGGGGAAGAACATTCTCGGCTCGGGGTTCGATCTTGATCTCGAAGTCCGGGCGGGCGCGGGCGCGTACATCTGCGGCGAAGAGACCGCGCTGTTCGAATCGATCGAAGGCAAGCGCGGGTTTCCGCGCATCAAGCCCCCCTTTCCTGCCGAATACGGGCTGTTCGGCAAGCCGACCGTGATCAACAACGTCGAGACGCTGGCGAAGATTCCATACATCTTCACACATGGCGCGGCGGCCTTTGCGCGCTTCGGCACCGAGAAATCCACCGGCCCCAAGTTGTTCTGCCTGTCCGGCGATGTGGTGCGGCCCGGCTTATATGAAGTGCCCTTTGGCGTGACGCTGCGTCACTTAGTGGAAGACCTCGCTGGTGGCGTCACGGGCGGCCAGTTACAATTTATCTTGTTGGGTGGTGCCGCGGGCGGATTTGCCACTGCCAAGGATCTGGACGTGAAGATGACGTTTGAAGACTGGCGCGCGCGCGGCCTAGCGCTGGGGTCAGGCGCGGTGATGGTCTTCAACGACAAACGCGCTGTGTGCGACATTCTGCTGCGGCTCGGACGGTTCTTTGCGCACGAATCGTGCGGCAAGTGCTATCCGTGCCAGTTGGGCACGCAGCGACAATATGAAATCCTGCAGCGCATCGCCGCAGGAAAGACGCAGCCCGGCGACAAAGAGCGGCTCAGCGATGTGGGCGGGACGATGAGCGAATCATCGCTGTGCGGGCTGGGCCAGAGCGCGGCGTGGGCGGTGCAGAGCGCGATGAGAGTTTGGCCGGAAATGTTTTTGTAACAAGTAATGAGTAACGAGTAAGGGAGAGCAAGCAAAGTTACGCATTACTCGTTACTCGTTACACGGGGGTTTCATGCCTGAAGGCGTTGTCACTTTTTCCATCGAAGAATATCAGCACGGCTGGTCAACCGTCGAAGGCGAGGTGATCGAAGAGAGCTTCGTGTCGATCTTCGTCAACGGTGAAGAACTGGCGACGGTGATGTGCAGCCCGCGCGAGCAGGATCGCTTTGCGCTGGGCTTTCTGTGCAATGAGGGGATCATCAACTCGCTGGAAGATGTGCGCGCCGTGCATGTCTGTCCGTCCGGCGCGTGTGTGGATGTGTGGCTCGCCCGATCGGATTTTGTGCGCCCCACCCGTTTGATCTTGACGTCGGGCTGCGGCGGCGGCGTGACGTTCGACGATCTCTCGAAAGTGATGGAACCGTTGAAGTCAACGGTAACAATCGAACCGCAGAAGTTGGCCGCCTTGTTGATCGAGATGCAGCAGCGCGCCACGCTCTACGTGCGATCGCGCGGCGTGCACGCCGCGGCTCTCGCGGACGGCGAAAAAATCATCGTGCTGACCGAGGACGTGGGGCGGCACAACACCATCGATAAAGTGCGCGGCGCATGCCTGATCGAGAAGATCGATCCGCGCGACAAGATCCTATTGTGTACCGGCCGCATCTCATCAGAGATGATCAACAAGGCGGCGCGCATGGGCTGCCCGATCGTGGCGTCGCGCACTTCGCCCACGTCGATGTCGGTGCAGCTGGCGAGAGAGTGGAATATCACGCTGGCGGGGTATGTGCGTAGAAATTCGATGAAAGTCTATGCCCATCCGGAGAGATTGAAAATCGTAGAAACAGGAGGCACTGATCTATGAAGTTAGCCTATCGCACTCGCAGTGAAGTTGGTCCGGTGCGCTCGCTCAATGAAGATTGTTTCGCCGTCGGCGAGGGACAATCCGATGCGCCACCCGGCTCGCTCTTTGTCGTCTGTGATGGCCGCGGCGGCCCGCAGCTCGGCGAAGTTGCAGCGCGGCTGACCGCCGACACAATCGGCGCAACCTACTATGCCACGCACGAACTTGATCCGGAGCAGGCGCTGTGCGAAGCTTTTCAGGCGGCGAATCAACGCATCCATCAACGCTGGGGAAATTCAGCCATCCGGGTGACAGCCGTGGCCGCGCTGCTGATTGACGGGCGGGTCTTCATCGCCAGCGTGGGCGATTGCCGCGCCTATCAATATAGCGACCGGCAGCTGCAACAGATCACCACCGATCACACTTTTTATGATGAGCTCATCCGGCAGGGCAGGCTCACGCGGGCCGACGTTCAGACGTACAGCACGAACATCACCCGGCTGCGCGCGCTGGGCGAGTTACTTGAACTGAAGGTGGATGTGTTTCAACCCGTCCTGCCGCCGCAGGGCGCGTTGCTGCTGTGCACCGATGGTCTGCATGGTTATCTGGAAGACCAGGAAATAGAAGAGGCGCTGGCCACTCTGCCGCGTGAGGAAACCATCGATCACTTCATCGACCTTGTTTATGCGCGCCATGGCCGTGATAACGTGACTGCCATGCTTATTTGGCCCGAGGAACGTTCTTGATCGGATTTGAGCTGGCCCCGCTCGTGTTTGGCCTGACCTCGGCGGCGTGCTGGGGCGCAGCCGATTTCTGCGGCGGGGTGGCGACGAAGGTCACGCAAGTTTATCGCGTCATCCTCTCGTCGCAACTGATTAGCCTGATTCTATTGTTGATTCTGGCAGTTGCACTGCATGAGCCACTGCCCGCCGTTGATCATTTGCTGTTGGCGGGTGCAGCAGGCATTATCGGCGCGATCGGCATGCTGGCGTTGTATCGCGCATTGGCAGTCGGACAGATGGGTGTGGCTGCGCCCGTGTCGGCAGTGGTGGCCGCCAGCGTGCCGGTGATCGCCGGGTCATTCATCGAAGGGCCGCCGAGCGTGGCCCAGCTGATCGGGTTTGGGTTGGCCCTCGTAGCGGTGTGGTTCATTTCACGGACGGGAAGCAGTGCCATCCAGTGGTGCGACCTCGGCTTACCCATCATCGCCGGTCTGGGCTTTGGCACGTTCTACGTCATGATCGGCAGCGTAGGTCAAGACGCGGTCTGGTGGCCGTTGGTCGCCGCGCGGATCGGATCACTGGGCGCGCTGTTTGTTGTAACGATCGTCAAGCGACAGCCGCGTCTGGTGGAAAAGCAGACGTTGAGGTTAGTGGCACTCATCGGCGTGTTAGAGGTCGGCGGCAATGCCTGTTACATCCTTGCGCGGCAGGCCGGACGGTTAGATGTGGCCGCCATCCTCGCGTCGTTATATCCGGCGGTCACGGTCTGGTTGGCGTGGTTCTTCTTGAAAGAGCGCATATACCGACTGCAATCGATCGGCGTGCTGGCAGCGCTGGCGGCGATTGGGTTGATTAGCATCTAGGTGCAATACTGTTTAGTTAGCGGGCCGGGCTCCCATGCCCGGCGGCGTGGGAGCCACCTCTGCTGACTTATCTAAACAGTATTGCATCTAGGTGAATTCCAGGTTGGGTTACAGCATCACGCCACGTCGTCATGCCCGAGTGCTTCAGTCGGGCATCCAGGTTGATAGGCATTCTGGATTCCCGCTTAAAGCGTGCGGGAATGACGGACCCATAAATCAAAGTGGAATCTGCTCGAATCCAGCAGTTGAGAACTGGGCACCCGCCTTGCCGTACCCCGGCTCCAATGGAGCCGGACGGCACGCCTGCGCGGCGGGTGTGACTATTCTGGAAGGAGCGGGGCTATGAGTGACAGCGTAACGCTAACCATCGACAATCAAGCCGTGACGGTTGAACCCGGCACAACGCTGCTTGACGCGGCCCGATCGATCGGGCTGGAGATCCCGACCATCTGCTATCACGAGCATTGCACCTCCAACGGCTTATGCCGCATGTGTGTGGTAGACGTGGAAGGCATGCGCTTACTGCAGCCCGCCTGTGTCGCGCAGGTAGGCGATGGCATGAAAGTCAAAACGCGATCGGAGCGCGTGGAGCGCAGCCGCCGCACGATTGTGGAGATGCTGGGATCGGCGGTCGATCTCGTGGACGCACCGGAGATCCAACATATGACGATCGAGTATCACGCCGATCTAAACCGTTTCGCCGGCGAACGACGTAAACCGCCCGTCATCGACGACAACCCGATGTTCATGCGTGACTACGAGAAGTGCATTCTGTGCTGGCGCTGCGTGCAGGTCTGCGCCGACGACGCGCAGTACGCGTTTGCCATCAACTTCAGCGGGCGCGGTTTTGAGACGTCCATCGGCACGTTCTTCAACAAAGCGATGCCGGAAACGACCTGCGTCTTTTGCGGGCAATGCGTGGGCGTGTGTCCCACCGGGGCGCTGAAGCCCAAACGTGAATGGCGGCTTGAGCAAGGCCAGTCGCCGCAAGAAATTGCGCAATCGATGCAAGGCGGGCGAAGAAAGAAGCGGTGAATATGACTCGGTTCAAGGTGGACTTGCGGCCCTATCAAACCGACGATGCACCCCGGCTCTATGAGGCGGCATCTGAATCGATAGCCGACATCTATCCGTGGATGACGTGGTGTTATCCCGGCTACACGCTGGCAGAAAGTGAACAGTGGGTGACAATCTGTCTGGCCGATCGCGAGGCTAAACGCGCCTTCGATTTTGTCGTTCACGATCAGGCGACGGGCAAGTTCCTCGGCGCAGTGGCCCTCAATCAGATTCATGCTTTTCACCAGTTTGCCAATTTGGGTTACTGGGTACGCAGCAGCTGCGCAGGACATGGCATCGCGGTGACGGCCACGCGGATGTGCGCGCGGTTTGGTTTTGAAGAGCTGGGCCTGAAACGGATTGAGATCGTCGCGGCAGTGGGCAACCGGCGCAGCCAGCGCGTGGCCGAGAAAGTCGGCGCGACGCGCGAGGGTATCCTGCGCAACCGGCTCAAGATTGGCGACGTGTCGCATGACGCCGTGATGTTCTCGCTGGTGCCGGATGATCTGAAAGCCGCGCTGGTTTAGTTGCGCAGGGCACGAGCAAGACAGCGCCGCGTCCACGTACACGACGCTGAATGGCAAGTTCGCCATCCGCGTGACGCATACGAATCATCGCACACGGCGCGAGGATTTTGAAGTGCTAGTGCGCGAAGCGGTACGCCTGGGAAATGAACTGCGAGTGTAATGATAGCGGTCAGGGTCAATGGCAAATTGAACGGGCTTGATTGTCCTGGAGAGGATGATCAAGCCCGTTGAAGTTGAGGATTCTGCGGTGGGGCGGATCGTGGTGAAGTCATCAGGAACGGCGGCACGCCAGGTTGGGCAGCACCACTTGGCTTCACCATTCAGGATCGTTATACTCAAAGGTCGCAAATATCTCAGCGGCTAACCCAACACACTCCTTGCCTCGATCGATGAAGTAACTGACGGGCTTGGTCGTTGCTGAAGCAATGGCACTTTTGGCTAACTTGGTCAGATGCCACAGATTCTGCTCAAAACTCCACTTGTTTTGTTGCGGCTGTTTGTCGCACCGCTCCATACCGATTCTATCGGCATACCAGCGCATATCATCAATGACCAAGAGCAAGCGCCGCGCTTCGTCTTCGGCAGGCTGTTCATGCTCTATCAACTTGCGAAAGGCCGTCTCCAATTGCTCCAACATGCTTAGCACGCTGGGACGTGGCTCGGGGTTAATGATTTGAGTCACGCGGCCAAGAATATCGCTTCCGCTAACCCAACCATTGATCTTGCCGACGCTGTTGGCGATGAGGAATTGATCACCCTGAATCTCCTGCACCAGATGCATCATGTAGCCTTTATGCCACCTCACGAGAACGATATCTCTGACTTGGACTTCGTGCGGGTCTGTAACCGGTGACATCGTGAGGGTTTGTCCATGTTTGATAGCCGCACGCATAGAGGCAAGGTCGCCGCCATCTGATATCGTCCAGGTGAAAGAGCGGCCTTCTCTTAATGCCTTAAGCCGTGAATCGCTGAATTCAGTCATTTGATACTCTTTGTGCGTTGGTGCAGTCGCCAACTACTGACTGCGTGCACGCGCCGGTTAGACCAGGTTTGCCTGGCGCATGTGACGTCTTGGCCTCGATGTGACTCGCCATTGTCTTGGCGGATGATGCATCGCCAACTGTGCGCCTTCTTTGGTGTGCGGCGCTGGGCTGCACGGTGAGCGTTACCTGCTGGTGGGTAGGTGTGGACATTACTCATTACGTTAGTGCAATATCTTTTTGCGGCCAACCCACCGATGTACTGTCGCGGTGTACAAATGGTATCTCTCGCCGAACTTGGTGGCGAGATGCCTTTCCTCCGGCGCTATGAGAATAAAGTGGCAAGCGACTATGGCCGGAAGGAGAAGCACTAACACCCAGGGGAGATTGACCACCAGCGCGATCCCCACTAGAACGCCAACGCCGCCGAGGTAGAGGGGATTCCTTGAGACAGAGAAAACACCCGTGGTAACGATCTGGCTTGTGGGAAGTCCGGGGTCGGTTGGTTGACCATGCTGCGCAAACTCCCGACGCGCGAGGACGACGAGGGCCGCGCCCACGATGATGAGGGCGGCGCCCCCAAGGATGATAGCTGGCGTGAGGAACCCGCGGGGGAGCGAGAGAGGCACAGCCAGTTGCAGGGCGATGGCAGCCAGGAAAGGAATGCAAAAGACCACCTCGAAGATCTGCCACCCAGTCTTGTGCGCGACATCTGTCGACATTCGGGTTGCCATCCTTCACATGCCTTCCGGCTCGCGTTCGAGACCAAGCCGCTCAACGGCTGGCGTTACCGGCGAGGGGCAGCTATCAGACCTGGCAGGTTTCAGGTGATGATCAGGCTCGCCGTGATGATCAATCTGATCGATCATCTGGCTGTGCTTTCCTGAAGATCGAAACCTGCCAGGTCTTTCCATCCTTACGCCTTCTTCGCCGCACTCGTCGCCGCGGCCTTCTTCGGAGCGGCCCGTTGCGCCGCCGTCTTGGTCATACGCGCCGTCACGCCGATCTGCGCTAGCATCCAGCGAGTGCTTCTTGCCGCGCAGTGCGGCTTTGGCGATCTTCACATACTGCGCTACCCAGTCGTTCATCTTCGCCAGCGCCGCCTCTGTCATGCCCTGAAGTATAAACTGAACGCGTGGCAGAGGCAACCGTCGCGTGCCGCGTCAATCTTGGGGTACAATCATTGATAAGCCAACCCCCGGAGGAAAACCATGCACCCCGATCGCATTGTCGCCACGACCTGCCCCTATTGCGGGGTCGGCTGCACGCTCGAACTGCATTTGAAAGGCGATTTCATTTACAAAGTCACCTCGCCATTTGACAGCCCGGTGAATCACGGCAATCTGTGTGTTAAAGGCCGCTTCGGCTACGACTTCATCTACAGCCCCCAGCGTGTGACCACGCCGCTGATGCGCAAGATGCCGCAGAAACCGGGTGAACGCACGCAGGCTTTCGATCGATCGGAGTGGCGCGAAGTCTCGTGGGATGAAGCGCTGAACACCATCGCCGATCGGCTAGTGGACATTTACCAGCGCGATGGATCGGACGCGCTGGCGGTGTATTGCTGCGCCAAGGCCACCAACGAAGACAACTACCTCTTGCAGAAGATGTTCCGCGCGCTGTTCCGCACCAACAACATCGATCACTGCACGCGGCTGTGCCATGCCGCCTCGGTGGTAGCGCTGCTCAAGTCACTGGGCACCACGGCCATGAGCAACACCGCCGCCGAAGTCGTCCACAACGATGTCTTCATCGTCACCGGTTCCAACACCACCGAGAATCATCCCATCATCGCGCTGCACATGAAAGAGGCGATCAAAAAGCACGGCGCAAAATTGATCGTGATCGATCCGCGCCGCATCGAGTTGTGCGACTACGCCACGCTGTTCCTGCCGTTGCAGCCCGGCACCAACGTGGTGGTCTTCAATGCGCTGGCGCACGTGATCGTCAAAGAGGGATTGGTCAATCGGGCGTTCATCGACGCGCGCACTGAGGGCTTCGCGGAATTCGTCAAATCGATCGAGCCGTACACACCCGAATACGCGGAAGCGATCAGCGGCGTCGATCGGAATCTCATCATCGCAGCGGCGCGCCTGTATGCCACCGCGAAGAACGGCGCGATCTACTGGGGCATGGGCATCTCGCAACTGAGTACGGGCACGGCCAGTGCTCTGGGCTTGATTCATCTCGCGCTGCTCACCGGTCACATCGGGCGCGAAGGCACGGGGCTGAATCCGTTGCGCGGGCAGAACAATGTGCAGGGCGCGTCCGATGCGGGCGCGATGCCCTTCTTCTACCCCGGCTACATGCCCGTCGACAAAGAAGAAGATGCTGTGCAGTGGGAGAAAGCGTGGAATATCGAACCGGGTGGACTGAGCCGCAAACGTGGATTGACCACGACTGAAATTCTTTCACATGCGCACCCCGGCGGCGTGCGCGCGCTGACCATCATGGGCGAAAATCCCATGATGACCGAGCCGAACCTCAACGTCACGCGCGAGCATATGCAGCAGTTGGAGTTCCTCGTCGCGCAGGACATCTTCATCAACGAGTCGGGCGCATTCGCCGATGTGTTCCTGCCCGCCACGCCGTTCGCCGAAAAAGAAGGGACGTTCACCAACACCGATCGGCGCGTGCAGCGTGTGAGAAAAGCGCTCGAGCCGCGCGGCCAATCGCGGCCCGATTATGAGATCATCTGTGATCTGGCGACGCGCATTGAAGCCCGTCTCGATCGACCCAACACCGCCCGCTGGAATTACGAAGAGCCGGAGGAAATCTTCCGCGAAATGGCGAACGTGGCGACGATGCTGAAGGGCATCACGTACGATCGGATTGAGAAAATCGGCTTGCAGTATCCCGTGCCCGACGTGACTCATCCAGGCACGCCGTTCCTGTTCGCCGAGAGTTTCCCATCCGGACGCGGCAAGTTCATCCCGATCGAACACATCCCCACCGCGGAAGAAACCGATGACGAGTATCCCTTCATCCTGACGACGGGCCGCTTGCTGGAACACTGGCACGGCGGCACGCTGACGCGGAACTCACAACTCGATGCGTTGTTCCCGCAGCCCCTGATCGATCTCCACGAAATCGATGCGGCGCAGCTGGCGCTCAACCCCGGCGATGTAGTGCGCGTGTCGTCGCGGCGTGGCTCGATCGTGCTGCGGGTCAACATCAGCGCCAAAACTTCGCCGGGCGTGGTTTTCATCCCGATGCACTTTGTCGAAGCGGCGGCGAATCTGCTCACGATCGATGCACTCGATCCACAGGCCAAGATTCCCGAGTTCAAAGCGTGCGCCGTCAACATTCAGGCAGCGCGTGAAGAAGAATTACTAACAGAGGAGGTGATGTTAGTGCGGGGAAGACACTGAACCGCGTCGAGAGTATACCTGCCCCGGGGGTTAGCCGCCTTCGGGAGGATTCAGCTAAAAAGGGAGAAGACGACATGCGTAAGTTTACTGTGCCACTGGCATTGGCGGCGCTGATGCTGGCGACCGCCTTTATCGCAATCGGAGTCGCGTGGGGACAAGGCTCCGGCCCACAGATTGTCAACCGCGAAACACAGGGTGACAGTGTACGTGAGATTACCGCGCCACCCGACGGTGCTGCGCCCCAGCAGCCCAATATCGGCTTCATCGATTCGCCCAGCGCCACTTGTTACCAGCCCGATCCCGGCCAGGATACGTGCTACATCAGCTGGTACTATCTGTCGGTCAATGCGAGTCCCAACTACATGATCACCATGACAGCCTTTTTGAACGACTTCGGGCCGGTGGCGCACACCCAGGGATTCTTCCAGACCTCGATGTACGTGCCCTACAACATGCTGGGCCAGGGTTTCAAAGTAGCCTGCGGCAGTCCCGGTGCGGGCGGCAATCCAGAGCTGGGCAATGCCTACGGCTATACGATTCGGGCGAGGGACTCAGCGGCCCTAGGCTCGGCCAACTATGGGACGGTATACTGCCCGCCCTTCATGCCGTAACGCGAGGGGTATGGCATGCAACCTAAATGGCATATCACTCAGCTGAGCAGGATCATCTTGATCGGTCTGGTGCTAGGCGCGAGCGCGCTGGCTGTGCGCGCTTCTGGCGTGATCGGTCCCGTGATTAACGAAGAAGCGTATGGCGCGCGCCGCGAGATCCAATCGACGACTGAGGCCGAACAGCCCGCGATCTCCTTCATCGACAGCCCGTCGGCGACGTGTTCGCAACCCGACCGCAGCCGCAACGCTTGCTACATCGAGTGGAGCTACTTGTACGTGACGGCCAGTACGTCGCAGTACGTCATCAGCATGACGATCAGCCTCGATAACCGCCTGGTGGCCTATCATGCGGGCTTCTTTCAGACATCGATGTACATCCCTGGCGAGATGGTTGGTCACGGCTTCAAAGTGGCCTGCGGGCCGCGCAGCGCGAGCGGGCTGGGCAATTCCTACGCCTACACGCTGCGCGCGCGTGAAACGGGCGGCTTGGGCGCGACTAATTACGGGAGTGTCACGTGTCCGGGCGTGTCTCTGGTGTACGCGCCCCTCGTCAGACGCTGACGGACCGCCAACGATCTAAAGTTCAGGCAGCCGAAGTGTCGCGGAGCGCTGCGGAAGTCTGCGACCTGGCGCACAATACCCATGAGTTTCTACTACACTCGTGGGTATTGTGCTTCACGGCGTCTGAGGTTAAACTAGAGGCGTGCCTTGAAGCAAGGCTGCGATTCAGCATTAGGGCCAATACTGTTTAGTTAGCGGGCCGGGCTCCCATGCCCGGCGGCGTGGGAGCCACCTCTGCTGACTTATCTAAACAGTATTGGCATTAGGGCTCGTTAAACAACAACTTCCCGGTTTGCTCATGCTCCGCTAGGCATGGTCACATCCGGCGGCTGGATGTACCATCCAGTCGGAGTACAGCGGAACTTATTCTTTGGCAAGCACTTAGTGAAGTTCCCAGGAGCACAGACATGTCTGACCTGACCGGACAAACACTGGGCAAATATCAAATCCTCGATCGCTTGGGCCGCGGCGGCATGGCCGACGTCTACAAAGGCTATCAGCCGGGGCTTGATCGCTACGTGGCCGTGAAGGTGATGCATCCGCATCTGTCAGAAGACCCCAACTTCATTACCCGCTTCCGCCGCGAAGCCAAGAGCGTCGCCGAACTGCACCACGCCAACATCGTACAGGTTTTTGACTTCGACGTGCAGGGCGAAAACTACTACATGGTGATGGAGTACATCGAAGGCGGGCAAACCTTGAAGCAGCGGCTGCAAGACCAGGCCGATCGCGGCACGCGCCTGCCCATCGAGCAAACGTTGGACATCATCGCTAAGTTGGCCGATGCCCTGGCCTATGCCCACAACCTCGGCATGATCCATCGTGATATCAAACCGGCCAATGTCCTGGTCGCCTCCCTCGATCGGCCGGTGCTCAGCGACTTCGGCATTGCGCGGCTGCTGAATGAAACCGGCCTGACCAGCAGCGGCGCGCTCATCGGTACGCCGGCCTATATGTCGCCGGAGCAAGGACGCGGCGAGCGCATCGATGGGCGCAGCGACATCTACTCGCTGGGCATCGTGCTGTACGAGATGCTGACCGGTCAGCCGCCCTACGATGCCGACACGCCCTATGCCATCATTCTGAAGCACATCAACGATCCACTCACACCGCCGCATGTCTTGATCAATCCGATGCCGGAAGTGGTAGAACGTGTCGTGTTGAAGTGCCTGGCTAAAAGTCCAGACGATCGATTTGCCGGCATGGCCGAGTTACGCGATGCCTTGCGCGGGGCGCAGAGCGCGATCGGAACACAGCGCGCGACAGATACGGTCGAAGCCGCCGCGCCCACGCTGCACCCGATCACACCTCCACCTCCCGCGGTTCCCGCGCCGGACATCAGCACACCCCTGGCCGCTCCCCCAACCCGATCGGGTGGTGTCAAGCCCGCGGTTGTGATCGGCGGGGTAGTGGGCGTGCTAGTGCTGCTCATCGCGGCCATCGCGTTGATCACAGCGCCGCGTCCAGTC
>JBGSPW010000005.1:0-24920 GCA_041738395.1 Thermoflexales bacterium
TGCCAGCCGATCCAGACATGACTGGCGCGGCGGCAAGCTGCGGAAGTGCTGCGCCACACTCGCTGCAAAAACGCGAGTCTGGAGCATTGTCATGCTGACAGCGCGGACAACGCACCTGTGCCGGGGTCGATAACGCGGTAGAGCTTGCTGGCAGATCGCCCCTTTCCCACGAAAACGACAAGTGCGATCCATCCGGGAGTTGCAGGAAAATGTGACGAAAAGGCGTTGGCAGCAAGGCCCGTGCGCCGTCGGAAAATTCATAAAGGGTATAGTCATGCACCACGTTGATCGCGCCGCCGTCAAACCAGTGAGTGAAAGCCCCGGCCCGATCACCGGGCTGCGGCTGATCGCGCAAGTTGGGTGTGGCCGCCATCAACCCAAGTATCCGGGCCACGGCTTCAAGCGTTTGTTTGTCGCGCATCAGTGTTCCCCCTGTGAATCGAATTGAGTTATCTGCCTATTCTGGCATTAACCTCATGTCCCGTAGTAGTGACAGGTGACACGTAGTTAATGGACTACTATCCCGAATCTTTGAGGTAAAATGGTATTCATGCTTCGTTCGCACGCCTCGTTTGTAATAGGTTGGTGGTACACGGGTTTGTGCCTTGTCGTCGCATTACTGGCAAGCTGCAATGTCGTTCCTGCGACGCTTCCCCTGACTCCTGTTCCGACCGTTATTCTGCTGCGACCTATCCCGACCCCTGTTCCAACCATGACTTTGCTTCCGCCCACCGTAGCCCCTACCACACCAGGTAAATTGGGCATCCATTTATTGTTGGATGATGGCCGTAATGTCTGGCCTACGTCTCTATGGCCGACGCACCTGCACTATGCGCGCGATCTGGTCGGCGAGTGGGGCTACGTGACTGAGCTGATCCGATCGGATGATCTCGATCCAATCCGGTGGCAGCTGTTCATGGACGAATGCGCCCGCTTGCACCTCTTCCCCATCTTGAGGTTAGCCACCACCTTCGATCAGACACAGGGCTGGTGGACATCCCCACCGGCTGATTCAAACGGCAGCTACGACCGCATCGCCGCCCAATATGCGCGCTTCAGCGCCGATCTGCATTGGCCGCGCGCGCCGCACTACGTCATCGTCGGCAACGAACCCAATCATGGCGATGAATGGGGTGGACAAGCCGATCCACAAGCCTATGCGCGTTTTTTGATCGATGTCAGCCGCGCGTTGCACCAGGCCGATCCGCTCGTGAAGGTCCTCAATGCCCCGCTCGATCCGTTCACGCCCAACACCAACGGGCAACCTTTCATCAATGGCATGACTTATCTGGATGCCGAAACCTTTCTCGATCAAATGCATATAGCCGATCCTGATGTTTTTTCTGTGATCGATGTGTGGGCCTCGCACGCTTATCCGCTCGGGCCACTGGCCGAGGGGCCGTGGCAGCAAACCTTCCAGATCGATTTGTTAAACGGCGCGCACAACCCCGATCATCTTCAGCCGCCCGACGGCATTTACAATCGCGGCGTCAACGGTTATGAATGGGAGCTGTTCAAGCTCGCGGCTTACGGGGTCTACAGTCTGCCCGTCATGATCACCGAAACCGGCTACCGTCACCACGAAAGCGTTGATGTGCAAGCCTTGGACAATGGGCGCACCTGGCCCGAGGCCAGCACCGTTGCGCAATTTATGGATCTCGCTTTCAACGGCAACCATGGGCGTTATTCGCTCTGGCCGGAAAACGGTTGGGGACCATGGTGCGACGATCCGCGCGTAATCGCCGTCACGCCCTTTGCGCTGAACGGCGCGCCCCGCGAATGGGGCCATACCAACTGGCTTCAACTCGATCGGGCTGGCGCCGTGCAAGGCGTTTATCCGATGGTCAACGTGCCACCGCGTTGCGTCACCGATAAGCAACCGTAACGCCGCTGGCCGTCAAGGCCGGATCGCGTGAACCCACATTGTCGATCGACAAATCTTCGATCTCGAGGCGCGTCAAAGTGGCCTCGCGCCGATCCGGCGGCACGGCGATTGTGAGCAGATCGATTGTGCCGGCCAGATCGGGATAGCCGGCTAGCGCACCGCGCCACACCTCCTCTACACCCGGTGCAGTTGAAACGACGTTGCTGGCCGTATGCCATTCACGCAAATTCTGTCCCAGCACCAGATCGACCTCAAACGGCGCCGCTCGATCGAAATATAAAGTCACTCGTCCCAATGTTTTGCCACTCCAGCGCGTAAAGGCGTTACCCGCAGTCAACAGCAGATACACGGCCTCGGCCTGCGGCGTGTTCAGATCCAGCACGGCCCGTGTGGGAAAAGTGTCGTTGGGTGACGAACGCGCCTGACTCTTAAAGACACGCTGCTTCAAATCAAACGGGATGTCGGCCAAGGTCTGTTGGCCAATCGGTGGCGCAGCATAGTCGACCGATAGCGACGCATTAGCAATAGCGTCCAGTGAAACAGACTGATATTTCAATTCCGACAGGACAGGCACGCTGGTCACGGTCGGCTTGATCGTGGCAGTCACTCGCGCGGAGGGAGAAGGGGTCTCGACAGCGGGCGCGGCGACTGTCGCCATGGCGGGCGCAGGGATGATCGGCGTGGTGGACGGTGCGGTTAGCACTGGCACCACGGAGCGCACCACCACCACGATCAAGATCACCAGCGCGATTGCCGCAATGGCGAGGAGTGGTGCAAATCGCCAAGGGGAAGGAACTACAGCAACTGGAGTCGATTGGCGCAGCAGATCGGCGCGAAAAGACGTCGCATCAGGATAACGACGATCGGTGTCGATCTCGGTGGCGCGCAAGATCGTCTGCTCGACGCTGGGCGAAATCTGTGGATTGACCTGACGCGGCCTGGTCACGGTCTGTTGATGTGCGACACGCAGCACGCTTTCCGGCAAAGCTTGTCCCGTCAACAGCGTGTACAACGTTGCCCCCAGAGCATAGATATCCGATCGGGCGTCAGTGTGGCCGCTATACTGCTCGGGCGGACTGAAACCGGGCGTGATGGCTTTCGCTCCCACGGTCGTGCCCTGTTGCGGATCGTACAGTTTGGCAATTCCGAAATCGACCAGCAGCGCGTGCCCGTCTGGCCGAATCTTAATATTGGCCGGTTTGATGTCGCGGTGAATAATCGGCGGTGTCTGTCCGTGGAGATAAATCAAAGCGTCGCAGACCTGCGCCAGCCAGGGCAATATCTGAGTTTCCGGCAAAACGCCGTAGCGATCCGACAACGACTGCACATCTTCGCCTGCGATGAAGTCCATGACTAGATACTGGCCTTGTCCTGGCAGGACAAAATGATCGGTCACACGCGGCAAGTTGGGATGTGACAGCCGCGCCAGCATTTGCGCTTCACGCAAAAACTGCCGTTCGGCTTCCGGCGACGTATCCAAGTTTTCTTTGACGGCCACGGGAATGTTGAGACGCACATCCCAGGCGCGGTACACGGCGCCCATGCCGCCCTGCCCGAGCAGCATGTCGATACGATAACGATTGTTGAGAAGTTGTCCGATGATAAGAGGCATAGTGTCTCCGCCCATTGCAGTCAATTGCGCAAGACCAATCAGCTTAGCTTCTTGAATATTTCTTCTCCACCGACTGTGCCAGGGCGGAAGCTGTATCCATTACGCTGATAGAATGTGCGCACTGCACTTTCATCTTCCGCTGCATAACTCAAGTTGCCATAGATCTCTTTTGCACCGTGCTGCCTCGCAATGTGTTCAACAGCTTCATTCATTTTGCTGCCAACACCAACCTCTCGATAACTTGGCGTGGCCTGGATGTCTTGAAGAAACACTCTTGTAACCTTGTCGTCCTGGGACTCATGCTGAAGTTGCAGATTTGCACGTCCAGCCTGACCAGGTCCTGCCCCGTCTGTCGGCGGCTGGCTTACATTTTGATCATATGCACGCACATAGAACAGATCACCGTTCTGCTGCGTGCGCACGACAATGGGGCGTCCCTGTTTATCGACAAACGACTCATCGGGATATATCGACGCATCACCCACTTTATTGATCTTGGCCTCAGTTGTGCCACCCACTTCCCTACCTGCCGTGGCGATTTTAAGTTTCTCGTTTTCATTGCCCGACTCCAACGGTTTGACGCTGGTCGAGGCATCTCCCGCGCCCGCCAGCTTGGAACTGGCTTCAGGTGCGCCTTCGATCTGAGGCTGCAGCTGCTCAATCTGTTTCTCGTGCGGTGTTACGGCATCGGCCATGTGCGGACTCCTGATTTCAGACACCCTTGCGCTATATCATCATGCAAGGTGTGATCAAATTCTTTCACGGTGAACGATGGAAGCGTCAAACCTCATTTTGCCAGCACCGCTCTCACGTTCCGCGTCATCTTCTTCTGGCTGCCACTGGCAAAGTCCAACCGTGGGCCGATCTGCGACGTAATGCACACCGCCACACCCTGCACGGCGGCTGGCCCGGCCTGCTCGTTGATGGTTTGCAGGGCCTTTTCTTTCGCCGCCCCGGCCAATTTACTCCACATTTCATCGTCGCTCTTGGTCTGCTGGATGGCGGCAACGAATTCACGCTGCGTGGCTTTGTCTTTCACCAACGGCTCCACCTCAAACCGATAGCGGCACGGCGCCTGGCAAAAATCACAACCGGCAAACGGCTTGGGCGCGTTCTTGACGAGATTGAAGTAACGCTGCCGCACGCGCTCGATGGCCGGGGTGTGCTTGGCCGTCAAGGCTTCCAGCGCTGCTGTTTGATTATCGAAATTCGCGGCAATGTCGGCCAGCGCATCGACCAGCGTCTCGGCCATTTCCTGGGTCACGGCGTAGAACCACGCCTGGCGGCGGCCGCGTTCGGCCAGCACGCCGTTGACCGCTTCCGCCATCACCCAGGCTGCCATCGCCTTCACTTCTTTATCCGCACGCGGCTGCGGCGCACGTTTGATTACTTGCCACAGTTCGCTGTAACCATACACGGCCAGACGCGGACTTTCCAACAAAGATAAGAAGTAGCGTTCGAACGCGGCTGGAAATTCAGCGTGACCCAGCACGCCCAGGGCATAATCACGCACGTCGGAGGTGCGCACATCAATCGGGATGTGGCGAGCCAACAGCGCCGAAGTATAGGGCGGCACCGATCGCCACGCGGCCGCTTCCCGTTTCAATTCATCGTCGCTCACCACGCGCTTCAGTGACTGCTTGACCTCTGGGACATGCAGCAAATAAGATCGATCGGCGCCTTCGGCATATGCCACGACCTGCCCGGCGCGCAGCGTCGTCACGAAACGCTGCTGCCCTTCGTCGAGGTTCATCGTCGCGCCCAGCACCGCCCGATCGTCCTCGGCGACGATGCGGTGGACTAGTTTGAGATTCGTGTTCTTGATTGCATCCGGCGCGAGTTTGGTGGGAATCTGCTCGGCGATCAACACGCCCTGCCCATAAGCGCGAATCTCACTCAACATGTTGGAGAAGGTCTCGACGGCCTGGCCTTTGGTGTTGGCTTCTTCGGTGCCGACTTCGGTCGAGACGTTCTTCAACAACCGATGGGCTTCTTCGATCACGACGACATGCCGCAGCGCGTTCTGGCCGGGGTGCGCCGAGCGGGCTTCGACCCAACGATATTCGTACAGGCGCGTTAAGACCAAGCCAATGAGAAAAGCCTTTTCGTCGTCGTTGCCCATGCGCTCCAATTCCAGCACGGTGGGCTGCGCGAGCAGCTGAGCGAAGGAAACGCCGTGCGGCGTGTCGAGCATGAGACCCTTGCTGCCCAGCCGCAAACTACCGATGCGGGCCTTCAATCCGGCTTTGACATCCTGCTGAATGCGTTCTTCATAGCCCAGTCGATCGACCACTTCATCGATCTTGCGATACAGATCAGACAACGTGGGGAACACGGGGTATTGATGGACTTGCTGGCGTTCATCAGGCCGCACGCGCCGATTGTGGCCGCTGGTCAAGTCCCAGCCTTTGTCCTGATAGATTTCGTGCAGACAGGTATCCAGCACATACGGCATAGGCGCATAGAGAATAAAGGCGGCATTGAACACCGACTTGAGATAGTCGATGTGCGTCTGCACATGAATGCCGGGTTCAAACTCAAAGGGATTGAGCCGCAGTGGCGAGACCGTTTCATCGCCCAATGTGTAGACGCGCAGCCGCTCCAGCCCGGCCACGCTGCGCAAATGGCGGTACTCAGATTTGGCCGGTTCGATGATCAGAAAGGGGATATTGTGTGCGCGCAACTTGTCCAGCAAATAGAAAATCGTGTTGGTCTTGCCGCTGCCCGTCACCCCGGCGATGAGGCCGTGCTTGGCGAAGTCATCGGTCTCCAGCACCAGCCAATCGCCGGTGGGGCGCGCGCCGTCCATCACCTGCCCGATCGGAATCGGCAGCGTGATCGGGTGCTGCGGCGCGACGAGATCGGTGTCGAAGCGGGCGTAATCACGCACGGCGTAACCGGGAAATTCTTCCTGGGGCAGTTGGCACAACGTCGCCAGTTCACCGGAGTTCAACAGCGTGGAAAACGCATCGGGCGGCAAAGGTGATCCACCCGGGTTGCAGGCAAACGAGCGGATGGGATCGGGCGTGGAATCCGACCCAGCAAAGATGGCGCGCAGCAGCGCCCGCAGTTTATTGAGCGTGATCGCATCGTCGGCGAAGAAGAAGACATCGGTGCTCCACATGCCCTGCGCCTTGCCGCGATTCAAGCGATCGAGTTGGCGTTCCAACAGTTCCACGGCGTACTCGGCCTGCCGGTTGGTCTGATCCTGATTGATCGAGCGCGAAGCCGATTGCTGTTCGGTGGGGCTGATCGAGCGCATGGTTTGCTGTTGTTCGCTAACCTGATAATGTACCAGGTTTTTGGCAGCAGCGATTTGAGTGAAACCGTTCTGCGCCTGCGCCACGATCTGCGCTTCCGGCACGGGCGCGGCGCGCACCAGGTAGCCCCACACACTGCCAAATAATCCGCGCAGCAGCCGCTCGATCTGTTCCGCCTGGGGCAGGTTCCGCGCAGACTTCGACGCGCCGCTATCAGCGGCCTGCCCGGTCTTGCGCGTCGGGATACCCGTCAGGCGGCCAGACAACATCTGCCGATCTTTGAAGGTGGCGCTGCCCAAACGACTCTCCGGCTGCGCGGCGAGTTCGATGCCGGGGAAGGTGCCTTCCAGCGAAGAGCGCAGCAGCCCCTCCACGCCATCGCCCTGCAAGCCCGCATACACCGCAATGGATTTGAGATTACCCAGGATGAGATAAGCAAAGGGCAGGCTCAGGCCGTGCGCGCCCGTGATCAAATCTTCCATGTATTGCTCGTAGTCGATGGGCCGCCCGGCCTCCTGCGCCGCATCCCAGAAACGGGCCTGCGCCACCACGCGCCAGAAGGCCATCGCGTCGAGCTGGCCCCAGATGGGCAGGACGGGCGGCGCGGCTTGATCCAGGCGGCGGCGTTCGAGGGCGTCGATGGTGGTGTTGATGTCGAGGGCTGGGGGTTGATGGGACACTGAAGGACCTCCGAGTAAACAGTCGATAGACGGATATCCAAAGCCGTCAGAGAATTATTGGTTTCTGTCTCGCAGATGACGAGTCAACAACATCATCGGTGTTGACCTGCACTTCAGGGCGACGGAATGATCAACACTTGCCCGACCTGAATACTGTTGAGATCGGCAATGTTGTTCGCTCGAGCAATGGCCTCAACTGATACACCATACGTCTCGGCAATTTCCGAAAAGGTATCGCCCACTTGAACCGTGTAAGCTATCGAGGTAGCGCCCGGCGGAAACGCGACGACCGGCGGAGACGGTGTCTCCGGCAAGTCCCACTTCAAAAAGGCTTGCAGTCCGGCCAGATTTTGTTCCCAATCAATATCCTGATGCGTGGTCAGTTCAACTTCGACCGCGTTAACACCCTCAATGGTCAGCCAATCGATCACGCCCCCGGTGGTGATTTGCCCTGGCACACCTTCCGGCGCATAGCGATAGCCTGTGGCCTGTGCGAGCAATTTCGCTAATTCGACTGTCTGCGAAGTTGTAATCCCCGCTCCCTGGAAAACAGCGGTAAAGGCACTGTGGTAGAAGATAACGTCTTGAATCTCATTGTCGTGGAAGAAGTCACGTAGCGCGCGTGTCTCCGGTTCGGAGAAAGGCGCGCTGCCCGCCGACACTGGGCGTGTGCCGTGGGTTGCGGTCAGCACCCAGTTATAGTCCCAGTTCTGATTCAAGTCGACCTGGTTGGCATTGACCCGGCCATGGATCGCATCGCGTCCGGCGGCATACCCATCGGGGTTGGCTAGCGGCAGAATGTACAACGTCACTTCGGGCGGGATCAAATCGGGATTGCGCCCCAGGTAATCAAGTGTTTCGGTCATCAAGTCGACGGTATTCCACTCGTAGCCCCCATGAATCGCGCCGATCAGGGCGCGTTTGCGCGGCCCGTACCCCAGGCGATAAACCAGCAGCGGGCGGTCCTCTAACGACCACCCGATGGTCATGGGCACGCTGATGAACGGCTCGGCTGGCGGGGTGGCGGTGGGTGCCTCACTAGCCGCCGCCACGGGTAGCACCGTCGGCGTGAGCGGAGTTGAGGTCGGTTTCGGTGTTTGAGTAACGTGTGCCACAAGCGCTGGCGCTGTCGGCTCAACGGCCACGACGACAGCCGGCGGCTGCTCGGCCAAAGTGGCTGCTGGCGCAACAGGAATGGACAGACTTTTGAACATTCCGCTTGAAATGACAGCCACGATGAGCAGAATGATTGCCAGCCCACCTGCAATCAGGCCCCACATAGGCGCAAGCCCTTGCGGACTGGTCGATGCCAGTGCCAGCTTCATCTCAATTGCGCTTTGAAAGCGTCGAGTCATATCCAATTCCGACGATTTCAAGATCGCGGACTCAACCTTGGGTGTAATTTCCGGAACAAGTTGGCGCGGAGAAATCATTTTCACACCGGCTTGTCGCTGAACACTCTCCGGTGGCTCCTGGCCTGTCAATAGGGTGTACGTTGTTACACCAAGCGCGTAGATGTCACTCCGCACATCTGTATAGCCTTGCCCATACTGCTCCGGCGGTGAATAAGGTGGCGAATAGGCACGCGCACCAATTGTCGTTTTCATCGTCGGGTCGAATTGCTTTGAAATACCAAAATCAACCAACACCGCTTTACCCGTTGGCGTGATCCTGATATTAGCTGGCTTGATGTCGCGATGAATGACTGGCGGCAGTTGAGTATGCAGATAGATCAATGCCTCGCACACCTGATTAATCCACGGTAACACCTGTGATTCGGGCAATGCGTGACCGGCTTTATCCAACTTCTCCTGTAAGTCCTCCCCTTCAATGTAATCCATGACAAGATATTGGCCCATACTTGGAATCACGAAATGATCGGTGACGATTGGCAAATTGGAATGACGTAGATTGGAGAGAATTTGCGCTTCCTGCCAGAACTGCCTTTGTGCATCAGGAGATGTATCGAGATTCTCTTTGATGGCCACTGGTTTGCTCATGTTCTGGTCAATGGCATAGTAGACTGCGCCGAAGCCGCCCTGCCCCAGTAGACTTACAATACGATAACGATTGTTTAGAAATCCACCCGCGCTTATAGTCATTGAATCATCTCCAGACATCAGCGGCAAAATCACTGCCGCAAGAAAGTCGCCTTCAGTTGCTTGATATCGATCGGGCCATGCGCCTGCATAACTTCCAACAAATCATCGGCCGTGGCAACACGGCTGCTGTAGAGTATGGCATACTCCCGCAAAAATCCCAAGAACGCCTCATCCCCCAGCTGCCGCCGCACCTCATCCACAAACAACGCGCCGCGCAGATAGACCGCGTTCACGTAGGATCGAAAACCTTCATGATCGTAGATCGTGCTATCCACGTGTCCGGCGGGATTAAAACGCTTCACCCGAAACTGCCACCACCACTCCATCAGGTCGGGATAGGTGTGCTCGTAAAACAGCGACTCGCTGTAAGTCGCCAGCGCCTCGTCCAGCCACGGCTCCAAGGCTTGATCACTGCCGACCAGCGCGTACCACCATTGGTGCGCGGTCTCGTGTACGGCGATAGCCGTGAGATAACCTTGCGAATTGCCTTGATAGCACTCGAAATATTCGCGCCCCAGAAAATACAGCCCGTCGTATTCCATGCCATCAGGAAAATCCGCTTCCACGAAGGACAGCTGTTGATGCGGATAAGGCGCGAACAAATCCGAATACAACTTCACGGCCTGCGCGGTGGCTTGCAAAGCGGCTCGACCGGCTTCAAGGTGTTCCGAAAAAACGTAACCTGTCACCGTGATCGTTTCCACCGTCTGACTGATCACCTGATAATCTGCACCGATCGACCAGACGAAACTGCGCGCGGCCTCGAATTGATAATGGTATTCACCAGCGCTCACTTCGGCGGGCGCGCTGGCCGCCACGACGCGGTTGGCCGGTGAATTCGCTAGCCGGATAGCCACGCGATAATCCGCGACATCGGGGACTAAATGCTCACCCACGGCCCCTGGTTCGTGCATTAACCAACCCTCGCCGGTGCGATACGCTGGAATGAAAGGATACCAATCGCTAAAGTTGATCTGACGCGGCGTGAAACCAAACGGCGCAGCCTGCTCTGGCACACTCAGTTCATAGTGCAGCGCGAGACTCACACTGGAACCCGCCTCCAACCGATCGGGCAGCGGCACACGCAGGCGCACTTGGTCCAGTGTGTAGCCTTCAAGTGGTTGACCGTTGGCCCAGCGCACATCGTTCAAGTGAAACACGCCCGCCTGTCGCTGCGGTTCGATCACGAACATCAATTCATCCAATGGTTGACCGGTCGCATTCACATAGCGCACGGTCTGGGTCACCACCGCCTGTCGCCGCGCCTGATCGAAATCGATCTGGAACTGATATTGAATGCGCCCGGTGTCCGCCGCGATTGGCGCTAACGCCGTGGCCGTCGGCGCGCCGACAGGCGCGCGTGTCGGCGCGTGAGTCGCGGCCTGCGTCGTCGGCTGAGCCGTCGCCGACGGGACGACGCTCGGCAGCACATGGGTCTGACAGCCGATCAGCAACATCACGCTGAACAACCACCCGATTAATCTACCCATCGATCACACTTCAAGCCTTTCTTCAGGGACGCGACCAGGCCGGATCGAACCCCTCACCTTCACTGACGCGCAGCGGTGCCGTGCTGCCATCCAACGGCGCAATCCACACTTCCGTCGGGCCGCCGCGATCGGAGTTATAGGCTAATTCGCGGCCCGTCGGCGACCAGGCCGGGCGCACGTTGTACGTGCCGTCGAACGTGATCTGCCGTTGATTGCCGCCCTGTTTATCCATCACCCAGAGGTGCGTCGCGCTGCCGTCTTCGCGTTCGAAGGCGATCCACTGACCGTCGGGCGACCAGGCCGGCGTGCTATTGGATTGGCCCTGATCGGTCAGACGGGTCAAGCTGGAACCATCGGGGCGAATGAGATACACATCCATGCGCCCGCCGCGCTGGCTTTCAAAGGCGATCCACTCTCCGGTGGGCGACCAGTTCGGATCATCATCTGCGCCGCTGTTGTTGGTCAGTCGCCGCTGGTGCTGACCATCGCTGTCCATGACGTAGATTTCCTTGTTACCGTTGCGATCGCTCACAAAAGCCAGGCGTGAACCATCGGGCGCATAATTCGGCTCAGTGTTATTTCCGCTGCCCAAAGTGATCTGGCGCAAATCACTGCCATCCAACTTGAGGGTATAGATTTGCCAACTGCCACTGGCATTCGATCGAAACGCGATATGTTCGCCAGCGGGCAGCCAGGCCGGTACGCCGCTGTTGGCGGGCTGATTGGGCAGCCGCCACACTTTGCCGCTGGCGGGATCGGACAAATAGATTTGCCACGCGCCATCCGGCCCGGCTTCATAGGCGATGAGTCCACCGGACGCGAGGCGCGGCGGGGTCGCCGTCGCCGGTGGTGTAAGCGATGGGATGATGACGACGGGCGCGGCCGTCACGGGTCGTCGCGTTACCGGTGCGCCGCCATCAGGATTGACGGGACCTTCGGTTATCACGGTGCGCGGGGCTGGTGTCGCTGTGACATCTGGCGCTTTCGGCAGCAGCAAGCCGCCGGCGATCAGCACGAGCAGCAGCATGACTCCGCCGATGAAGAACCAAGATCGACGCAGGCGCGTTGGCGGAGAAACAGGTGGAACCGTTGGCGGAGGCGGTGGATTCACTGGGAGGTTGATCGCGGTTTGCGGCGCCAGCGCGGCGCGAAATTCGGCAGCGGTCTGAAAGCGCCGATCGGTGGCAACCTCGATCGCGCGCAGAATGGCCGACTCCGTCTGCGGCGCGATCTGCGGATTGAGTTGGCGCGGCAGGCGAATGCTGGCCGCGCCGACCATGCGCTGCACGCTCTCCGGTAGCGTCTGCCCGGTGAGCGCCGTATAAAGCGTAGCGCCCAATGAATAAACATCCGAGCGGACATCCGTCAGGCCGCCGCCATACTGTTCGGGCGCGCTAAAGCCGGGCGTCACCGCCTTGGCCCCTAAGGTCGTCGCCAGTACCGGATCGTAAAGTTTGGCGATGCCAAAATCAACCAGAAAGGCTTGGCCATTGGGCGTCACGCGGATGTTGCCGGGCTTGATGTCGCGGTGAATGATCGGCGGCGATTGACGATGAAGATAGGATAAGGCATCGCACACCTGCCGCAGCCACGACACGGCCCACTCTTCCTGCACGACGCCCAGGCGCTTGACCATCTCATCCAAATCTTCACCCTCGATATAATCCATCACCAGATATTGGCCTTGATTGGGGATGAAGAAATGATCGGTGACGCGCGGCAAGTTAGGATGCGAGAGACGCGCCAACAGGCTCGCCTCCACCCCGAATTGCTTTTGCGCGCCCGGCGAGGCGTCCAAATTTTCCTTAACGGCGACACGCAGGTTGAGATTCTGATCGACGGCGCGATACACCGCGCCCATCCCGCCCTGGCCGAGCAGTGCTTCGATGTAATAACGATTCATCAGAATGGTGCCAGTTGTCAACGGCATCTTGCGGCCTCTTTCAAAAGATTGAGCGGATGGAACCGCGCGCGATTTACTTGCTCTCGTTCAACAAGAAGGTAAAACTCACCTGACCGAAGCGCACGATCGATCCATTTTTCAGCGCGTTGAAACGCTCGACGCGGCGCTCGGTGTTGGGGTCGCCGTTGTAAGCCACGAAGACCCCGTTGCGGCTGCCAAAATCGCGCACGATCCAGCGATCTTTATCCCAGCGGATCTCGGCATGTTTGCGCGAGATCGATTCGTGATTGATGACGAAATTGCAGCCCGGCTCGCGCCCAACGCAAATGGGACTTTCGGTAATGTAGAAGACGGATTGCGCAAAGCTCTGCTCGCGCGGGACCAACATCCGCACGACCGGTGGCCGATAATCGGCAGGAAAAACTTTGGTCAGGCGGCTGTTGTCGACTTTCAATTGAGGGAGTGGGTCAAGCGGCTCAGGCTGAATGCGCGGCGCATTCGGTTCGGCTGACTCCACGGCCGAAGACTGAACCGGATCCAGCTGCCAACGCGTCAGCTTCAACAGCCGCGGAATGGCTTGCAGCTCTTCAACGGTGAAGTTCATGTCCTTGACCGTGTTGATCTTCAGCGCCGTGTGCAGCTTGGGCAAATCGATCACCTGCACCGGGAAATCGCCGATGGTGATCTCGCTGCCTTCGGGAATGCGCGGATACAACACGATGTATTCAAGCGGTTTGATGGCGGCGGGATCGATCGCTTGAGCTTGGGGCGTGGGCGGTCTGATCTCTTTGAGATTGATCTGGCACCAGTCGCGGAAACTGGCGTAACTGTTACGCACTTGCAGGAAGGGATTGCGCAACGGCTTAACGACGCCGTTCGGGTCAATGCACCTCCAGTCTCCATTCTTGCCGCCCACCACTTTCTGCCAGACATGTTTGATTTCCGTCACAAACCAGCCGCCGCCTTTCAAAATCGCCAGATCGATTTCGTGTGAGGCGCTGGCGTGAAAGGAAGTGAGCAGCACAAAATGCTCCGGCTGCGCGCGCAGATAATCATACAAATCGGTCAAGACGGCTTGTTCGGCCGGGTTCGTCGGCTTTTGGCCATACCATAATTCGACGGTCATGTTATTCGCTCCTCAAATGAGATGATGTACCTGCTCACTGCCGCGTCCCGCACTTCGCGCAGAACTTTGCCCCGGCCCGCAAGGGTTGATGACAATGCTTGCAATACACTTGCACTTGCGGCGGTGGGAGTGTGCCCGGCTGGGGCGGCTGAGTCGCCGGGCCTGGCGGCCATTGAACCGGCAGCGCAGCGGGCGCGATCGATTTTCCGCAAGCCGCACAAAACTTTGCCCCAACGCGCACCGGCTTGCCACAGTGCGGACATACCGCCGACGGAGCCACCATGATCGGCGTGTAAGGTGTTGGCATGCCAGTTCCTGGTACCGGTCCCGTCGGGTAATTCGGCGGAGCATAAGACGGCGGAGTTTGTGGCGCGGGGCTGCGCGGCAAGCCGGACGCGGGCCGACGCCGCAGGCGCGCGATCACAATGATGACCACCACCAATAAAACCAGTCCACCCCCTATCATGAATACGCCCAGCCATTGGGAGATATCGGCAGTTGAGCCGGGCGTGGGCGAAGCCATGGGCGTGATGGCCGGCGGCAGGGTTGGCGAGGGCGTCATGCTGACGATAGGCGTTTGAGCGGGCGTAGGCGTTTCGCTGGGCAGCGGCGTTGGCATGGCCGTAGCGGTGATGGCTTGACCGGGCGGAGCCGCCAGTTGCAACCGGCCTGCGCCATACTCGTCATCAGGGCCGTTCGGCCCATAATCGAGGGCGTTGTCGACCAAGTAATCCCACACCTGCTGTCGATCCCAATCTGGCTGCGCGCCCCAAACCAGCGCGGCCGCGCCCGCCACGTGCGGCGCTGAGGCCGATGTGCCATCAAAACGCCGATAGGTGACATTGTCCACTTCTGACGGCGCGACCAGATCGGGCTTGGTGCGCCCATCGTCGGTAGGCCCGCGCGAACTGTACGACGTAACCTGATCGGTCTCCCAGTTCACCGCCCCCACCGCCATCGCTTCGCGCGCGTCGGCTGGTGTAATCAGGCTATACCCGGCCGTCACGGGCGTCATTTCGTCGATATTGCCCTCGATGTACACGTCCAACCACACCGGTCGATCGATTCGGTCAGCATACACGGCCACGCGATAACGCTCACCGGCCTCCAGGCCATAATACTCGATGAGCTCCACCGGCTCGTCGCCGGGCTGCCCGGCTTGCGCCTCTTGGGAAGCGGCGATTGAGTCACCGTTTTGATCGAGGAGAAACAAATCCAGGTCTTGATCGACGGTGGCCCAATCATCCCAACGCAAAATAATGGCCGCCTCGGATTCAACGCTGACAAACGACAGGGTTTCGCGCACGCCTTCAAACTCGTTCAGCTGATCGTGGTCCGTGTCCGTAAATTCGCCGCGATAGTGCTGCAAGGCCTCATTGCCGGATGAATTGATCCAGAGCACGCCTTGTTTGGTCGCTTTTTTCACCAGCGCCACGGCGTTGCCGGTGCCGTCCATCGGAGCTTCAGGGCTGCCGGTCGAATTCGAAATGATCTGCACCCCCTGCTCCAACAGCCACTCCACCGCAGCGCCCTTGGCCGTCCCCTGGCAGCCATAATCCGCCAGATACAACTCGGCGTCCGGCGCGATTTCATGCACGATTTCAGCCACGGCCGTGCCATGCGGCTCGTCGGAATCATGGGGGTCGCCCAGCCCGCGCACAAAAGTTTTTGCCACCACCCGATCGGGCAATTCGCGGCCCAATAAATCCTGATAATCCTTAAAGCCGCAGTCGAGAATACCCACTTTGACGCCCGCCCCGGTCAAGCCGGCCGCGTGCCATTGATCGGCGCCGATCAGCGCCACCCCCTGCCCGATCACGCCCTCGGCCCAAGGTCGAGCTTTTGCCGCACCGGGGAAGTTGCGCTGCGGAGCCTTGACACGAATGACGTGCTCCAGCTCGGTCAGCTGCTTGAAAACCGCCTCGGGCTGCCCGGAATCGATCGCGCTTTGAATCACGGCCAGTGGCACGGCGATGTCCACTTGCGTTTCGTAAGCGGTCTCGACAATGATGCCGGTGGACTCCAGCTGTTGAAGCAGCGCAGCGGTGTAAGTGCCGTCCAGAATCAGCGTCGCGCGGATCTCATTTTGCGGTGTGAGAATGCCGCGCTGGCGGGCCAGAGCGATGGCCGCTTGCTCGCCGCCTTGTTGATAGGCCACCAGAAAATCCTTGTAGACCGTGTTCAATTCTGGCTCGCTCAAAATATCGGCTAATTCCGGGAACTGGGTCGCCAGCTCAGCCAGCGACGGCGGCGGCACCAGTGTCACGGTCAAAAATCCACTGGTGGGAAGCGGCGTGGCAGCAAGCGTGGGCGTGGGCAAGACGGTCGTCGGCGCAGGTGAAGGCGTCGCCGTCGGGGCCGACGTCATCGTCGGGGCCGGCGTCACCGATCGGGATAACACCAGCCCGATCACGATGACGGCGCTGGCCGCCAGGACCATCACGCCGATAACGATCAATAGCCAGGTTCGATTGGAGGATTGTGTTGGTTGTGACATGCTTTAACTCCTAGAGAAAATTGCGATGGCTAACAACCCGATCGGGGCCAGCGCGATGAGCAGCACCCAGGCCGGCCACGGATTTTTGATCGGAATAAACATGGATGTCGCTTGGCCCTGCCGCTCGACGACGCGTACTTTGCGCGCCATGATGGCTGCGCCGCCCTGCTGTTTGCCCCACACTTCCACCACGTCGTTGTGGGAGATGCCCCCACCCATGCCGTGCTTGCGCGCAAACGTGATGTCCATAGGCAGGCCGCTGATTTCGTCGTCAATGTGAAAATTGACGATCGTCACCGGCTTGTCGTCTTTTAGCCCGCCCAGCAAAGTGTTAAACAATAATTGAAAAGGCGCCCACACCAGCAGCAGGATCGGAATACACACCGCGCCGCCCAGACAGATCAAAACGCCGGCGGCTATCGCCGCAACTGCCAAAAACGACAACAAAGCGCCGATGAAGGTCAACGTCACGATGACGATGATCAGGGTGCGCACCGTGTCCGGCGGGGGTTGATCGGTGCGCTCGTTGGGCGGCAATTGGATCCGGCCGCGTGCCTGTGGCGCGCCGTAGCCAGCTGATGAACCGGCGGAGCCAGCTGTGCCGATCGGGGCGGGGAACTGCGCGGGATCGATCAAAGTGGTGCTGCCCGCGCTGGATCCCGGCGCAAGGCTTATCTCAAAGCGCAGCGCCAACGTGCCCAGCATGACCTCATCGCCGGAACGCAGGACGCTCGGCGCAGCAATGCGCGCCCGATTGATCCACGTGCCGTTATGGCTGTTGGTGTCGTCGATCTGCCACTGGCTGTTGTGCTCGGTGATGATGGCGTGCTGCGTAGACACGCTGGAGTCCGGCAGAACAATCGTATTGCCCGCGCCACGCCCGATAGTGGTGTAAGCGCTCAGCAGATAACGCTGGCCGGTCAACGGCGCTGTCAACCAGGCCGCGCTGACGTTGGCGGCCGGTAACGGGAACAAAGGCGCTGGCTGCGGCGCAAAGGGCGGCAATCCAAGGGGTGCGGCCGCCGCCATGACCGCGCCGCATTGCTTGCAAAATTTGGCATTGGCTCGATTGTCGAAACCGCAGCTGGGGCAATAGTTGGATGGAGACATGTGCCTGTCCTGTTTAAGGAATCAACCGCACCGACAGCCAGATCACAAACCACGCTTTAGATAAGGCGCTCAGTCCGCGTCGGCGCGGGCAGCTGGGTGAGCACTAACTCAACAGCATTGCGCTTAGCCATACTTCTGGACAAAGCTCACATCGCTCATCCCCAAGTAGGTTATGCCTTCAATCAACCCGATAATCGCAGGGATGCCCGTCCAGAAAAACACTAAATACAGCACGCCCTGCGCGTGCTGGCCCAGGTAGAATTTGTGCGCGCCGATGCCGCCCAGCAAAATGGCCAACAGGCCGGCGGTGACCTTGTTACGAGAATTGTCTGGGATTGGTGCGCCACCCACTGGTTGAGCGTAGGGGCCAGGCTGACCCATCGGGACGGGGTACTGTGCAGGTTCGATCCAGGTGGTGCCGCCCGCGTTGGCATTCGGCCCCAGGTTCGTTTCAAAGCGAAAGGCCAGCGTGCCCAGCATGACCTCATCGCCGGAACGCAGGGCGCAGGGTGCCGTGATGCGCGCCCGGTTGATCGAGGTGCCGTTGCGACTGTTGTTGTCGTTGATCTGCCACTGGCCGCCGTTCTCGGTGATGACGGCGTGCTGCGTGGATATGCTGGAATCTGTCAAAACGATGGTATTGTTCGCACCGCGCCCGAGGGTGGTATAAGCGCTCAGCGGGTAACGCTGGCCGATGGTCGGCGCGACCAACCAGGCCGTGGCGGTGCCGGCGGCCGGCGAGTTGAATGGCGACCCCAGGGACTGTGGCGCGGGCGACCAGGCTGGTTGAGCCGGCGGCATAGGCGGCGGAGCGGCCTCCATGATCGCGCCGCACTGCTTGCAGAATTTGGCATTGGATCGATTTTCAAAACCGCAGCTGGGACAATAAATAGGTTGAGACATGTTCCTCTCCTGTTTAAGGGATCAATAGGACTAACAGCCAGATCACAAACCACACGCCCAGTGGCGCGAAGGGGTGACGGCTAACGGCAGAACTTTACGCTGGGGCGAATAAGGGTTCCACAACGGGTACAGGGTGTTTGCATATAAGGTCCTTGCCTTTTGATAAGCTAAATTTGATTGCGCCTGAGGTGCCCCTTTTGTTGGCAGGTGTCGCAGTCAATGATCCGTCTGGATCTGAATGGATGTTGGGTTACACAATCATTGCCGCCTAGTCGTAAGGGTGACTCAAGGTGTTGGGATGATCAGTTCTTGGCCGACAAAAATAATGAAATCTGAATTCGAGCCGTTCGCTTTGAGCAGCACGTCAACCGATACGCCATACGCTGTCGCAATGGAAGAAAGCGACTCTCCTGCGACAACCACATGAATGGGTTGACCCCTTACCTTCGGCATTGCAGTTGGTGTTGGTGACTCAACGGGGATGATCAATCTCTGGTCAATCGACAGCAGGGAACGTGAATTCAAGCCATTCGCCTTATACAAATCCTCAAGTGACACGCCATATTTAAGAGCAATTCCAGGAAGCGTATCGCCCGCAACAACAACATGGAATATTGGGCTCGATATTATCGGTGACGCAGTAGGAGCCTCCGGTAGACCCCAGTTCAAAAAGGCTCCCACTCCACGCAGATTTTGCTCCCAATCCAGATTTTGGTGAGTGGATAATTCAACCTCAATGGCCGTGAAGCCCTGGACGGTCAGCCAGTCGATTGAATCGCCGGTCGTGATCTGCCCTGCTACGCCTTCCGGCAAATAGCGATAGCCAGTCGCTTTCGCCAGCAATTTTGCCAGTTCGACGGTTTTCGAGGTTGTAATACCCGCGCCTTGAAAGACGGCCGTAAGAGGGCTGTGGTAAAAGACCATCGCTTCGATCTGCTGATCCACGATGAAGTCGCGCATGGCGACGGTTTCGGGTTCCGAGAAAGGCGCAGTGCCCGCCGAGACTAGCCGCGTGTCGTGCGTGGCCGTCATCGCCCACTGATAATCCCAGTTGCTATTCAGATCGACCCCATTCGCGTTCACCCGCGCGTGGAGGGCATCCGTGCCAGCGGCATAGCCGTCTGGGTTTGCATTCGGCAGGATGTACAACGTGACGGCGGGCGGCACAACATCAGGGTTTGCGCGCAAGTATTCCAATGTCTTTGTCATTAGATCAACGGTGTTCCATTCGTAGCCGCCATGAATGCCTCCAATCAGCGCACGCTTGATCGGGCCGGTACCGAGACGATAGACTGTCAGCGGGCGTCCCTGAACCGAGTAGCCAATCGGTCCCAGTTCGGCAAAGAATGGTTCATCGGGTGTGGAGCTGGGCAAAAACGGGGGATGTAACGTTGAAGTCACGCGTGCAGCTGTCGCAGTCGGCAGTGCAGTCGATGTCGCAACTGGCAGTGCTGTCGGCAATGAAGCTGAGAGTGTCGCCGGTTTATTAAGCATCGACACGACAGCGATCGGCACGATGATCGCAATCCCTATAATGATCACGACCATGCCCAGCAGCAGCTTCTTCATTTTGGGCGACCGTCTGGCGAGCGGCACAGCCTGCGTGGTTGTATATGCAACAGGCGACACCGGCACTGGCCAGCGGTTTTGTAACGCCTGCCGCAATTCTCGCGCCGATTGATACCGCTGCGTCCGGTTCACCTCGCAGGCGCGCACAATCGCCGTATCGATCTGCGGTGATAGCGACGGCCTCAACTGGCGCGGCGGCGTGAGTTGCAGACCATTAGACACGCGATCGACGCTTTCGGGCGGCTCCTGCCCGGTCAACAGCGTATACAGTGTCGCCCCCAGAGCATAGAGGTCGCTGCGCGGATCGGTGCTGCCCTGCCCGTATTGCTCCGGCGGCGAATAGGGCGGTGTCACGGCCCGCGCGCCCAACGTCGTCTTCAACTGTGAATCGTAAATCTTGGAGATGCCAAAGTCCACCAGAACCGCTTTGCCCTGCGGTGTGATCTTGATATTGGCCGGCTTGATGTCGCGATGAATGATCGGCGGCGTCTGTTCATGCAGGTATTCCAGCGCCGCACACACCTGATCGATCCACGCCAGCGCATGTGCTTCCGGCAAAGGGTGCCGTGTGCGATCGAGCATGGCCTGCAAATCTTCACCCTCGATGAAGTCCATCACCAGATATTGTCCGAAGCCGGGAATGAAGAAGTGGTCCGTCACACGCGGCAGATTGGGATGGCTGAGGTTGGACAGAATCCGCGCCTCCTGCTGGAATTGCCGCTGCGCTTCGGGCGAGGTGTCCAGATTTTCTTTGATGGCCACGGGCTTGCCCAGGTTGTCATCCCAGCCCTGATACACTGCGCCAAAGCCGCCCTGCGCCAGCAGGCTGATCACGCGATAACGAGATTGAAGAATTTGTCCGGAAGTCAGTGTCATGGTTCGCCTTAGAATTTGAGAGATTGAATACCCATCGAGATTGCCCAGATCTGCCACGCGAAGCGTCCAACTTCACAGTTGACGCAGCAGTGCGCACACCAATTCATTGTCGGGATCGATTTGCAAGGCGCGGCGCAGTGCCGTGGCCGCCTCAGTGGGCTGGTTGAGCGCCAGATAACATTGCCCCAGCTTGATGTAGGGATCGGCATCAGCCGGATTGATTTCGGCACAGCGCTGATAGGCCGCCGCCGCTTCCAGCCATTTTTTTCCGGTCAGATAAATATCGCCGACAAAGTAATAAGCCAGCGCGTAATCGTCTGCCAAACTGATGGTCTGCTTAAAATGTTTGAGCGCCTGCTCGGACTGACCACGTTTCAGCGCAACCATGCCCAGCCAAAAAGACCAATCGGCTTGCTGGGGACGTTTTTGGCGCAGCGTCAGCAGCACGCGCTCGGCCTGCGTCAGTTGATCAGAGTAGAAGCAGGTCTGGGCCAGCTGCAAAGCCAGCGCATCATCGTCCGGCGTCAGGCGCCAGGCCCGCTCCAGCATTTGAAGGCCCGGCACGGTTTTTCCCGCATCCAGGTAAGCTTGCGCCAACCGGGTATGGAGAGCGACCTCCTGGGAATAGCGAGGCAGGGCCTCTTCTAACACCCGGATGACCTCATCAGGACGATCCAGCTGCGCATACCCCTGCGCCAGATCGAGGTACAAGGGAGCGCTGTTCAGTCCGTCCTTCAAGGCTTGTTCATACTCGTCGACAGCGTGTGCCCACTGCCCGGTCTGGACGTACTGTGCCCCGCGTGTCACATGCGGATTCGTGTCAAACACGCGCGGCGTCGATGCCTCGGCTTCCAGGCGGGCGCCGCAGCGCTTGCAAAAGTGCGCGCCGGGTCGCAGGGACGCGCCGCACGCGGGACACATGGGTGCGGTGGTGATACTTCCGGTCGACGCTCCGCACTTGGGACAAAAGCGCGCATTGGGGCGGCACAGGTTGCCGCACCGCCAGCATTTCGTACCGGAAGCGGCCGGCGCGGAGCTGACAGCCGCTAGGGCGGGTGACGGCTCCAACGGCCCGGTAGCCGCCTTCAGAGAGCGCAGCAGCTGCGCCGCATCCAGGTAGCGATCGACGGCCTCCAGCGCCATGGCTTTCAAGGTCACTTCTTCCAGTACGGCGCTGACCGCCGGATTAAAACGGGCGGGCGAGATGACCGGCGTTTTACGGATAAAGCGCTCAAAGCCATCGGGCGGGGTTTTCAGCGTGAGCAGCGAGTACAACGTCGCGCCCAGCGCATACACATCGGAACGCGTATCCGTCCCGCCGCCGCCTTCGTATTGCTCGGGCGGCGAGAAACCGGCCGACACCGCCTTCGCCATGACGATGGTCGTGGTCTTGGGGTCCACCTTCGCAATACCGAAGTCCACCAGAATAGCGCGGCCTTCCATGCTCAGCCGGATATTGGCCGGCTTGATGTCACGATGTACGATTGGCGGGGTGCGGTAATGCAGATACGCCGCGGCTTCGCACACCTGGCTGATCCATTCCAACACTTGCTGGATGGGCAGCTGCTGGCGAGCTTTTTCGGCCGCGTGCGCCACTTCACGCAGATCGCGCCCTTCGATGTAATCCATCACTAAATACTGGCTGCGCCCTTCGCTAAAGAAGTCCAGCACGCGCACCAACCCCGGATGATTCAGCGTGGCCAATAACAGGGCTTCATGTTGGAATAACTCCTGGGCTTCGGGCGACGGCTCCAACAGTTCCTTGATCGCCACCTGGCGCTGGCCCAAGCGCAGATCACGCGCCAGATAGACCGCGCCGTAGCTGCCCTTGCCTAACTTGTTGATGACCAGGTAACGGCCCTGACCCAGGGTATGGCCCATGGGTAATGTCGCTAAATGACGTGGGGACATGGCGGTATCTCCTGTTGCAAAAACGTGCTGAACTTGATGCTGCTGAGTTTAACATCGACCTGAATGATCGGCTGGTCCTGCGGTGCAACCGACTATAACAGCTCATCGGCCTGGTCGTTAAAGTCCTGTTTCTGTTGCTGCCCGATGAGGATTGCGCGAATCAGGCCCGCGCGATCGATGAAAACGGTGACGGGCAGCGCACTGATGTGATAAGCGCGGCCGCTGGAACGGGCTGCCCGCAGCGCGCGCAGAACCGGGCGTTGGCGCGCAATGGATTGTGGCAATAAGGGCATGACGCGGCCATGCTTCGCTCCTGTTTCACTGGCCCGGCCCAGTGCCGGGTATAATGGCGTGCAGCCATCATGAATTGATCGATCAAGGAAAACCTTGACATTTTTTCAGCGCACTCTCATCGCACTCAGCTTGGCCGTTTTGCTCATCAACCTGCTGCTCACGGCCTGCGCGCCGTCGCTGCCCGCGCCCGTCACGAACACGCCAACGCGACCGGCCTCACCCACTTTCACATCTGCGCCGACGCGCACCCGGACGGCTACACCTTCGCTGACGCCTCGACCCACTCTCACGCCCACCACGACGCCATCGCCCACTCCGACTTTTACGCCGACTCCCACCTTCGAACCGTGGGTAACACCCGATCGACGCTATTACTTTCCAGTTCAACCGCCCAAGATTGCGTCATACGCCAACGAACATCACGATTATCCGGCGGCCGATATCTTCACCCCGATTGGCAGCACGGTGATCGCCGTGACCAATGGCGTCGTCGACGAAGTGAGCCGTGTCGATCGCTGGGAGCGCCAGACCAACGATGGCGCGTATCGCGGCGGCCTCTGGGTCACGATCAGCGGCGACGATGGAATACGCTATCATGCTTCACATCTCTCGGCGGTCGTCGACGGCATCGAAGCGGGCCTGCGCGTCCATGCCGGGCAAATCATCGGCTATTCAGGCCACACCGGCAACGCCACGCTGACGCCGCCCCACGTCCACTTTGGCATCTCGCAACCCACCTTCCCCGGCGACTGGATCATGCGGCGCGGGCAGGTGTGGCCGCAGCCCTACCTCAGAGCCTGGACGCGCGGCGAAGAGGTGACGCCGGAACTGCCATAGAACTTACGCTTCCGTCTTGTCCCGTTAGACCAGTTTGACCTATTTGATCAACTCCGCCGCAATCCCCAACGCCATCTGATTATTCGGATCGATCTGCACCGCGCGCTGCAACGCGGCAGCCGCCTCCGTCGGTTTATTCAACGCCATGTAACACAGGCACAGCTTGGCATGCGGATCGGCGTCGCGCGGATTGGCGCTGGCCGACTTTTCATACGCAGCGATCGCTTCACGCCATTTCTTTTGCGCCATGAAAATTTCGCCCATGGCGTACCAGGCCAAAGCATGATCCGGCACGCGCTGCACCGCGGCCTGCAGATCTTTGAGCGCCTGCCGGGTGTTGCCCTGTTTGCGATGCAGGACGCCCAGCAAGAAGGACAATTCGCCCAACTTGGGATTGGCGCGCTGCAAATCTTTGATTAGTTTTTCGGCCTCGCGCAGCCGATCGGCCATGAGATACCCCACGGCCAGCCGATAACGTACCAGTTCATGTTCCGGGTGGCGGCGATGCAGTTGTTCCAGAATCGGCAGCGCCTTCACCTGTTGGCCCAGGTCGAAATAAATGTTGGTGAGCAGCAGCGCCAGGTCGTCATTGTCCGGCGCGAGTTGATGCGCCAGTTCCAGCGTTTGAATGGCCTGCGAGAATTTCTCGGCGCCCAGATAGGCCAGCGCCAGTTGAGTGTGCAAGGCCGCGTCGGACGAATACTTGCGTGCGCCGGCTTCCAATAGATCGATCGCATCGACATAGCGATCGAGTTGGTTGTAGCAGCGCCCCAGGTTGGCATACAGCGCGGCGGTTTCTACGCCCAGGCGGCGCGCGGCTTCGTACTCACTCACGGCCCGCTCGAACTGCTGCGCCCGCACGGCT
>JBGSPW010000016.1:0-23729 GCA_041738395.1 Thermoflexales bacterium
GATGATGGCTTTCACGTTCTTCGCGCCCATCACGGCGCCGACGCCGCCACGCGCCAGCGCACGGGTATCGTTGAAGATACTGGCAATGTTGGTCTGCTTCTCGCCCGGCGGCCCGATGACGAGCGACTGCCAGTCGCGCCCGTAGGTGTGCCATAGACGTTCGGTGGCTTCCGTAATCGTCGTGCCCCAGAGATCGCACGCAGATTTGATCTCAACCCGATCATTGTCAATCTCGATCGCGACCGGTTCACTCGCCGCGCCCTGCACGATGATGGCATCGTAACCCGCGTACTTCATCGTCTGGCCAAAGTAGCCGCCGCAATACGCATCGGAGTACGTGCCGGTAGCCGGACTCTTCGTCGTGCTGCCGAAGCGGCCGGCGGTGGGCGCGGTCGTACCCGTCAGCGGGCCGACGTTGAAGATCAATTTGTTGTCGGGCGACAGTGCCCCGACTCCCGGTAGCTGCTCGTTGATCATCAGATATGCGCCCAGTCCCTTGCCGCCGAGCAAGGGACGCAGTGCTGCTTCGGGCAACACCTCGGTGGAGACACAGCCAGTGTTAAGATCGATTCGTAGCATTCGGTTGCAGTAACCGCGTTGTGTTGGATTCATTCTATCGTCCTCTCCGCAGGTGACGCATCCCGCGAAGCGCGTCACCTGCGGGCACACCGCACTGCGCCCACGCAGTGGGTGCAAGTGTGGGGCTGCCCGCTCTACGGGAATCGTTTGCGTTCGTCGATAAAGATCGCGTCGGTCGGGCAGATGCGCGCGCAGGCCGGATCGCCGCCGCACAGATCACACACGATCGGATACCACGACAGTTCCGTGCCGTTGAAGCGCACACCTGTGTCGCTGTGTTCGATCACCTTCGTCGGGCAAATCTCCACGCACTTATCACAAGCGGTGCACTTCTCCACGATCAATTCCACCGCGCCCGTCGCGTCATGCCATTTCAGCGCGCCGGTCGGGCACACTTCGAGGCACTTCTTGCACAACGTGCAGAACATGACCTTGTGCTGGCCGAGCGCCACCGGATCAATGTGCAGCCGCGCCAGGTGGGTGCCGAATTCGCCGCTATCGTGCGCGCCGACACAGGCCGTGACACACAACTGGCAACCGGTACATTTGCTCGCGGCCGCTTTCAGACGCGTGTAGCTCCAGCATTCGCCGCGCAGAGCTTCGTCGACCGTGTAACCCTCGTGTGCGACCTGACAGAGTTGGCGTAATAACTTTTCGGGGTCGGGCGACTTGGTGACGTTGCGGCCCATCAGGCAGCCGTGACAACCGGCCTCCAGCCCTTCGGCAAACAACTCCAACGCATCGCGCTCGTTATTCGATCGGGCTCCGCCAAGCACAAGCACGGGCACTTGCGACACATCGCACAGATGCTTGAACGAATCGACATCGCCCGTGTACGGAATCTTCAACGCATCCGCGCCAATCTCCACACAAATACGCGCGCCCAACGTCAGCGCTTCCACAACATTCGCGCCTGTGATCTGGCCACCCGCAGCCAGCGGCTCCATGATGCATGGCAAACCGACCTTACGACATTCCGCTGCGAACTTGGCGCACGAATCGATACCTGTTGCTTCAACTTCATCGCCATAGCCGAGGAACAAATAAATCGTAATCGCCGTCGCGCCGAGCGAGAGAGCCTGCTCGGCGGTCAACACTTTTTGATGAGCCAGCTTGCGCTGCGGCACCGCATTGGTCACATTCGCACTGCCCAATCGGGGCATGTTCATCCAATCGGCGCGCACGATCAATGCCGGGCCAGCGCGCCCTTGAAACAACGGCGCAAGCCGCATCGCCTGACCGGGACTCATCAAGATGCCGTCCACCCCGCCGCGAATCACGGCCTCCATGATCGACTTCAACTTCACGACGTTCGGCGTCACGTCGCTCATATAACCATGATCGGCGGCGACACAGACTGCGCGGCCATCGCCCTGCCGATTGAATAATCTTGCTATGCGCGCGTCTAGTCCGTTGTGCATAGTCGCCTCACTCTGCCTTGATCAGCTGATGCAGCTGCGTCGCGAATTCTTGCAGCACGTCCGCCGTATTCGATAAGGCAAACACCGCGTGATCGAACCACAACCCGGCGCACCCCAACCCGATCGCTTCTTCCAACTCCGACGTTGCGTTCTCAAAATGACTCGGCTTGATTAACCACGGCACACTCACCATCGCGGCAATCGTCTCCAGCGATTTGCGACCCGGATACGGAATCACAATCACATCCGCACCGCCCTCCAACGCATACGACGCGCCCAACTCGATCGCTTTGTCGTGGATCGAGACACGCGGGCCAGTAGCACGGACTTCAATGATTAACGGCAAGCCAAGCGTGTTGCCCTCCAGTGCCCACTGCACGGTGTGACGCAGGCAGGCCGCTTCGACTTCTTCTTCATAGCCCAACAGGAACGCGCTCACCAGCGCGGTCGCGCCCAGATCAAGCGCATCCTGTATGGTGAGCAGTGGCAAGCGCTGCGTGCTGGCAGGCGGCAGCACAAAGTCCGATCCGCGCAGCGTGTTGGTCCAATCCATGCGCACCAGCAGACTCGCTTCGCCGCGCGTGCGATTGGAGATGCGCCGCAGCTGCCCCGGACTGCACACCAGTCCGTCGACCACGGGTAAAACCGATCGGGCCGCTGCGCCGAAATCTTCCAGCCCCGGCAACACACCTAGCGACAAGCCGCCACTTGTATCGACGATCAGGCTACGTCCATCTTCGGCGCGAATGAATTCGCGTAAACGATACAGTTTGCCATCCATGTCGTATTCCTCCACGGTTAAACGTCATGTCTCCACAAATCAAATTGTGTATCAAAGATCCAGCCGGGCGCGTCGAGCGCCACCGGCAAACGTTGCCAGCCTTGTGCGATGCGCTGCGTCGTATCTTCCCAGGAACGCAGGCCACTCAGTGCGTCGGGCGCTTCCACGTTGCACGCGCCCACGGCAACGGCCAGCGTCATCGCCGCTTCGGGCGAGTTGTCTCGCAGGAAAGCGCTGAGGAAACCGGCGATGGTCGCATCGCCTGATCCGGTGGTGCCGATCACTTCGACGTCGAAACAGGGCGCCCAGATTTCTCGATCGGCCCACGCTAACCGATCGGTTGGGGCAGCCCGGCCGAGTTGATCGATCGCGGTGGCATTTGCCGTGCGCAGATAGGCCCCGCGCGCGCCAAGCTTGATCAACACGATCTTCACGCCCAGCGCGATCAACTCATCGCTGAGGTCGTGCAGCAGTTGGGGCGTCGCCTGATCGACCACGCTGCCGCCCGTGGAAAGTTGATCGAGCGTCTGGCGGCGCAGCGTGAACAGCAGCTCTTCCAGGCTGGGCTGAAAAACATCGACGTGCGGCAAGACCGATCGGAAGAAGGCCACCCAATCGATCTGGCCGGCTTCCGAATGGGGATCGGGATAACACAGATCGAGCGAGGTGGTCAGGCCCTGCGTCTTGGCGCGGCCCATCAGATCGACCAGTTCGCGCCCGTCGTTGGAATAAATCCGGCGCATCAGGGGCGGATAACCGAAGTGCAGCAGATCGGCCTGCGCGAGTTGATCGTCGCTGACATCGGCAGAGCCGAATTCGTGATTGGCGCCCGGGCAGTGCAGAAAGATCCGATCGATGTGCGGGGGGCTGATGATAATCGTATACGACGTGATGGCCTGCGGATCGAGTTCCATGCTGCTGAGCAAATCGGGATCGACGGCGTCGATGATGCGCGTCACCACGTGCCCGAATGAATCATCGCCCACTTTGGCGATGAGGCGCACGGGCACGCCCAGCTTGTGCAGCGCCAGGCCGGTGTTGGAGACCGGGCCGCCGGTCGAGAGCGTGGCCGATCCCGCTTCCAGCAAATGACCGGGGCGGAAGTTGGCGTTGAAGACGCTCGGTTCGATCGTGCTGACATCGGGGATGATGTCCAGACAGATGTGCCCGGCGACGATGACGCGGCGAAGTGGAATCATGATGGCTCCAGACCTGTCTGTGCCGTTCGCACACGGGAATGTGCAAACTACGAATTTTGTCCGGATCGATAGTAATCGGGATAATCGGTGCATAACAGATAGTACGGCGGCTCGTCTTCTTCGATGGTTGAGAAGCGCGGCAGCGGTTCATAAAACCGATTGTCGGTGTCGTCGTCGTTGACGGCCGAAACCTCGCCGACCATGACCTTGCCCTGCGCGCCCCAGAACTTGTGATAGCAGAACGCCGGCAGGGTGATGCTCTCGCCGGGATTCAGCACAACGCAGTCACCGGCCGGCACTTTCCGCAGGGCGCCGTCGGTGCTGATGGTCACGTCGGAATCGGCCAATCCTTCGGCAGGTGTGGAGTTGTAGAGTTGAATGACCAGCTGGCCGCCACCGCGATTGATGATGTCTTCCGCTTTGTGCCAGTGGAAGTGCATGGGCGTGATCTGATCGACGTCGACCATCATAATCTTCTCGGCGTACTGCTTGCTGTTCGGATCTTTGACGTTGCCGTTGCGGATGGTGAAGAGCAGCAAGCCGGTCTTTCGATATTCGCCGAGATTGAAGTCGGTCACATCCCAGCCCAACTTCCGATCGACGATCTCGCGCACTTCCGGCCCTTTGGTCTGCCATTCGTCCGGCGTCCAATGCGCGAACGGCGGCAGGTGGAAGCCGTGGGCGCGGATGAAGTCATCGGCTTCGCGGATGATGGCGTTGATTTCAGATCGTTTCATGGTGTCCCCTCCATTGGATGTGACGTTATCTTAATCGGTTTGAAGTTAGGGCTGGTAAAATCTTGTTCAGCGACCTTATCGTCTCACGGGATTTAGAGCAAATTCCACTTTGATTTACGGCTCTGTCATTCCCGCATGCCTTAAGCGGGAATCCAGAAAGCTTATCAAACTGGATGCCCGATAGAAGCACTCGGGCATGACGTAGCTCAAGACCATCAATCAACTTAGAAACCGCTCTAGCGGCTCTGTAAGAACAGAATCACGCTCGAAGCGATCAACAAGGCGATGACGACCCATTCAAAAGTCTGCTGGTTGATGTGCGTGACGATCCAGCGCGCGGCCCAGATACCCAGCGGAATAAACGGGAAGACCCACCACAACGATAGCAACAGCGGCACGTTGAGGATACCCGTATACAAGAAGCCGGGCACTTTGACCAGATTCAGAATGGCAAAGAACAGGGCCGTGGTGGCGATGAACAGGCGCGGCGGCAGCTTTTGCAGCAGCAAGTACGAATTGAACGGCGGACCGCCATTGTTGAACATCCCCGACGCGACGCCGGCCAGTCCCCCTGCCGCCGGCGCATGCCACTGGCGGGGCTGGTAAGCCAGCCGGGCAATCCGATCGCTCGCCAATTTGTACACCACCAACAGCAATACAAAGATCGCCAGTGCCACGCGCAGCGCATTGGGTGACATCGCCGCGAGCAGATACGTGCCAATGAGCGCTCCGCCGATTCCGGCCGGCAGCATTCTCCGCACGAGTGGCGCATCCCATTCGCGCCAGTAAATGTAGATGGCAAACGCATCGCCGACGATCAACATCGGCAGCAAGACACCGACCGCCGTAGAGACCGGCAACACCAGACTGAGCACCGGCGTGAGCAGCGCGCCCAGCGTATTGAATCCGCCCTTCGTCATACCGATCAGGAAGCCCAGCAAGGCAATCACGACCGCGACGAAGATCGGATCTTGGTTCAGCTCAGACACTGCTAGCGGCCCAGCAGGTGAGCGAGAATCAAGGCATCCAGTTCCTCGTAGTCACGAACGGCGATCAACTCGGCAACCCGGGCTCGATCCAGACTGCGGACGCGTTCGATCAGGCGCAAGAAGGTGGCCATGCTGTTCTGCAAGTGCTTGTGCGCGCCCTCGGGCTGTTGAGTGCGCATCACCTTGACGTCCAACCCCACGAGTCCTCTTTCGAAATAGCGATGGTCGTCGAGAATCAGGGCTTGATCGAAGGCGCGGCGCAGGTTGGCCGAGCCGAAGGCTTTGTCCTGATCGTATTTGAGACCATTCTGATCGTTCAGGTGTACACTCCACAGTTTGTCGAACGACAGCGCGAAGCCCATTTCGTCCGATGGATCCAGTCCGGCGAGAATGGCATGCGCGGTTTCGACCAGCACGCCGACGCGGCTTGGATCACTGGTGCGTGAAGACAAGGCCAGCCCGTGCCCGATGGTGGGAATGTAGGCGTGATCAGCCGGCTCATTGGGTTTAGGCTCAATCGCAAAACGCATGGTGGGATGATAGGCCAACATCTGATTGACGGCGTCCAGTAAGAATTCGGTCGAGCGCACCGAGTCTTTGGATTCGCGGATATACGTCCCCTCGCGCGCCAGCCACAGCACGATGAGATCAGCGCCCAATGCCTGCGCGATGTCGATGCACTTGAACGTGCGCTCTATGGCGTAGCGCCGATGTTCCGCGTTGTTCGAAGTATAGCCGCCATCCACCGTGCGCGGATCAAACCACAAGCGCGGCGCGACGAATTCGGCGAAGAGGCCGTTATCCTTGAGCGTCTGCGCCAGTTGCTGCGCGGTGTGCTGAATCTGCGCGGCGCTCAACTGATCGAGATCGGGCACGGCATCGTCATCATGAAACTGCACCGCATCAAATTGCATTTGCTTGTATAACTCGAGCTTCTGATCGAAGGTGAGGCTCGGTCGCACATCCGGCCCAAACGGATCCGCGCCCTCATGAATGTTCCAGGGCCCAAATGAAAATCGATAGCCGTACTTTTCCATGATTAATTCTCCTGTGATGGGTTAGGTCGGAATTCGATTAGCCAGCGGTGTCGCGCCGCTGCTCGAGATAAGTCAGGCCGACGACCGCCAGCGCTGTGACGACGAGGATCGGTGTTAACGCCCACACCCCGATCGTGGCCACGGCGACCCCGATGAGCGATGGCACAAACAGGCTGCTTAATCCGGCCGACGCAATCGAAATGCTGGTCATCTGCGCGCGCAGATCAGGATGCTGCCGCGCGGCCCACGCCAGCATCGTCGGAAAGACGACGCTCAGCGCAAGTCCGGCCAGACCAAAGCCGATCAGCGCGAGGGACGGAAAGAAGGTCAATAGCAGTGCGCCCGCGCCGAGCAAATTGCTCAACCGGACTGTGCGGGCGAAGCCCAGCCGATCGACCCGTGAACCGAACAAGAAGCGTCCGATGGTCATCATGAGGAAGAAGAACGAAGTGGCTAATGCGCCGAGGAACACGCCCTCGCCCAGTTTCGCAAAGAAGGTCGTGGCCCAGCCGCCGACGGCGGTTTCCACGCCGGTGTAAACAAAGAACATCGTAATGAAGATCAGAATCGATCGCCAGGGCACGGTGCGCCAATCGACGTCCGGGCCGTGATCGACTTTGAATTCCGGCCAGCGCAGAACAACAGCCACACACAGCGCCAGGTAAATCAGCAAGAGCACGCCGGCGAAACGCCAGTTAAAACCCAGCTGCACCACGATCGCCACGACCAGCGGAATCGCGACTGCGCCCACGCCCCAGGTCGAATGTAAACGCGTCAGGGCTGCGCCAGGCTCATTGCCCGCCAGCAGTTCCACCAACCGATTGAGCAACACTTCCAACGTCCCTGCGCCGAAGCCGACGAGAAATGCGGAGAAGATATTGGCTGGAAAAGGCAGGAGCATGTACCCCAGGATTCCCAACGCGACGAAACCGCAGCCCATGATCGTGCTGCGCCGCATCTCAAAACGCCGCGCCAGGCGATTGGCGGTGAGCGTGCTGAAAAAGAAACCCACGCCGTGAATGGCCAGCACGGCGCCAACCGTTGCCACGGATTGCCGAGACTCCTCGGCGACGTAGATCAACGTCGGCCCGTAATAAATCGTCGCCGCGCCCAGCAGCGACATGCACAACATGCCGGCCGTCATCACTTGCGACAACCGGATGGGATGCGCGGCGGATGGGATGGTTTGTTCCATGATGAGTAGTGAGGGTCTGACGCTAGACAACAGAGGTTGGAAGTCTAATCTCCAACTTCCAACCTCCGCCGTCCGATATTAATTGATTGCCCGGCCTTAGTATTTCACATCCACGCGTCGGCCGCTGCCTGCCGATTCAAGAATCGCATCGCAGATCACGGCGTTCTTGTAACCGTCTTCGAAGGTCGCGCCGAAAGGCGCCACGTCTTTGTTGTTGACGATGGCATCGAGCAAATGGTTGATCTCGTGCACGAAGGTGTGCTCCCAGCCGATGATGTGCCCGTGCGGCCACCAGTTGGACCAGAACGGGTGATAGCCTTCGGTGACACTGATCTGGTGGAAGCCCTGCGTTTCCTTCGGCTCCTCACCCACCCACAGGACTTCCAACTCATTCATGCGTTCCAAGTCGAAGCGAATGCTGCCCTTCTCGCCGTTGATTTCGAAGCAGCCGTGATTCTTATGGCCGGCTGCAAAGCGCGTGGCCTCCACCGTCCCGATGGCCCCGTTTTCAAACTCAACGGTCGACACGAAGGCATCGTCCACGTCGACCCGCTGCATCTTCCCATCCGCGCCGGGTCGTTCCTTGATGAAGGTCTGCGCCATCGCGTTCACGCGGCGTGGCTCGCCGACGAGGAAGCGTCCCAGATCGATGATGTGCGCGCCCAGATCGCCCAATGCGCCGCTGCCCGCGGCTTCCTTGTTGAGCCGCCAGATCATCGGCGTGCCGTAATGCGGCATAACCCATTCCTGCAAATAGGTGGCGCGATAGTGATAGATCTGCCCCAACTTGCCGGCATCAATCAGGTCTTTGGCCAACCGCACGGCTGGCACGAAGCGATAGTTGAACGCGACGGCATGCTTGACGCCCGCTTTAGTCACGGCCTCCAGCATCGACGCGGCTTCTTTGGCGGTGCGTGCCATGGGCTTCTCGCAAATGATGTGCTTGCCCGCTTGTGCCGCTGCGATGCACGGCTCGGCGTGCGCGTTGTTCGGGCCGCCGTTATCGAACAACTGGATGCGATCGTCTTTCAACATCTGCCGCCAGTCGGTGTAATAGCCTTCATAGCCATAACGCTGGGCCGCTTCTTGGGCCGCCTCTTCATTGCGACCGCAGATCGCGATCAATTTCGGAATCGCGACCGGCGGATACATCATGTACGGCAATTTTTTATAGGCATTGGAATGCGCTTTGCCCATGAACGCATAGCCCAACATCCCGACCCCGACCTCGGGCGCGTCGCCTGCTTGCTTCGCGCCTGTCATTTTAGTGAAACCAGCTTCAGCCATGGTGACCTTCCTTTAGAAGTTGAATGTGAAATACTGTGCGGGTCATTCCCGCGCGCGGTCAGCGGGAATCCAGAATCCAGACAGGCCAGCGACTAGAAGTCGCGCCTGATAAGCCGTTGGCTGATCGCCCACCTGCGTGGGCGGGGCTTCGTCGGCGTAGGCCGACGGTCGGCGGAACGCCCTTAAGGTGCGATTTCAATCGCTGGACTGACTGTTTCAAAATAGGCAATCGTCTGCGGCCCATCGGGCATGACACACACGCGCGGCCCATATTGCTGACGCAAAGCGGCCACCGTCTGAGGCAGATCGCGGCAGGGTGTGAATAACGCGCGTTGAATTTGCTCGTCCGTCAGGTTATCGCTGTAGACGTGCACCGCCGCGCGCAGTTGAATCTGAGCCTGAAGCTGCACCTGCCATTGATCGTGTTCACAGAAACCGGGCCGGGCCAGCAGGTCCAATACGCCGCGCGGCGATCCGCCCTCGGCCAGCAACGCCGCGTACTTGCCATGATCGGGCAGGCCATCTGCGCAGGCCGCCGCCATGATGATCGCCCCGCCGTCACGCACGATGCGATTGGCCGCGCTCATGCCTTTAACCGTTTGATACAGGTTTTGATCGAGCGGGTAGCCGCTGTTGCTCGTGAGGATGACATCATACGGTTCGCGCACTTTGACCATCGCGTGCTCGCGCACACTTGCGCAGCCCGCCGCATGGGCTTGTTGCAGATTGCCCGCGAACACGCCGGTGATTTGTTGCCGGGTGTTGAGCGTCACGTTCAGCAAGAAAACCGGCTGCACCAGCAAAGCGATTTCGAGCATCTCTTCCCAGATGGGATTGCCGTGCGTGATGCCCCACGTGGCCGCGGGATGCGCGATCATCTCGTAGCCGTGATTGGTGAACACGCTTTCCGTGCCCGCCAGCGCGGGTAACACGCCTTTGGGGCCGCCGCTGTATCCGGCAAAGAAGTGCGGTTCGATAAAGCCCGTGAGTATTTTAACATCCGCTTCCATGAGGTGCCGATTGAGCCGCACCGGATGGCCACGCGATGTCATTCCTAACGATACCAGCTGCTCATCGTCAAAGGCGTTATGCTGCACACACCGATAGTGATCGACAATCTCAGCGCCCAGCATGCCGCACAATTCTGCCTCGCTCTGCTGGCGATGCGTGCCCAGCGCATTGAGCAGTGTGATGTCTTGACGCGCTACACCAGCCGCTTCGAGCTCGGCCAGCACGATCGGCAGAATGCGATCGTTGGGCGTTGGACGCGTGATGTCGCTGTGCGCGACCACCACCCGATCGCCGGGCTTGACGAGCGCCGCGAGAGGCGGTGAACCGATCGGTTGGCGCAGGGCCGCGCGGAGCGCATCAGCTTCATCGGGCAAAGCAGGGACGAACGGGGCCGCCACCACATCGATCGGCTCCGGCAAATCCAGCGTGAGGCCCTCACGCCCATAGGCGAGGTGAACCGTCACGGTCTGGCTGCCCCGTTCATCAGACATTCTGCTATCCTAATTCTTTGAAGCAAACGCGGCATCGAAGGCCACGTTCGACGGCGTCAGATCGAGACGGCGCACCATCGCCAGTGCTTCAGGCGCACCTTGATCACGATTCATGCCGTTGTCTTCCCACTCGACCGAGAGCGGCCCTTCATAGCCGACGCTGTTCAGCGCGCGGAAGATGCGCTCAAACGGCACACCGCCGCGTCCGGGCGAAACAAAGTCCCAGCCACGACGCGGATCGCCAAAGAGCAAATGCGAGCCGAGGATGCCGTTGCGGCCGTTGAGATTGCGGACGGATTCTTTCACGTGGACGTGATAGATGTTCTTGCCGTATTCGTAGACAAATTCGGCCGGGTCGAACATCTGCCAGTAGAAGTGGCTAGGATCGAAGTTGAAGCCGAAGGCCGGGCGATGAGCAATCGCTTCCAGCACCTTGCCCGCCGTCCAAAAGTCGTAAGCGATTTCAGACGGATGAACTTCCAGCGCATACTTCACGCCGACTTCGTCGAATACATCCAGGATGGGATTCCAGCGATCGGCGAAGTCCTGGTAGCCCGCTTCGATCATTTCCGGCGAGACGGGCGGGAACATCGCGACGGTCTTCCAAATCTTGGAGCCGGTGAAGCCATTGACGACTTTCACGCCGAGCTTGGCCGCAGCCCGCGCCGTATTCTTGACTTCTTCGGCCGCCCGTTGACGGACACCTTCCGGATCACCGTCGCCCCAAATGCGCGAGGAGACAATGCCCTTGTGCCGCTCATCGATGGGGTCATCGCACACACACTGCCCGACGAGGTGCGTGCTGATGGCGAAGCACTTCAAGCCGTGCTTGTTCAGGATGTCCCAGCGCGATTGCACATAGCCGTCATCGCTGAGCGCCTTATCCACTTCGAAATGATCGCCCCAGCAAGCGATCTCGACACCATCATAGCCAAAGGCTTTGGCCTTGGCGCAGAAGGTATCAAACGGCAAGTCGGCCCACTGACCACTGAAGAGAGTTACCGGTCGTCCCATGTTCATCGCTCCTTAGTGAGTTTAGATTTCGTTGTCCAGCATCCTGAGCGGAATTCCGTAGGCGGAATGCAGTCGAAGGATGCGTCTAGCCAATGAGTGTCGGTCTGCATCCTTCGACTTCGCAGCAAAGAGCGCTGCTCCGCTCAGGATGCGTCGGCGAAGACTACTCCGCGCCCAACGACTTCAAATACACATAGCTCTGCTTCACGGCATCATCGCCTGCGATTTCGAGCGTCGTGTAGCCGTCATAGCCGACTTCCACCAGCGCGTTGTACACGCCCTTGATGTCGACCACGCCCGTGCCGAGCGGAATGCCCGACATACCCGCGCCGAACATCTTGCCCCGATTGGCTTCCATCTCCGCCGGCCAATCCTTCCAGTGCACGTGCTCGATTTTGCTGCCGAGGCGTTTTACCATCTCGACCGGATCAGTGCCGCCCAACCACGAGTTGCCCGAATCCATGTTCACCGCCAACGCGGGCGAGTTGCACAGGTCGAGAATTTTCTCCATGTAGTCGATCGAGTCGGTGTACTTGCCATGCGGTTCCAACAAAATCTTCACACCGTGATCGGCCGCGACGCGCAGCGGCTCATACAGCCGCTCGCGGATCAGGAACAGCGCTTCTTTCTCGGTGAGGTTGTGGCCGAATTCGGTCTTGGGATCACCTTCCGAGGTGATGACGTGCTTCACGCCGATGGCGGCCGCATTGCGCACCGCTTTGATGACCTGCATCGTACCAAAGCGCCATGGCGCAGTCGGGTCCAGAAGATTTGCGTGGGCGCAGTAGGACGTGATGGTCAGGCCGCGACTCTCGAACATGCGCTTGAGATCGAAGGGATTCGCATCGAGGCTGGCAACGGCCGCGAAACCATATTCCACGCCCATGCTGCCGCCGTCGGTGCTGTCGGTAATATCGGCATATTTGAAGCCCCAATCTCGAATGCGATCGAGTTGATGCTCCAGAATCGAGAACGGATCGATCAAGGCAAAACATCCAACTTTCATGGCGATCTCCTTGTTGAGTTGATCCGATCGGGCTGGCAACCCGATCGGGTGGGTGGCTTATCGATACACGCCGTATTCGCGCGTGAAGTCAAACATCGCCTTCAGATTTTCGGGCTTGGCTTCATCCAGCATGACGGCGGTGTCCATGATGAAGCCGCCATCCTTGCCGATGGTGTCGATCAGCTTCTTGCAATAGCCGCGCACATCATCGGGCGTGCCGCTGTGCAGCATGATGTTGGGGACGTTGCCCATGAGCGCCGTCGTGCCCTTCAGCACATCGTAGGCTTTCTCATAGTTGGTGTTGGAGAGGTGATAGATGATCTTGCCCGGGGGCACGTCCACGATGTGCTTCAACCGGCTTTCGAAGTCGGCTTCCCAATAGATGATGGGTGTGACACCTTTCTCGACCAACCCCAGCAAGCCCTTGCGCAGATAGGGCCAATAGAATTCGGCGAACTGCGCGTCGGACATGAACTCACGCGTCGATTTGTGTACCCAGACCCAGCAGAACGGCAGCGGCGCGCCCGCGGCCCCCGAGCCATACTCGATGAAGATTTTCGTGGCGATTTCGAGCGCATCGTGCAGCTTGCCGGGGCGGCGGCGCATGTCGGGCAGGATCTTGTGCGTACCGCGCACGGTATCGCCCAGAATATCAAACGGCGGCCAGTCCCAGCCGGCGTAGGCGATGGGCACGCCTTTGTCTTTGACCTCGCCCCAATACTGAAACTGTGAAGCCCACCATTTGTTGGTTTCTTCCGCGCCCGCTGTGATGGTGCGCAGGGATTCCTGAAATTCGGGCGTGGACCAGAAGAAGGGCAGATTCATCCAGCCCGACCACATGAAGCGCCGCCAGGGGATCATATTCGCGAAGCCTGCCATGGACTTGAACTGGCGTGGCGCCCATTTGCGGAGCATAAAGTCGGACGGGTCAAAGATGAACTCGTCGTACTCTTCGTCCGACATGTACTCGCCCTCGACGTACTGATACATCACGTCGTCGCCCAGCCCGTGACCAGGCCACTTGAAAGCATTCCAGCCGAGGATTTCCATGGCCTTCGCGGGATAGGCAAAAATCGGGCCAAAGTCTGCGTCGGGTTGGAAGTAATCCGTAAATGAGTGGCAGGCCGCGCGCGCCGCGGCATAGTCGTTCATCGCTTCTTTGAACGTGATGCCCCCGAAGTTGTAGGGATACTTCTGATACGGGCCAAAGACTGGCACGCGATCCGGCACCTTGAGGGCGGCCGCGGCCAGGATGCGCTGCACACGTTCATCATAAAGTTCTTGCGGCGATTTATCAGTCATGGCTACATTCCCCCTGTCCAGGATTTGGCGATTTTCACCGCGGCGGTGGCGTTAGCGCCGTAAGCGTCGGCTCCAACGTACTGGGCGGCCTCGCTGTCCATGATTGCGCCGCCAATCATGATCTTGACCTGATCGCGCAGCCCGGCTTCCTTGATCGCTTCAACCGTGATCTTCATTTGCTCAAACGCCAGCGTCAAGAAGCCGCTCAGCCCGACGATTTCAGGCTGCACTTCGCGGATTTTGGCGATAAACGTTGCGACCGGAACATCGACGCCCAGATCATGCACCTCGAAGCCGTTGGCATCCAGCATGAAGCCCACCACATCCTTGCCGATGTCGTGAATGTCACCGGCGACCGTGCCCAGGACAATCTTGCCAAGCGGTTTGGTCGTTGCGGCCTTGGTTGCCAGCTTGGGCTTGACCAACTCGGCGATCTGTTTCATCAAATCGCCCGCGATGATCAGTTCGGGGAGGAAATATTCTCTTTCGTCGAAGCGCGATCCAATGATGCGCATCGCCTCGCTCGTGGCGTTGAGGATGACCTGCGGGTCTTCGCCTGCGTCCAGCATCGTGTGGACCAGGCTCATCGCCTCCTCTTCGTTCAGTTCGGCGATGGCGGTAACCAGTTCTTCTTTCATCGTGGCTGCTCCTTGAGTGAAGTGTTGGGCGTTGCCGCTTACTGGGCGAGACGGAGACGACGATAGCTGCAACGCTCGCGAATCGTGCAAAAATCGCAGTTGCTTGCACCCTCGACCCCGAGCGGGCCAAGGCCAATGCCCATAATCAGCGATAGCGATTTGACGGGTGACATGACCAAGGACTCGGTCAAGGTGACGCCAATCTCGCGCGCGTCCACCAGGGAAAAAATCACCGCTTGTTCGGCGACCGACCACTCGGACTCGCCCGGTGAGAGCGAGGCACTGGCGTGCAGTTCACGCCCGATCGCATCATCTTCGACCTGGCGACACAACTGCTGGCGCACCTGATCAACCGCCCACGAGCCTAGTTCGTCGAGGAACCAGGCATGGAGACGTTGCCCGCCCTGCAGTTGATCCGAGATGCGGCGGCTGATCGCGCTGCCGATGGTGCAAACGCCAACGACCAGATCCGTGGCGCCCGCGACGACTGTCGCCACCGGCCCGCCACCGATTTTGGTGCCGTTGGCGAGCGTCAACCGCTCGTGCCGGAACTCCTTGATCGGAAACGTATCCCACGCGGCAGCCGGCGCGACGAGTTCACGGGCATCTGCCAGCGCGGCTTCCCAATCGGCCCGGACACCTGGCCGCACCAGCAGTTTGGTGAAATTACCGCCGACTTGGGCAATGTAACGCTCTTCGTCAAATTCGATGTGCCAATCGTGTTGGATGTGCATCTTGTCCCCGACCTGTCGAGGCAGAGGTGAGGTGATGTTACGACGCCAGTTCGCCAAAGCGCGCGAAGATCGCCAGCGCCGGATCAATCGGCGCACTGGCGCGCTGCACGTTCTGCGGGATCACGATTGTCGGCGTGGGTTTGATGACCTTGCCTTCGAACTGCGGCAGCCACTGCTTCTCGGCTTCGAGCAGGTCGCTCGCCATCTCGCGGATTTCATTCAGCGTGAGCGTCGCGGCGCTGAGCGGATCCATGGCGCAGGCCATGACAATCTTTTCGACATCGCCTTCCAGCGCCGCTTCGACGGTCAGCCGCTGCACGTTGATGTTGGTCATGTTCAACGCCGCGCACTGCGACGGCAGATTGCCGACAACGGTCTTGTGCAAGCCCAACCGATCGACGTACACCGGGCCTTCGCCGCAGCAATCGGGCGGCAGATTGCTGATCATGTTGCCATTGACGACATTGCCATTGAGGCGGAAGACTTTGCCGGTCTCCATCGCTTCGATGATGTACGAACCGTACTCAATGCTGCGCGGTGGCAGATCGGGAGGGTACGCCGCCAGGATGTCCTGATTCTCGTACTTATCTGCGACGTACGCGCACCAGTTGTAGTAAGCGCCGGTCGCACCGCCAAAGCCCGGCTCGTCGCAATACAGATCGAGCGCCTTTTGATTCTTGCGGAAGTAGGGCACGTATTCCGAAAGGTGGCCGGTGGACTCGGTCATGAAGTAGCCGAACTGGCGGAAGACCTCGCCGCGCACTTTCTCATTGACGTAGTATTCTGGCTGTTCAAAGCGCTGTCGCAGCAGTGGATACAGGTCGCGGCCTTGATGCTCGATGCGCAGGAACCAGCCCATGTGGTTGATGCCCGCGCACAAGTAATCGATCTCGCTCTTGGGCACATCCACATAGCCGGCGATCAGATCGAGCGTGGTCTGCACGCCGTGGCACAGGCCGATGAACTCGATGCCCGTTGTGCCGAGCGCCCAGCACACCATCGCCATGGGGTTGACGTAGTTGAGCAGCAGCGCGTTCGGGCACAGTTCCTTCATGTCGTTCGCCATGTCCACGGCGACGGGAATACTGCGCAGCGCGCGGAAGATGCCGCCCGGCCCCAGCGTGTCGCCGATGCACTGATCGACGCCGTGGTTGAACGGTATCTTGTAATCGTACTCAAAGCCTTTGACGCCGCCCACCTGAAATGTGGCGATGACGTACTTCGCGCCTTTCAGCGCCTCACGCCGATCGGTCGTCACCCACACCTTCGCGGGTAAGTTGTTCGCTTTGATAACCCGGTTGACGTACGCCTCGACCTGCGAGGTGCGCGTCGTGCTGGGGGCCATCAGCGCGAATTCGGTATCCTGCAAGCCCGGTGTCGATAGAATGTCCTGGATCAATGTCTTGCAAAATACAATGCTGCCCGCACCGATGATCGCGACTTTAGCCATAACGGCCTCCTAAATGTGATGCCCCCGCGCAGTGAGTTAGCGACCTCTCCCGTTTATACCGTCATTGCGAGGAGCGCATCCTGAGCGGAACGAAGTGAAGTCGAAGGATGTGCGACGAAGCAATCTCCTTGCGCATGGAAATGAGATTGCTTCGCGTCCTTCGACTTCGCAGCAAAAGACGCTGCGCCGCTCAGGACGCTCGCAATGACGCGATTATTACCACACCCGACCGGTAAACTCACGATTGTGAACTTCCACCGGCACCTTCATCAATTCCAGAATGCCCCGCGCACAGTGATCGGAGTAGCGGCGGAAGGCTTCCTCGCCCTTCTCGGCGGTGGCGCGCAACGGATTGCCGATCGTGCCCGACTCGATGAACTCGTGATGGTCCATCGGGAAGGTGAAATACTTGTAGCCGTCGAATTCCACATCGGGCATGCCGTCTTTCTTGGCAAACGTCTTGGGCAGGAAGTCGGGGATATGGGCCAGCGTCTTCGCCGCGCGATCCATGCGCACGTAGTTCGTGCCTTCCACCACATCGTGCGCCAGCATCTGCGAGGTTTCCAACTCGCTGGCGTGCCAACCCGGCGTCTCCAGCGGCGGATTTTCCATCAGACCTTCGAGGAGGCCCACATAGTTCTCCATGTACGGCTTCACAAAACCGATCAGCGCGCCGGTTTCATAGCGCAGCTTGCGCAAAATTGGATCGACCACCTTTACATTGGAGCCGTGGCCATTGATGAAGATGATGCGACTAAAGCCGTGATGGATGCAGCTGCGCGCCACATCGTACATCAAGTTCAACAAGGTCTCCGCGCGCAGCGTGATGGTGCCGCGCCCCGAACCGGGCGAGTACATATGCTGTGGTGAGTAACCGCACCACAGCGCCGGCGTGTGCAGCACTTCGATCTGGTCGCACACGCGCCGCGTCACTTCTTCCGCCGTCACGGTATCGGTCTTCAGCGGCAGATGGGGGCCGTGCTGCTCCAGGCTCGCCATTGGAATGAGGATGGTGTCCTTCTCTTTCAGGTATTCCTGAATGTCCACATACGTCAAATCGGCGATGCAATACGAACGAAACTTCTTCTGGCCATTGTCACTCATTGGATTCACCTCGTTTTGAAAGATTAGCAGTGTCACCCCGAGCGCAGTGAGGGGTCTCGCCTTGACGGCAGAGATTCCTCGCTTTGCCCGGCCTGACACGGTCAGGTGGTCATTAGCTTCAAAAATTCATCCGCCACCCGATCGGCAAAGCTGATCGAGTTGACGTGATCTTCGACAATGATGATCGGAATATCCGATCGCAAATCGGCGCGCAGTGCGTCGAGGAAAGCGGCATCCGCTTCGGGATCCCAGAATAGGCCGCCGGGCACGTTGGGGATAGACAACCCTTGCGTCGGGACCACCACCTCGATTGGTCCGCGCGCCCCGTTGAGCTTGCGTGCCATGAGGTGGCCGATCTGCGCCATCTCATCCTTCAAGACCCGAATCAACGTGAACTCTGGATTGTGATAATACGCGGGGCGTCCGGCAAAGCGCTCGGGCACTTGATCGCGCGGACCGTGCACCATGAAGTCGATGCAGCCCGGCACGACGATCTGCGGCACCTGCGGGATCGCACCCACACGCTCCAAGCGTTTTTCGCCGCCCTGATGGAATCCGCCGAAACGTTGATCGGTCAACTCGTCGGTGGTGTAATCGATCACGGCCGTAAACATGCCGCGTTCAGCCAGATCTTCCATCGCCGGGCCGCCCACGCCGTTTGAATGAAAAATGATCGATTCATAACCGTGTTCGGCGATGCGTTCTTTCACCCGCATCACGGCTTTGGTGGTGTTGCCCAACATCGTCAGCGCGACGTAGCGTTTGCCGTCATTGGCCGCACCATCGATCGGATGGTAACCGGCCCGCGCCATGCCGACTGCGGCGGCGGCCGCATTATCGAACACAGTGCAGCTAATCGGATTGAGGCCCGCAATATCGATCACGGAGTGCAGCACAAAAATATCGCGCGTGCCCATGAAGGTACCAAAGGTGCGCTTGCCCGAAGCGAGCGGCGTCACTAAAATCTTGGGCACACCAATCGGCAGGGCGCGCATCGCGGTTGCGCCCAACACAGCCCCTTCCGCACCGCCCAGGCACAACACACCGTGCAACTTGCCCTGCGCAAATAGATCGAGCGTGACCTGCTTCACGCCTTCTTTCATCTTCTCGACGGCTGCGCCGCGCGTGCCCGCATTGCGTAACGCATCGATGGTGGAACCGGCGGCCAGCGCCACATCCGATCGGGTGATGTCCGGCACGATGTCCACCGGTTCGCCCAGAATGCCCGAATCCAATATCAGCGCGTCGCCGCCCAGCGCGCGAATGCGATCGCGCACATAGGCAATTTCGGGGCCTTTCGTATCGAGGGTGCCAATCAGGAGGATTGCCATGTCAATTCAGGGGAGAGAGTCGCATCGCCGTTGCGGGCGATGCGACTCTCGGCAATCATTAGTTCACGCGAGCGCTGCGGCCCGCCTTCACTTGCTTCGGAATCCGGGTCGACTCGACGCCGGCCTTCTTCATCGCCTTGCGCAGCGTGGTGGCGGTGACTTCCGTCAGCCACGAATAGAACTTCTCCGTCAACACGCCGGAGCCATGATCCTGGATGAACTTCAGTTGTTCAGGAGTGAGCTCGGGATCAGCCGTAGTCGCTAGCGCATCCGGGTAAGGATTCGCCGGCGTGCGATCCAGCGTCGCAACGAATTCGGCAGTCAGCGCATTCTTGTAGCCGGCCTGATCCAGCGTCTTGATGAGCTTGGGCCAGTTGTAATCACCCTGGCCGCAGCCCATGCGATTGTTATCGGCCACGTGGAAGTCCACCAGCTTCTTGCCGGTGTTCAGGATGGCCTGATAGAGGTCGGATTCTTCGATGTTGATGTGGAAGCAGTCGAGGACCACGCCGCAGTTGGGGCCGACTTCCTTGGCCAGCGCCAGCGCCTGGTCGTGGCGGTTGAGGAAGTTGGTCTCAAACCGATTGAGCGGCTCCAGCCCAAGCACTATGCCGGCCTTCTCGCTGTGCGCGTAAATTTCGCGCAGGCCTTCAACAGCCCATTTCCATTCCTGCTCGGGCGTGTCCATCGGCACGACCTTACCCACCTGCGACGGCACAATGGTCATCTCGCGGCCATCGAGTTCCTTGACCATGGTCACGCAGTCTTTGATGTACTTCACCGAGTTCTCGCGCACCGCGGGGTCGGCGTGAATGAGGTCACGGCCAGCAAACATCAGCGTGACCGACCCCCAGCAACGCACGCCGTTATCCTGCAAGATCTTGCGGACTTCGGTGGTGTTGTACTTCTCCGGCTCGCCGCTGATCTCGATCGAGTCGTAGCCGAACTTCGCCAGCCGCCGAATCGTCAGTTCGATCGGTTCCGCGCGCATCCAGTTGTGCATCGATAGAAACATGGTAGGCTCCTTGGAATTGTGGATTTCTGGTTGTAGACGGTCGATGTTCGATGTTGGACTGAAAGGTTGTTCTCGCTCTCGTCCTCCTCCACTTGAATCACTCCCTCATGTTTCGCAGAAACGGCATCCCTATGCCGTTCGCCAAGGCGGGCATGGGGCTGCCGCGCCTACGGACTGCGTAACATCATTTACTCCATTTGTTCGGCCAACACTTCGATCAGATTCTGCACGCTCAAGCCAGCCGCATGCTGCATCAGGTGCGATACGCAATGCGGATCGTCCGTTAGCACGATTTCCGCACCGATCTCACGCGCGCCGTCCAACCGCTTTTGCGCCATGGCCGCGGCCAACTTGGGCTGGGTGAATTCCAGTCCGCCGGTGGCCCCGCACGGCGCGGCGCGCTGCTCGCGCCACAGCATTTCACGCGGCGCGCTACCCGTCAACGCCACGATCAACTGCCGGGCGGCCTTGGCATGATCGGGCAACGCCAGCGCTTGACAGGGATCGTGATAGGTCACCGCTTGCATCTCCAGCGGGCGAATCTTCAATGCCCCGCTCGCCACTTGCGGCGCAAGATATTCGGCGAGGTGCATGACGCGCACTTGTGGCGGAGGCCTCAAGCCCAATTCATAGTACACATGCTTGATCGCATGCGCATCTTCGGCGGTCAACGTGAGCACTTCACGCACGCCGGAGGCGATGATCTCTTCCACGGTTTGTCGCGCCAGATCACGCGCGATATCCCACAAACCGAGCGCATACGGCAGATAACCACTCGATCGGCCTGCGCTCAACAACGTCGGATGGATACCGTTCGCGCCCAACAGCTTTTGCGCGGCGGCGATGGCTTGCGGTTGCAAGAACTGCGCGGTCGCACCGACGTACAGTCCTACCTCGCTACTCGCTGTGTCATTCTGAGTCCCGCTGGGACGAAGAATCTCGCCATACGGGTTGCCCCATTCACGCAGTTTCCGCTCGATTTCGATCACACTGGCGGGTTGTTTACCCAGGCGCACCACTTCGGCGCGCGCGGCTTTGAGGGCAGCTGGCAGCGGCCGATCGGTGGCGCAGTTGGCCTGGCAAGTCGCGCAATCGGAACATTGATATAACGTATCGACAGTATCCGCATCCCACTGCAACGAACCACGAATCACTGACGCGATGAGCAGCGCCCAACCGTGCGGCGTGGTGGACTCGCGCTTGGTGACGCGTTCCACCGGGCAGACGTGACGGCACATCAGGCAGTAGCGGTCACCGTCGTAGATGGGAATGTAATCTTGGAAGGTTTTAACGGGTATGGTGGTCACAGGCTAAACCCCTGCTTTCCCGGATTCATGATTCCGCGTGGATCGAACGTGCGCTTGATGCCTTCGATGAGGGGGAAGGCCGGCCCGTATTGCTCGCGCATCATGCGGCCCAGCTTCAAGCCCACGCCGTGATGTTCGTTCAACACACCGCCTTGCGCCAACGAGGTGCGCAGCGCCACGTTCCACAAGCGGTTGTGCAGCTTCAGCGCTTCATGCGCGTCCTGCGGCGGATTGTCGATGATGAAACGGTCATAGACCATCACGCCCCACGGGAACCAGTGCGAGAAGTGCGCGATGTAATGCGTGTCCCATTCGGCAAAGCCTTCTTCAATGGCTTTCTTCTTGGCCCAGTAGAGCGGCTCGATTTTGTCGAAGGTCGTCACGGTTTCCAGCGTGCCGTACATCTTGGGCAGCGACAGGCCCAGCGGTGGATAATAAAAATCGTAGCGATGCTCCCACCATTCCTTGGCCGAGTGTTCGCCCAGATCGCGCCCGCCCATATCGGCGCAAATCTTCAACGCCCGATTGAACTGCGGCGTCGCGATGTCTTCAAAGCCGTCGAAGATCACGTTGAGGAAGGAACCCTGGAGATCGAGGTTCAGCACGCGCTTGACCAGCGACACCGTTGAGGCCTCGTCGTACAAGCGCAGCACGGTCGGCTGCAAGCGCGCCAACATGATCTGCCGGCCCGCTTCCAGCGCGTTGTGCAAATCGTCGAAGAGGATGCCACGGAACAATCGGGTTTCCGGCAACCGCTCGATCTGGAAGGTCGCTTCGGTGATGACGCCGAATGTCCCCTCGGACCCGACGAACAAGCCTGCATAATCCGGGCCGCTGGCATGCTTGGGCACGGGCGGTGTTCGGATGATCGTCCCATCGGCCAACACCACTTGCATCGACATCACCAGGTCTTCGACTTTGCCGTACTTGGTAGAGATGACGCCCGATCCGCGCGCGGCGATGTAACCGCCAATCGTTGCGCAGTTGGCGGAGGCAGCGTAGTTGGGCATGGTGAGGCCGCGCTCGTTCAGCGTGTACTCCAGCACTTCGCCAATCACACCGGCCTGCGCCGTGACCGTCAACGACTGTTCACTGATGTCCAGAATCTTGTCAAGCCGTTTCACGTCAAGGACGATGCCGCCGAAGATGGGGATGGTGCCGCCTTGCGAACCCGATCCGCCGCCCCACGTCACCACCGGCACGCGATACGTGTTGGCAATTTGCAGCACGCGCGCGATTTCTTCCGCCGAGCCGGGATGCACGATGAAGTCCGGGCTAGGCGGTTCTTCGCCGCGATCGAGCCACATCTGGGGCATCCACGACCAATCGGTGGCATAGACCAGCTTATCGCTGGCGCGCGTCGAAATGTGTTCCTCGCCAACGGCATCGGCGAGTTCACTCAAAACCATATCATATTCAAGTCCGCGTAATTGCATGTCACACTCCTAAGGATATCCAGATCAACGTCTGGCAGAAGACGGTGCTGCCTGCATCCATGATGGCGATCTTTTCCCTGGATACCCCCATCAAGAAAAATGAGATTATGCCTGTTTCCGCATTCTGCTCACCAAACTGGAGCACTACTTTTCGCGCTCCAAGTCGGAGCCGGATCACTTCTCTAAGATTTCTACAACCGTGTTATTCAAATCGTCCATATCAAACGGAAAATTCAAATAGGTGATCTTGTCATCCGATTCCGGTCTGGAGGGCTGCTCAGAAATAATCAGCACCGGCACTTCTCCTACACAATTCAGGAGTGACGCCCTGGAAAGGATCGACATCGGATCACTGATAGGCGGTGCCGGGGCGACAATAATCAAGTCCGATTGCGCTGCGGGGCGCCCCTTGTCTGGCTGAGCGGCTGGATTCGACTCCCGCCGGAGCACGTGGACTTGCGGGAGGCCACTGAGCTTCAGCTCAATCGCCGTATAGAGAGCATCGTGGTCGCATAGGACGTAAACTTCTTTGCTCATCACGTCTGTCTTCATCGCCAAGATGTGCCGCGCCCTGCGTCCTCATTTGAGGCCGGTCAGTCCTGAGCAAAGGTGGCTCAGGTTGTTCATTTCAAATCGGTCGTTTACTGTCGGGGGGGGGGGGGGGG
>JBGSPW010000034.1:0-9758 GCA_041738395.1 Thermoflexales bacterium
CGCATCGCCCGCCACGTCCACGCCGCCGCTGCGCCGGACCTGCGCCAGCAGCACATTCAAGCGCGGCAGCAGCGCGTCCAACTGTGCCGCGTCAAACCCGGCTTGCAAGAATGCGGCGCGATCAGCTTCAGATAAATTCAAGAGTGCCGTGGAAGATTCGTCTGGCATAGGTGTTGAAAACCTCGGAAGTTTTAATCGGCGCGCCAGACCTGGCAGGTTCTGCGAAGCGACCAAACCATCTGGTCTAACTATCCGGCCCACTTTGCTCAGCGTGAGCGAATGTTGATTGTCATTGGGAAACCTGCCAGGTCTTCTGACAACGCCCCGCGCGCACAACCCACCGGCGATTCCGTTACTCGTTACTTGTCACTCGCCACGCCTCACGCACTACGCACCACGCGCGGCAGCGTGCCCCGCCTCCGTCCCCGGCGCTTCCCGCAACAAGTCAATCGCATGGGGCAGCGCGGGCGCGATCGTTTCCAGATTCTCTCGCACGGCCTTGGGGCTGCCCGGCAGATTGACGATCAACGTGCGACCGCGCAGGCCGCACACCGCGCGCGAGAGCATGGCGTGCGGTGTCTTCTTCAGGCTGTCCGCGCGCATCGCCTCGGCCAGGCCGGGCGCTTCACGCTCGATCACGTCGCGCGTCGCTTCGGGGGTGACATCGCGGGGAGCGAAACCGGTGCCGCCCGTAGTGAGGATCAAATTGAGGTGTAGATCGTCGCACCACTCGATCAACGTCGCGCGGATGGTCTCGCGCTCATCGGGCACGATGCGAACCTCGGCGACGACCCATGGCCAGTGCTCTTCCACAAAAGCGCGCATCACCGGCCCGCTGGCATCAGGCCGTTCACCGCGCGCACTGCGATCGCTAATCGTGAGGATTCCGACACGGGGGCTATCTGTCATGGAGATCATTGGACACGGATCAAACGGATCAGATGGATGAACACGGATCAATCTTGAGAATAGAATTCGTGGGTGTCCATATGATCCGTGTTATCCGTGTCCCGTAAGAGTCTCGGCACTCACACCCTTGATGCGCTGCAGGGCCTGCACCAGCGCCGGGCCGTCATACAAATGAATCGGCTTGCCCTGCGCCCACTGGACGGCTTTCGGCGTAAAACGCGTCGTCGTGATGATCGCGCCCTGCGCCGCATGCTCGCGCGACATCGCGCCAAAGAACTCGCGCACCACCGACTCGCCCACCGCGCCGCGCCACTGCTTGCATTGTACGATCCAGTGCTGCCCGGACTTCGCCACCACCACAATATCGAAAGCGCGATCGCCCGGGCCGCCGGTGCGTTTTGCCGTGTGGCCCAACGCGCCATACAGCCCCACGATCACCTCTTCGAACTCGGCGCGCGGCAATTCGATCAGCCGGCTGAGCGCGTGTGACAGCGCGGGATCGGCGGCCGTCTGCTCTTCAATCGGAGGGTTGCGCTTGAACAGATTCACTGTTAGCTAGCTCAGGCTCACTGATCGCTTCAACAGCCGGCGCAGGCTCTAACGACACCGCCAGTTCCACCAACTTCTGCCACTCGCCGTGAATGCCGTCTTCCGTCACGCCGTAATACACGCGCAGCTGGCCATCGGGCAGCCGCTGCACAAAATCATAGCGCTGTGCGCCCGCGCGCTTCGAGGCACTCAACAGACCCAACGGCCCTACCCACTTAATGTCGGCTTTTTCTGCCGGATGCTGCTCGTACTGTGTAATGGCGTAATGCCACAACTTGCGCGCCGATTTACGCGAGACGTTGCGCACCACGCTGCCATTTCGCAAATCGCGCACCGTGTGATACAGAGTGCCGGCGCGCTTGGCGCTGTCGACGATTTCGACGCCGACCTTGGGCGGCGCGATCGTAGGCTCTGCCGATTCGGGTTGAGCGGCCCGCTCGATCGGCGCGGAGCGTGCCGGCTCGATCGGCGCGGAGCGTGCTAGCTCGATCGGCTTCTGCTCCACCTCGCCGATCGTTTGCCGCCGGATAATGTCCACAATCTCGTCGCGCACCGCCTGCACCGTTTCGCTCTCGTTGCGCACGAAGATTTTGTTTTCATCCACAGCGTAAGGCAAATCCGGGCCGCGCGGCACATTGATTTGCAGCACCTTCACCTTGTTGGAATCGTGCACCGCGAACGTCACCTCGATGGGCGGCGTAATCTGTTTCTGCACCGCTTTACGCAGCGAGTCCATGGCCGACTTAGGCGCCGCCACCCCGATCGGGGGTTTGTGCGGATCCGCCGGCACGCCGATGTAAATCGCGCCGCCGTTGGTATTGGCAAACGCGCAAATGTCGGCAATCACCCCGCGCAGTTTGCCGCCACGCTGGCTATGCCCTTCATGGAAGGATTGCACGATGTTCGCGCCCACTTCGCGCGCGGCTTTGACGATGTCATACGGTTCGCTGCTGGCCTTCCCGCTATACGGGCGCGTCGCCGTAAAATCGCTGCTGAGGAAAATCTGCTTCAAGGCGGCAAAATTGACTTGCGGCAGCAGCACTTCCGTGACCCGATCGAACGCGCCGAGGTTCTTGGAATTTTTCGGATCGCGATTGAGGCGGTGTGAATCCGAAGCCTGAATGCAGTGCATGCGGCGCGGATATTCCGGCTTGATGCCGCTGAAGAACGAGGCCGTGCTGCGCTTGCTCTTGCTGTCGAGGTCGGTTACTTCCAACGCGTGCAGGTGCGGGTCCTGCGTGTAGGCGATCTTCGTCTGCCCGCCAAAATCGAGGCCGCGCATGGCGACGCCATGGCTGGAATTGACGTGCGCGGCGATGGCGATGCCGCCCGCTTCGTCGATCAACCGATAGGCCGTCAGCACATCTTCCGTCGCGCCGCATTCCGTGGCGCCCAGATCGAGTTTGTCTTCCGAGATGTTGAGGTTGAGCAGCAAGTGCTCGATCACGCGCACGGGCATGGTCTCTGGAAAGATGCCCAGAATATGAAAGCCGAACGTGGCCGTGAACTCAAAACCGGGCAGCACCAGAATCTTGTTCCGCAAGCGCTGATACTCTTCCAGCTTACGCTTTTCATCCGGCAGAATGCGCTTGAGCTGTTCCAGCCATTCCAGCTGTTCGATCTCGCGCAAAAACCGCGCGTAGCCGGCCACGCTGTTGTGATCGGTGAACGCGATCACATCGAGTCCGCGCGCTTCGGCCTTCTTGAGAATATCGAGAAACGTGATCGAGGGTTCTTGAAAATCGGAAGACGCCGGGGTGTGGAGATGAAGATCGATGCGCCGCCACTGGCGCTGGGCCAACGGCTGCACCTCACGTTTTTTACGTTGTGCCATGAATAAATATCCTTGTGAAATTCACCCGTGAGATTCACGCAATATCGGCCGGCGCGCAGCCGGTCGCAATCAATATCGTGAATCAATTGCGCTGGCCCCGCGGCGGCGCGGGGCCAGCGCAGCCAGAGTCTACAATTTAGCGAACGCCAGTTGCTGCTTCACCAATGCCACCAATTCGCTGGGTTTGAACGGTTTCTGCATAAAGGCGCTGGCGCCGTTGGCCTCGCACTTTTCACGCACATCCAGACCCGAGGTCATCACCACCGGCACGGCCCGCAATTCGGCGTCCACGCGCATCGCCCGCAAAATATGGATCGAATCCACCTCGGCCAGGTGGACGTCCATCAAAACCACGTCGGGCTTCTCACGCCGCATGGTATTCAGCACGTCTTCCGGCTTCGGACAGACCACGCCGATGAAACCTTCAATCTCAAACAGGGTACGCAGCAACGTGGACGTTGCGCGGTCGTCGTCAACAATGAGAATCTTTTCCACAGGTTTTAACTCCCAGACAGATGCTGGTGGTCTACTTTTTCTGATAACTGTTCAACCGTCATGCCCCGCGAAGCGTGTTTCTATCGGGCATCCAGCGTGACGATTGGCAATTGGCGCGGGCCGGACTACTGGATTCCCGCTGGAAGCACGCGGGAATGACGTAACAGTCGCGCTAGATTACCGACCTCGACTTTTTCTTCAGCGCTTTCCCGCTGGTTTTTGCCTTCTTAGTCGCAGCGTGCCCATTGCGGCGCGGCTTGGCAGGCGTCGTCAGCGCGGCGTCAAACACCTGATCGACCTTCTCAACCAAAATGAACTTCATCGAATTACGCACTTCTTGCGGCAGGTCTTCCAGGTCCTTCTCATTGCGACTGGGCAGAATGATGGTCGTCAATCCGGCGCGATGCGCGGCCAGCACTTTTTCTTTGATGCCGCCCACCGGCAGCACTTGTCCACGCAGCGTCACTTCACCCGTCATCGCCAGATCATTGCGCACCATGCGCCCCGTCAACAGCGAAGCCAGCGCGGTCGCCATCGTCACGCCGGCCGAGGGCCCATCCTTAGGCACGGCGCCCGCCGGGACGTGCAAATGCAGATCGTGCTTGGCAAAGTAATCGGCGGTCACGCCCAGTTGATCGGCGCGTGAGCGGACGTAGGACAACGCAGCCTGCGCGCTCTCACGCATCACATCACCCAGCTGACCGGTCAATTGAAAACCCCGCGCGCCCGGCATCTGCGTCGCCTCGATGAACATGATGTCGCCGCCCACCGGAGTCCACGCCAGGCCCGTCGCCACACCGGGAATCTGGGTCCGTTCGGCAATCTCGCCGTAGAAGCGCGGCTTGCCGAGGTACTCCACCACATCCTGCGCATCGACCGTCACTTGCGCGGCCGTGCCTTCGGCGATCTTCGTCGCCAGCTTGCGGCACACCCGACCGATCTCCCGCTCGAGATGGCGCACCCCCGCCTCACGCGTATAGTCGCGAATCATCTGCGTCAGCGCCGCATCGGTGAATTTCACCTCATCGCGGTGCAGGCCGTTCTCTTTGATCTGGCGCGGGATCAGATAACCCTGCGCGATACTGATCTTTTCGAGATCGGTGTACCCCGAAAGTTGAATCACTTCCATGCGATCGCGCAGCGGGCCGGGGATCGCTTCCAGATAGTTGGCCGTGCAGATGAAAATCACCTGCGAGAGATCGAACGGCACGTCCAGGTAGTGATCACGGAACTCGCGATTTTGCTCCGGGTCCAGCACTTCCAGCAGCGCCGACGACGGATCGCCGCGAAAATCCGCCGTGAGTTTATCCACTTCGTCGAGCATGAAGATGGGGTTGCGCGTTTCAATGCGGCGCAGCGCCTGAATGACGCGGCCCGGCATCGAGCCGATGTAGGTGCGGCGGAAACCGCGAATTTCGGCCTCGTCGCGCACACCGCCCAGCGATTGGCGCACAAACTTGCGGCCCATGGCCCGCGCGATCGATTGCCCCAGCGAGGTCTTGCCCACGCCCGGCGGCCCGACAAAACACAAGATGACACCTTCGCGCTCGCGGCGAATGTAGTCGTGCAGCTCGGATTCTTCGCGCTGCTTTTCTTCTTCCGACTCGCGCGCGGCCCGTTCGGTCTTCAACTTGCGCACCGCCAGATATTCCAGAATGCGCCCCTTGATGTCTTTCAGGCCGTAGTGATCTTCATCCAACACGGCGCGCGCATGCGGAATATCCAGATTGTCCGGCGTGATCTTGTTCCACGGCACACTGGTCAACCAATCCAGATAGGTGCGGATCACGCCGTACTCGGCGGCGGCCGTAGGGAGCTTCGCCAGCCGATCGAGTTCCCGCTTGGCCTCTTTGTAAGGCTCTTCGGGCATGCCCGCCGCCTCGATCTTTTCACGCAGTTCTTCGGCCTCGATCTGCTGCTCGTCCTGTTCGCCCAATTCCTTCTGAATGGCCTTCAACTGTTCGCGCAGGAAGTATTCGCGTTGAACTTTCTCCATCTCAGAATGAGCTTCGGTTTGAATCTTGCGGCCCAGTTCCAGGACTTCGAGTTCTTTGCTCAGCAGCGCAGTGACTTTGCGCAGCTTGCCGGTGGCATCTTCCAGTTCCAGAATTTCCTGCGCGTCTTGCAGATCGATACGCATGTACGTGGCGATGGCATAGGCCAACTGCCGCGGGTCTTCGATGTTGAGCGCCACCGCGGCAATCTCGTCGGGAATGCCCGGAACGAGCTCGACCAACCGACCGAACATCGCGCCGATGTTGCGCCGCAGCGCTTCAGTCTCCACGGTGCTTTCAACCATTTCGGGCGCAGGGATTACGGTCGCTTTGAGATACGGCGCGGTGGTCGTGTACTCGGTAACCTGAATCCGTTCCAGCCCCAGCACCAGCAAACGAATGGTGCCATCGGGCAGGCGCAGCAAACGCTGCACCATGGCCGCCGTGCCGATCGAATAACATTGATCGGGCGTAGGCTCTTCCACCGAGGGATCGCGGCTGGCCACCAGGCCGATCACCTTCTTGTTCAATACGGCGTCGTCAATCAGCTGGATCGATCGAGGTTGGCCGACGGTCAAGGGCACGGCCGTCAGTGGATAAACCACGACACCGCGCAGCGGCAGGATGGGCAATTCATCAGGAATCGACGCAGCTACCGGGGGATCGGCCGCGCCGTTTTCAAGCTCGGCGATCGGCAGCATCATGGCGTCGATATTTTCGGGACGAAAGAGTTGAGTGCTAAGTAAGTTGTAATCTAAATCATTCATGAGTTGATAAGTGTCAAACCACTGAAAATTCGTCAGCCCGCCCTAACCCGGCACGCTTCTGACGCTGAAGATTGTTTTTGCTCTCGGTCCGCTGCGCGTGGACACATCCGCCGCTGTCAATTGCCGGATGTATCCATCCAGCGGAAGCATCTCCCGCTGAAGGCGGAAGACTCGAGTTTATTCACCCAGATCGACCACGCGGACGCGCCGCACTTTTGCCTTGGGCAAGTTCACCATCAGGAAACCATCCTGATAGGCCGCGCTAATGTCGGCCTGCTCCACCGCCCAATGCAGATACACCTCGGTGCGAAATTCGCCGTAACGCACTTCCAGTTGATGATACGCCACCTTCAAACTGGGATCATCCCGCTGTCCGCTGATCGTCAATAACTGATCGTGCAGCGCGACCATCAAGTCGGCCTCACGCATCCCGGCAATTTCCACCCGCACGATCACGGCCGCATCGGTTTCAAAGACATCCGTCGGCGGGCGCCACGTTTGCCCGGTTTGCCACATCGCCCACTGGCTGGAATCGAACGGGCCGCGACGCAGCCGATCGAGATCGGCCGGTGTCCGATCGGATGGTTCGTGTGACTCGGAAAAGATGAGACCCATAGACTTTCTCCCACCCCAGTCTCAACTACAAGGGACTTCCGCTTGCAGATTCTACCATAGATTATAGGCCCGTACCACGCAGCGCCAAGCAGTTAACTGGAACTGTAACCGAGTTGTAGTTCACGTCGCCCCTTCCAGTTGCCAAAGCCCCGTCTATTCTGTACAATCCAACCCCGTATTCTAAAACGAGGAGAGTTCAGGATGACAATTCGCAAACCTTTGTTGTTGATTGGGCTACTGGCCCTGGTGCTGGCGGCCTGCAATACGCCGCCCGCCCCGCCTGCCGCTACTCCGACTCCGGTCAATGCCGCGACCGGTGGAAAAGGCTTCGAAAAAACCGACTGCTGGTTCAAGGAACCGCTGGGCCGTGATGTCGAATGCGGCTGGTTGACCGTGCCGGAAGATCACGCCAAGCCGGACGGCAAGACGATCAAATTGGCCGTTGCTCGTTTCAAGAGCGATGCTTCCAAACCGGAGCCCGATCCGATCGTGTACCTGGAGGGCGGTCCCGGCGGCAGTGCGCTGAAGTCGTACATCAATCAGTTTGATATTTTCTTTGGCCCGCTGGTGGAAAAACGCGATGTGATCCTGTTCGATCAGCGCGGCACGGGCTATTCAGATCCGTCACTGAGCTGCCCCGAATACAAGCAGGCCGTGTTCGACATGCTGCCCAAAGACCTGACCGCCGCCGAAAGCGAAGCGACCGCGAACAAGGCCCTGCTGGTCTGCCGCGATCGGCTGGTGAAAGAGGGCGTGAATCTTGAGGTTTACAACAGCGCGCAGAATGCCGCCGACATCGAGTCCCTGCGCCAGGCGCTAGGCTATGACAAGATCAACCTGTATGGCATCTCGTACGGCACGCGCCTGGCTCTGACCGCCGAGCGTGATGCGCCCGCCCAACTGCGCAGCGTCGTGATCGATTCAGTCTACACACCGCAGGTCGATCTCTACTCGCAGATTCCCGTCAACGGCGAGCGGGCCTTTGAAACGTTGTTCAAGGCGTGCGAGGCCGAACCCGGCTGCGCGGAGAACTATCCCGATTTGCGCCAGACTTTCTTTGATCTCAAGGCGAAGCTAGACAAAGAACCGGTGACTTTCACGGTGACGTTGAACTCCGGCGAAAAGTACGAGATGCTGTTGAATGGCGACGGCCTGATGGGGCTGATGTTCCAATCGCTGTATGCCACCTCGATCATTCCCATGCTGCCGCGCCTGATCTATGACGTGCGCGACGGCAACACCGATCTGGCCGCGGGCTTGCAGGGCGAGTTCTTAAGCCAGTACGATAAGATCAACGTGGGCATGCAGCATGCCGTGCAGTGCAAAGAAGAACTGCCGTTTGTGACGCAGGCCCAGATTGAAGAGGTCTTGAAGCAGCATCCCGACTACGCGCCGCTAGGCAGCCGGGGCATCGTCGAGTTGTGCACCGCCTGGGGTTCATCACCCGCCGATCCCAAAGAGAATCAGCCGGTGAGCAGTGATGTACCCACCCTCGTCGTCTCCGGCGAATTCGATCCGGTAACACCGCCGGGTTGGGCCGAAGAAGCGGCCAAGACGTTGAGCAAGAGTTTTTACTTCAACGTGCCCCGCGCCGGTCACGGCCCCACCATCTCGGAAGATTGTCCGCGCAGTATCCTGCTGGCCTTTCTGGATAATCCCGCGCAGCAGCCGGACACGGCCTGCCTGGCCGAGTTGAAAGAGAACAAGTTTGCCCTGCCCTTAAAGGCCGCCGATTTCAAGCTCACACCGTTTACGGACAAGCAAATGGGGTTCAGCAGCGTGATCCCGGACAGCTGGAAAAAGATCGGCGCGGGGACTTACAGTCCCAACGGCAAGCTGACGGATAGCACCGCCCTCTTACTACAGGCCGCGCCTGTTCCGCCAGAGACGTTGGTGCAGCTGTTTGAATCGCAACTGGCCAGCAACGAGGTCAAGGCCAAGTTCGAGAGAACCGCCACCCGATCGGCCAACGGCATCGAGTGGGAGATCTATTCGACGGCGATCTCGATCGCCACGGTTGATCTGGCGGTGGGCACGCAGGACAACACGACCTACATCATCCTGCTGCAAGCGCCCAAGCATGATCACGCGGTGTTGTATGACGCCGTCTTCCTGCCCGCCATCGATGCGCTGAAGTCGACGAAGTAAGCAAGCGTGTACCCCCTCCGCTGCGCGGCGGGGTGCTTCGCAGAAACCGGGTTTCTTCACGTCTGATCTTCATGCCGATTGGGATGGAGAAACCCGGTTTCTTTAGGAGCAAAGTGTGAACAACCAGTTTCATCCAGAATGGATCGACGAAAACGTCTTCATCGCGCCGGGAGCCGTCATCCTGGGCGAGGTGCACATCGCGGCCCAGAGCAGCGTGTGGTACACCGCCGTCTTGCGGCGACACGGATAGCATCACTATCGGGCCGCGCACCAACGTGCAGGACGGCGCGGTGATTCACGTCGACGCCGGTGCGCCGTGTACCATCGGCGCCGGGGTCACGATCGGACATCGGGCGGTGGTGCACGGCGCGCTCGTCGAGGATGATGTCTTGATCGGCATCGGCGCGATCGTGTCACCCAGTGCGCCGCCGCTTCGCGGGCACGGCG
>JBGSPW010000053.1:0-21004 GCA_041738395.1 Thermoflexales bacterium
GCAATCGATCGCGTGGCCGCCAAACTGGACCTGGCCCGGCGTTTTGGCGCGACGGACACGATCAACGCCGCGACGGTCGATGCGATCGAGGCCGTGCGGCAGTTGACCGCAGGGCGCGGCGCGGATGTCACGTTTGAAGCCGTGGGCGTGCCGCAGCTGCAAGCCGATTGTGTGGAGGCGGCTCGCCCGGGCGGCAAAGCCGTGCTGGTCGGCCTGTCGGCGATGGGATCGAGCACGCCCCTCTCGGGTGCGAAAATTGTACGCCAGGAAAAAACGGTGATAGGATCATATTACGGCACCACCCACACCGCTCGCGATTTTCCATTCTTGCTCGATCTGTACGCGGCGGGTAAACTCGATCTCGACGCGTTGGTGTCACGCACCTATCGGCTGACCGAAATCAACGAGGCTTTCGCGGCGATGCTCGCCGGCGAAGTCGCGCGCGGTGTAGTCGTTTTCTAAGGCCAATACTGTTAAGATAAGGCTCCAAGCCCGCGTCTGCGCGGGCGGGTCAACCGCGCGGACGCGGTTGACGAGCGCTTCAAGACGCACTCTAAGACACGCATCACCTTGAGGAGGTTCCCCATGCGCCTCTACTTTCTACGTCACGGTCTGGCCGACTGGCCCGAATGGGATGTGGCACGCGATCACGAACGGCCCTTGACGAAAGAGGGCCTGAAGAAAATGAAGGCTGAAGCGAAAACGATCGCCGCGCTCGATCTGCAACTGGACGCGGTCTTGTCCAGTCCGTACACACGCGCCTATCAAACCGCCGACATCATCGCCAAGGAACTGGGACTGGAAGTGCAAATCGAACCGCTCCTCGCGCCCGGCTTCGATCTCGAACGGCTGACGAAGGTGTTAAGCGCGCACGCGGCGGCTCAGTCGCTGCTGCTGACCGGCCACGAACCGAGTTTCAGCACCGTCATCGCCCACTTGATAGGCAGCGGGCGCTTGCTCATGAAAAAAGGCGCGTTGGCGCGAGTCGATCTGCTGGGCGCGGTGAACGAAGGACTGCAGGGCGAACTGGTCTGGCTGCTGCCACCAAAAATCTTGATCCGCTGAGGTGCACATGAACGAGCGCTTAACCGCACAGGGCATTCGTTTTCGTGAATTCCGCTGGGAAGATATTCCGGCATGGGTGGATCTTCGCAACCGCATTCAGCCGGATGATCCCCGCACCGTGCCGCGCGTGGAATACTTTGAAAAGACTTACCCACCGGATAACCCGCGCCTGCGCTTTGCCGTGGAGAGCGCCGAAGGAAAGTTCATCGGCCAGGGCGTGTGTGAATACCCGTTCATGTTTGTAGCGCCCGGGGTGTACTTCATGTGGATCACGATCGATCCCGATTGGCGGCAGCGCGGCATCGCACAGGCGCTGCTGGCCAAGTTCGAACCCTATGCGCGACAGCAGGGCGCCGAAAAACTGTGGAGCAACTGCCGCGAGGATCAGGATTATTCCATCCGGTTTCTGAAACGCGCGGGCTTTGAAAACACCGGTATGCGCTTTGAATCGATCCTCGATCTGACGACCTTCGACGAGCGGCCTTTCGCCGGCGCGATCGATCGGGCGCAGCAAGCCGGCTTTGAGTTTACGAATCTGGCGGCCGAGCGCGTCATCAACCCCGAGGCCGATCGGCTGTTATACGAACTCGACAACGAGACCGGCCGCGACGTGCCGTGGCCCGGCGGCGTGCGCATGGAAGTGACCTACGAGCAATTTCGGCAACGGGCGCTGGACGGGCCGGACTCCGATCCAACCGCCATCATCCTCGCGAAGCATCACGGGGAATTCGTGGGGCTAACCATTGCGGAGTTCGGAAAAAATCAGCGGGCGCATACGGCGATGACCGGCGTGCGAAGCGCTTATCGCGGACAGGGTTTGGCGCTGACGTTGAAACTGCTGTCGTTCCGAATGATGAAAGAGCGCGGCTGCACGCAGACCATCACGCAGAATGACACCGCCAATCCGCCGATCCTGCGGCTGAACGAGAAACTGGGCTATCAGAAACGACCCGGCATTTTGATGTGGTCTAAACCATTAACCTGAGAGGTCTACGCATGACTGATCGCTTTGCTGAACTGGGTGTGCAGTTGCGCGATTTTCGTTTCGAGGATATTCCGGCCATCGTGGAGGTTGAGAATCGCACCTGGCCCGATGATCCTTCCACCATCGAAGACGAAGAATTCAACGAGAAGACGTACCCGCCGGATAATCCGCGCTTGCGCCTGGTCGCCGAAAATGCGGAGGGCAAGTTTGTTGGCATGGGCGTGTGCCTGCGCCCCTTCTGGATGATCGCGCCCGGCGTCTATTTCATGTGGATGATGCTCGATCCCGATTGGCGGCGGCGCGGCCTTGGACAAGCGCTGCTGCCTCGTCTGGAAGATTACGGGCGCGCGCAAGGGGCGGATAAACTCTGGACGGGCTGCCGCGAAGATCAAGATTACTCGATCCGTTTTCTGGAAAAGGCGGGCTTCCACAACTATGGACTACGCTTCGAATCGATGCTCGATCTCAACACGTTTGACGAGCGTCCCTTCAGCGCGGCGATCGAGCGCACGCGGCAAGCGGGCTTTGAGTTTACCCATCTCGTCGCCGAACGCGCGCTCAATCCCGACGCCGATGTGCTGCTGTACGAACTCGACGCCGAGACGCGCGCCGAAGTGCCGTGGCCCGGCGGCGCGCGCAGTGAGATGACGTACGAGCAATATCGCCAGCGCAACTTCGACGCGCCGGACGCCGATCCCAGCGGAATTCTCATCGCCAAATATCAAGGACGTTATGCGGGCTTGACCAGCGTGCGGTTCCGCAAAGACGGCATGGCGCACACCATGATGACGGGCGTGCGCCGTGAATATCGCGGACAGGGGCTGGCCATGGCGTTGAAATTGCTGTCGTTCCGCTTGATGAAAGAGCGCGGCTACATGCAGACGCTCACCAACAACGACACGGCCAATCCGCCCATCCTGCACCTGAACGAGAAGCTGGGCTATCAAAAACGGCCCGGCGATCTGCAATGGGAGAAGATGCTCTAACGAGTAATGAGTAACGAGTAACGAGTGAGCTTTACTCGTTACTCATTACTCGTTTCTCATCATTCAACGCGTTATCACGGAGAAGTGCATGGACACCTATCAAACCATCCTCTCGCTTCGTTCTGTCCGGCAATTCGATCTCAGCCGCCCGATTGACGAGGCGACGCTGCAGCATATCGTGCAAGCCGGACGTCTGAGCGGATCGAGCAAAGACTCGCAGCCATGGTGGTTCATCGTGGTTCAAGATCGCGAAAGGTTGCAGGCCTTGTCCAAAACCGGCGACTACGCACAGCATCTGGCGGGCGCGGCTTTCGCGATTGCCATCGTTTTCGATCCCAAGTTCTATCGGGGCGAGTTCGATTCGGGCCGTACCGCCCAGAACATGATGCTGGCCGCGTGGCATGACGGCATCGGATCGTGCCTTGCCTCCATGCATCGCGAAGATGATTGCAAAGCGGTGCTGGGCGTGCCTCAAGAACTACGCTTGCAGCACATCATCTCATTCGGCTATCCGCTGCCCGTCGATCAGAGCATCGCAGCGGTGCCAAAACGCCCGCGCAAACCGCTGGCGGACATCGTAATGCACGAACGCTGGCAAAAGTAATTACGGGATGCGTGATACGTGAAACGCAACAGGGTCTCACGCACCACGCATCAAGGTGACTATGTTTCGCAAAAACGAACTACACATCGCGCTGCAACGCGATTACACGGCGCTGGCGCAGACCGCCAACCGCACCACGCGCGAGATTGTGGCGGCCTATCCCAAAGCGGCGCGCATCTTCGAGAGCCTGCTCGGTGATCCGCGGGTGGCGGCCCAGTGGGAACTGGCGAATTACATCGCCGTGGTCAAGTTGGGCTACAATGACCACGGACCGATTCACGCGCAGATCGTCACCGCAGCGGCCATGCAGCTGATGCAGCTGCTGCATCACGCCGGAGTAGACTTTGACGTGGTCGAGTCCGGCGCAGGCGATTTGGACGACGCGCACGCCGTGGTGCTGGGCGGCATCTTGCTGCACGACATCGGCAACCAGATTCATCGGGCTGGGCACGAAGCGTTCAGCGTGACGCTGGCCCAACCCGTTCTGGAACGGCACTTCGTCCCGGTGTACGGCGACGATCCGATCAAGCTGCAAGCGCTGCTGGGCTTCACGCTCAGCGCCATCGCCTGCCATGATTGCGATCCGGCGCCGTTGACGATGGAAGGCTCCGTGGTGGCCGTGGCCGATGCCACCGACATGACCAAAGGGCGCGGGCGCATCGCGTTCAATCTGGGCAAGATCGACATTCACTCGGTCTCGGCGCTGGCGATCGAATCGGTAACGATTCAGGCGGGCACCGATCGTCCGATCGAAATTGTGGTGGCGCTCAGCAATTCGGCGGGCATCTTTCAAGTCGATCAAATCTTCGCCCGCAAATTGATCACCACGCCGTTGAAAGATTACGTGACCATCCGCGCGATAGCCGCCGCCGATTATCCGGTGTCGGATCAACGCATCATTCGCAATGTCATCTTCGATGGCACGCAGTTCCGCCTCGACGACAATGCTGATCAGCCTGCAGCATAAGGAGGCCCACGATGCTTGCTCAAATCTCTCTGCAACTCGACAAGCCCACCTATCGGCCCGGCGAGCTGGTTCACGGTACGGTGCACTTGATCGCGCGCAGCGATGTGCGACCGCGCGGCGTGGTGCTGCGGGCCTTCGGTGAAGAAGTCACTACCCTAGGCCCCAACACGTTGATGACCCAGCACTCGCATCCGTTTGATCTCACTTTTAGCTTGTGGACACCCACCGCGCACGAGGACAAATTGCTCACAGGCGAACATGACTTTGCGTTCGAGTTCGCCCTGCCCACCGCACTGCCGCCCAGTTTCAACGGCGAGTTCACGCGCATCGTGTATCTGATCGAAGCGAAAGTCGATCTGGCGCTGCACACCGACATCCGCCACGAGCAAACGCTGCCCATTTTACCCGCACCGTTGACAACAGCAGATCAGCCCGTCAGCGCTTCCGCCACATCACCGCAAGGTGTACAGCTGGAGCTCGCGCTCAAGGCCAACGGCTTCTATCCGGGCGATCACGTGGCGGGCACGCTGCGCGTCACCGGCGTAGGCCAGACGCCTATCACCGCCGCCATCATTGAATTGATTTCGCGCGAGAAAGGCGAAGCGCGCGAGTTCACCGATCACTTCGACAAAGTGCGCGTGCGCGTCGAGATCGATCCAGCGCTGCTGATCGGGGGGCAGCCCTTCCCGATCGATTTACCGATTCCGGAAGATGCCGACCCATCGTTCGTCGCGCAGCACTCGGCCAAATCGCGGTTGGTGCGTGCCCGGCTCGAAGGGCCCCAGCTCCCGCCGCTGATCGCCGAGGCCGTGATCAACGTCGGAGTAAAGTAATGGTCGATGGAGAAACCGGGTTCCTTCATTCTCGATAGAATGAAACATCGAGCACTTACCCGCTTCGCTTTGCTACGGGGCGCAGCACAGAAGCCCGGTTTCTTCTTCCTGTTTAACCCGGTAGGATTCTTAAAGGAGTCAGCGTATGACCATCCGATTCATGCTTGTCGGCCTGCTGCTGGGCGCATTGACCGCCTGTGGCGCACCCACCACGCCAAGCGCGCCGGTGGCGCCGCCACCGACCGCGCCCACCGCGCTTCCCGTTAGTGCACAGCAACTTCCTACCGCCACAACCGCACCAGCCGTCACGCCTGTCATCGAATCCACCGCGCTTCCCACGGCGCAGCCTGATGCTCCAGCGACGACGGCTCCGACTGCGCCTATGGATGACTTCAATCATGACACGCCACAATTGATCTTTCCAACCTCCAACGGGTTGATGGCTGTAGCAGCGGATGGCGCAACGAAGACCCTGCTTAGCCGCACACCGCCGACACTCGATCGCAATCTGAACGATGCGTTGGCTCCCGTCGGCGGATGGATCGCCTTCACCAGCGGCGATAATCCCATGACACCCGACCCGGAAGGGAGCGGCTCGCTCACGTTGAATCTGCTCAATGTAGTCGATGGCGTGGTCAAGCCCATCACGCCATTGTTCTCGCCCGACATGGAAGAGGCGATCAAATCCGCTGCCGCAACCGGTGATCGAACCGATGCGATTGAAGCGGGCATCGCCGTCCTGGAAAATTCCGACACGCTGAAGTGGTCGCCCGATAGCCGTTATCTGGCCTTCATCGCCGCCAGCGACGGACCATCGTCGGATGTGTACAGTTACGATCGAGACACCGGGCAGATCAATCGGTTGACCGACGGGCCGAATCAAGCCGCGCGGCTGTTCTGGTCGCCGGACAGTCAATGGGTCGTGCACGAAGAAGTTGAATCGTTTGGCACGGGCGCGGGGTGGAACGTCAAAGCCGTGTGGGCGGCCGCACCCGACGGCAACACTACGCGCAAGCTGTACGACACGGAATGGAGCGGTGATGAAGTTTTCGTGGAATGGCTTGCGCCGGACCAGTTCCTCGTCTATTCGTGGACGGAGGTGGGATGGCGCGGCGTGCGCGGGGTCAATCTCAGCACCGGTGAAGCGCAGCTCATCGGCCCCGCGTTCGAGGTGCAGACGCTGGCATATGATCCGAACACACAGACACAGCTCTACTTCGTCGCTGATTTCACGGCAGAGCAAAATGGCTTAGGCGGCGGCCTGTATTTGGCGACGACGGATCAAGCCAAGTTGCTGGTCGCCGGGGATTGGTATGACACCCGCTGGCTGCCGCACGCGCAGTTGTTCTTTGCTAGAGGCCCCGATGGCGTGATCGGTGTTACGCCCGCTGGCACGGTGAAAAAGTACGCCGCTGAGGAAGCGCTGCCGATCGACTCACCCGATGGTGCATGGCTGCTGGCCTGGGGCGATGGGAACTACACCAGCCCGATCGGCTTGCGCCTCTACACGCCCGATGGCGAACTCAAGCGCACCATCACGCCGGACTCGGTGATGTTCGCCACGTGGTCGCCCGATGCCACCGGCGTGTTTTATCAATCCGACGGCCAGATGTATTTTGTGGAAATCCCCAACGGTGAGCCGCAGTTGATTGAAGAATCCACCGCGCGGGAGTTGAGCAACCTCGGGTGGATAAAGCCGTAGGATAAAGAAACCGGGTTTCTCCACGATCAGAGTTTAATTGCCGCCGGCATGGAGAAACCCGGTTTCTCGTCACCCATGAAAAGACTTCCGAGCGTTCCCACGACCCCGGAAGTCTTTTCATTCCGCATTCCGAATTCACCATTCCGAATTCCACGTTCCGAATTCAATCAGTTCATCCGCGCAATCAGCAACTTCAGCGCCTGCCTGGCCAGTTGATAATCTGGCTCAAGATCGATGGCGCGCTGATAGCAGCGCAGCGCCTCGCCCCACGGCCCGATCTTCTCATACATGCGGGCCAGATTCATCCACGCAAAGTGGGGGGACTCGTAACGAGGCGCATCAGCCGCTTGCTCCAGCCAGGGCCGCGCTTCACGCCAGTGCCCCTGCTCCATCAAGTATACGCCGATGTCGTTGTACGGATTGCCAAAGTCGGGATCGAGCGCGATCGCTTTGGCGCATTCCTCGATGGCCTCAGCGTAGCGCTTCAGAAATGACAAGGACCAGCCCAGAAACGTATGCGCCTCGGCCGTCGGATAGAGATCGATGCTGGCACGATACATTTCGATCGCTTCGGCCAGATCGCCAGTCATCTGATACGCGTAGGCCTTGCGCCACAATTCTTCGGCCCGGTAGCGGGCGGAGACTAAATCGTCCAATCTCTAACCTCCAACTTCCCAGAGATGATAACACACTCGCCTATAATTTGCCTCTGCCGCGCATTCATTAGGTATACAGCAAAACTGTTGGGCGGGCCTGCTGCCCGACCACGCTCGCGCAGCAGGAGCGTATCCCACAGGTCACCCACACTTTTGCGTTATACTCGCATTCATTCTAAAATGGTAGGCATGACCACCCCGACCCCGCAAGCCTTCGTCGCCAAATGGCGCTTCGTCCAACTGAAAGAACGCTCGGCTTATCAAGAACATTTCATCGATCTGTGCCGGTTGGTGGGGCAGCCCGCCCCCGCCGAAGCCGATCCCGCCGGGATCAATTATGCGTTCGAGTTCGGCGCGATCAAGCAATCGGGCGCACGGGGTTTTGCCGATGTCTTCCAGCGCGGCTGCTTCGCGCTGGAAGATAAGGGCAAACACGCCGATCTCAACAAAGCCTATCAGCAGTTGCTGCAATATCACGAAGCCTTGTTCAATCCCCCGCTGCTGATCGCGAATCTTCTAAGGTTGCTAATCATAAGGAGCAATTATGGCGAAGGCTAAAAAGAAACCCGGCACGGAGTCGAACCAGGGCCCGCACGCCCTGCGGCCCTTGCACCTGGCGTTGATACTACTGGGCTTATGCGTCACGGCAATCGCATTCGCATTGGTGCGGGATACACTACTAAGGACCATGTGCCTGGCCACGGCGGCCTGGCTGGTGTGGCACTGGCTGAGCGCCAGCGGGCGGTTGTAAAGTAAGACGATACCACGAACAGCCCACCTGGCTGAACAATGCCCATCGCAAGTTGGATGAGGCCGTCTGCACCGCTTACGGTTGGCCCTCAAACTTGAGTGACGATGACATCCTCGCAAGGTTGTTGGAGTTGAACTTGCGGCGGACGCATTCACTTTTCACTCGTCACTTCACCAACCCCTGCGCCGCTTTAGACCTGGCAGGGTTTCCATTAATCATCACGCAGGCTGGGTTACTCCGGCGAACTGATAATCACGCCGTGCTAACCGGGTCGTAGAAACCTGCCAGGTCTTGGCTCACTTCACCATTCCCTGCGCCACCAGCAGCTCCGCGTTGAGTAGCGATCCGCCCGCCGCGCCGCGAATGGTGTTGTGCGACAACACCACGAACTTCACATGGAACAACGGGTCTTCGCGCACGCGGCCCACCACCGTGGTCATGCCCTTGCCCGTATCGCGATCGCGGCGCGGTTGCGGTCGATCGGGTTCCGATCGGACTTCGATCACGTGCTCGGGCGCCGATGGCAGCGATCGCACGATCGCAGCCCACTCGTAATCGATCAGCGCCTGCGCGGCTGCCTGCGGCCCGATCGGCTGATCGAACTCCAACGACACGCAGACGGTGTGTCCATCGATCACCGCCACGCGATTAGTGTGCGCCGAGATCTTGATCGGTGCATCGATCACGTGGGTGGCGTTCAACTTGCCCAACATCTTGCACGGCTCCGTCTCCACCTTCGACTCTTCGCCACCGATGTACGGAATCACATTGTCCACGGCATCGAGTGACGCCACGCCCGGATAGCCCGCGCCCGACAACGCCTGCATCGAGACGACGAACGCTTTCTTGATCCCGAAGGTGTCCAGCAGTGGACGAAAGGCGATGGTGAAACCCGTGGACGTGCAGTTGGGATTCGTCGCGATGAAGCCGCTCCAGCCGCGCCTGGCCTGCTGCACTTTAATCAACGCGGTGTGATCGGGATTGACTTCGGGGATGAGCAGCGGCACATCGGGGTCCATGCGATACGCCGAAGCATTGGAACAGACGCCGTGCCCGGCTTGCGCGAAGGTCGGTTCGATGGCCTGCGCCTGATCCGACGGCAGCGCCGAGAACACCAGCGCCGCAGCGAGGCCGGGTTCCGTTGGGACCACCTTCATCGAGCGCGCGTAGTCCGGCATCGGCTTGTCCAGCACCCAGCGGCACGCTTCGCCATAGACTTGTCCCACCGTGCGATCGGAACCTGTCAATGCCGTCACTTCAAACCACGGATGCTGCGCCAACAACTGCACGAATCTTTGTCCCACTGCGCCCGTTGCACCGAGAACGGCGACTTTGATCTTTGACATGATTCCTCCACGTAGAATCCGTCATGGCGAGAAGCATCCTGAGCGAAGACTCGCGTTGTTTGCGAGTCGGAGTCAAAGGACGCGACGAAGCAATCTCATTGTCAGCAGAAGAGATTGCTTCGCCTCCTTCGACTTCGCTACGCTCCGCTCAGGACGCTCGCAATGACGTTGGGTAAGTTACGAATTGACAATGAGCTGATGAATCGCCTTCACGGCCGCATCCGCATCCTGCTTGTCCACGATCAGGCTGATGCTGCACTCGCTTGAGCCCTGCGCGATGGCAATGATATTGAGGCCCTGCGCGCCCAGCGCACCAAACACGCGCCCCGAGATGCCGGGCGTGTGCCGCATGCCCGCGCCCACTACGGTCACGATGACGACATTGTCCATCACGGCAATGTCGTCGATGTCGCGGTCGTGCAGTTCGCGCCGGAATTCGTCTTCCAACGCCGCACTGACACCGGCCGCCAGATTTTCTGGCACGGTAAAGCAAATGCTCTGCTCCGACGAGGCCTGCGAGATCAGCGACACGCTGGTATGCGTGCGCGCCACGGCGCTGAACGTGCGGGCGGCTACACCCGGGACACCTAACATCCCGCGTCCTTCCACCGTCAGCATCGTCTGACCGCGAATCACCGTCACCGCTTTCACGCCGCCGCGCTGCGCGTGGCCGCCATGATTATGGCCGTTGTCGCGCACGATCTGCGTGCCGGGATGCGCGGGGTTGAACGTGTTCTTGATCCACAAGGCGATGCCGCGCTCCACCACGGGCCGAATGGTCTTGGGATGCAGCACCTTCGCGCCGTAATACGCCAGTTCGGAAATTTCGCGGTAAGTCAATGCGGGCAGTGTCTGCGCGGACGGATCGATGCGTGGATCAGTCGTCATCACGCCGTTCACATCCGTCCAAATCCACACTTCGTCGGCGTCCAACGCCACGCCCATGATGGCCGCGCTGAAATCGCTGCCGCCGCGGCCCAACGTGGTGATCACGCCGTCCTGCGTCGCGCCGATGAAACCAGTGACAATCGGCACAACACCCTTCTCCAACAACGGCAGCAGGCGGTTCTGTGTTTTCGATCGGGTGAGATCGTCGATCGGGTTGGCCGCCTGAAAATGCGCGTCGGTCACCACCAGCTCAGACGACTCGATCGGTTCCGCCGCTGTCCCGATCGATTTCAAGTAGGCCGCGATCAACTGAATGCTCATGCGCTCGCCCAGCGAACTGATCGCATCCAGCGCGCGCGGTGATGCTTCGCCTAGCACATTCACCGCGTGGCACAGCGACTCGAACTCGCCGATGTACACTTCCACCGTGGCGCGCGCCAGCGATGCTTGTTCCGGCAGCTTGACCAATTCATCCAATGCCTTAAAGTGCTTGGCGCGCAATTCCTGCGCCGCCATCTTAAAGGTGCGCGCATCGCCATCGGCCGCCGTATGCGCGCCCTTGAGCAGCGCATCGGTCACGCCGCTCAACGCCGAAGCGATGACCACGACGCGCGACCAAGTCTGCTGGCCTGCGCGCACAATCTCGGCGGTGGAACGGATCGCGTCCGCGCTGCCCACCGAGGTGCCACCGAATTTCATGATGAGTGTACCCATGGATTCCTCCAAGTATCTTCTGACTCCACTGCAAAAAGGCTCTAGCCGCCGTCCCCGGCGGCGTGTTGCGCGTTCAAATCCGCCCCGAGGACGGGGCTTTGAGCAGTTTTTTCAGTGGAGTCATCTTCTGCAATTCTTACGGTGCTCGCGCTGGATGTCACCCTCCGGCGGAAGCACTGCAAATAAAAACGCGGGGCCGTTGGGCTCCGCGTTCAGGTGCTGCGAGTGTACTCTGGTTCCACTCACGACGAAGCAACGGCTACCCGCTTGGGCGTCGCAGTCATCATAGTGGGGGTGCTGTACAGCCGTGTAAACATAGCCGCAAGTTTACCCGCGCCGCCGCACACCGTCAACGGGCAATCTCTCACGATTTCGTCACCGTTCGGTAATGCAGTTTGCACAAAAATAGTGTAAGATTGCGCCAGCCCAATTTCCTGTCCCGAGGTTGCCTTATGCGCAAACACGACCTGCTCCGTTTGGTATTGGCCTTAGCCTTGCTAAGCGCGGCCATGCCGTTGTCGCTGGGCGCCGCCGCCCGACCCGAACAAGTCGGCCCGCAAGCGGCCTTCAATCAATTGCAGGCGCGATTGAACAGCGCCCTGGCGGTGAACTGGGATGCCCGATCGGAGGTGCCCAACTTCCTGAGCGGACACGATCCGGCCACGCGCCTGCCCTATCAGCCCACCGCGGCGGAACTCGGCAACCCGATTGCGATTGCGCGCGGCTTCCTGGATGAAAATCGGGCGCTCTTCAAACTCCGCAGCGTCGCCGACGAATTGCGTTTTCTGCGTAATGAAACCGACAAGCAATTGAGCTGGTCGCATGTGCGGATGTCGCAAGTTTATCAGGGCCTGCCCGTCTTCGGTTATCAACTCATCGTTCATCTCGACGCGCAGAATCAAGTCGTGACCGTCAACGGCCACTTCCGTCCCAATCTCGATCTGGATACGACGCCGAAGGTGAGCCAGGCCGAGGCGGAACAGATCGCGCTCGATGATCTACTCAACGGGCAGCTGGAACCCGATCAGCGATCGCGCGTCAAGGCGACGATCTTGCGTGACCAGACGCAGTTGATGATTCACGTCGATCGGAACGATCAACCGCGCTTGACGTGGCATGTGACGATCATGACGGATGCGCCGCTGGGGCAATGGCGCACCTTCGTCAATGCGCGCCGCGCGCAGGTGGTGCATCAGTTCGATAGTGCGGCGCACGACAAACGGCGCATGACGTACACCGCCGAGAATTCCACCGATATTCCCGGCCGCCTGTTAATCGACGAAGGCGAGCGATCGAAAGACGCCATTGCGCAGGCCGCCCATGACAACGCGGGCAAAGTCTACGATTATTACTTCAACACCTTCCAGCGCGACAGCCTCGACGATCAGGGCAGCACTATGGTGTCCACCGTGCACTACGGCAGTGATCCGGACGACGCCGAGAACGCCGCGTGGATCGGCGAAGCAAGGCAAATGATTTACGGCGACGGCGGCAAGATTTTCAAGCCGTTGGCCACCGGGCTGGACGTGGTGGGCCACGAGTTCACGCACGGCATCATCGACAACACGTCCGACTTGATTTACGAAGGCCAATCGGGCGCGTTGAATGAATCGTATGCGGACGTGTTTGGCGCATTGATCGATCGGGGCAACTGGACGATCGGGGAAACCGTGATCAAATCGCCGCCCTATCCCTTCAAGTTTTTGCGCAGTCTGGAAGATCCCGGCGTGGGTGGATCATACGACATGAGCGATCCCTTGAACAGCGTGGGCCAACCCGCCCACATGAACGAATACGCCGATCTGCCCTACACGCGCAAAGGCGACAACGGCGGCGTGCACGTCAACTGCGGTATCCCCAGCCACGCGGCATATTTGATCGCGCGCGCCATCGGGCCGGAGAAGACCGAGCAGATTTACTATCGCACGCTGACGCAGTATCTTTCGCCCAATTCCGATTTTTCCGATGCGGCCCGCGCGACCGTCCGCGCTGCGCAGGATTTGTATGGCAGCACCGAAGCGGAGGCGATTCGCAGCGCCCTGCCCAAAGTCGGACTCAGCACCGAAGGTTCCTCACAGACCACGCCGCCGACGAGCACACCGACTTCGCAAGGCAAGCAGCAGCCGGTGCCCAGTGAGAAGGTTCCGGCCGGCTGCACCAACTTGATTGTGAATGGCACCTTTGAAGGCGATGGCGGCTGGATCTCGATCGTGGGCAAAGGCAAAGATGACCTGATCGAGACGGAACTACCACACACCGGATCGCGCAGCGCGTGGCTGGGCGGCACCGACAAAGAGCCGATCATGTACATCTATCAGGATGTGAAGATTCCGGCCAACGCCACGCAAGTGCAATTGGCTTACTATCGTCTGGTGCACGAAGAACTGTCGGAAACGGCGGACATGTTTTCCGATGACGCGCAGTTCACCGTGCTGGCCGCCACCACGAAGGGCGATGTGATCGGCACGATCGAAGAGCTGCTGTCTTCGGACGATGACGACACGTGGTCGCAGACGCAATTCGATCTGGCGCAGTTGGCCGGTAAGACCGTGCGGCTGGCCTTTCATTCCGAGAATCCCACGGGCAACATCAGCAGCCTCTTCGTGGACGATGTGACGCTGTTGGCCTGCACCACCGGCGGAGGCGGCCCGGCGGCGCCCAAGAGCAAGTCGCAAGAGCAAGTCTATCTGGAAGGCACCGTCGCCAACTCGGATACGGGGCGCGGCATCGAAGGCGCGCAGGTATTCATTCTCAAAGAAGGTCTCAGCGCCACCGACGCCGCGGCCGACGATACCGTGACGCGCAGCGAAGTGGCCGCGTCAGGCGTGAGTGATGCGTCGGGCTTCTACCGCACCGATGTGACGATTCCGCGCGGCAAGACCTACAGCGTGATCGTCATCGCGCGCGGCTACCGATCGATTGTGGCCGATGACGGCATCGACGTGCCGGCCAGCGCAACCAATCCGTATCAAGTGGATGTGACGATGAGGAAGAGCAAGTAATGCTACTTTGTGTCATGCTGACCCCGCTGAACTGCGCGGGGCAGGTGAGCATTCCGAGCGGAGCGCAGCGGAGTCGAAGAATGCGACGAAGCAATCTCAGTCCGACCACAGGAGATTGCTTCGCTGGGAAGCGCTCGCAATGACGGAGACGAGGACTCTATGATCGACAAACCCATTTGCTGCATCTGCCATGAACCTGTCGAAGAGCCGTTCAACTTTTTGGGCGGACGCCTGTACTGCGCCAAGCACTATGCCGTGGTCAATCGCCCGCATACCGGCTTCTGGCGCGCGGGAGTGATGCAGCTCATCGGCATGGCACTCTTCGCCTTAGTCGTCGCAACCATCGCCGGCAATCTCGGCCCGCTCGATCGGACCGCGCAGCTTGTTCTTGGCCTGTTCCTCGCCATGGTGCCAAGCGCCCTGTGGCTGTGGTACTTCTATCGCCAGGATCGATTGGAGCCGGAACCCAAGACGCACATCGGATTGGTGTTCGTGGCCGCGCTGGTGTTGACCGATTTTCTAGCGCTGCGCATGATCAACACCTGGTTCCAGGTTGGAATGTGGTCGCCGGCCAATGCGTGGACTTCGCTGGGCGCATCGCTTCTGATCAACGGCTTCATTCTGCAGGTGTGCATGTACCTCGCCGTGCGGCTGGTCTACACCGGCGGCGAATTCGACGAGCGCATGGACGGCATCGTGTATGGCACCGTGGCCGGGTTGGGCGTCGCCACCTTGTTGAATCTGCATTACATCATCGACAATGAAGGTGTAGCCCTAGCGCCGGGAGTCATCAACGTCGTGACCACCGCGCTAGCGCAGGCGTCTTTCGGCGGCCTGATGGGCTGGTTCATGGCTGAAGACAAGTTCACGCAGCGCCCATTCTGGTTCGTACCATTGGGCTTCACCGTGGCAGCGATTTTGAACGGGCTGTTCAGCTGGCTGATCAATGAAGTGAGCGCGGCGGGTCTGGGTGTAGAACCGATCCGATCATTGCTGCTGAGCTTGCTGGTGGCGCTGATCACATTTGGCGTGCTCGTGTGGTTGATGCACAACTCAACGCAGGTGACGCTGCGGCGTAAAGCAAATTAATCCTCACCCCCTACCCTCTCCTAACGAAGATGAAGCGCCTGTCAGGAGAGGGGCGAAGGCTGAACCATGACCACCAACGCAAATCAAGATGACAAATTCCTAGGCGTGCCGCATCTAGGTAAGGACCTCGGCGTGGCGATCGTCGTGATCGCGGCGCTGCTGCTGGGCTGGCTGCTGCGCACCACCACGCTCAACCGCACCAGCGCTTTCCAGGACAGCGCCACCGGCCTCAGTCTGCAATTTCCGGCGGCGTGGGGCACGGTCGATTCGCTGCAAGAAGTGCTGTTGAAGGTCGAGAACCCTGCCACCGACTCGTCGTACAAGACCAACCTCGTCGTCGAAGCGCGCGATCTCGATCCACAGAATCCGCCCACGCTGCAAGAATTCGTCGATCGGCGCGTGACCCAGAAAGGCAACCTGACGGGCTATCACTTCATCAGCGAAAAGGAGGACACCGTCGCTGGCGAGAAGGCCCGACAAATTGTATACGCCTACGTCGTGCAGCCCAACGATCAACCGCGCCGCGTCTCGCTGCCGGTGGTCGTAATCGCGCGTGAATACATCGTCGTCGCCAAAGATCGCGTGTATTACCTCACCGTGGCCGCGCCGGAGCAAGAGTTCACGGCAGCCAGCGCGCAATTGGACAACATCTTGCAGACGGTCAATCTACCGTAAGACTCACGATGGAATTTCACTACTCTCCCTACATGCTGCCGCTCATTGGTGCGGCAATTCTTTCGGGTTGGATCGCCGTTTACGTCTGGACCCGCCGCAGCACCCGCAGCGCCCCCGCCCTGACGGGTCTGGCGCTGGCGATCATGGTGTGGTCAGTCGGTTATGCACTGGAGATCGTCGGCGCTGACCTGGTCACCAAGTTGTTTTGGGGAAAAGTTCAGTATATCGGCATTGCCACCGCGCCGTTGCTCTGGTTCATCTTTGCCTACAATCATGCCAGTCATGACAAACGCATGTCGCACCGGACCATGCTGCTCGCGTCAATCATCCCCCTTATCACACTCGTGCTGGTCTTCACCACTGAGCTGCATGGGTTGGTCTGGCAGGAAATCGGCCTCAGGACGACGGCCAACTTCTCGCTGCTGCGCGTGACTTACGGACCGTGGTTCTGGGTTCATTCAGTCTATTCTTACGCGCTGTTGCTGGCCGGCGCTTACTTCATCGTGCTCTCCGTCCGGCATATGTGGGGACCCTACCGCGGACAAGCGATAGCGCTGCTCGTCGCCATGGCCACACCATGGATCGGGAACATCGTGTATCTCTCCGGCCTCAGCCCGATCCCCTATTTGGATCTCACTCCATTCGCTTTTACCGTCTCGGTGATTGTGATCGTGTGGGGCATCTTTGGATTCCGCTTGATGGATCTGTCCCTCGTTGCACGCGACATGGTAGTGGAAGAAATGAAGGAGGGCATGGTCGTACTCGACGCCCAAGCTCGCATCGCCGATATTAATCCCGCAGCCGAACGGCTGCTTGGGATTGCGGCCACCCAGGCGATCGGCCGACCGATTGCCGAAGTTCTCCGCGCGTGGCCCCAGGTGCTCGATCGGTTTGGCGGCATTTCGGAGACCGTAGACGAAATCACCGTGGGCGCCGGCGAAGCGCAACGCTGGTATGAAGTGCACATCTCACCCCTGAAAGATCGCCGCCAGCACGCAGCGGGGCGCGTGGTCACGGTACGCAATATTACTGAACGCAAACAAGTTGAAGAGCGGCTGCTCCAGGAACGCAACTTGCTGCGAACCGTTATTGACAACGTGCCCGATCAAATTTTTGTCCGCGATCTGGAGAGTCGCTTTGTCCTGTCTAACCTAAGTGACGCCCGCGCGATGGGAGTGACTGATCCGGAAACCCTGGTGGGCAAGACCGACTATGATTTTTACCCGCGCGCGCTGGCGTTCCAGTTTCAAAGTGATAATCAGGCGGTCCTGGAATCGGGTCAGCCCATCTTCAACCGCGAAGAGCGTACGCGTGATGCGGACGGCGAGCCGCGCTGGGTGTTGACCACCAAGGTGCCGCTGCGCAATCCGCAGGGCAACCTCACCGGCCTAGTGGGCATCGCACGCGATGTCACCGAGCGCAAGCAGGCCGAAGAATTCCGGCAGTCCTTTTTGGATGACATCAAGGCCTTGCAAGAACTTCATTTGACGCTGAGCGAAATTGACGATCTGAAAACGCTGTATATCAAGATGATCGATCTTTCCCAGCAGCATCTGGGGCTTGATCGCGTGGCGCTGTTTCTGCTCGACCAGGCGGCTAACGAACTTCAGGGAATGTATGGCATCGATAAACACGGACAGGTTCGCAACGAGCAACATTATCGCGAGCCGATCACGCCCGATCACTGGACGCAGGAAATTCTGAAGGCGCCCAACCATGTCCTGCTCTGGGAAAATGCGCCGCTCTATGACGACGGACGCCTGGTGGGCACCGGCTGGAAAGCTGCCGCTGCTTTGTGGAACGGTCACGCCACCGTGGGCTATTTGGTCTGCGACAATTTTCTGACGCACAAACGCGCGCGCCCCTACGAAGCGGAATTGATTTCGTTATTGGGCGGCACCTTCGGGCACCTCATCGAACGTCAACAAATGGAAACCGCCCTGCGTGAAAGTGAAGAGCGTTACCGCAACGTGGCCGAGAGTATGACCGATGTGGTGTGGATGCTGGATGTCAATACCATGCGTTTCACTTACGTCAGCCCGTCAGTGGAGCGGTTGCGCGGGTACACCGCCGCTGAAGTGCTGGCGCAGTCAGTGGAACAAGTCATGACCCCCGAGTCGCTGGCCTATCTTCAAAAGCACATCGCCGCTTATCTGACGGGAGACACAGGGGCGGCCAACTCAGTGACCGAAGTGGAACAGTACCGCAAGGACGGCACGACGGTTTGGACGGAAGTGGTCACCGTTTTGCAAGGCGACGCGCAGACTGGCTTCAAGGTTCTGGGCGTCTCGCGTGACATCACCGAGCGCAAACAGGCTGACGAGCAAATTCGCCAGCTGTCACGCGCCGTCGAGGCCAGCCCCACCTCCATCGTGATTACGGACACGTGCGGGACGATTCAATACGTCAATCCCAAATTTACCGAGGTGACGGGCTACACCTTCCAGGAAGCGCTGGGGAAAAATCCGAGTATCCTCAAGTCGGGGTTGACGCCGCTGGAAGTCTATCAGCAGATGTGGGGCACGCTTCTGGCGGGACAGGAATGGCATGGCGAATTTTGCAATCGTAAGAAGAACGGCGAGCTCTATTGGGAGTGGGCCTCCATGTCGCCCATCGTCGACTCGGGCGGCCACATCAACCATTACGTGGCGGTCAAAGAGAATATCACCGAACTCAAACGCGTGCAGGCAGAGTTATCCCTCGCGCGCGATCAGGCGCTGGCCGCCAGCCGGTATAAGACCGAATTGATGGCGAAAGTGAGTCACGAGCTGCGCACGCCCTTGGGTGCGATTATGGGATATGCCGAGTTTCTGCACAATGAAATGTTCGCGCCGCTCACCCCGCAGCAGAAGCACTTTACCAGCGAGATTCTCGATAGCACGAATTATCTGAACGGCCTGGTCAACGATTTGCTCGACGAAGCTCAAATGGAACGCGGCAAGATTCAAATCCAACCGGCGCTCTTTGATCTGCGCCAGATGGCCGGCCAACTGACCGTCACCCTGCAACCGATAGCCCAGGCGAAAAGCCTGGACTTCTCGCTGTCCGTGGTGCCCGAACTGCCCGTCAACCTGTTCGGGGATCAGAAACGCATCCGCCAGATACTGACCAACTTGATCGGCAATGCCATCAAGTTCACCGCCGCCGGCTCGGTCACCGCTCAGCTCCAACGCCCCGACCCGCAGCACTGGTCGATCCAGGTGACCGATACGGGACCGGGCATGTCGCCGGAAGTGCAAGCCAGAATCTTCGAAGCGTTCTGGCAGGCCGATAGCTCCCCCACGCGACAGCACAAGGGCCATGGCCTGGGTCTATCGATTGTCAAGCAGCTGACCGACTTGATGGGCGGCGAAATCAGCGTGCAGAGTGAAGTCAGTCGGGGCAGCACGTTCTGCGTGGTTCTGCCCTTAATCGAACATACCGAGAGTTAGGAGAAGTTGCATGGCGACCCCTTTAGTCCTCATCGTGGAAGACGATGCCAAGCTATCCGAAATATTTGCTTTGACGTTACAAGCGGCAGGCTACCAGACGGAACAAGTGACCGATGGCGCCGTGGCGCTCACCCGCTTGTCTGAAATCGTGCCAGACCTCGTCGTCCTGGATTTGCATCTACCGAACGTGGCCGGCCCGGAAATTCTACGTCACATCCGCGCGGAGGCGCGGCTGGCGCAGCTGCGCGTGTTACTGGTAACGGCCGATGATCGACTGGCCGAAACCTTGGAAGATCAGGCCAGCCTGACACTGCTCAAGCCCATCAGCCCCGAACAGCTCAGCCAGCTCGCCGCGCGGTTATTGACCGAACAGGCTCAACGTTAAGCGCAGGAAAAACAACCCAGTGCCGCTCTCCAACCGGCAGAAGGTGAATCGATCATGAACGACAACGATGCTGACAAATTAGGACAGCTCGCCAGCGGCCCGCGGGACGATCGATTGCAGAGCGCCGACGATCGGCTGAAGTTGCCACGCCGGGCCTTGATCGCTTTGCGGCAGAGCGGCGGCTTGCGCTTCAGCACGCGCGAAGTCACGGTGTACAACGATGGGCATCTGATCGCGCGTCGGCAAGGCAAACTGGGGGCGGGAGAAGGATCGCGGCGCATCACACCCGCTGAAGTGGCTGAGCTCAAAGAACTGATCGAGCAAAGCGGCCTGTGGGAACTACCCACTTCGATCGGGCGGCAAAGCCCCGACGGTTATGCGTATGAGTTGATCGCGCGTGTCGGACGCAAATCGAAAGCGATCGAATTCTTCGATGGCCGCGTCCCCGCAGAAGTGAAATCTTTGCTCGCGCAGCTCAAGCCGCTGATGGCTGTGGACGAAGAACAGACATAGCGCACCTCATGGAAGTGCCTCAGAAGTGCCCGGAATGCGGGACGGCCTGGACAAACGGGCAGCCATAGACATCAGGCAAAGGCCATGCCTACAACAATAGCGGCGATCTGATAACGAGATCGCCGTCGCATTGACCACGATCCGCCAACAACCGCCCTGCGTCTTGAGTGCCGCTTGCCTGGTGACTTCCCTTGCTCGTCCTTTCGGCCTTCGCTGGCCTCATCTCAGCTGGCGAAGCCCCATTCGCATTTGCCCTCTCTGGCCTCCTGAGCGTACAATGGGATTGTGTGGCAATCGATTAGCAGCCGGGTCCCGTTAACCCGCTGACCTTAAATTCCATAGACGGGCGTTCGGCTCGGCTTAGTTCAACTCTGGATTATGCGGCGGCTTTCCTCCGCTTTTACTCGAGCGG
>JBGSPW010000082.1:0-23084 GCA_041738395.1 Thermoflexales bacterium
GCGCAGGCCGCGCACGGGCGACACATTCAGTCGATGGAGATAACCTAGAGCCAATGCTGTTAAGATAAGGCTCGCAGCCCGCGTCCGCGCGGGCGATCCCACCGCGTCCGCGATGCGCGCGGCTGGGTGAGCGCTAACTAAACAGTATTGCGGCTAGAGCCTTTTTGCAGTGGAGTCATCTAACGCAAAATCACACCGCCGCCGATCGGAATCCGATCGGCGGCGGCGCTGTTTTGCAAATCGAGTTGGGTCAGGGCTAACGAAGCACGACAGGCAGATACACGCTGAACCCCGTGGTGATGTTGGTCGCAGATTGAGAGGTGTTATTCGCAGGCGCGTTATCATTCACATTAGAGCCAACTACAGCTGTGTTGACGATGAGACCGCTGGTTACGGGAGCCGTACCACTGAGGCTGATGCCGGCTGACGTGCCCACCTCCAACCCGCTCCGTGTGCAAACCACGGTGGTGATCCCCGTGCAGGTCCAGCTCGCACCCGCCGCCGCGTTTAACGCATAGCCAGCGGGCAGCACATCTGTAATAGTAACGGTTGTAGTGACGGCGTCCGGCCCATGATTGGTCACGGTGAGTGTGTAACCCAACGCGCTAGTGGGCGCGGTCGTCTCGGCCGATGCGGTCTTGATTAAACTCAAGTCGACTTGTGGCAAAGTCGTCAACGAAAAATTCTGTGTCGTCGTGATATCCGCTGTAACAATCACGCCCGGAGCGATGCTGGCGTTGTAACCACCTGCCACGGCCGTAACGGTGTAGGCACCGACCGGGAGACCACTGATCTGATAGAGACCGCTGGCATTCGTTGCAGCGTTAAATGTCACACCGAGCGAATCCAGTGCCATTACGCCGGCCGCATTGATGGGACTGCTGGCGCCAGCGTCGCGCACAGTGCCTGATAGCGTGCCTGTGGCTACCGGCGCACACTCCGCAAACTTGAATGAGCCGATGCGGGTCTTCCACGGCAGATTGGCCGTAATACCATTATATTCCTGCGTATACCAAAAGGTGCAGCCATCTTGCGGATCAACTCCCAACATGGAGTAGTCACCCCAACGACGATGGGAATTGGTCTGCGCGCCAGAGCTGACCGTCATGGTCACTTCGGCCTGCGGCAGTTGGTTCAGCGCATCGGTGAACAGCCGGCCCGCATAACGGATCGACGGAAAGCTGGAACCGCTGGACGCACTGTACCCCAGCGCAATATTGCCGGCCTGATCGGTGGCGATGCTGCCCATCCAGCGATAGTCGGTAGCGCCCGGCGCATAGGTGGACTGTTGATTGAGCGCCCAGGCCCCTGAGGCTGGATTGCGCCGCACCTCGTACCAACGAATACCGGTGCGTGTTGTTCCACCTGAACCATCCACATCGACGGTGTGATTGAGCACCACCGTCTGCGTGCTGCCGCCGAGCACCCGGAAAGCCACGCGATGCATCAAGCGATCGCCCAATGAATCGAGCAGCGTTGAGGCGCTCGCTTGCGGCACGCACGCCGTTCCACAAGCATCAGTGTACGCCGTGATCGCCAATGAATAATTAGCGGTGTGGCCCGCGCCCATGCCCAAGATCGAATTGGGCGGAGTGATCCAATCGGGCTTGAATTCCCAGATGCGCAGCGTGCCGCCCGGAGTCGTCATGAAGAAGAAGCCAGGTGTTCCACTGGCAGGCGCTGGCCCGTCCAGGTCCGCAGGCAGCATGCCGCCGTAGCTGGTACCCAACGCAAAAGTCACCAGCGGCGCGGTGCTATCGCCGTTGAGCAGCCCAGCCCGATCGAACGCTGAGGCACTCTGGCCCAGATACGCCGTCCCAGCGGCGTTGAACTCGTGCATGGTCATGTAATAGGCGCTATACGTCGCATCGGGCCACACGCCAAAGTGGGGATAGTCGTTGAAGTACGTCATGCCGTCGCGATATGGATAGTCATACACGTACCATCCACCCGCTGGATCGGCCGTCTGCGATACGGCGACGCATTGATGGAAAGGCGCATAGTTGCCTATCCCTCCTCCGAGTGAGAACTGACTGATAAACCAGCGATGGGCTTGCTCGTCGAACAACACAATCGGATCGCCGCTGTTGTTGATCGCGCATTGTGTACCAGGCAAAGCAGCCTGCCACAACGCGTTGCCTGAGGCCAGCGGCAGAACAACGACCGGCGCGGCGGGATTGGTGACATCCCACGCTTTGTAGGCGACGTTGATCCACTGAAAATAGTAGCGCTTGCCCGTCACCGGATCGTAGCCGATGTCGCCGTTGGTGTCCGGCGGCGAGAGCGAAATGCCCTGATCGGCGAGCGAAATGCCGTCGAAGTTGGCGATGGGCGCCGGCATGTCGATCGTGCCCGCCCAGGTCTGCGCCGCCGCATCCGGCCCACTCACCCCCGATTGGCTTGCGCGCGGCAACTCCGGTTCTTCTGATCGGCTGAGCGCTGTGCTGGTTTGGAACGGCGCCACGGGCACGTCCTTCAATGACTCGATCGTGCCGAACGCCTCTGGCAGCGTTACGATTGGATCGCGCTGCGCCTCGACCGGCACCAACGGCCCGCGCGCTTCTCGTTCGGTTCCTTCCCCCGGCAAGCCCAGCCGCTCGAAGCGCTGCGCGGCGGGCAGTGACCCCGCTTGAGTTGCTGTGAAAACGACCACCATCAGCACAAGCAGCGAGATGACGGCCAGGCCTTGCCACAATTTTTGGTAACGCATGCTCTCTCCCTTTAGTTAAATAAATTGGCTGACTCCGGTAAAAAAACTGCTCACGTCGTACCCGGCGCTCAGCGCCGGCGACGCGCTAAGCGAAGCCCCGTCCGGCCATGCCCGGCGCAGTGCGCCGGTGGTCTGCCAGGTGTCGGGGCGAATTTGAACGTGGAATCCGCCGCCGAGGACGGCGGCTAGAGCCTTTTTATTAAGTGTAAGCCGCTTGTACCGTAAGGTCAACCATCCGCTTGCTCATGGCCTCAGCGCAATACCACAAAAGTACCGCCGATCGAAATCGATCGGCGGCACTCTCAGCAGCAATACTAGTCTGAAAATGCTCATAGCCCTCGTCCCGAGGGCGTTCACCGGGGACGGGCGCGAGCACGGAGCATTTTCGTCCTCGCGGTTGGCCGCCCGCGAGCCTTATCTGAACAGGATTGATGCTTGCAGTTGTTCCACAATAAGTTGAGTGTACGCGCGCGCCGCCACCGCCCCAAGGTGAATCCCGTCTGGCGCAAAATATTCCAGGTGATTTACACTCGCGCTGCGCCAATCGATCAACACCGCATTGGGATAGCGGCGCACCGTATCCGCCATGATGAGATTGTTGGCTTCCTCCCAGCGGCGCGGTTCCTTCAAATTGAAAACGATGACACGCGGCACGTCGACGAGCAGTTGCATCAATTCATCAAACTGCGCGGGCTGGATGGCGCCGTTGTTGCCGATGTGCACCACGACGAACTCGCCCAATTGCCCGGCCTTGCGGCGCTGGCGCAAAATCTCAATCGCCGCCGACATGTGCCGGCTGACCTTGGCATCCACGACGAGACCGGGCAGTACACGCTGCATCTCGCGGGCCGCGCCCAACATCACCGAATCGCCTATGGCAAAACCAGGGATGGCCGGCAGTGGCGGGAACAACGTCTGAGTAGGGGTGCGCGTCCGCGTGGGCGTGCGTGTAATCGTCGGCGTGCGCGTTTTGGTCGGAGTGCGCGTGATGGTTGCCGTGCGAGTATTGGTGGGGGTGCGCGTGGGTGTGCCCGTGTTGGTGGGCGTGCGCGTATTCGTCGGCGTGCGGGTCCCGGTAGGAGTGCGCGTAACAGTTGGCGTGCGCGTGGATGTTCCAGTGTTCGTCGGAGTGCGGGTGATCGTCGGGGTGCGGGTCTCGGTGGGAGTACGCGTCATGGTCGGCGTGCGAGTTGCTGCCGCCAGGATGGCCGTTGAAGCAGATCGCGCGATCGGGGGAGACGTCAACAGCGCCGCGCCGATCGCCAGGCCCATCCCCAACATCATCAACCAACCTGTCACACGCCTCATCTTTCAACCCTGCCCTTATTTCAATTCACCACGACTCCGCGGCAGAATTTTACCCGATTGATTTACATTGCGATAGGGCAGTTGAAGAAAGCCGGTTTCTTTGTTATAATCTCGCCACGCTACCGGGTATTGGGTGGCGCGCCACCAATAGCGTGGCGCGCTCGCACGGAGAGGTGCCAGAGTGGTTGAATGGGACGGTCTCGAAAACCGTTGTGGCTCTTTGGGTCACCCTGGGTTCGAATCCCAGCCTCTCCGCCAGAAAAAAGGGCAAGTCGATGACTTGTCCTTTTTGTTTGCCTGACAGAAACCGGGTTTCTCCAAACCGGCGCAATCTGTGGTATAATCCCTGTGCGTTCAATTGGATGATGTGTGTGTTGTTAGCCGCCAGACCCTCTTACGGGCTGGCGGCTTTTTCTTTCCGGCGGAGTGCCGGTCACTAAGGAGATTTTGAAATGGAAGCAAAACTGTATGTAGGCAACTTGTCGTACTCGACCTCGGATGATGATCTGCGCACGCTGTTCACGCAGGCAGGCCCGGTCGTTTCCGTCGCAGTGATCAAAGATCGCGATACCGGCACCTCGAAGGGCTTTGGGTTTATCGAGATGACGAGCCAGGTCGATGCGCAAAAAGCGATCACCATGTTCAACGCTTATAAGATGGGGGAACGCCCGTTGACGGTGAATATGGCCAAGCCGCGCGAAGAGCGCAGCAACCGCGGCGGCGGGTATCGCGGGTTCTAGTCATCTGTCATCCGCAACTTTGTCTCTGGTAACCCTGAACAAGGAGTGATCCATGGAGTTCAAAACAGGCGATGATGTCGTCCACCCCAACCACGGGGTGGGCAACATTGTGCGGTTGGAAGAACGAGAACTCGCCACCAGCGGAATGTGCTGGTACTATGTCCTGGCGATTGGCACGACAAGAGTCTGGATGCCGGTGCAGGCTAACGGGGCGACCACTTTGCGGGCCGTGACCCGCGAACAGGACCTTGAACAATATCGCACGGTGCTGAGCAGTCAGCCGACTCTCCTCAATCGTGATTTCAAGAAGCGGCATCTCGCCCTCATTGAACGACTCACCCATAGCTCGTTTCAGGTGATGTGTGAGGTTGTCCGCGACCTGACCGCGCTCGGCTGGGAAAAGCCAATGGGGGAAACCGATGCGACGCTGCTCAAAAAAATCCAGGATAATCTCCGGCGGGAATGGGCGGCCGCAACGGGCCAATCCCATCAGGAGGCGATTCAGGAAGTAGAGGCGTTGCTGCGGGCCGGACGGGTGGCTTACAAAATTCAGCCCATGGCCACGGGTAGTTTGCCGAAAATTGTGTAGCTTTCCCGCAGTTCAACTGTGGGCGAGCACATTTACACACAATCCGGCATGGCACCTGCCGCGCCGGTGACGCTAGCACGAACAGCATAAACCGCCTCTCCGCCAGTCTCTTGATTAGCCGAGAGGCGGTTGACATTTCTAAGCAGCCATCATGAAGCTGGGTTGACCACAAAACATGAAAACGCTCCGCGCTCGCGCACCGTCCTCGGGGAACGCCCTCGGGACGAGGGCTATGAGCATTTTTCTGATCAGACATCATGAACGGCGTTCACCACCAAGTTCTGCGGCTATGGCATGGTTATGGCTGAATTGCGGCCGATCGATCTTTTAGTAATTGGCTGTACCACAACAGCCTGCCGCCTTCCCACCGCACGGAAGACTCCACCCAGGCTTAAGTTCACCCTGTCCTAAACCAACGCATTCTGAATCGCATAATGGGTGAGTTCGGCATTTGTCTTCATGTTCATCTTTTCCAGCAGCCGCGCGCGATAGGTGCTGATCGTTTTAGCGCTGAGCGATAATTCGGTGGAAATCTCTTTGACTTCCTTGCCGGCCGCGATCAGGCACAACACCTGATACTCGCGATCCGACAGGTGTTTATGAACCGGTTGATCATCCACATGCCGCGCGTGCAGCACCAGCTCATCGGCGACCGACGCGCTGATATATTCCCCGCCGTGCAAGACTTTGCGGATGGCCTGCACCAGTTCTTCCGGCGCACTCTCTTTGTTCAAATAGCCCGCCGCCCCGGCCCGGATCGTCCGCACCGCATATTGATCTTCTGGATACATGCTGAGAATCAACACCGGTAGCTGCGGATGGTCATGTTTGATCTGCTTTAACGCTTCCAGGCCGTTGCCCCCGGGCATGGTCAGATCCAACACCACGATATCCCAGCGCTCTTGGACGATCAGCGCCAGCAGTTCGTGGGCATTTTGCGCCTCACCAAACGTGGCCTGGGCAAACGCCTCGGCTAGAATTTGCTTGACGCCCTGGCGCACGACGGCGTGATCATCGGCCAATAAAATTCTGAGCATGATCATTCTCCAATTCAACCCAAATCATTCGGTTTCAAGGGAACGGACACCGTGACGATCGTGCCGTCGCCCGGCACGGCCTGAATATCGAAGGCGCCACCCAGTCGCTGGGCGCGCTCGCGCATCCCCAACAGGCCCAGCGAGTGCAGGCCGGCGATTTCATCCACTTGAATCCCTCGCCCATCATCGTGAACCTGAAGCGTCACTGTCTCAGGCGTGGCGGCCAGCCTAACCTCGATGAGCTGCGCGCCGGCGTGGCGTGCGACGTTCGTCAACGCTTCCTGGAAAATACGAAACAACGCCAGGGACGGGGTGCGCGCCAGAGGCAAGTCGGGCGAGGACACACTCACGGCGCACACGATACCCGTGCGTTTCTCAAAGTCACGCGCCAACCATTCGATCGAGGCCGCCAGACCGAGGTCGTCCAACATGCCCGGCCGCAATTCGGTCGCAATGCGGCGCACGGTCTTAATCATCGCATCCATCTGCGCCGTGACGGCTCCGGCCTTGTGGCCGAGCGCGGCATCCTTACTCACGATCCGATCGGTCAGCCACGCCAGATCGAACTTCATGGCCGTCAGCGCCTGCCCCAATTGATCGTGCAGCTCCCGCGCGATTTGCGTCCGTTCCTCTTCGCGCACCAATTCCAGATTGGCCGCCAGCGCGCGCAAACGTTCATACGATTCCTGGAGCTCGGCTTCGGCCGACAAACGCCGTTGATACGCCAGGGCGTTTTGGATGGCGATGGACGCGGCCGGCGCGAGCGCCATGAGCATTTCTTGATCGCTAACGGTGAAGCCCTCGCCGTCTTGCTTGTCGCGGATATCAAAATAGCCCAACACCTCACCAAACGAACTTAGGATCGGCGTACAAATAATCGAGCGAACAGCGGTGTTGATCACGAGATCATGCTGCAGCACCGGATCGTGGGCGGCGTCGCTGGTGCCGTACGGGACTTTATGCTCCAGGACCCAACCCGGGATGCCGTGTCCCGACGGCCATGTATATTCAAACGGAATGGCCGTGCCCTGCCGAAAATACTTGCGGACGGTCATACCGTCAGCGGTCCGCAGGCCCGCAAACCCGCTTTCGCCGTTGACAATTTGGATGGCCTCTTGCGCCAGATCGTCCAGGATAGTCTCCACCTCGAGCGTCGCGTTCAGTTTTTTGCTGATGCGGAACAACGTTCGGATCGTAGCTTCGGATTGCTCTAGCTGCTCGACCGCCGCGCGCAGTTCGGCGGTGCGGTCGCTCACGCGCTGCTCCAGTTCGGCATTCTGGCGTTGACTCTCGCGGTACAGCCGGGCTTTGTCCAGATAGATGGCGATATGGCTGACGAGATTCTCAGCCAGGGCGAGGGCATTCAGATCAAGGCGGCGGCCGGATTCTGCCGTTACGAACGTGATCGCGCCGAGCGTTTGCGGGCGCGCGATCAGCGGCACAATCATGTACGATTGGATCGCCGCCGCGGCCGTCCAGGGGTCTGCGGCAACGTCTGTGACCAGTTTCGGTTCGCCGTTGCGTAACACGGCGGGCAACCCATCCGCGTCGTCACTGGGTAAATAGTTTTGCAGCCAATCGTGAGCCGCTTGCAGTGTGGCCGTCTCGGCATGCGCCACCGCCACTTGCTCGATCGAGCCATCGGATTGCAGCAGGTGAACGGCGCACCAGTCGGCCAGCTGCGGCACGGCGAGCTGCGCCAGGGTGGTGAGCTGCGCTTCGTAATCCACGGCATTGGCGAGCCGGGCACTGGCCTCGGCCAGCAGCCGATTGGCGTCGAGGAGCTGCTGCTGAGCTGTGCTGTCGCGTGACATGGCGACGATGCTAATCAGGGTCGTCTTGTCATCCTGAATGAGCGAAGCGTTGACGCGAGCCACGAAAGCCGTGCCGTCGCGCCGCTGGATGAGAAATTCGCCCGACCAGTTCTCGCCACGCCGGAGCTGCCCCAGGTTCGCGCGTGCCACCTCCATCAGCAGCGGCGCTGCTAAAACCTCGCCGATATTACGACCCTGCACCTCGTCCACTGTCCAACCGTAGAGCGTCTCGGCAAACCGGTTCCAGAAGATAATGCGGCCCGTCAAATCGACGGCCAGAACGGCTTGCTCCACCGCATTCAGCAGTTGCGCGTGAAGACGAAGTTCCTCTTCATTTGACTCAGGCATGGGTATGGGCTGCATCGAACTACTCCGTCCTTAGAAGCCGTCAAAGAACAACTCCGCAGATTGCTCCAGGCTGGATGGTCACATCCAGCCCCCATCGCCGGATTTGCAATCCGGCGGGAGCGTCGAAAGTGCGGACTTATTTCTTGGCAAGCCCTTACTCTGGCGGCCGCTCACAACGTCGGCGGCTCTTGAAACGACGTCAGTGGTTACATTATAAATCAGAGTAGGTCAGATTGGCACGCTCAAATCAGGCTTTTAGGGTCGATGTAGGACAAATACTGACAGTCCTTTACGCCCAATGCCTACAAATTCTTCGGCAGCGTGCCGATAGTCACCGGCGCTTTCGGCGCTTGGTTGACGGCAGCCTTGAGTTCCCATCATAGCCGCACTTGTACTGACCGCCGCTCGCGTGAGGCTCACTCGATCGCGACCAGACGCTGCGCCTGCGGCGTTTGACCCGCGCCTGCATTTTCGGCTATACTTGCCGCATGTCTACTTTTACCCCGCAAGCCTTCGTCGATAAATGGCGACACATCGAACTGAAAGAACGCGCCGCCTGTCAGGAACACTTCATCGATCTCTGCCGCTTGATTGAGCACCCCACCCCCGCCGAGGCCGATCCCACAGGCGAGCACTTCGCCTTTGAATATGGCGCGGCCAAACAAGACGGCGGCCAGGGCTTTGCCGATGTTTTCAAAAGCGGCTATTTTGGCTGGGAATACAAGGGCAAACACGCCAACCTCGATAAAGCCTACGGGCAGCTGCTCCAATACCGATCGGATTTGCAGAACCCGCCGCTGCTCGTCGTATGTGACATGGATCGCATCATCATTCACACCAACTTCACGAACACCGTCCACAAAACGACTATCATCACCCTCGCCGATCTGCTCACGACCGAGGGCATGAAGCAGTTACGCGCCATCTTCACCGAGCCGGACTTCTTCAAAGTCGCGCAGACCACCGAGCAAGTCACCCAAGAAGCGGCTCAGGAATTCGCACATCTGGCCGAACTCTTGCGACAATACGGGGTCGCACCACAGGCCGCCGCGCATTTTCTGATCCGCGTCTTGTTCTGCCTGTTCTCGGAAGATGTGGGCCTGCTGCCCGATCGTTTGTTTACGCGCCTCGTCACGCAGGCCCGCCAGCGGCCCAAGAGCTTCGCGCCGCAGGTGCAGCAACTCTTTCAAACCATGGCAACGGGCGGCTCCTTCGGCGCGGACGAGATCAAATACTTCGACGGGCGGCTGTTCGATAAAGCCGTCGTCCTTGAACTGGATACCGACAGCCTCGATATTTTGCGGCGCGTCAGCACGCTCGATTGGGCCAACATCGAACCGTCGATCTTTGGCACGCTCTTTGTGCGCAGCCTCGATCCCGCCAAACGTTCGCAGTTGGGCGCGCAGTACACCAGCAAAGAAGATATTCTGCTGATCCTCGAACCGGTGCTGATGGCTCCGCTGCGCCGTAAATGGGCGGAGATTCAAGCGCAGGCCCACGACCTCGCCGCGCAGCGTAAAATAGCCATCGGCGCGCGCCAGGCGGCCCACCCGCGCACTGCGCGGGACATGGGCAAGCGCACCAAACTCGATAAACAACTGCGCGATCTCTTGATCGGCTTTGCGACCGAACTCGCCACCATCTCGGTGCTTGACCCCGCCTGCGGCAGCGGTAACTTCTTATATCTCGCGCTCGTGCTGCTGCTCGATCTGTGGAAAGAAGTCTCCAACTTGCTGGCGGAACTGGGCTTCTCGCGCCTGATGCCCACACCCGATGTCGCACCGTCGCCGCAGCAACTGCACGGCATTGAGAAAGACGAGTACGCGCACGAACTGGCGCAGACCACCATCTGGATCGGCTACATTCAATGGTTCATCCAAAACGGTTTCGGCTTCCCGCCTGAGCCGATCTTGAAGCCCATCGATACCGTCACGCGAATGGATGCCATCCTTGCCTTTGACGAGCACGGTCACGCGAAAGAACCTGAGTGGCCCGCCGTTGATGTCCTCGTCGGCAATCCACCGTTCTTGGGCAGCAAGAATATGCGTGGTGAACTGGGCGATGAATATGTAGAAAGTCTTTGGAAGTTATACGCCGACCGTGTGTCGAGCGGGGCCGATTTAGTCGTCTTCTGGTTCGAGAAAGCACGCGCCATGCTCGAAGCCGGCAAAGTCAAACGTGTTGGCTTGTTATCCACTAACGTAATTCGCCAGAAAAACAGCCGATGGATACTGGAAAAGATCAAGCAGACAGGCGACATATTCATGGCCTGGAGTGATCGTCCCTGGGTACTCGAAGGGGCCGCCGTCCGTATATCCGTGATAGGCTTTGACGACGGCAGTGAGCGTTATAAGACACTGGACGGCGTCAGCGTAAACGAAATCAAGGCAGATCTATCGCTAGCACTTGATACTACCTCAGCCAAACCGCTTCAAGAAAACTCCAATCTCAGTTTCATGGGGACAATCAAAGTTGGGGCGTTTGATTTAACTGCCGAACAAGCCGCGAGCATGTTGAAGTCACCATTAAATCCTAATGGCCGGCCTAACAGTGATGTAGTGCGGCCTCTAATCAATGGTGAAGACATTACTGGACATCCGCGTGGAATGTGGATCATTGATTTTGGATCTGATATGTCAGAGGCCGAAGCGGCCAAGTACGAGATTCCTTTTGAGTATGTGAAGGCCCATGTAAAGGCTGAACGCGCAAAGAACAATCGCGAAAGTTACCGGAAGTATTGGTGGATTCATGGCGAATCGCGTCCAGCTATGCGTAAAGCTCTGCACGGACTTCAAAGGTATATCGTTACGGTGCTTGTATCAAAACATAGGCTATTTGTTTGGGTTCCCGCAATAGTCTCACCATCTGCCCGTGTCATCGTGATTACTCGCGATGATGATTACTTCTTCGGTATGCTACATTCACGTATTCACGAATTGTGGGCATTGCGAATGGGCGGACGACACGGCGGTGAACGCCCCACTTACAACAACACGACCTGCTTTGAAACCTTCCCCTTCCCGTGGCCGCCGGGTCAAGAACCGTCCAAGACCTGTGAGGTTTTAGAAACCTCACAGGTCTACGCCGACGAGGTCTCCCAGGAACACGCCATCGCCGAAGCCGCGCGTGAACTCGTGCAACTGCGTGACGCGTGGCTCAACCCGCCCGACATCAGCGACGTTGAATTGAAAAAGCGCACGTTGACCAACCTGTACAACGCTCGACCCACCTGGCTGGATAACGCGCATCGCAAACTCGACGCGGCGGTGTTTGCGGCGTATGGGTGGCCGTCAGACCTCAGCGACGATGAGATACTCTCGCGGCTGCTGGCGTTGAATTTGGAGCGGGCGGCAGTCACGCTTCGCGCCGCGTAGGCGAGACCTACGGCAGCGGCCCTATCGACATGATTCGCCAATGGTCAGCCTGGATGCCCGACACGCCCGGCGCGCCTCCGCCGCAACGCGGCGGGCAAGGCGAAAACGTTCGGGCATGACGTAGACGCGGCTGCTGGCGCTGAATTTGGAGCAGGCGGCAAGTAGGGGCGGCATGAACATCAAAGAATTGGGAAGCCTTCTCAAGCAAACGTTTCAAAGCTGGAACGAGGATAAGGCGGCGCGTCTGGCCGCGGCGTTATCCTTCTATGCGGTCTTCGCCATCGCGCCGGTATTGATCATCGCGATGGCCGTGGCGGGTCAGGTGCTGGGGCCGGTTCAAGTCCAGACGCAGCTGATGAATCAGCTCACCGCGACCATCGGGCCGCAGGGCGCCGATTTGATCCAATCGATGTTGGAGAATGCCCGCAAACCGACCGAGAGTCTGGTGGCGTCGATCCTCGCCCTCGCCACCTTGATCCTGGGCGCGGCCGGAGCGTTTGGCCAACTGCAAGATGCGCTCAATACGATCTGGGAAGTTAAAGCGCGAACCGGCAGCGCGATCCGTCGATTGTTGGCGGAGAAGTTCTTATCGTTCCTGATGGTCATGGGGCTGGGTCTCGTGCTGCTCGCATCGCTTATCACCAGTACAGCACTATCGGCGCTGAATACGCCAATCGGCAGTCCGACTACGCCCACGACCGACATCCTGGGGATCGTCAATCTATTCGGCTCGTTTGGCGTGATCACGCTGGTGTTTGCCGTCATCCTGAAGGTGATCCCCGATGTGCATATACGCTGGCGCGATGTATGGCCGGGCGCGCTATTGACTGCGGTGTTGTTCACACTGGGTAAATACGCCATTGGTCTGTATCTGTCGCATAGCAGCGTCGAGTCCGCGTATGGCGCTGCCGGATCGCTGGTCATCGTCCTGTTATGGATCTATTACTCGGCGCAGATTTTCTTATTGGGTGCCGAGTTCACCAAAATGTATGCCCGGCGGTGTGGTTCGCCGGTGCGCCCCACGCTTCAAGCCCAGGCCGTGACCGCAGACGCCCGCGCGCAGGAAGGTCTTTCCCCACCACACTCGGAGGAAACCTCAGGCGGCACTCCTAAATAACCCGTGTCACAGGTATGAGAGACTCATCAGCATTCCGTAGGACCATCTGGATTGCGCATAACTGCTACTCCGCTACTATGGCGGATTCAAACGAGTAACGCAAAAACAAATGGCTGCCACCTTGTTTGATACTCTTGAGCGTTCCCCACACGGCCTGTTGAGGTGCAAAGGTTTTTCCAGCGACAAGCCCGGGACGTTCGGTGGTATCGTCGCGACCGGCGATCTGCGGCGCGAGTGTGAGGAATAGCTCGTCCAACTGTTTCTCGGCCAGGAAGTCGCCCATCAAACGCGGCCCGCCTTCCGTCAAAATCACCTCACAGGGCCGAACACGACCAACAACCTCAAGGATCGATCGGACACTCAGTGAGCCATCGGTTTCGATCGCTTCAATTTGGATGGCTGAAGACGGATGCTGTGTTCGGATTCGACGCGCGCCCTCTGCCGTCGTCACAATCAAGACGGGGACCAGCCCTGATTGAAACCCCGGCAGATCCAGATCGATCTCACCACGCGCGGTGACGATGACATTGAGCGGCGGCTGCGGTTTTCCTAACGCGACCCGAAACGTTCGATACACGTCAGCCAGCGGCCGATAGGTCTGCTCGGCGATCCACAGAATCTGCGGCGAAGCGCGGAGTGTGCCGGCGCCGACAATCACGGCATCCGCGGCGGCCCGCAGCAACCCCATCACCAGCTGATCGTGTGAATTGAAGCCGCTGATGTCGCCGCCGCCAGCGTGGCCCGCGACCTGAAGCGAAACCACACCATCGAGCGTGGTGACAAAGTTGCCGATAACGTAAGGTCGCTGCGGATACGTTGGAAAACGCAGCGGGCCATACAGCCTGGCTAATTCAACCGGCAGCGGCAAATCGTCTCCTTGGCCGGCATCGTACAGGGTGTCGAGCGGTGTCAGAGCGTTCATTTCGGCAAACCACAGGCGGTAAAGAACTCGGCTCGCAACGCGGCATCATCCGCAAAGTGCCCGCGCCAGACCGTCGTACGCGTCATCGGCACGATCTCACGCACGCCCCGCATCTGCGTGCAGAGATGGTGGGCCTCTAAATAAACCGCCACGCCATGTGGCTGAAGCATCGTTTCGTGCGCAATGTAGCCGACGTAGGCCTGCCCGTAAAATAGCAGGGCGTGATGTTCGCACAACGCGAAAAAGTGAATCGGGCCTTCGATGACCTGACTCAAGCGACAATCCGGCTCGCCCCGGCATTCGGTCGAAAATACTTTGTGCAGAATCAAGGGACATTTCCGGAATGGTAGGGGCGACCCTCGCGGTCGCCGTGGGCCGAACAGGCCGCCTCATTGTGACGAGGCAATCAATCGGCGCATGAGCCGCCAGGAGATGAGCATCAGCACCAGGCCGATGGCGATCAGGCCGCCCAGCAGCGCCCAGTTTGGATCAGCCCCACGCAGGGCGATATCCCGCAACAGGAGCGTGCCATAGGTCGTGGGCAACAGCCAGGAGATGACGCGCACTGGCTCCCACAGCATATCCAGGCTCAGGATGAATCCGCTGAAAAAGACGCTGGCCAGCAAAACGATCATGCTGTATTGCACAGCCTGGCTGTCGGTTTGCGAGACGATCGAAATAGCAAAGCCGATCCCCAGGGAGGTAAACAGCACGGCGGCGATGACCAGGGTGAAATTCCACCAGTTACCCTGCATGGGCACGTGCAGGGCAAATACTAATAGGGCGGAGAGGATGGCGGCGATCACGCCGCCGAACAGCATATAGCTGATGTATTTACCGAAGAGGGCTTCCGCCGCCGATAAGGGTGAAACGCGGAAGAGCTCCATGGTGCCCACGTTGCGCTCACGCACGATGGATAAGGCGGCGAACGTGACTGCCAGGTGCTGGAGTAAAAGCGCCAGCACCGCCGGAGCGAAGAAATCCGAAATAGAAGGTTGGATGTTCGCTACGCTTTTGGTCTCGCTGCGGAAAGGACTGACGATGATGGACGGGTCAATGCTCTGGAACTGTGCCAGCTTGCCGTCCAAGTCCGTGAGGTCTTGGTCGATCTTGTCAAGGCGCGCCAGCCGCTCGTCGCTAGACCCTGGACTGTCCAGCTGATTGGTGTTTTGGCGCAGGTTGGCGAGCACACTCTTCACCTGGCCGGTGTTTCCTTCGTTGGCGCCCTGCTTTCGCTGCACACTGTCCAGTAACAGCAGGCTGGCACCGACCGCCGTAGAAACGACATCCACGTTGCCGGCTAATCCCTGCTGTTTTTGCTTGGCCAGCACTTCATCACCGCTCTGCACAGCCAAGCGCAGAGCGGCCACGTTTTGATGGGCGGCTTGCAGGCTGGTGTGCACGTTGGCAGTGTCTGTCTGTCCCTGTGCGACAAAAGAGCGCAACACTTGTTGGTTAACTTTGCCTGCGAAAAGCCATCCCAAGTAGGTGATATAGCTGACCTGTACAGGATCAATTTCATGGTGATACAGGGTCAATACAGCCTGCTGGTTGTTCTGGAGGGTGCTCGTGATCTCCCCGGGCTCCACAATGACCAGGTCGACTTGCCCCCGCTGCAGCTGGTCGAGAGCTTCGGCCTGATTGCCCATGGCCCCGGCATAGGTGAGCTGCGATCCCAAAGTTTCCCCATACTGTTGGATATCCTGAGCGGCGATGGGGCTGTCCGTCTGCAAGACGAGCAGCGTGCGCAAAGTACGCCCCTGGGCACGGTAACCAATTCCAAAGATGAACAGGATTAAGAACGGCCCCACCACCAGGGTGGCGACCAAGCGCGGCTGGCGGAGAATCTCGAAGATTTCCTTCCGAAAGAAAGAAGAGGCCCGGATGATGCCTCGGAAAAAGTTACCCATTGCTCACCTCCGGCCGCACTAGCTCTACAAAGACATCTTCAAACGACGGCGTATACTCCTCCACCGCCTGGACCTGGATATTTTGTGCCTGCGCCCAGCCCATCAGTTCGGGCGTGGCAGTGCCAGCCTCATCGACGATGAGGCGCATGCTGTTGGAACCGGTGCGCACGGTTTTGTCCCGCACGAAGGACAATGAGCGCAGCTTCGCTTCGGCCTGGAAATCGAACGGCTCTGTCGTGCGGAAATCGACCATATCGCCGCCGTAGGCGTGATGCCTTACGCCTTGCGGGGTATCCACCAGCAGCAACTTTCCATTGTTCTGTACACCCACCAGGTCGCAGTTATCGGCTTCGCTAACGTACTGGGTGGTGATAAATATCGTGCGTCCCTGGCTCTTAAGCTCCCTAAAATGATCCCAGAACTTGCGCCTCAAGACGGGATCAATCCCGGCGGTCGGCTCATCCAGAAAAAGCAATTCCGGATCATGCACCAGCGTGGCTGCCAGACTGAGACGCCGCAACATCCCACCCGAGATATTCCGGGCCAGCTTTGAACGGTGCTCGTACAACTCGACAAAGGTCAGGGCTTCCTTCAGGCGTTTCCCTCGGAACAGGCTCATCCCATATAGCGATGCGGCAAAGTTGAGGTTTTCCCAGACAGTCAGGTTGGGATACAGCACGAATAGTTGCGGCATATAGCCCAGGCGCGACCGATCGGTCTGGCTGAACTTGGCCGGACTGCGATCGAGCACACTTACCTCGCCAGTCGTCGGCGTGTAGACGCCCGTCAACAGGCGGACCGTCGTCGTTTTCCCTGATCCGCTCGGTCCGATAAAGCCGAAGATAGACGCACGGGGGACATCAAATGAGACATCCTCGACGGCGATTTCATCACCGAACTTCTTGGTCAAATGTTGGGCGCTGATAACAGAGCCGTTAATTTGAACCGGCTGCAGTTGGCTCGGTTCAGGCGGAGATGCCACTGCCATAATGACCTCATCTCTTCATGTTTTCGATTTCCAAACGGGTTGCCCGGTTGGACACGATAGCGCTTCACGATTTCACTCTGGGTTTGTTACTACGCAGCCGCATCCCGCCTAGCGCGCCGCCGCTTCGCGGACACGGCGTGAGCGGAGCAGCCAGCGCGTTCTTCGACTTCACTGCGTTCCGCTCAGAATGCGCTGGCTGCGAAGTCGAAGGATAACGGGCTGAGTAGTAACCCTGGTTTTCGAAATGGTCCACTTCGATCTGAGTTGAGAATCTTCAACATTTAGCCATGATAGCCACTTCACGCGCCGGTGACTATCAGCACGAGGCTGAAGAAGTTGTCAGCATTAAACGTAAGGGGTTGTCAGTGTTTAGCCTACATCCATAGGCTGCCTCTCTGAATTTTGGTTACTGCTCAGCCTGCCTCACCCCCGGCCCCTCTCCCGAAATCAACCCCGCAAACAGCGCGGGGCAGGCAACCGATTTCAGGAGAGGGGCCGGGGGTGAGGCTGTGTAGTCCAAACACTGACAGCCCATTACACTCAATACCGACAACCACTTCAGTCTGCGGCTGATAGTCGCCGCCGCGTAAAGCGCTTATCATACTTGCAGGCAAGTCGGGTAGGTCTGTTCAGTATGATGGCATCAGACTCTGTGCCGTGTAGCTCGACGCTGGCCGAAACGATTCAGGCTGCATTCACCCTCCAGAAAGTAGGCTCGCCTATGGATAATACCAATCAAAAAGTCTTTGTCGTTTTCAATCCCAGTGCCGGGAAAGAAGCCCAGGCCGATGAGGTTCGCGCGGCGTTGACGCTTCATTTCACTCCGCCCCAGTGGACGTCCGAAATCTATGAGACGACAGGCAAGGAGGATGAGGATGTCGCGGCAATCTGCCGCGCGGCTTGCGCCCGAGGCGCTTCTCTCGTGATCTCGGCCGGCGGCGATGGGACCCTGGTGGGTGTGGGGAATGGTTTGGTAAACAGTCCGGTTCCATTAGGCATTCTTCCCCTGGGCACCGGCAATGACCTAGCGCGAATCTTACTCATTCCATTGAAACTGGACGAGGCGATGGATTTGCTGGTCAGTGATCACGACGTTATGGAGGTGGATGCGCTGAAGGTGGGAAAGCGCCATTTCTTTTCAAATGTCAGCGTGGGCATTAGTCCAGAGGTGATGAATGACACCAGCTCGGCGGAAAAGAAACACTTAGGTCGTTGGGCGTATATCATATCAATGATCAAACGGTCGAGTATCTTTCAGTTACAACGGTATACGTTAACGCTAGATGGTCGGCCCCGGTCAATCCGCGCGGCTGAGGTGATGATTTCCAACACGACTTTGCTGGTGAAGCCGCCATTTTTGTTCGGCCCGCCTGAAACGCTCGCCGACGGTCAACTTGAGGTCTACCTGGTCATGGCGCAAACTCTGGGCGATTACATGAGGCTGGTGTGGGACTTATTCCGCCGGCCGGGTAAGTCGGCGGCGAAGTTATCCCACTTGGCCGCCACGCATACCATTCGCATTGAGGCCGACCGTTCCCATTTGGTTCAGGCGGATGGCGAAGTGATTGGTCACACGCCGGTCGAAGTCCAGCTGGTGCCCAAAGCCATCCATGTGATCATGCCCAAACCGGTTCCGGTCGCAGCCGCGAAATGAGTGGACACTCAATGTCGTTAAATTAGGTTTAGTGTAACGTCATGCCCGAACGCTTCTATCGGGCATCCAAGCTGACCGTTGGCGATTCACATTGACACATGCGGTGCAGCGCTCCCGTAAGCATGCTGGATTCCCGCCAAAAGCACGCGGGAATGACATATCGCCCGTCATTGCGGCGTGAAGCATGACTGAGTCTTAAACCGAACCGGAATTCACTGTAGCAGGTCAGATGATCAAGATAACCGAGGCGATGGTGTGAATCAAGCATCCGAAGCGCAAGTCCAGAAAACATTGGTGCAGACCCCTGAAGCGCAGCACCTCTTGCACCGGCGTGCGCTTCGACGCGCAACCATCGCGCTCGGGCTGGTCGCCGCGCTGGGCTTGTTTCTCTTGTGGCTGCCCTTGTCGTCGCGCCGCTTGCTCGTCAGCAGTCTATTCGCGAACCGACTGCTGATCGTGCTGTTGGGTGTTTTTGGGTTGATTGCGATTTCACTGCTCTGGGCGGTGGGCCAACGCCTGGACGTGTGGTTGTTTACCGCTTTGAATTTGCGCGGCTATCATGCCGTTTGGATGGATCGCCTGATGTGGGTGGCGACCCAGATCGGCAACGTTGGTTTCGTCGCGCTGCTCGTGGTCGCTGCGTACCTGTTAGGCGACCAGCGTTTTGCGATTGATTTAGTGTTAGGCTCGCTGACGCTGTGGCTGCTGGTCACCATCATCAAAGCCTTGACCGATCGGGCGCGTCCGTTCAATCTGCTGCGCGAAACGCGCGTCATCGGCTGGCGCGAGCCGGGTTTATCATTTCCCAGCGGGCACACGACGCAAACTTTTTTTATGATGACCCTTGCCATCAGTCATTTTGATTTGCCGCTGGTCGTCGCGCTGGGCTTGTATGTCATCGCCGCGCTAGTCGGGTTCACGCGGGTTTATCTGGGCGTGCACTATCCGCGCGATGTAATCGCCGGCGCGATCCTGGGCTTGATCTGGGGCGGCTTAGGGCTGTTGGTAGCACCGTATCTTTTGAACTGATCGACGCACGAAGAGTCAGGCGCGATTTGATGGTGAAGAATAATCAGTGCATCACGAAAGCGAATCAAGCATTCCGCCCAGCGCGCCGCCGCTTCGCGGACACGGCGTGAGCGGAAACTCGCGCTTTTCGCGAGTTGTAGTCGAAGAATGCTGTTGATGTCACAAATCAAGTCGTTTTGCGCGAGTCGCATCCTTCGACTCCGTTCTGCGAAAAGCGTGCAGAACTCCGCTCAGGATGCTTTCGTGACCTACTGATAATTCGCTGCGAGGGTAAATGATGGCCGATAGTGTCAAGGCAGTCGAGAAAAAAACGGAAGCGGCCGTTAAGAAGCCGGTTAACGCCTGGCGGCGCTATCGCACTACGGTTTTTCTGACGTATCTCATTGGCGCGGTGGCGGTCTTCATCATCCTGGCGGTGCTCGCGAAAACGATCGCCTATTTTACGTTCGACGTGACGATCACACGCGCGGTGCAGACCTTCAATCCGGGTTGGTTTGATGCCCTCATGCGCGCTTTGACGTGGATCGGATTTGCACCCCAAGCCTGGGTGATCACGCTAGGCATCTTGTTGTTCCTCTACGCGAGCGGTCTGAAATGGGAGACCGTCGTGGCCTTGGTGAGCGTGTTGGGCAGCTCAGTGTTGGGACTCGGCATCAAAGTCTTGATCGATCGCCCGCGACCGAGCGCCGACCTGGTGAGCGTCCTTACCCAATTGAAGGATTATTCTTTTCCGAGCGGGCATGTGCTGTTCTTTACCACGTTCTTTGGCTTTTTGTTGTTTCTGGCTTTCACGTTGCTCAAACCGGCGTGGTGGCGCACGTGGCTGCTGGTCATGCTCGTCGGCATGGTGGCACTGATTGGGCCGTCACGCATCTACGTCGGGCAGCATTGGGCCAGTGATGTGGTCGCCTCGTATTTGCTCGGCAGCGTTTGGCTAGCTTTGTCGGTACTGATTTATCGCTGGGGCAAGTCGCGCTTTTTCGTGAACCAGCCGGTTGCCGAGGAAACGCCCGGCAGAGGGGAACCATCGTCATGACATCTACTGAACCTTCCACGAGTTTGATACCTTCCGCCTGGACAACGCGCCGCGTAATCCTGGGAACGCTGGTTGTTCTGTTGGTCGCGATCGGCTTCCTGCTCGTCTATCGCTTTCGCTTGACGGTCGTCATCGTCTTCTCCGGCATCGTCGTGAGTATGGCCATGGCTCCGGGCGTCGATTGGCTCCATCGACACCGGCTGCCCCGATCGCTGAGTGTCATCGCGATCTACCTGACGCTGCTGATGTTGCTCATTGGCTTTGTCGTTTTGCTGGTCCCCCCGATCGTCGAACAACTGTCGGCGGCGGTCCCCAAAATTGAGAACTATTATCAAGACTTAAAGGCGGCCCTGGTGAATTCGCCGTTGCTCGTGATCCGTCAAATCGCCGAGCAAATGCCGGCTCAGATCAATTTGACGCCGGCTGTGTCGCCCGCGGCGGGCGCGCCCCTGGGCGGTGCGTTTGATGCGGTCGGCCAGGCGCTCGCGACCACCGGCGTTATCCTGAGTGGACTCTTTACGCTGGCCGCGATTTTGCTGATCGGCTTTTATTGGACGCTGGAAGGCGAGAGCGCGCTGCACGCACTAATACGGCCCTTGTCCAGCGACAAACGTGAGAGTGCGCATGAGATGCTCCAGGAGATTGGAACCCGCGTCGGCGGATACGTGCGCGGACAAGGTATTCTAGCGGTGACGATCGGTATTGCGGATTTAATCGTTTATCTGCTGATCGGTTTGCCGGCCGCCCTGGCGGTAGCGCTGTTGGCCGGGATGTTTGAACTGATCCCGGTGTTGGGTCCCACCTTGGGCGCGATCCCCGCCGTGTTAGTCGCCTTCGCTTACGACCCGTCGAAAGTCGTGTGGGTCATCGGGGCAGGAGCGCTCATTCAATTTTTTGAAAATAACGTTCTCGCTCCGCGAGTGATGCATAAAACGGTCGGCGTTAATCCCATCGTCACCCTATTGGCGATCGTGGCTTTTGGCACTTTGTTTGGCTTCGCCGGTTTGTTGTTAGCGATCCCCATGGCGGCGATTATTCAAATCATTCTCGATCGATCGCTGCTGCGCCCTCAGACGTCCGGGCTGGAAGCGCCGGCCGGGCGCGATCGCTTGAGCAAGCTGCGCTTCGATACGCAAGAGTTTGTCGTGGATATCCGTAACCTGGCCAAGCGCAAAGCGACTGGCAGCGCTCAATCCGAACTCGATCCAGTCGAGGATTCTCTCGAACAAATTGCGATGGAGCTCGATCAGGCGCTGGCTCAAGCCGCGCCGGCGGAGGGCCTAGTATGAAGCGTCTGGCGTGGTTCACCCTCATCGTTTTGGCAACGCTCACCGCGGCGATCCTGTTCTGGGAATTTCGCGTCGCCGTGATACTGTTTATCCTATCGCTGGTAGTAGCGGCCGCCGTGCGGCCTTTGGTCGATCGGTTTGCCGCGCGCGGCCTGCGGCGTGGACTGGCGCTGCTGTTCACTTACGCGCTGTGTGTCGGCGGCGCCATCGCCCTGGTGTTGATCCTGAGCGGACCTTTATTCGCTAATCTTCAACAACTCACCAAGGATCTGGTCAGCGGCTATGAGCAAATCCAGGCGCAATGGCCCACCGGCAGTCCGTTGCAACAGAGTCTGGCTCAGCAGCTGCCGGCCACCAGCGATCTCTCGCAGGCCATCACCGGCCCGCAGGGTGGCGCGGTGCTGCAAACCGTGCTGGGGCTGACGCTGGGATCCTTTGATCTGCTCGGCCAGCTGCTGATTGTTCTGGTACTCAGCATATACTGGAGTTCCGACCAGGAACACTTCAAGCGTTTATGGTTGTCGCTGCTGCCCTTCCAGGCGCGCTCACGGGCGCGTGAAGTCTGGCAGAACATCGAGACCGGCTTCGGCGCGTACTTGCGCAGTCAGGTGATCCAGACCGTGTTAGCCATCCTCTTGCTGGGCTTCGGCTATCAGCTATTGGGCTTGCAGTATCCCGTCGCGCTGGCGCTGATCGGCGCGATCGGCTGGCTGATTCCGTGGGCGGGCGTGCTGTTGGCCGTCATCCCCGCGGTGTTAATGGGGCTGATGATCAATCCGCTGCTGGGGGTGCTGGCCGGTGCGCTCACGATCGGCGTGCTGGCGTTTCTGGAGTATGTCGTCGAGCCGCGCCTGTTCAATCGGGGACGATTCAGTTCGCTGCTGGTCGTGATCGTGCTGCTGGTGCTGGCGGATGAATTTGGGGTCATGGGCATTCTGGCGGCGCCACCACTGGCCGCCGCCATTCAGATTTTCGCGGGGCAGATCATTCGGGCGACGACGCGATCGATGGCGACGCCGGCCGCGCACCCGATCGATCTCACGCAACCGATCGGTGTCTTGCGCGAACGCCTCGCGTCTGTTCAAGCGCGATTAGCCGCGCAAACTGAACCGGCTCCAGAGCTCAGCAATCTGGTCGAGCGATTGACACAGTTGATCGAACACGCCGCTCAGGAAGAGCAACGGCTGGCCGAAGCCGCGGCCACGCCGCCCGACTTCAG
>JBGSPW010000115.1:0-29721 GCA_041738395.1 Thermoflexales bacterium
TTCGTTGAGTTCTTGATCGGCGTGCTGGGGCAAGAACCCGACCGTCTGTCCGCGCGCCCGATGGACCGCTCCGCTCGTGGGTTCTTCCATGCCCGCCAAAATGTGCAGCAACGTGGTCTTGCCCGCGCCATTGGGGCCGACCAACGCCGCGCGCTGGCCGTGCGCCAACGACAAAGCGACATCGCGCAACACGTCGTGCGCGCCGTAAGATTTGTTGATGTGATGAGCCGTAAGTATGGACATGAATTGATCTAACCGCCTGAAATCTCGCGCAATTATAACATTACGCACGCCCCGCGCCGCTTTGGTATAATACCCAGCATGACCGCAGAAGAGACCCCACAAAAATTCCCGCGAGTGTTACTGGAAGTGCTGGCGGCTCTGGCCCTGTTGGGGCTGGGGCTTTATGGACTGTCTGTGGCGTTACAACAGCGTCCGTATCTTGGTAATCCGGCCTCGGCTTTGGCGCAAGTGCCTTTACGCGTTTTGGCCGAGCCTAACATTCCGATCATCGCCTTGTTTATGGCTTCGCTCGCTGCCGCGCTGACGGGTGCTGCCTGGTTCGTTTTGCGTCTCATCCATCAACTTTTCTTCCGGCCCGTAGTGGCCCGGCGCGTGTGGCGTGAAGCCATCTTTACAGCGGTGTTCGTGATCAGCCTCGCGTGGCTGCAACTGAATGAAGCCTTCTCGCTGCTGTTTGCCGCCGCGCTGCTCGTCGCGCTGATCCTGTTGGAAGTGTTCTTGAATATCCGGGAACGCGATGAGTGATCTGCGCCGTCTGCCCTCGGTCGATAAACTGCTCTCTCAAGCCACCGTCTTGATTGAATCCTACGGGCGATCATTGACGACGGAAGCGATCCGATCGGTCGTAGATGAAACCCGATCGGCCATGCGCTCCGGCGTTTCTGCGCCCGATCAAGCTGAGCTGCTCGATCGAGTTACTGATCGCTTGCGGCAGTGGACGGTGACGCGGCCACGTGCCGTGATCAATGCGACCGGCGTGATTATTCACACTAACTTAGGGCGTGCGCCGTTGTCCTCGGAAGCGATTGAGGCGCTGACGGCGGTCGCCGCGGGTTACTCCGATCTGGAATACAACCTCGAACGTGGTGAGCGCGGTTCGCGCCTGGATGCGGTGGAGGATCTGCTCAAACGCGTGACGGGTGCGGAGGCCGCGTTAGTCGTCAACAACAACGCGGGTGCGACGTTACTGGCCTTGAGTGCCTTGGCGTCCGGCAAGGGTGCAGTAATTTCACGCGGACAATTGGTGGAGATTGGCGGCGGCTTTCGCGTGCCCGATGTGATGGAGCAGAGCGGCGCCAAGTTGATCGAAGTCGGCACGACGAACCGCACCCATCGCCGCGATTACGAGATGGCATTGGTGACGAAAGACGTGGCGGCCATCGTCCGCGCGCATTCCAGCAATTTTCGCACAATCGGCTTCACCACCGAAGTGCCCTTGCCCGAGCTGGTCGAACTCGCCAACTGGAAGAACATCCCGGTGATCGACGATCTCGGCAGTGGGGCGTTGCTCGATACGGCGCAGTATGGATTGGCGCACGAACCGATGGTGCAGGAATCGATCGCCGCGGGCGCGCACGTAGTTTGTTTCAGCGGTGATAAATTATTGGGCGGGCCGCAGGCGGGCATCCTCGTCGGCAAAGAAGCCTACATCCAGCCGTTGAAGAAGCATCCGCTGGCGCGCGCGCTGCGCATGGACAAGCTCGATTTCGCGGCTTTGTCGGCGACGTTGGTGCACTACCTCAAGGGCGAGGCGACACAGAAAATTCCGGTGTGGCGTATGATCAGCCTGCCGCTGAGCGAGATTCAAGAACAGGCCACTGAGTTCGCGCAACAACTATGTGCTGCCGGATTCGAGGCGTCCGTGATCGATGGGCAATCGACCGTGGGCGGTGGCTCGCTGCCGGGCGAAACATTGCCGACGAAACTCGTCGCACTGAATGTCGCCAACCCCGATGATTTTCTCGCGCGATTGCGACGCGGCGATCCACCGGTCGTCGCGCGGATTGAGAACGATCGGATGGTGTTGGATTTGCGGACGGTGATGGATCGAGAGGTGTTGTTTGCGGCGATTCGACAGGTTCAAAATTGATCTGTCGCTGTCTTCGATTTGATCCTGACATCGGAGCATTTCTCATGGTTGCAAATCGGGTGCGAGGCAGCACAATTTTGGCAACAGATGGCTTAGGGCCGCTACAGCTCGCGGTCCTTGAAAAATTCATTCCACAGTTTGCGCCACAAGCCAAAGTGCTGTTCCTGCGTGGAAGCGATGATCGGCCGCTTATCTTTGTGTCTGGCACATTGCAGCGCTTAGAGATTCCTGTTGGCAAACTCAATAAATTACCTGATGTGGTGTTGCACCTGCCCAGACGCCGCTTGCTCCTCTTGCTGGAACTGGACAAACTCATCTCGGCTAGACGACGCGTTCAACTAGAGCAGTTACTTGCGGCGTGCTCTGCGAGGCGCGAGTATGTCAGTGCTCTTTCTGATTGGCGAGCATATAGCCGCCATGGGAACGATGTTGCCTGGGAAACTCATGTTTGGCTGGCGGAAACTCCAGATCACATGATTCATTGTAATGGCGAGAAATTTCTTGGGCCGCATCGCCAGCGTAAGTAAATGACTACTTACCTGCTCACGTGGAATCCTTCGAAGTGGCCGTGGCCTGAATTGGCTGACTGCATTCAAGAAATCAAAACGACGGGCCATCATCTCGAACGTTGGAGTTGTGGACGGAACCACAAGATCGTCGAAGGTGATCGCCTATTCTTGTTGCGGCAGGGACTGGAGCCGCGTGGCATTGTCGGAGTGGGCCGGGCCGTCACGATCGTGTTCGATGATTGGCACTGGGATGACGCCAAACGCGCCAGCGGGCAGCGCGCCTTGTACATCGACGTCGAGTTTGAGGTGCTGCTCAACGCCGAGCGCGAACCGATTCTGCTGCGCGCTCAACTGAATGAAGGTGTTTTAGGCCAAATGTATTGGGATTCGCAAAGTTCGGGCGTTCTCATTCCTGAGAAAGTTGCCAGACGACTAGAAGCCGAATGGGCGAAGTTCAATCAGAAATCAAAAATCAAAGATCAGCAATGACCAAAATTCTTGCAATCGAAACTTCCTGTGACGAAACAGCTGCGTCGATCATTCAAGACGGACGACAGGTGTTGAGCAACGTCGTGGCGACGCAGATCGAGGTACACGCCAAATATGGCGGCGTGTTCCCGGAAGTGGCGTCGCGCATGCACGTGGAGACGATCGTGCCGGTGGTCAACGAAGCGATCGAGAAGGCCGAGGCCGGCTGGCAAGACCTCGACGCGATTGCCGTGACGTACGGGCCGGGCTTGCCGGGATCGCTGCTCGTCGGCGTGAATATGGCGAAGGGCCTTGCGCTGGGGCGCGGCCTGCCATTGATTGGGATCAATCATCTGGAAGGCCACATCTATTCGCACTGGCTGCGCGTGCCTGGCGACGGCATGGCCCCCGACGATTTGCAATTCCCGCTGCTCATCCTCATCGTCAGCGGCGGCCACACCGAATTGATCCTCATGCGCGATCATCTAACCTACGCGAAACTTGGCGCTACCGCCGATGATGCCTCGGGCGAAGCGTTCGATAAAGTGGCGCGCTTGCTGCAACTTGGTTATCCCGGCGGCCCACAGATCGAGAAGCTGGCGACCGAAGGCAATCCGCACGCTTTTAAGTTTGCCAAGCCCAAGATCGACGGCGAGTTTGCCTTCTCGTTCTCGGGCATCAAGACGGCGGTGCTGCGCACGGTGCAGACCTATGGACCGGTGGGGGCCGATGGATCGATCGCGGTGAGTGTGCCCATCAAGGATCTGGCGGCGAGCTTCCAACATGGCGTGGTCGATCAATTGGTGGACAAGACGCTGGCGGCTGCTGCGCGTTACGGCGCTACGGCGATCTTGCTCAGCGGCGGTGTGTCGGCCAACAAGATGCTGCGCTACGTGATGAAGTCCAAATCTCCGGTGCCGGTGTATTGGCCGCCCTTGTGGCTGTGCACCGACAACGCCGCGATGATCGGCGCGGCCGCGCACTTCCGTTTTCTGGCGGGGCAGCGTGCCGGGTGGGATTTGGATATCGATCCGAATTTGAAGTTGGTGGACTAATGCGTATTGCGTAATGCGTAAAACGTAATTACGCAGTACGAAATACTTGATTACTCTTCAGGAGTCACTCATGCCCCACGCCCTCATCATCGATGCTGTTCGTACTCCCGTTGGTCGCCACGGCGGCGCGTTGGCGAGTGTGCGCCCCGACGATCTGGCCGCGATCGTGTTGAAGGCGTTGATCGAGCGGACGAAGATCGATCCGGCGATTGTCGAGGAAGTTTATTTCGGTTGCGCGAATCAGGCGGGCGAGGACAATCGCAACGTGGCGCGCATGGCGGCGCTTCTCGCCGGCTTTCCTTATAAAGTTCCCGCCGTAACGTTCAATCGGTTGTGTGCTTCATCGCTGGCGGCCATCAACACGGCGGCGCGCGCCATCAAGGTCGGCGATGGTGAGGTCTACATCGCGGGCGGCGTGGAGAGCATGAGCCGCGCGCCGTGGTCGTTCCCCAAAGCGACGCAGGCCTTTCCTTTCGGCAACGTGACGGCGTATGACACCGCGCTGGGCTGGCGCTATCCCAACGAGAAGATGGAAGCCAAGTTTCCGCTCGAAGCGATGGGCGAAACGGCGGAGAATATCTATGAGCGTCAACCGGAGATCACGCGCGAAGAACAAGATCGCTTTGCCTACGACAGCCAGATGAAGGCCAAAGCCGCGATCGAGTCCGGGCGCTTTAAGGATGAGATCGTGCCGGTGTCGATCCCGCAGCGCAAAGGCGATGCGCTGCTCGTCGCTGCCGATGAACATCCGCGCCCCGAAACAACGCTCGACGGCCTGGCGAAGTTGAGACCCGCTTTCCGCAAGGGCGGATCGGTCACGGCCGGTAATGCTTCGGGTTTGAATGACGGTGCGGCGGCGGTGTTATTGATGACGCCCGATCGCGCGCAAGCGCTTGGCCTGAAGCCATTGGCGCGCATCATCGCGGGCGCTGCGGCGGGCGTCGATCCGCGCGTGATGGGACTTGGTCCTATTCCGGCGACACGCAAGGCTTTGCAGCGAGCGGCCCTCACTATCGATCAGATCGATCTCTTCGAGGTCAATGAGGCCTTCGCCGTGCAGTCGATTGCGTGCGCGAAAGAACTCGGCATTCCGAGTGAGAAGCTCAACGTCAACGGCGGAGCGATCGCGCTGGGGCATCCGTTGGGCTGTTCGGGCGCGCGCATCGTCACGACGTTGGTGCACGAGATGAAGCGGCGCGGCTCGCGTTACGGCGTGGCGACGATGTGTGTGGGCGTGGGACAGGGTGAAGCAGTAGTGATTGAAATGACAAATGAATAATGGCAAATGACAAAATCAACGGCTAACAGCCAGCAGCCAACAACTAACCCAAAGGAGACTTCGTGAATCCAACCCTTAAAGGCATTATTAAACTCACCCGCTTCAACGAATACGTGTGGTTCGTCATTGTGACGACGCTGCTCGGTGCGGCGGCGGGTGGGGGAACATTCGGCTGGCAGTTGATCGTCGCGCTGCTGGCTAACTGGCTGGCGGTCGCGTTCGCGTTCATGATCAATGACGTGGAAGACGCCGCCGACGACGCGCTGAATCCGGCCAAGATTAACCGCAATCCTATTTCGGGCCAGATGATTTCGCCGCGCGTGGGCTACATCGCTTCGTACGTGACGGCAATTTTGTCGGCGTTGTGCTACGCGCTGCTGGGGCCGATTCCGTTCTTCATCGGCGTGATTAGTTTGATCGTCGGCTTCCTGTATTCATGGCGGCGGGTACGCATTAAGTCGATGCCGTTCGTCGATCTGATCATCCACTGCATGATGCTGGCCGGTTTTCAATTCTTGCCCGCTTACTTCGCTTATACCTCGGTAATCAACAGCAACTTCTGGTGGCCGTTCCTCGCCATCACCTCGATCAGCATGTATGGCGAACTATTCAACGAACTGCGCGATCTGGAAGGCGATCTGCAAGCAGGCGTGAAACATACCGCCAGCGTTCTCGGCGAACGAAATTCAAAATTGCTGGCGAATATTCTGCTGGGCATTGGCATTGTGGCACTGCTCGTCACGCTCTTTGTCATGTGGCTCATCCCCGCGTGGGTGCTGCTCTTGATCGCCGTGATTGCGGCGATCCTGATCGTGCCGCCGATGCTGCGTGTCAAACGCTCGCAGGACATGGTGCAGTTTCAGGGATCGTTTCAGGTGCCGGTGCAGATCGCGGCGGCCGCAGGGATGCTGATCTGGTTCATCGGGCCGTGGTTGCTCTCGGCCTTGCGGCTCGGGTGAGGCGATCGGGTCATGTATGTCAGTCAACCCGTTTTTGGGCTGGCGTGCTTCATCGGCGGGCTGATCCTCACTTTCGCGTGGCCGTTGGGTCCCCGGCGCGGCAATCACATCCTGCTATCGATCATCATCGTTATCCTGTTCGTGCTGGCAGCCTATAACCTGATCCCGGTAACATGGATTCCCGTGGCCGACTCGTGGCAGGTCATTCTGATCGGGTTGGGCATGGGCCTGCTGTGCGTGCTGTATCGCGATGTGCGGCGCTTTTTGCGCTATTTTCGCAGCAAAATCTATCGAATGACGCATCCCTACTACTGGTACGGGCGTTATGACCGTCGCCGTCGACGTTATTAGAGTAGAAGGGTAATAGACGTCATGCCGGACGCAGTACATTGCTTACTGTTGCGTCCGGCTTATTTTTCCTATGATTAGAGTGGAGGTGGCGTATGGTGGTGGTGCTCTATGGCGTCATGGTCGAGGTTGATCCTGAAGAAGAAGCGGCGTGGAACGAATGGCATACGCGGCAGCATATCCCCGAAGTGTTGGCACAGCCCGGCTTCCTGCGCGCCACCAAGTATCGGCTGGATACGCCCAACGGCGATTGGAGTCAATATCTCACGGAATACGAACTGGTCTCGCGCGAGGCGCTGGACGCTTATTTGCGGGGCGAAGCGGTGTCGCGCTTGCGCGCCGATCATTACGCGCACTTCGGTCACTGCACGCGCCTGTCGCGCATGATCTTGACGCCCACGGCGCTGGTCAACAAACCGATCGGCTGATGCCACCCCTTCTGTTTTTCCACTCAATTCGGGTAAAATGAAGCCCGAGGCTCATTGGCCTCGCGGCTTTATTTTTTTCAGGACAGGGACATGCAAGCACTGATTACAGGTGGCACGGGTTTTCTAGGCGCAAATCTGGCAGATGGATTGTTGAAACAGGGTTGGGACGTACGGATTCTGCGGCGGTCCACTTCGCCGTTGGATGCGGTGCAGGATTTGAACGTCGAACATGCCATCGGCGATGTGACTCATCTCGATTCGCTGTTGGCGGCGATGCAGGGCATTGAGATTGTCTTCAACGTTGCGGCCATTTCTTCTTACTGGCGCAACACGGCTGAATTGATCTACAAGGTGAATGTCGATGGCGCGCGCAACGTGTTTGAGGCCGCCGCGCGATCGGGGGTGCGGCGCGTGGTGCATACCAGCAGCGCGGCGGCCGTGGGGATCATCTCCAGCCGATCGGCTACCGAGGCTGATCCGTTTAATCAGCCACCGCGACAATTCCCTTACGGTCACAGCAAATGGCTGACGGAAGCGATCGTGCGTGAGCGTGTCAAGGCCGGGCAGGACATCGTCATGGTGAATCCTACCGGCATCATCGGCGCGCGCGACATCAATTGGATTTCGGGCAGCATTTTGCGTGAGGCGAAACGCGGGCACATTCCGGTGATTCCACAAGGCGGCGTGAATTTTGTGGCGGTGCAAGACGTCGTCGCCGGGCACATCGCGGCTGTGGAGAAAGGCCGGGCGGGTGAGCGTTATATCCTCGGCGGCGAGAATCTGACGAACCGGCAAACGGCCGAGATGGCGTGCGAGATCGTCGGCGTGACACCACCGCGTTTCACTCAGCCCCGCTGGACGATTCCCATCGTCGCGTTGGCGCTCGATGGCATCACCGCCCTCGTCGGCCCCAGGCTGCCCCTGAGCGGCGAACAGATGCGCCTCACCGGCAAATACATCTACTTCGATTCGTCGAAAGCGCAACGCGAACTTGATTTGCCGCACACCCCCGTTCGACAGGCGCTACAGGAATGCTATGACTGGTATGTCGCGCATGGGTATCTGTAAGTCTGGAGGCCTGATGAGTCATATTGAATTCAAAGCAGTGCACAAGTCGTATCGCATGGGGATCAACACCATCACGGCCCTCCGGGGCTTCTCGGTGGAGATCGAGGCCGGCGAGTTTGCCGTCATCCTCGGACCTAGCGGCAGCGGCAAGACGACCTTCCTCAACATTCTGGGCGGGTTGGAGCAGGCCAGCAGCGGCGAAGTGTGCGTGGACGGTGAATCGATCAGCGCGCTGCCGGAAGCCAGACTGACCGACTACCGCCGCCACAAAGTAGGCTTTGTGTTTCAGTTCTTCAATTTGCTGCCCACGTTGACGGCGCTGGAAAACGTGATGCTCACTGCCGAGATGGGCAATGGCAAAGGCGGTGATCCGAAGCATTTCCTGGAACGAGTGGGCTTAGGTGATCGCATGGATCACTATCCGGGTCAATTGTCGGGCGGGCAGCAGCAGCGCGTGGCGATTGCGCGCGCGCTGGCGAAGAAGCCGGCACTGGTGCTGGCCGATGAACCGACGGGCAGCCTGGACATCAATACAGGCATCGAAGTGCTGGATGTGATGCGCACACTCAACCGGGAAACGGGCCAGACGTTTGTGCTGGTGACGCATAATGCCGTTATCGCGCAGATGGCCGATCGGGTGGTGCGGGTGGGCAACGGCGAAGTCCATCAGGTGGAGCGCAACACCCAGCCGCTCGAGCCGCGGCAGTTGAACTGGTGAATGTCGCATGTTGAAAACCCTGCGGCGCAAGGCGCGCGGCGATCTGAAATTCAACTGGAAGCAGTTTCTGGCGGTGTGGTTGGTGGTGGTGCTGGGGACGGGCTTCTACGGAGCGATGTATCCCGCCGGGGTGAGTCTGCTGGCTACGATCGAGAACAACTACGATCAACTGGCCTACATGGATTATCACATTCAACTGCCGCCGGCGTCGCGGCATGCGGCCGATCTGGTGCGCGTGGTGCCGGGAGTAGCGGCCGTGGAAGGCCGGTTAATCATCGAGGGCGGCGTGCAGTTGGATCCGGCGCGTGATTATCTGACGAACCTGCGCCTGATCTCCTTGCCGGCCGATCGGGCCGTGGAGGTCAATCGGTTGGATGAGCCCGAAGGACAGGCGTTGCAGCGCTCCGACGACATCCTCTTGCTCAAACGCTTCGCCGATTATCATCATATCAAACCACAGGACGCGCTGGACATCTGGATCAACGGCGAGAAACATTCCATGCGCGTAGCGGGATTGGTGTTTAGTCCCGAATATCTGGTGGCCGGGCGCGGGCCGGAATCGCCGTTCCCGTCCATGTCATCGTTTGGCGTGGCGTGGCTGCCGTACCGTGTTTTGTCGCGGTGGAGCGGCGCCGGCAGCGTCATCAACGACATGGTCGTGCGCTTGCAGCCTGGCCTGAAGCCTAATGATGAGATGCGGTCCGGGTTGGAGCGCGCCCTGAGTCGTTACGAAGATGTGGTTATTCGATCGCGCACGCAAACCTCCAGCGGTGGCGTGGTGCAGGCGAATGTGGATGGCAATTTCCCGGTGATGGCCAGCTTCTCGGGCCTGTTCCTGATCGGGACCATCATCATCACGGCGATTTTGCTAGGCCGCCAGGTGGAGAGTGAACGACAGCGCATCGGCACTTTGCGGGCGCTGGGCGTGACACGGCGCGAACTGGTGCAGCACTACATGACCTTTGGCCTGCTCATCGGCGTGACGGGCGGACTGGTGGGCAGTGTGATGGGCTATCTCAACTCGTTCCTCACCATGATGCCGTTTGTGGCGACGATCGCCGGCGGTTATTTGCCGGGCTTTGTGAACTCACCACAATTTCCCTTTATTCTGCTGGGTTTTGTTGGCATTGTGCTGGGCACGACGCTGGCCGGCGTGTATCCCGCCTGGAAAGAATCGGGCACACCACCCGGCATTGCCTTGCGGCCCCCCACGCCCAGCACGCCCAGCGGCCTGAGCCGCATTCCCCTGGGTGGCCTGCCCTTGCCGCTGCGCCAGACGCTACGCAATTTACTGCGCGTGCCGGGTCGATCGCTGGGGACGGCGCTCGGCGTGACGTTGGGCGCGATGATGGTTTTTTCGTCGCTGGCGATTCTGGACACGACGATCAACAACTTCGAAGTTTACTATGCCATCGGCCAGTATGATCTGCGCGCCACGTCGGGTGTACTCCGCCCGATCGATGATCTGGAAGCCGATGTGCAGCGTCTGCGCGGCGTCAAAGACGTGCAGGGCGCGCTGGCGGGTGTGGTCAGTATTGCGCGGGCAGGGCAGGATGATTTCAGCACGTTAGCGCTGGCCCTGGATGAGTCGCGCCCGTTCGTCAATCTTCAACTCCTGGAAGGCGCGCCAGCGTATTCCAGCGGTGCGGGCGTGTGGCTGGGGCAGAATCTACAGCGCGTGCTGGGTGTTCAGGTCGGCGAGGTGATCACCGTCAAGGCGCTGGGCGAAGAGAAGCAGGCGCGCGTGTTGGGCATCGTGTCCTATCCGCTGGGCAGCCCGCTGTTCATTCCGCAGACTTTGATGGAAGACTGGATGCCCGGCGGACAGATGATGGTCAATACGGCGCTGGTGCGCGCTGAGCCTGGACAGATCGAGGCCGTGCGTGATAAGTTGGCCGAAGTACAGGGTATGTTAGCGGTGGAGAACTATCATGACTTTGTGGCCGATCTGCGCAACTACGTGCAGTACTGGATTTCGATGGGCCTGATCTTTGGCCTGTTTGGCTTTCTGTTGACGCTGGCTGTCATCCTCAATACGGTCAGCGCCAATCTGCACGAGCAGCGCAATGAACTGGCGATTCTGCGCTCGCTGGGGATCACCCGGCGCGAGATTATTCAGGTGGTGCTGCTGGAATTGTTGATCATGGCTGGCATTGGCATTGCCATCGGTGTGCCACTGGGACGTGCGATGGGCTTCAACATGCTCAAGTTCTACGACAATGATTTTTACGGACTGGTGCTGGGTATGCAGCCGGTAGTATATGTCTGTGGAATTGGAGCGCTGTTGGTGATCGTCATCCTGGCGGCGATTCCGGGTCTGCGCAGTGTGCAGAAGATGGACCTGGGCCAGGTCAGCAAATCACAATCGATTTAAGCCCGCTACGGCTTCACGGTATACTATCTTCAGCGGCCTCACGGCAAGATTGAACGTTGCGCCACAAGGAGGATTCAATCATGGAGTACAAACAGCTGGGCAGGACCGGTCTCAAAGTCAGCGAACTTTGCATGGGCAGTATGAGCTTCGGCTGGACGGCACCGCGTGAAAATTGCGCGCCGGTGCTGGATGCGTTTGTCGAGGCGGGCGGCAACTTCATCGACACAGCGGATGTCTACTCGCGCTGGGCCGACGGAAATTCCGGCGGAGTGGCCGAAGAGCTGATCGGTGCGTGGCTAAGCACGAAGCCGCGTGATCAGATCGTCGTCGCCACGAAGGTGCGCGGAAGAATGGGCGATGGTCCCAATGATCAGGGCTTGAGCCGCAAGCACATTATCGCGGCGTGTGAAGCTTCGCTGCGCCGCCTGCAAACCGACTACATCGATTTATATCAAACTCATGCGTGGGATGAACACACGCCGCTGGAAGAAACGCTGCGCGCTCTCGACGATCTGGTGCGGGCGGGCAAGGTGCGCTATCTGGGCTGCTCCAATCTACCCGCGTGGCATTTGATGGAAGCGTTGTGGATCAGCGAGAAGCACAACTTCGTGCGCTATGATTGTGTGCAGCCGCATTACAATCTGGCGCATCGCGCCGAGTTCGAGCGCGAACATCGGGCGGTGTGCTTGAAGTATGGCCTTGGCGTCATTCCGTATTCGCCCATTGCAGGCGGTCTGCTCAGCGGAAAATACCGGCGCGGCGTGAAAGTTCAAGAGGGCACGCGCGGCTGGAATCTGCGGCACGCCTTGACCGAAAAGAACTTTAACATCATCGATCAATTGGATGAAATCGCGCAGGTGCGCGGCAAGACCGTGCTGCAAGTGGCGTTAGCCTGGATCATGCAGCAGCCAGCCATTACCAGTCCCATCATCGGCGTCAATTCGGTGGAGCAGTGGAAAGAGATGGAGGGCGCGCTAGGCTGGAAGTTAAGCGAGGAAGATCTGGGCCGGCTGAACGAGTCGAGCAAGTGGGAGGAGTGAGGCGAAGACAAGAAGCAAGAGGCAGGATGCAAGATGCGCGGGGTGAATCACTTTACGAGGACGAGCGAGGTACGCCATGAAATTTGATACTTCCATTGGTTTTGCCACTGATTTGAAAGACTGTGGTGCTTTGGCGCAAGCTGCTGAAGCAATCGGTTTTGATGCGGTCTGGACGAGCGAGACGCAGCACGATCCGTTTTTGCCGTTGACGCACGTTGCCGCCGCGACTTCGCAGCTGCACTTCGGCACGGCGGTGGCGATCGCGTTTGCGCGCAGCCCGATGATCGTGGCGCAGACCGCCTGGGATCTAGCGAAGCAGTCGAACGGGCGCTTCAGGCTGGGGTTGGGCACGCAGGTGAAGGCGCACATCGAGCGGCGATTTGGGATGCCGTGGTCGGCGCCGGTGCCGCGTCTGCGCGAATATGTGCAGGCGATTCGCGCGGCGTGGACGGCGTGGCAGACGGGCGAACGCTTGAACTTTCGCGGTGTGGAGTACAAGCTGACCCTGATGACACCGTTCTTTTCACCGGGTCCGATTGATCAACCCAACGTTCCGATTTTCATTGCAGGCGTGGGCGCGCCGTTGTGCAAGCTGGCCGGTGAAGTGGCCGATGGCTTTCATGTACACCCGTATCACACGCGGCAGTATTTGAGCGAGGTGGTGTTGCCCGCGATTGCCGAAGGGGCGCAGAAGGCCAATCGGAAACGCGAGGCGATCACGATCGCGACCATGGCGTTTGTCGCGTTGAACGAAAAAGAGATCGCCGCGCAGCGACAGCAAGTAGCCTTCTATGCGTCAACGCCGTCGTATCGGCCTGTGCTCGATCTGCACGGCTGGGGCAAGATCGGTGAAGAGTTAGGATCGATGGCGGCGCGCGGACGTTGGGATGAGATGCCCGGATTGATCACCGATGAGATGTTGGAGACGTTTGTCATCATCGGAAGTTGGGCGGACGTGGCGGAAAAGCTGCGCACCAAATACGACGGCTTGCTCGATCGCGTTGGCTTGTATCGACCCTACGTGCCGGGCGTGGAAGACGGGCAGTGGAAGGCTCTAGTGAAGAGGATGGAGTGATAGAGAGATAGAGGGATGGAGGACTAGATGAAGTTTTTCGTAACAGGTGCGACAGGTTTTATCGGTGGTCGTCTTGCGCAGAAGTTGATCGCGCAGGGACAGCAGGTCATTTGTCTGGTGCGGAACCCAGACAAGGCGATGGGCTTAGCGCAACTCGGCGCGACGCTCGTGAAGGGCGATGTGAGTGATCGGGTGGTGATGCGCGAGTCGATGCGCGGTGTCGATGGTGTGTTTCACATCGCTGCCCTATACAAGCTCGGACTTGAATTCCGAGATCAAATGGTAGCAGCGAATGTCGAAGGCACCCGTCATGTGCTGGAAACAGCCCTTGAAGTGGGCGTTCCCAAAATCGTTTATACGAGTACGGTAGGCGTGTTCGGTAACACGCAAGGCAAGATCGTCGATGAGACGTATCGCGTGGCGCAGCAGGGTTTGAAGTCGGAGTATGAACGTACCAAGTGGGCGGCGCATTACGAGGTGGCCGTGCCATTGCAGCAGAAAGGCGCGCCGATCGTCATCGTGCAGCCGGGCGGCGTCACCGGTCCGGGCGATACTAGTCCGCTGAACATGACCTATGACTTTTACTTGAATCGCATGCCGGTGATGATGGGCCCACAGGCCGGCCTCACCGTGGCGCACGTGGACGACATCGTCGACGGTCATCTGTTGGCGATGGAGAAGGGTCGCGTTGGTGAATCATACATCTTGGCCGGACCGTCTTTGACCTATCAGCAAATGATGGAGATGTGGCAGTCGATCTGTGGCGTTCCCGCGCCCAAAATCTGGCTACCGGGCTGGACGGCGAGCCTCAGCGCCAGTCTGGTTGGCGGATTGGAGAAGGTCTTCAAGTTGAAGTTGGCGTTATCATCTGAGGCGTTAACCACGCAGGCCGATTACACTTTTTACTCCAGTGCGGACAAAGCCAAACGTGAACTGGGTTGGCAGCCACGTCCGATCGAGCAGACCTTCAAAGAAGTACTGGATGACAAGCTGGCGCGCCGTAAACAGGGCAAGGCGTAAGCGATGATCAATCGACCATGAAGATCTTTGTGACAGGAGCCACTGGATTTCTGGGTAGCCATCTTGTGCCGAAACTGATCGAGCGTGGTCATGCTGTGACGTGCCTGGTCCGTGATCCGCGCAAGGCCGATTGGCTCACTCAGTTTGGCGCGCAGATCGTGCCGGGTGACATCACCGATCGTGACTCGATGCGCGCGCCGCTGACAGGCGCTGACGCCGTATTTCACATGGCCGCTTGGTATCAGGTCGGCGTGAAACCCAGGCAGGGCGCGCAGATGTATGCGATTAATGTCGAAGGGACGCGCAATACAATCGGGTTGGCCGTTGAACTCGGCGTGGCGAAGATCGTCTACACCAGCACGATCGCGTTCTTCGGCAATACGCAGGGCCGCGTGCCGGGCGAAAGCTATCGCGCTGAGTTTGGCTCATTGACTTCAGAATATGAGCGCACCAAGTGGATGGCGCATTATGAAGTGGCGCTGCCGTTGGCTCAGAAAGGGGCGCCGATCGTGATTGTGCAACCGGGGCCGATTGTGGGCGAAGGTGATCATAGTGGCGTTCCGCTAATGTACCAGATGTACTTGAAACGGTTCCCGATCATGCCGGGCAAGAATTCTGGCTTGAGCTGGACCCATGTCGATGATGTGGCTGAGGGCCATCTGCTTGCATTAGCGAAAGGTCGTGCGGGTGAGTGTTACATTCTGGCGGGGCAGCCGTTGACTTATCGTGAAGCGATGCAGTGGTGGGCGCAGCTGACGGGTGTGCCTGCGCCAAAACTCTGGCTGCCTGATTGGTTCGTCGGCGCGACGGCGCGCGGGATGGGCTGGCTGGAACGATCGGGGGTGCGGATTCCGCCCGGGGCCGAGGCTGTACGCACGCTGGCGAACTATACCTTTTACGGCAGCAGTAAAAAAGCTGAACGTGAGCTCGATTGGCAGCCGCGGCCGATCGAAGAGACGTTTCGCGGTGCGCTGCACCTGGTGCAGAAAAAATAGTTTTGACCGATTGTCGGCAGTGGTATATAATGACAATTGCATCGTCAGTTTTGGGTGGGCAAATAGCCGCCCGATTTGACAGCAGAATCGGGCGGTTGTATTTTAAGGGCCGGATGGCCGATCACAAGGAGATCAAGAAATGGAAGTCAAGCTGTATGTTGGAAACCTGCCGTATGATACGACCGAAGAAGATTTGCGCACGCTGTTCGCGCAGGCAGGTACTGTTGCCTCGGTTGCGGTCATCCGGGATCGTGACACGGGTCGTTCGAAGGGTTTCGGTTTTGTCGAGATGAGTTCGCAGGCAGATGCCCAAAACGCGATTACCCAGTTTAATTCGTACCGCATGGGCGACCGCACATTGACTGTGAATCCAGCCCGCCCGCGTGAAGAGCGCAGCGGCGGCGGTGGCGGGTATGGCGGTGGCGGTTATGGCGGCGGTGGTGGCGGCCGTGGTGGCAGCGGCGGTTACGGTGGCAGCCGTGGTGGCAGCAGCGGCGGCAGCAATCGCAATCGCAGCGGTGGTAGTTCACGACGTTATTAAGCCGTAACTCAACGCCACCCAGTGGCAAGCTATAGAACAACGAATCGGGGAACAACGCCTCGCGCTTGTCCCCGATTTGTTATTATTTGATTGGGACTTACGCAGTTGAAGGTGTTTCGTCGCAGTTGGACTGGGGCGTCGGCAGTGCCACTGCGTAACTCCTATTAGGTGAAGGATAAATCCGATGGAATTTGACGCGGGCGACTATGTGGTGCATCCGTCGTACGGGGTGGGCAACATTTTGCGTTTGGAAGAGAAACGCTTAGCCGAGACTGAACTGCGCCTGTACTATGTGCTGGCCGTAGAAAACAGCACCGTGTGGGTGCCCGTGAATTCGACCGGCGCGACCGGGCTGCGCCGGGTAACGCCTAAGCAAGAGCTTGAACAGTATCGCCGCGTATTGAAGAGCAAGCCGACGGTACTCGATCGCGATCATCACAAACGGCGCTTGGAGATTAATGAGCGGTTGAAGCGCGGCTCATTTCTGGCGGTTTGTGAAGCCATGCGCGATCTCACCGCGCATGGCTGGCACAAGCCGCTCAACGACGTGGATGCTTCCATGTTGCACAAAGTCCGCGATAACTTGTGCCGCGAATGGGCCGCGTCGGAGGGCGTCACCGTGGCTGATGCGGCGCGAGAAGTGGAGAGTCTGCTCCAGGCGGCGCAGGAAACCTACAAGGCGTAGTTCTGTGGTATAATATTCTTAGCGTAAAGCAGGATTTGAGTGACATTGGCCGCCAGACCCTCTCGTGGGTTGGGGGCCATTTTACTTTAGGGGCACGTAACTTTTTGCGGGCCGCGCTCAAGGAGAGCAAAGAAAATGGAAGTGAAGTTGTATGTTGGCAATCTGTCGTACTCGACTACTGAAGAAGAACTCCGTGAATTGTTTGCACAAGCGGGCAATGTCGCCTCGGTCGCTGTCATCAAAGATCGCGATACAGGCCAGTCGAAGGGGTTTGGCTTCGTCGAGATGACAACGCAGGCCGAAGCGCAGACCGCAATTAGTAAGTTCAATTCGTATAAGATGGGTGAGCGCGCGCTGACGGTGAACCTGGCGCGGCCAAAGGAAGAACGCAGCAGTGGCGGTGGTGGATATAACAACAACCGCCGCAGCGGCGGCGGTTCACGCCGGTACTAAAGCAGGCTCCTAATCCGGTTACGTTCGACTGGTTCTCGGCGGATGGTGACATCCGCTGGGAACAGCCGCGTTACTGTCAACAGGAATTGGGTATACAGCCTATGAGCCGCGCCGATGTCATCATCGGCGCGGCCTGTTAATAGGAGTAGCTATGCAATATAAGGTGGGTGATTCCATTGTCCATCCGGTTTACGGGGTGGGTAACATTCTACGGTTGGAAGAAAAACGCCTGGCAGAAGATCAACTACGTTGGTATTACGTGGTCACGGCGGACAAGAGTACGATTTGGGTGCCCGTCGACGAAGCCGGCGCGGCCGGACTGCGTGAAGTGACACGCAAGCGCGATCTCGATCAATATCGGAGCGTGCTGCAGAGCCGTCCGACGGTGCTTGATCGGGATCACCACAAACGGCGGCTGGAAATTCACGAGCGAGTGAAACGCGGCTCATTCCAAAGCTTGTGCGAAGTCGTACGCGATTTGTCGGCGTTGGCCTGGAATAAGCCGCTCGGTGAAAATGATTCATCATCGCTGAAGCGGTTGCAAGCCAGCCTGAGTCGTGAGTGGGCGGCGGCGGCGGGCATCTCGATCCCGGAAGCGACGGCTGAGATTCAAGCGTTACTCTTAGCCGCGTCGCAGGCGTACAAAGCGTAAGACGGCGCGCTGTCGATCGAATCATCGATACTTCGACAAGCCGGACTTTCTGTGAATGCAGAAAGTCCGGTTTTGTATTAGGCGCAATACCAGTCTGAAAATGCTCACAGCCCTCGTCCCGAGGGCGTTCCCCGAGGACGGTGCGCAAGCGCGAAGCGTTTTCAGATCAGTATTGGCATTAGGCGCGCTGTTTGAGTGAGATGAACGTCCCGTAGCACATGAACAAGAAGGTGGCAAAGAGCAGTGTCACACCGTATGCCTGCAAGTGGCTGAACGGATGAATCAACCGGTGGCCGATATCGCTCAACACATCGGTCGGATAGAGAAAGATGTCCCAACTATTCCAGCGCAAGAAGCGCCCCATGTAGATCCCTAATCCACACAGTCCCATAATACCCATCACGATGATCCAACTCCAGGCGCGGCCCATGTAGGTGCGAATGATTTGGTGTATCATGTTTAGCGAGGTTACGGCCAAAAAACAGCCGGCCCACGCAAACGACATCAGCAGGCCGATGTCATACCATAGTGGTATCTCTGGCCGCTGATATAGATGGACCAGATCGGTGATGAGGTAGGGGGCGTTGGGGAAGAAGAGCAGCCACAATGCGCCGGGCAGCAGCAACGACCACCAGTGGTGCGGATGGCGGCGATGGATGCTCAACGCCCACAGACTCCAGAAATAGGGCGCCCAGGCGAGGAAGAGGTTCCACACCAGAAAACTCAACGTGCGCGACTGTGACAGCCAGACGCGGCCCGCAAACAACCCGATCGCAAGTCCGCTCGACAACAGCAGCGCGTAGAAGTGATTATCCAGCAAGAGTTGATTAATTTGATACAAACGTTTGGTCATGCTAACTCCATCAAGGTGGTCCGTAAGACGCTATTCTACGACTGTTCTGTTTATACCAGATTCAGATAGCGAGGGTCAAGCACTTGAGTGCATAGTGCGCTCGTCAGCAGGGGGCGGCTCCCACGCCGCTAATTGTTTGACAACGTTTGATACTGTTGGCGAAATCGTAGGGATGCGGTGACCGCACCCTGGGCGAAGCGACCTCGCCCCTACGGCGTGACAATTCGCCAACAGTATCAACGTTTGCGGGCACACGTGCCTGCCTTGTTCATTGAAGATTGATCGGTGTTCTGATATAATCGCCGCATGTCTATCACCCGTCAAGATGTCCAACACATCGCCGAACTCGCCAAACTCAATCTGTCGGATGCGGAAGAAGCTCTCTATCAGGAGCAACTATCGGCTATTCTTGATTATGCTCAACGGCTGAATGCTCTCGATACCGAGGCGATTCCACCGACGGCGACCGTCCTGCCTTTGCGCAGCGTCATGCGTGAGGATATGGCGCGTCCGTCGCTGCCGGTGGACGAGATTCTGGCCAATGCCCCGGCTCGCTCCGGCGATGCGTTTGAAGTGCAGGTGATTCTGGAAGACTAATCTCACCGCCGGGGCCGCTGATCATGTCTGCGCCTCGCGCATTCTGCGGTGATCTTGTGTTGAGATAATTATGCTGGCAAGCCTGACCATTCACGCCGCTCACGATAAATTAGCCCGCCACGACATATCCTCGGTCGAGTTGACCGAGGCGATTTTTGATCGCATCGTGCAACTCGATCCGCTCCTGCATGCTTATTTGCATCTGGCGCATGAAGCCGCATTGGCCCAAGCCAAAGAGGCTGATGCGCGCCGGGCCAAAGGTGACGACACGCCGCTGTTGGGTGTGCCCTTGGCCATCAAAGATGTGATCTGCGTCAAGGGCTTACCGGCCACCGCGGGCAGCAAGATTCTACAAGGTTTCGTGCCGCCTTATGATGCGACGGCGGTGGCGCGTCTGCGTGCCCTGGGTGCGGTGTTTTTGGGCAAGACGAACACCGACGAATTTGCAATGGGATCCAGCACGGAGAACTCCGCGTATGGTGTGACGCACAACCCGTGGGACATCGAGCGGGTGCCCGGTGGATCGAGCGGTGGCAGCGCGGCGGCGGTGTCGGCTGATCTGTGTCTGGGCGCATTCGGTACGGATACGGGTGGATCGATCCGTCAACCGGCGTCGTTGTGCAGCATCGTGGGCATCAAGCCATCGTATGGGCGCGTGAGTCGCTATGGATTGATCGCCTTTGCTTCGTCGCTCGATCAGATGGGGCCATTTGCCAAAGATGTGCGCGATGCGGCGATCTTGCTCGGCGTGATTGCAGGCCACGATCCGCTCGATTCAACTTCCATGCCGATCGAGGTGCCTGACTACACCGCGCATCTCCGGCCTGATCTCAAAGGGATGCGCGTCGGCGTGCCGAAAGAATATTTTATCGACGGCATGCAGCCTGAAGTTGAACAAGCGGTGTACCAAGCGATCGAGGTGATGAAATCCCTCGGGGCGGAAGTGCGCGAAGTGTCTTTGCCGCATACCGATTACGGCCTGCCTGTCTATTATCTCCTCGCGCCTGCGGAAGCGTCGGCCAATCTCGCGCGCTTCGACGGCGTGCGCTATGGCTTGCGCGTCGATGGGCGTGATCTATGGTCGACGTATAAAGGCACGCGTGGGCAGGGCTTCGGCCCCGAGGTGAAGCGCCGCATCATGCTGGGCACGTATGCTTTGTCGACCGGCTATTATGATGCCTATTACCTGAAGGCACAGAAAGTCCGCACCTTGATCAAAGGCGATTACGAAGCCGCTTTCAAAGACGTCGACGTGATTGCGTGTCCTACTTCGCCGACGACGGCCTTCAAGATTGGCGAGAAGGTCGATGATCCGCTGCAGATGTATCTCAGCGATGTGTTTACGCTGAATCAAAACTTGGCGGGTATTTGCGGCATCGCGCTGCCGTGCGGATTCGATGGGCAGGGGTTGCCGATCGGGGTGCAGCTGAACGGCCCGGCCTTTGGCGAAGAGAAGATCATCCACGCGGCGTATGCGTATGAGCAGGCGACTGAGTGGCATCGACGAAAACCAATGATCAATGATCGATGAGTAACGAGTAATGAGTAAGTTGTGGTGGTTGCCGTTTGGCAAAGTTCCCGAAATTGAAGCGGTTGATCTCAAAACCCGACTGGATCAGCGTGAACCCGTACAGCTGATCGATGTTCGATCGGCGATTGAGTTTACCAGTGGGCACATCGCCGGAACGATCAACGTGCCGATCAATCAACTCCGATCGGCGTTGCCTACTTTGACGCTTGATCCGAAGCGGCCCGTGATCGCTATCTGTCAGACCGCCCATCGCAGTCCACCCGCGGTGCGCGTGCTCAGGCAGGCCGGATTCGATGCTCGGCAGTTGCGCGGCGGCATGATTTCGTGGAATCGCGCCAGGTACACAGTTGTGAAGTGAGGAGAAGTCCGCAGGTCAAACAGAAAGGATGATACACCATGTCCCTCGTTACGCTCGACAAAGTAAAAGTAGAATTGACCGCCGACCAGCTGGTCGCCGCATTCAAGCAACTGCCATCTGAGGATCAGGCCAAAGTGTGGCAAGCGATCGATCAGCGTCAGTGGCAGACGGAGTTTCGCACGCTGCTAGAACGAATCCATGCGCGAGTGGCTGCCGATCCCATCACAGAAGAGGAGATTGACGCCGAAGTGCGGGCTGTAAGGGAGGCGCGCCGTGCCGCTCAGGGCCGTCCTTGATACCAACTTACTGCTCCGTGGTTTGCTTAAGGGGCCACTGACTGCGCCACTCATCGATGCCTTTGTCGAGAATCGGTTTGCGCTCGTTACCACGGAGATTATGCTGGCCGAACTGGTTGACGTGTTTCAACGCCCTCGCATCCAGGCGCGCGTGAAGGCACAAGAAGCTAAGACCCTGCTCGATTTGATCATTCTGCGCGCCGAAGTCGTCGAGCCTGCGGCAGATACTCCTGAATGTCGTGACCCTGATGATCGAGCTGTTTTGGCGGCAGCGCTGGGGGGCCGGGCTTCATTCATTGTAACCAGTGACGGCGACTTGCGCGCTGACGACCACTTGCGCGTCCGTATGCGGGAACTGGGAGTCGAACTGGTTGGCGTGGCAGAGTTTCTGGAGCGCATTCGACAAGGCGAATCATCACACAAAGAAGGCAACTTATGAAAGTCATCATTCCCTTAGCAGGACTCGGCACGCGCTTGCGGCCGCAAACTTATACGCGGCCCAAGCCGTTGATCAACGTCGCCGGCAAACCCATGTTGGCCCATATTCTCGATCAGTTTCGCGGCATCGAGGTTGAAGAGTATATCTTCATCGTCGGTTATCTGGGTGATCAAATTGAGAAGTACGTGTCGCAGCAGTATGGCTTCAAAGCGCGCTACGTGGTGCAAGCCGAGATGCGCGGCCAGGCGCACGCCCTGTGGCTGTGCCGCGATTACGTGACCGGGCCGGTCTTCATGGTCTTTGGCGACACCTACTTTGAAGCCGATCTGTCTGAAATGAATACGCCGCCGGAAGATTCCATTGCGTACGTGCGTGAGGTGGAAGACCCGCGCCGTTTTGGCGTGGCGATTGTCGGCCCGGACGGGTATATCAAAAAATTTGTCGAGAAGCCAGCAGTCATGACCGATCGGCTGGCCGTCATCGGCATGTACTACTTCACCGACGGCCCGGCGCTGATGCAGGCCTGCCAGGAATTGATGGACAAAGGCATTCAGACCAAAGGCGAGTTCTTCTTGACCGATGCGCTGAACTTGATGATCCCTAAGGGGCAACACTTCGTCACGCATACGGCCAAGGTATGGCGTGACACTGGCAAGCCGGAGACCGTGCTCGATACCAACCGTTATCTGTTGGAAAACGGCAGCGATAACAGTGCGCAGATCGAGCGTGAAGGCAGCGTGATCGTGCCGCCGGTCAACATTCATCCCTCGGCTGTGATCGAGCACTCGATCATCGGGCCATTTGCGACGATTGGACAAGACTGCAAGGTGGTCAACTCGATCATCCGGGATTCGATCATTGAAGCGGGCGCGCTGATCGAGGACAGCACCATGGATCAATCGCTGATCGGCAAAGAAGCGATCGTGAAAGGCCGTTTCCGCCGCTTTAACGTTGGCGATTCGGCGATGGTGGGTTACAGCAACAACGAAGAAGAATAGGGTCCAAGCGTCCTGAGCGGAGTGAAACGAAGTCGAAGGACGCGTGACGCTCTTCGACTCCGCTGCGCTCCGCTCAGAGTGCGGGCACAAGGAGACTGTGATGCGTGACTACGTTTCGGCTCGTGTGAATTCCATTCCGCCCAGCGGCATCCGCAAGTTCTTTGACATTGCCGCCACGATGAAAGAGGTGATCTCGCTCGGCATCGGCGAACCCGATTTCACCACGCCTGATCCGATCATCAAAGCGGGTATTACTTCGCTGCAACACGGCGATACCCACTACACCAGCAACTCGGGCACGGTGGAACTGCGCCGTGCGTTGAACGGTTATCTGCAGCGACGCTACGGCATCGACTATGATCCCGAGACCGAACTACTGATCACCGTGGGCGTGTCCGAAGCGTTGTACCTGGCCCTGACGGCCATTCTCGATTCGGGCGATGAAGTGATCGTGCCGCAGCCGTGCTTCGTGGCCTACACCGCCGAAGTGACGCTGGCCGGTGGGGTGCCCGTCCCGATCGCGACGCGCGTCGAAAACAATTTCATGGTCACGCGCGAAGAGATCGCCGCGAAGATCACGCCGCGCACCAAAGCCATCTTGATCGGCTATCCCAACAATCCGACCGGCGCGGTGATGAGCCGCGAGCGCTTGCTGGACATCGCGCAGCTGGCCGAACAGCACGATCTGATCGTGCTGTCGGACGAGATCTACGATCGGCTGGTGTACGCCTCGATGGCGGGCGGCGCAGCGGCGGCGCATACGTGCTTCCCCACGCTGCCCGGCATGCGCGATCGTACGATCCTGCTGGGTGGCTTCTCCAAGTCGCACGCCATGACGGGCTGGCGCATCGGTTATTCGGCTGCGCCGAAAGAGATCTCGGCCGCGATGCGCAAGATTCACCAGTTTACGATCATGTCCGCGCCAACCATGGCGCAAGTAGCAGCCATCGAAGCGATCGAGCAGGGCGAGGACTACGTCGAAGAGATGCGGCAGGAATACGATCGGCGGCGGCGGTTGATCGTGAGCGGCTTCAACAGCTTCGGTATGAAGACGTTCGAGCCACAGGGTGCGTTCTATGCCTTCCCGTCGGTCACGATCAGCGGCATGAACGAAGATGAATTTGCCAATCGCTTGCTGCAAGAAGAGCACGTCGCCGTGGTGCCGGGCACGGCGTTCGGCGCGGGCGGCGAGGGTTACGTGCGCTGCTCGTATGCCACGGCTTATGAAAAGATTGAGGAAGCGCTGCGTCGCATGGAACGGTTTGTGAGAAAGCATGGTTAGATGCGTATTCCAGCCAGAACAGCCTTAGTTCCTATTGCACGGCGCGACAGCTTGCGACTGATTGTTCTATTCGGTTCGCAGGTATCCGGCCGTACACACCCTGACAGTGATGTGGATGTGGCCGTGTGGACAGAGCGTACCTTAAGCCCTGCGCAGCGCACCCGGTTGTGGGCCGATCTTTCCGCACTGTTTCAGACGGATATCGATTTGACTCTGCTCAATCGAGCAGAGCCGCTGCTTCTGAATCAGGTGGCAACTAAGGGCCGGCTGCTCTATGAGAGCAAGCGTGGGACGTGGCAGGACTTCAAAGGATACGCCTTTCGCTACTATCAAGACTCGCAGAAGTTTCGTGACGATTTGACGCGTTATTTGCGGCGTGAACTGCGAGGCGTGCGCCATGCTCGATAAGGCCTACATCCGTCGCCGATTGGGCGCGCTCACGACTTCGCTCAACGAGCTGGACACGATCAGCCAGCTGACGTTTACGCAGTACAAAACTGATTTCGTGAGGCGGCATGCTGCGGAGAAAGTGGTCGAGTTAATCGTCGAAGATGCCATTGACATCAACCGCGCGATGATTGAAGCGGCGCAACGCCAGCCGCCGCAGACCAGCTACAACACCTTTGTCGAGCTGGAGCAACTGGGCATTCTTCCGCGTGGTCTCACACCCAGGCTGGCCAATGCGACCGGCTTGCGCAATCGCCTCGTGCATCGTTACGAGGAAATTGATCACAAAATGATTTACGACTCGCTCAAGCCGCTGCTCCGCAACTTCCGCAAGTATGCGCGCTTGATCGAGGATTATTTGCACACGGTTTAGCGGTAAGGCTGATACGTCAGCGCTCTCCGACCGTGTCCGCGTGGTTGATCCGAGTTTCAGATGCGGGCCAAAGAAATAGGACTTACGCAGTTGAAGACTTACGAAAAGATCGAAAAGGCGCTGCGCCGCATGGAACGCTTCGTGCGACGGCATGGTTAGGTTGAGCGGTGTGTCTGCCGCCTGTGATACGAGCTGTTATTCGCGCCGAGGGCCGATCGGGTTTTGTGGCCGAGTGCGCCGATATTCCGGTCCGCGCCGAGGGTGCAACTCAGGAAGAAGTGGTCAAGAATTTACGGGCCGCCATTCAAGCCTATCTTGAAAGAGATGAGAATCCTTTTGCCGATTACCTATTGATTACCGAAGAAGCGGAATCGACGTAAGCGGCATTCAGCAGAGTCAGGTCTATGGAATACGAAGGCGTTATCGGGCTGGAAGTTCACGCCGAACTGGTTACGAAATCGAAGATGTTCTGCGGGTGCGCGGTCGTCATGTCGGACGGCGAGCCGCCCAACTCGCACGTGTGTCCCATCTGCACGGGCATGCCGGGCATGCTGCCGGTGATCAATCGTCGCGCGGTGGAGCTGACGATCATGACCGGGTTGGCGTTGAACTGCACCATCGAAGAGTTCAATATCTTTGCGCGCAAAAACTATTTTTACCCGGACCTGCCCAAGGGCTATCAAATCTCGCAGTACGAATTTCCACTGTGCAAGAATGGCTGGCTGGAGATCGAGACGTCGCAGGGCAAGAAACGCATTGGCATCCGGCGTGTGCATCTGGAAGAGGATACCGGCAAGAACATTCATCAGGGCAGTGTCTCGCTGATCGATTTTAATCGCAGCAGTGTGCCATTGATGGAGATCGTCTCCGAACCCGATCTACATACCGCCGAAGAAGTGAAAGCCTACGCGGAAAAACTGCGCGCGATCGTGCGTTATCTCGGCGTGAATACCGGCGATATGGAGAAAGGCGTCATCCGCTTTGAGCCGAATATTTCCATCCGTTCCGTCGGCGCGCAGGAGTTCGGCACGCGCACCGAGTTGAAGAATCTTAACTCATTCCGCGCGCTGGAACGCGGCACCGCTTACGAATTGGTGCGCCAGGCCAAAGTGTTGGATGAAGGCGGCAAGGTCGTGCAGGAAACGCGCGGTTGGGATGAGGCGCGCAACATCACGGTCTCGCAGCGCAGCAAGGAAGAGGCCGAAGATTATCGCTATTTCCCTGAACCCGATCTGCCCCCGTTGATCGTCGAACGGGCGTGGGTGGAGGAGATTCGTGCGACCCTGCCGGAACTGCCCGATGCCAAGTACCATCGTTTCGTGAAGGACTACGCCCTTTCAGCCGGCGATGCGAGTGTGCTTGTGGCCGAGCGCGCCGTCGCTGATTATTTTGAAGAGACGGTGAAGCAGTTGGGCGGCAAGCATCCGAAAGCCGTGTGCAACTGGCTGACCGGCGAATTGTTCCGCTACATGAATGAGGCGCTGCTGCCGATCGAGCAGGTGAAGATCACGCCGCAGGGTCTGGCGGAATTGATCGGGATGGTGGAAGCCGGGACGATCAATCTCAACACTGGCAAGCGCGTGCTGGGCGAGATGTTCAAGAGCGGTGAGCCGGCCAGATCGATCGTGGAAGCGCAGGGCCTAGCGCAGATCAGCGATAGCGGCGCCATCGAAGCGATCGTGACGAAGGTGCTCGACGCGAATGCCGCTCAAGTTGAAAAATATCTTGCGGGTAAAGAAACCGTGCTAGGATTTCTGGTAGGCCAGGTGATGAAAGAAAGCCGCGGCAAGGCCAATCCGAATGCGGTGCAGGAGATCATGAAGCGGCAGTTGGCGGAACGGAAGAAGTAGAGCGTAACGAGTCCCACAGGGATGCTTCGCGATAATGAGTAATACGTAAAAAGCCCCACATTCGAAAGAGCGCGGGGCTTTTTCATTCGTAGTGGAGCGCTTCAAGTACATCGACTTTGGCGGCGTGGCGGGCCGGTAGGTAAGCGGCCAATAGCGCCGCGATCAACACCAACCCCAATGAGATCAACACCTCATGCGGCGCTAACGTGAAGCGGATGGCAAACATGCGCGACATCAGAAGCGTATTGCCGTAGTTGGTGTACATCCCCATCGGCACGGCTAACAGGCTGATGAGGCTCACCAGCACGATGACCTCCAGCACCAAGCTCAAGGCGACCTGCCGCCCGAACATGCCTAGTGCGCGCAGCAGGCCCATCTCGCGGCGGCGATCCAGCACGTCGATGACGAAGGTGTTGGCGATGCCGACGATCAGCGTCCCTAATAACAGCAATGATAGGATTTGCGACACGACCACCATGTTGTCGATCGCGGTCGTGAACGCCGCGGTGATCTCGGCCGGGCTGACCACGACGAGGCCGCTTCCAGCATAGTCATGCTGCAGATCGCGCCGGGTGGCGGCCGTATCTTGATCGGGTTTGAGCTTGAGCGACAAGCGATCGATCCGATCGTCCTGCCACAGACGGCGATACACCTGTCGATCCATGATGATGCTCGATTCACCGGCCTGTACCGGCTCGATAGTATCCAGCACCGTACCGGCGACTTCAAAACGCTGCGGCCCACGCGGCGTACGGAGCGTCACCATATCGCCCGGGGCCAGGTGCCGGGTGACGGCCGCGAAACCCGATACCAAAATGGCCGGATGACTCGCGTCGCTTAAGCGCAGGTAGGCGGTCTCTTCGTCGCCTTTGTCCCAGATGAAGCGCCCGCCTTGCGCGCGAAAGGTCGCCACATCCAGCGCGCGCAGATCGAAATCGCCGGTGGGCGATTCAGCGGTGGTGATGCGCTCGGCGACGACGGCCGCAACATCGGCGCGGCGCGCGATCTTTTCCGACAGCGGCGCGGGCAAACTGATCTGTGGTTTGAAGGGCGATGAACCTGCGCCGGAGACCGTCAAATCCCACAGATTGGCGCTGGCATTCCATTCGTCGGTGAAGGCGCGATAACCGAAATTCATCGCACTGGTCACGACCGCCGTCCACGCACACACCAGCAGCACGGTCGCCGTCGCCGTCATGCGCTTGGGACGCTTGGTCATATTTTCAGCGGCCAGCAAGCCCGTCACACCCCAGCCGCGTTGTAAAAGACGCGGCAAGATGCGCCCCAGCGCAATAATCAGATCGGGCAGCAGTAGGATGACGCCGGGCAGCATGATCAATTCCGCACTGATGATGAGGGGCAGCATCACCGCCAGCGGAATCTGCCGTTGATCGAGCGCCTGGTAGACCCCCAGCTCGATCACACTCAACAGCAACAGCGCGAGACCGAGGGCGCTGCGGCGCCGGCTGAAGCGCGCAAAAACGACTTCACTGCGCGTGTTGCTGAGCGCTTCGATCGGATCGACGCACGCTGCCGATCGCGCGGGCAGATAACCGGCCAGCATCGGCAAGCCGACTCCGGCCAGCAAGGTGACGAAGGGCAGCCACGCCGGCACCTCGGCGGTGATCTTGCCATGCGGCAAGGCTTTGAACATGACGCTAAGATTGAGTGACTGTCCGGCACTCTGCACCAGCGCATAACCGCACAGTATCCCCACCAGCGAGCCTACCAGCCCGAAGAAGCCGGCTTCGATCACGAACATCTGGCGCACCCGGCGCTGGGTTACGCCTAAAGCGCGCAGCACACCAATCTCGCTGCGGCGCTGCGCCACGGCCACGGCCATCGTGTTGTACACCAGCGTCGAGCCGACGCTCAGGATCATGAAGCTGGTGAAGCCCATGACGAAATTGAGCACGATCTGAATATCGTTCACCGCGCCGCGTTTGGCCTGCGCGATGTCGATGCTCAGTGAAGCGGGCAGGGCAGCGCGTAACTGCGCCATGACGATGTTGGGATCTTGAGCAGGTTGCAGGGTGAGGGCAATCGTCGCGAGGTTGATGTTACCGCGCAACGTCTGGGCGTCTTTGTAAGGCATCACCAGCACATCGCCGTTATTGAGCCGGGCCACGCCACTGCCGGCTAGTAGGCCGACGATTTTGAAATCGAACGAACCCGTGGGGGCGATGACGGTGATGCGCTGATTGAGATGCAATCCACGTTCGCCGGCATACGATTGGGCCAGCAGCACTTCCCCCGATCGATTGAGGAAGCGGCCCTGCGCCAGGTTGTACCCACGGATCGCTTGATCGATTTTGGGATCGATTCCTATGACGGCCAATGGCTCCGATCGATCCGGCAGCACCCCAACGGCCTGCACGAGCGGCGCGGCGACGGCGACGCCGGGCACCGTGCGGGCGATCGACAAAGCACGCGGATGGAATCCTTCGGTAGGGCCGCGAATCTCCAGATCGGCGCGGCCGGCCAGATCTTCGCCAGCCTCTTGCACCGAACGCGCGATCGAAGCGGCCAGCGTAGGCGCGAAGATGAACGTCGCCACTCCGGCCACGATGCCCAACAGCGTCAGCAGCGTGCGGAGCTTATGCCGGGCGCTGTGGCGCAGACTGGTGAGCAGAAACAAAGTCAGCGTAGCGCGCATTAGTCTGTCACGACTTGTCCATCTTTCAACTCGATCACTTGATCGGCGTACCCGGCGGCGCGCAGATCGTGTGTGACCATGACGATGGTGCGCTGTTGATCGGCGACGAGGGCGTGCAAGAGCTGCAAGATTTCTTCGCCGGTGTGGCTGTCGAGGTTGCCGGTCGGTTCATCGGCGAGGAGGAGCGGCGCTTCGTTGATCAACGCGCGGGCGATGGCGACCCGCTGCTGCTGCCCGCCGGACAGCTCGTCGGGGCGGTGC
>JBGSPW010000219.1:0-2625 GCA_041738395.1 Thermoflexales bacterium
AGCGTGCAGCCCGCGCCCGTGGGCACGCACACCGCCGGATCGCCCTGCCAGAAGCCCGGCTCGCACACGCCGTTGCCGGGATTGCAGTCCACCATATCGGCGTGATCGGCGATGTTCTCCACCACGTACGATGCGGCTGGCCGCGTGGGGATGACGCTCAGCGATCCATCCACCTGCGCGATAACCACATCATCCAAAGCATCGCGATTCAGCCGCATCGGCAGGACAGCGATCGGATCGGCGGCGCTCAACGGCTGCGACTTCAACTCAGATCGCACGTTTGTTTTGGGCGCGTCCTGCGTCGAGGTCGTGATCAAACGCAGCTGCTTTGACAACGGATCGATCACGATCAGATCGTCGGTGGGCAGGCTGGAGGTTTTGAGGCGGATCATCCGCAAACGCGAGTGAGTGTCCAAAGTCAAGCTGGCTTGCCAGGACAAATCAAAGGCGGCTGTCTCAAGACCCGATCGGTTTACTATCCCCAACGTCCCGTCTGAATGCAAGACGGCGATCTCTACCGTGTAGTTTTTCTCCGCCACGAAGTTGCCGCTCGCCAATGCCACGATGGGCGACGCCTGCGGATAGCGATCGAGCTGCGGCGCGGCCACGCTGGCGCGCTGCGCCTCGTCCAGCGTCAACTTGCGATCACGGCCATGCACGATCAACAAGTCATTGCCCGTGCCCACGGCAAAGTCCAGTGCAAAGTGATCGTCGAACTGGCCGAAGGCCATCGCGGTGACGGCTTGATCAACTTCGATCGTTTCCGGATTGGCATTCGCTGCGCCGGCCGCGCCTTCATAGATCAACACGCTTGATGGAGTGCCGATCAAAATGTCGGGCAGCGTGTCCAGCCGGTTGATGTGCCCGACGGCCAACGTCGTGACGGATTCGGACAGTTTGATCGATCGGGTACGGGGAAACTCGCCGCGTCCGTCGCCGAAGAGAAATGTCAGCGATTTATCGCCGCGCCGCGCCGTCACCAGATCGAGTTGACTGTCCGCATCGAAGTCGCCCGCGAATAACCAGTCGGGGTGTTGGGGCAAGAGGAACAATCGAGTTGGGGGAAAGAACGGCAGCGCGGCTTCTCCTGTTGGAAAGATCGAATCAACGTTGCCGCGCCGAAATTCAATCGATCCATCAGCGGCGATCGTGATCAGATCGGGCACACCGTCGCCGTCAAAGTCGCCGCTGGTCAGGGCCACGGCCCGACCGGGCAGTGTGAGCGAGTCGCCGGTGGAGACGACAGCGGGCGCGTCGGCCTGAGCGTGCGGAGCAGTAAGGATGAGGATGAGGGCGATCAAGACGGGCAGCACAACCAGCGGGGAACGCCGGACGGACGGAGTGAGCATGACGCCTCCTTACGAATAACGCTGAATGACCGGACGACAATCGAAGGGCGGCAGCCGTGCGCTGCGCGGGAATGGTGCAGCGTGATGAAGTGATTATATTCTGACTAGTAGCAAAAAAAACAGCGATCTGTCATGTGGTGTGGCGATCTTTGACACTTGACAGGGTGCGGAAATAAACGGGTGGAACGCTGGTTAAGTAACAACCTATCATCCTTTGATATGTCGTGCTGACAGGCCGCCCAGCGGTGATGAATACGCCCGTGTGGGAGCCACCTCTGCTGACTTATCTAAACAGACCCCATGAACTGCGTTCACCACAAAGCATGAAAACGCTCTGTTCCCCGTCCCCGGGGAACGCCCTCGGGGACGAGGGCTGTGAGCATTTTCAGATCAGTATCGCGTCGTTACTACTCAGACATCATGAACTGCGTTCACCACGAGACATGAAATCGCTCCGCGCTCGCGCACCGTCCCCGGGGAACGCCCTCGGGGACGAGGGCTGTGAGCATTTTCAGATCAGTATTGCGTCGTTACTACTCAGCCGTGACACTGCACGGCGCATAGCGCGACGGCTGAGTAGTAACATTGCGTCTAAATTGCTCCAGACGATCCTTCGGCAGTGATGATATAATGTGCCCATCCTCTCTACAGGCAAAGCGTTGTGTTAAAAAAGCATAAGCACCAATCGCTCGCGCCGCAGTCGCGGGCCGCAGCCCAAAAGCAAAACGGCCTGCGCGCCTTTCACCAGAACAAATTCACCGAAGCCATTCAACATTGGCAGCAACTCGATCTCACCGCCGAACCCGCCCTGCGCGTTCCGTTGGCTGAAGCCTATTTTCGCCGCGCTTTAGTCGCCCTCGATTTCGTGGCGCGGCTCAACGACCTCACGCACGCGAGCGAACTTGCGCCCAACGACAGCCGCTTCTGGTATCATCAGGGCTTGGCTTACCACCGCGCCGATCGCGCGCCGGAAGCAATCGCGGCTTATGAACGCGCGCTCGAACTGGGCGAGACCCGCGCTGCCCGCCTGCTGGCGTTGGTACGGCTTGAACGCGATCCGCAGTGTCCGATTGATGGGTTGCCCGAAGCCGATCGAGCCGCGCTGCAGCCGGTGAGCGCGCTACTGCGCGGCGATCCGCAAGCCGTGCTCGATCGATCCCCGCTGCCCAACGAATCCCAAACAGTGACGAATTTGTGGCGCAGCTTGGCGCTGTTCGCGCAGGGCGATCTCACGGGGGCGCGGGACGCGCTGGCTTCGCTCGGCAAGTCGCTGCGG
>JBGSPW010000220.1:0-31306 GCA_041738395.1 Thermoflexales bacterium
TGGAAACGCAATCGTCGGGGCGGTGCGCCAGCCGATCGGACAGGCCGACCAACGCGAGCAGCGTTTTGGCTTTGGCGCGCGCCGCGTTCAGGCGCGCGCCGTTAATCAATAACGGCAGTGCGACATTTTCCAAAGCGCTCAACGTGGGGAGCAAATTGAAGGATTGAAAGATGAGGCCAATGCGGGTGCGGCGCAACTGCGTCAGTTGATCGTCGCCCATGGTGTGGATGGCTTGATCGAAGAGATGAATCTCGCCGGACGAAGGACGCGCTAACCCGGCCACGACGTGCAGCAGGGTGCTCTTGCCCGAACCCGAAGCGCCCATCACGACGACAAACTGCCGGGCAGGGATGCTCAACGTAAGCCCGTTCAGCGCGAGGACTTCGGTGTGACCCTGAGTGTAAACCTTGCTGACATGGTTGAGACGAATCGCCAGGGGTGACGGCATGGCCGGCCTCACTTCGATCCTATCCGTCATTCCCGCGCAGGCGGGACCTTCGGCAGCCGCCGTCAGTGGATTCCGCCTGCGCGGGAATGACATCTACTGCGCAGCCTTGCGAGGGGTGATTACGAGGGTAGCCAATCGCCCCTAAACCCCTCGCAAAGGTTCACTTGCATTCTCTACTGCACATATGGCGGCGGCGGAAACTGCGCCCGCGCTGTGCGCTCTTCCGAGTTGAGCCACGCGCCAAAGACGATCAGGATGGCGATGAAGAAGATGCCGCCGCCGGGCACCCACATGATGAGGCCCGCCAACTGTTGATCGGTTTGCGGGGTCAGGCCAAAGACAAGCGGCGCGTTGCCGTAGAATGGAAACGCAATCGTCGGGGCGAAGGTGAAGATCGCGCCGAGGATGCTGCTGGAAATCATACAGGCGAACAGGTACGCCATGCGGGCGGGATAACTCAAAGCGTGCTGCGGTGGAACATCGTGAATGACAGGCAGCCATAGCAGCACCCCCGCGACGAGGAACATCATGTGCTCGACGATATGAAGGTTGACGTCGCGCAGCGCGCCTTCGTACAGTGACGGGACATGCCACACCCACATCACCGCGTTGAAGATAGCCAGCGTGACCAGCGGATGAGTGACGATGGGCAGCACCACCTTCAAGATCGGCAGATCGTAGAGGATGCGGATCCAGTAGCCAGGAGTACCCAATAGCAAGCACGCGGAAGCCAGCAGCATCAGCAAAATGTGCTGCACCATATGCGCAGAGAACAGCGCTTCGTTGCTGAGTGAATCGATCGGGGAAACCAGCGCCACGAAAATCAAGATCAGACCGAGGGCGAACCACACGACCTGGCGCGGGCGCACTGCGGTGCCCCAGTGCCCGTCCTGGCGAGCGAGGTAGATCAAGTAACCATACAACGCGGCCTGGCTGAATAACATCACCAGGATGCTGGGCGCGAAATTCCAGTTAAGAGCAGAGGGCATCATGGATTCGTCCGGGTTGAGATCGTCCTCAAAAAGTATAGCACAGTCAGGTGTCATGCCTAGACCCAATACTATTTGGATCAGGCCCGCAGCCCGCGTCCGCGATGCACGCAGTTGGGTGAGCGCTAACTAAACAGGCCCCATGAACTGCGTTCACCACAAAGCATGAAAACGCTCCGCGCTTGCGCACCGTCCCCGGAGAACGCCCTCGGGACGAGGGCTGTGAGCTTCTTCAGATCGGTACTGCGCCTAGATCACAGCGCGGGGGTATAACGCAAAACTGTTGGCCGGGCAGCATGCCCGCCCAACAGTTTTGCTGTATACCTGGCGCGATGTCCGATTTCGCATGATTGCTTGTTGTGGGTATAATTGGTCTGCTATGCCACTTCAGTTTACACCTCTTTCATTAATCGCCATTATGCTGGCTATTGTCGCCCTGGTTGTCGCGGTCTACAGTTGGCGGATGCGCGACACCTTCGGGTCCGGGCCGCTGCTGCTGGCGCTCATCGCGGCCGGCTGGTCGTTGGCTTACGCTCTAGAGGTCGCCAGCATCACGCAAGACTCCAAACTACTCTGGGCCAAAGTGCAGTGGAGCGGGTCGACGTTTGCGCCGGTACTGTGGCTGGCCTGTGCCGCGCGTGGCACCAGCAACGGGAAGATCATCTTTGGGTATGGCCGGTGGTTGCTGTGGCTGATTATCCCGGCCCTAGTACTGCTGCTGGTCTGGACGAATGAATGGCATGGCCTGGTTTGGAGAGAAGTCAGATTGGCGGATCAAGGATTAGCCATGCCGTTGCGGCTGGAGCGGGGCGCCTTCTTTTGGCTCGACGCTTTCTTTGCGTGGGGACTCTGCTTGCTGGTCACCATGATGGCCACGGCGGCGGTGATTCGTTTGCCCATGTTCCGGCGGCGTTATGCGGCGGCGGTCTTGCTGGGCACGGTGCTGCCCTGGCTGGGCAATATGCTGTACCTGTCTGGATTGGATTTGGCCGCGCCCCTGGCTTATTTGATGGGTGGCTTGATGCTGAGCTGGGGATTGTCTCAAATCCGATCGCTGAACCTGGTGCCCATCGCCCGCAGCACCGTCGTCGAAAATATGCCGGACGGCGTAATGGTGCTGGACGACAAAGATCGCGTGCTGGACTGCAATCCGGCGGCCTTGCAGCTGCTGGGCTTGCAGCTACGCGACATCGTCGGTCAGCCGGCCGCCGAGGTGCTGCGCGAGCATTTCGATCTGGTGCAGCATTACGGCAAAGCAGAAACGGCGCAGGACGAGATCGTGTTGAACGGTCGGATATGCGAGCTGCGCATCGCGCCGATGACCGATCGGCTGGGGCGTATCACCGGGCGGCTGATCATGGTGCGCGATGTGACCGAGCAGGTAAACTCGGCCGACGAGCTCGATCAACGCACAGCCGAATTGCAGACTATTTTGCAGGCGTTCCCCGATTTGATGTTCCGCCTCGATCAGGGTGGACACTTCATCGGTTATACGGCCGGCTCGGAGGCGCATCTGTATCTGCCCCCCGATCAATTCCTGGGCAAGCGTGTTGACGAAGTGATGCCGGCACCCATCGGCCAGCAGTTGTGCGCTGCACTGCAACGTCTACAGCAGGATAACGCGCCGCAAGCGCTCGATTATTCGTTGACGACCGAGGGTGTGACACGCTGGTATGAGGCGCGGCTGTTTCCGGCCCGCCGCCGCGAGATCATCGGCGTGGTGCGTGATGTGACCCAGCGCAAACAGGCCGAAACCGATCTGCGCGAACAAAAGGAACTGCTGGAAAATCTTCTGGCGGTGGCTCGCGCGACTAGTGAACAGCCGGCCCTGGCAGCGACGCTGGAAAATGTGCTGCGTGTCGGCGCGAACCTCACGGGCGCGGATCGCGGCAGCGTGTTTCTTTTCAACACCGCGAGCGAGGTGACACAAACGTTGTATGTGCGCGATGAAGTTCCGGCCGTTGAGCGGCGCGCGATTATCGAGCGGTTGATGCAAGAGGGTCTGGTGGGCTGGGTGGTGCGCGAACGTCAGACGGCTCTGGTGGTCGACACGCAGGCAGACGCGCGCTGGCTGTCGATGGACACCGAGATCATGACGCGCGCGGTGCTGGCCGTGCCGATCGTGAGCGAACAGACCCTGTTGGGCGTGCTGGTGTTGATGCATGCGCAACAGGCGCACTTCACGGCTGATCACGCGCGCCTGATGGAAGCGGCGGCCGATCAAATGGTCTTGGCGATTCGCAATGCCCGCTCCTTCGAAATGCAGCGCCGCATGGTCGAACGCCAGACCACGTTGTACGAAGTGCTGCGCGCCGTGAGCGGCCAACTCGATCCCGAGGTGATCGCACAGACGGCGGTGGCCGCCATCGCGCATTTTGCCGGTTGGCCGCATGTGGCGCTGTTGCTCGCCGATGCAGATAACTGCAATTGGATTGTGCGAGCGGTGAGCGGTATGCCCTCCTTGCCGTTGGGGTATGCCTTGCCGATCGCGCCGGAGACGGTGCGCAGCGGTATTTTCACGGGCCCACGCGCCGCGGAAGGCTCAGCCTTAATCGGATTGACCGAACTCGCCACGCGATCACCGGACGCGGCCTACCTGGTGGTGCCGTTGTGGCAGGGCGGCAGTTTGATCGGCATCTTGCATATCGAAGGCAATGCCACGACGATCTTTGACGCCGACGATCTATCGCTGGCCCAGTCGTTGGCCGATGCCGTGGCTTTGGCGCTGGACAACGCGCGCCTGTACGAAAATGTCAACGACGAGCGCAGCCGGTTGCAGGCTTCGATCCGTTTCAACCGGGACGGCATTGTGTTGCTGGGCATGAATCAGCGCATTTTGGTGATCAATGCTCCCGCGTTGCACTTATTGAATTTGCCCGGTGAGCCGGAGGTGTGGTTGAATCGGCCGGTGGCGGATGCCATTCACTACTTGCGGCGGAGCAGTCATGGCGCGGTCAAGGCTATCCTCGATGAGATGCGGCGTATCCGCCAGGGTGACGAGCCGCCAACCGAAGGCGACTATGAAGTGGCACCGCACATGATTCATTGGACGAGCCTGCCGGTGTTGAGCAATGCTGTGCCGATCGGCCGCTTGATCGTGCTGCGGGATGTGACCGAAGAGCACTCGATCAATGTCATGCGGGAAGATTTGACCAACACGATGGTCCACGATCTCCGCAATCCGGCTTCGGTAGTATTGGGCGCGCTGGATTTGATGGGGTCGGAAGACATATCGGATTCGCAGCGTGAGATTGTCGACGTCGCCCATCAGGGCGCGCAACGCCTGCTCAATTTGATCACGGCGATTCTGGATGTGAACCGCCTGGAAAGCGGGCAAATGCCCCTGGAGCGTGAACCAGTACGGCTGGATATTGTTGCTGCTGAAGTAGCGGAGCTGGAGCAGGTGCTGGCCCGGGACAAACACCAGGCGATCGAGAATCAGGTGCCGCCCGATTTGCCGTTCGTGTCGGTGGATGTGGAATTGATCCATCGGGTGCTGCAAAACTTGATCGGGAATGCCATTAAGTTCACTCCGCCTGACGGGGTGATCACTCTCGGGGCGCGGCGAGATCCAGCCGATGATCGCTCCGTTATTGTCTCGGTCAAAGATTCCGGCATCGGCCTGATACCTGAACTACAAGCACACTTGTTCAATAAATTCGTGACAGGCCGGGTGCGCGGACGCGGCAGTGGACTGGGCCTGGCGTTTTGCCGCCTCGTCATTGAAGCGCACGGCGGGCGCATCTGGGTGGAGAGTACGCCGGGGAATGGCGCCACCTTCCTGTTTACGCTGCCCGTGGCTGAAGAGTAAGGGCTTGCCAAGAAATAAGTCCACACTTTTGACGCTCCCGCCGGATTGCAAATCCGGCGATGGGGGGCTGGATGGTCACATCCAGCCTGGAGCAATCTGCGGAGTTGTTCTTTGACGGCTTCTAAGTGGCGCGATTACGCGGCGTGATTTTGCCAATTGCTTTTGCCGCGCTTCTCACTATAATGAAATGAGGAGCGGGGGAGAAAGGTAAAGAGCCATGACGGCAACCCAGCCGGCCTATAGTGTGCGTCCACCGGCGGTGGCGGGCGCTTTTTATCCAGCCAATCCAGCCACATTGACCCAGCTGATCGACGGCTATCTGGCCAAGGCCGAACGCCTTGAACCGGAGCCGTCGATTCTCATTGTGCCGCACGCGGGCTACGTGTTCAGTGGTGGCGTGGCTGCGCACGGTTTCAAGCAAGCGCTCGATCGCGGTTACGAGCATGTGATCATCCTGGGCTTCAGTCACAGCTACGCTTATGGCTTTGACGGAGCGGCTGTCTGGCCGAATGGGGCGTGGAGCACGCCGCTGGGCGAAGTGCCGATCGATGTACCATTGGCGCAAGCGATCTTGAACTCGGCGCCGGTCTTCACCTCCGATCGGTCCATTCACCTCGACGAGCACAGCCTGGAAGTGGAAGTGCCTTTTATTCAGCGCGTGCTGCCCGGCGTGCCCATCGTCCCCATCTCGATCGGTAAACCCACTCTCGAAAATGCTCAGGCGATTGCGGCGGGACTGGCCCGTGTCCTGAACGAAGCCCCGCATACGTTGGTGGTCACTTCGACCGATCTGTCGCACTATCCGCGCTATCAAGATGCGGTGCGGGTAGATCATTCCTCCATTCTGGCGGTCATCTCGCTTGATCCCTTGGCCCTGGAGGCCTGGGACGAGGACGCCATGTCAAGCCACACGGCTAACCTGCACACGACCATGTGTGGCAAAGGCCCGGTGATGGTCTCCATGCTGTTAGCGCGCAGCATCGGCGCAGAACAAGTGCACGTCATCCACTATGCCAATTCCGGCGATGTGCCGGAAGGTGAGCAAGGTCGCGTGGTGGGCTACGCCGCGATCGAATTTGTGAAGGGCCAACCACCGGCTTTGACCGATGTCGATAAGACGACCTTGCTGAAGTTAGCGCGGGCTACCCTGGATGAATATCTGCAAGCCCGTCCCCGGCCACACTTCGAGCCGCCTTCGGCCGCCATGGAGCAGCCGCGTGCCACCTTCGTCACGCTGCGCCACAGGCAGACGCACGACCTGCGCGGTTGCCGGGGCGAAGTCTTTGCACGCTATCCGCTGTGGGAAAGTGTGCAGCGTGTCAGCCTGCTGAGCGCCACCGATGATCCTCGCTTCCGTCCCATGAACCATGCGGAACTGGCCGACATGCACATCGAGATCAGTGTGCTTACACCGATGCGGTTGGCGCACAGCCCGGAAGAAGTGATCGTCGGCCAGCATGGCGTGATGATTCGCGCCGGCGGGCGCGGCGGACTCTTCTTGCCCCAGGTGCCGCTGGAACAAGGTTGGGATCGCGACGAATATCTTTCGACCTTGTGCTGGATGAAAGCCGGACTGCCGGCGGATGCCTGGCGCAAGAAAGACGTGCAGTTGTACATTTTTGAGGCAGAGATTTTTGAAGAGTGATGCGTAACGAGTAATGAGTAACGAGTAAAACGTAACTCAGCGCTGTTACTCGTTACTTGTTACTCGTTTTCTCAACCCTGTTCCACTTGGAGCCTTCATGCCCACCTATCCCCTGGAACCCTTTCGCATCAAATCCGTCGAACCGCTTCGGCTGACCACGCGCCCGGAGCGTGAGCGTATCCTGCAGACAGCGGGCTATAACTTGTTCAAAGTTCGCGCCGAGGATGTGGTGATCGATCTGTTGACGGATTCGGGCACCGGCGCCATGAGCGATACGCAGTGGGCGGCGCTGCTGCGCGGCGATGAATCGTACGCCGGGGCGCGCAGTTTCTATCAGTTGCAGCGTGCCGTGGAAGAGGTGACGGGGTTCTCGTATTTTGTGCCCACGCATCAAGGCCGGGCGGCAGAGAATGTGTTGTTCTCGATCGTCGTGAAGCCGGGTCTGGCGCAAAGCGTGCCCAGTAATCAGCACTTTGACACGACGCACGCCAATATCCGGGCGCGCGGCGGCAAACCGATCGATCTCGTCATCGAGGCCGCGTACGATCCAGCGTTGGTGCATCCCTTCAAGGGCAACATGGATATTGAGCAGCTGGAACGCTTTATCGAGACGGTCGGAGAGGCGCGCATCCCGATCGGGCTGCTGACGATTACGAATAACTCGGCGGGCGGCCAACCCGTCTCGATGGAGAATATCCGCGCCACGGCGGACACGTATCATCGGCATGGGATTCCGTTCTTTCTGGACGCCGCGCGCTTTGCCGAGAATGCGTACTTCATTCAACAACGTGAAGCGGATTATGCGCTGCGATCCATTCCTGAAATCGTGCGCGAGGAGTTTTCTTATGCCGACGGATTTCTGATGAGCGCGAAGAAGGACGCCATCGTCAACATCGGTGGCCTGCTGGCCATGCGCAACGCCGATCTGTTTGGGCAAGTGAAGAATGAATTGATCCTGCGCGAAGGCTTCCCGACCTATGGCGGCTTAGCCGGTCGTGATCTGGAAGCGTTGGCCGTGGGTCTGCGTGAAGGCATGGACGAAGCGTATCTGGCCTATCGGATCGCGCAGACGAAGTATGTGGGCGATCGCTTGTTGGAAGCCGGCATTCCCATCGTGCAGCCGCCGGGGGGACATGCCATTTACATCGACGCATTGAGTTTGCTGCCGCATATCCCGCAGATCGAATTCCCGGCGCAAGCTCTATCAGTGGCGTTATATCTAGAGGGCGGCGTCCGCACCGTGGAGATTGGCAGTGTGATGTTCGCGTGTCCCGATCCGGAAACGGGCCTCATGCATTACCCCAAGACTGAATTAGTGCGCCTGGCTATTCCGCGTCGCGTCTACACGCAAACCCAACTCGACTATGTGGTCGAGGTCTGCCGGCGCGTTCACGCGCAGCGCGACACCCTGCGCGGCTTGAAGATCGTCCACGCGCCTGAACTGTTGCGGCATTTTGTGGCGGAGTTCGAAGTGATTTGAGGCGGGTGAGGGTTTATTCAGTGAGCGGCGTGCGAGGTTTACAGCACGCCGCTTTTTGTTATAGATTTCTGACCGGCATTTGATCTATACTGGATCCATTCAGTTTGCCATTCGTATTGAAAGGTTGAAATCACTCTTGTGCCTGAAAGAAGGTGATGGCGTGCTTGAACTGTGAGGCACAATGGGATCAGCGGGGCGAGACATGCTCGATCGGGCCAGGGGAAGCGTTCATCCATTTCAATCAGGAGGCCATATCATGAAACGCAATTTCGTCGTCGGTTTGTTCGGAGGTTTGATCGGTTTGGCTATGTTGTTGATGCTGCTCAGCGCGGCAGGCGTCGTCGGCGCACGCACGATCCAATCTCAATCCGCTGCAGCGCGCACTCAGGAAGTCAGTGCGGCCACGCCATTGACTTCGACCTTCACGTATCAAGGGCAACTCCAGAGCGGCGGCAAGCCCATCAGCGCGACCTGTAATTTTCAATTCGGTCTGTGGGATGCGGTGAGCGGCGGAAACATGATCGGTGTCACTCAGACGGTGAGCAGTCTGGGCGTCAACAACGGTTACTTCACCGCGCTGCTCAACAGTGGCTATGAGTTTGGGGTAAGTGCCTTTACGGGCAATGCCCATTGGCTGGAGATCACGGTCCAGTGCCCGGCAGGCAGCGGTGCGTCTGTCACGCTCGCGCCGCGCCAAGCGTTCACGGCTGCGCCCTATGCGCTGTTCAGTACCTCGACCGGCGCGCTGCAAGGTCGATCGGTCACGACGGCTGCGCCTGGAGCGGGTCAAGTGTTGAAATGGAATGGCAGCGCATGGGCACCCGCGTCAGATGACACGGGAAGCGGCGGCAGCGGCGATATTACCGGCGTCTACGCTGGCGCGGGTTTGACCGGCGGCGGCGCGAGCAACGAGGTGACGCTGACGGTAGCCTTTTCCGGCGCTGGCAGTGCCGCTACGGTTGCCCGCAGCGATCACGACCATGCCGGTGTCTACACGCTGGTCGGGCATACCCATTCTGGGAGCGATATTACTTCGGCAGTGCCGACGGCGACGCTGGCGCTAACAGCGTTGCAAGCGCCGTGGAGCGGACTGACGGGGGTACCTGCTGGCTTCGCCGATGGGACCGACAACACCGCGAACTATCAAAATGTCGTCATCGTAGCCAAGAGCGGCGGCCAATACACGACCATCAGTGCCGCGCTAACCAGCATCACCAATGCGAGTGCGACGAATCATTACCTGGTCAAGGTGATGCCCGGCGTGTACACCGAGACGGTGACGATGAAGCAATACGTGGACATCGAAGGCGCGGGCGAACTGGCAACCACGATCACCTATATCGACAGTACATCTAATCTTACGGGGACCGTGGTGGGCGCCAATAATGCCGAGCTGCGTTTCCTGACGGTAGCGAACACCGGCGACAATACCCATGCCATTGCCATCTTTAACAATTCGGCTTCACCTCGTTTGACGCATGTGACGGCACTTGCTTCCGGGGGTATTATCTCCAATCGCGCTGTGTACAACCACGATTCCTCTGCGCCAACAATGACGGATGTGACGGCTATCGGATCGGGCGAAGAAGACAGTTATGGCGTGTTCAACTATCACTCCTCGCCGACGATGACGCATGTGACCGCCACTGGCTCCGCCACTGGCTCAGGCGGCACACACAGTTACGGCGTGCACAACTCCTCCTCTTCACCGACGATGATGGACGTGATCGCCACCGGTTCGGGGGGAACGTACAGTTTCGGCGTGTCCAATGACTCCTCCTCGCCGAGGATGACGGATGTGACCGCCACTGGCTCAGGCGGCACACACAGTTACGGCGTATACAACTATAACTCCTCCTCGCCGACGATGACGAGTGTGACCGCCACCGGCTCAGGCAACACAAACAGTTACGGCGTGCACAACTCCTCCTCCTCGCCAACCATTCAGAATAGCACCCTTAGCGCTGGAAGTGGGACGAGCAACTATGGTATTTGGAACACTGCCGGAAGTGGCTCCTACACGGTGACCGTCAATAACTCGCAGGTTACGGGCAGCAGCAACACCATCCGTAACAACATTTACTACACCACGCGCGTGGGCGCGTCGCTGTTGAATGGCGGCGCGGTGAATGCAAACGGCACAATTACCTGTGCGGGCGTGTACGACGAAGCCTATGCGTTCTACGCCAGCACGTGCCCATAGGGAGGTGAGCCATGAAACGCGCAATCTGCTTATTGGCCACAGTCTTGATACTAACGATCGCTGTCACATCGATCAGCGCCCAATCGGGCGGTGGCTACGATCTGACGTGGAGCACGATCGATAACGGCGGTGGATCGAGCAGCGGTGGTGATTACTCGCTGAGCGGCACGATCGGCCAACCGGATGCGGGCACGTTGAGCGGCGGAGGCTATACACTCAACGGCGGCTTCTGGGCTGGCGGCGCAGCGCTCAACTCCAACATCTATCTGCCGCTGGTGTTGAAGGGCTAGGGGATTGATCGGAGGCACATACGTTGTCAATCGAGTCAGGGGAGTCATTCTAATTGTTTACCGTGCGCGTTGGCAGGCGGAAATTAGTCTGTTGCTTGAAAGAAGGTGATGGCCTGCTTGAACTTTAGGCAATGGGATCGGCGGGGTGAGTGCTTGATCGATCGGGTCAAGGGAGACACTCTTCTTTAGTCACTCAGGAGGAACTGCCGTGAATAAGCGTCGATCAATTCTTGTGATTGTGGCACTGCTCGCGTTGCTGGCACTGGTGCTAACGACGGGTGGCGCGCTGGCTCAAGCGGATCCGTCGGGTGTGACGGTTCCCTATACGAGCCAACTCACCGATGACACGGGTCAGCCACTGAACGGCGTCTATGCTTTCACGTTCGCGCTATATGATGCTGAAACTGGCGGACATGTATTGTGGTCGGAGACGCAGGCTGAAGTGGCCGTCAAGAATGGCGACTTTGCCATTGTGTTGGGCGAGATGCAAGCGATTCCCCAAGACGTGGCTGAGCGCAAGGAACTGTGGTTGGCCGTGAGTGTGCGCGGTCCGCAGGAGACCACCTTCACGTTACTCAATCCGCGTCAGCACTTTAACGCGCCGGCCAGCCCCAGCGCACTGACCTGTCCGCATAATCACTTCACAGACTCCTGGCCGGGGTCCAACAGCGAGTACGGATTGCTCCTTGAGAATACCAGTACCGGCGATGGTCTGCGGGCTTACAGCAAATCGACCGTGTGGAACTATGCCGCGGTGTTTGGGGCGAACATTGCCTCGACCGGCTACGGTACGGGTGTTTATGGCTACAGCGCTAAGGGCGCCGGGGTGTACGCCAATAGTGCCGGGGGTGACGCGTTGGAGGCCACAACCGCGGCTAACAGCAAGAGTGCGGTGTACGCTCATACCGACGCGACCGGCGCTAACGGCGTGTGGGCCGTCAGCGGCACGGGGCGAGGTGTGTATGGCTACAGCGCAAGCCGCGACGCTATCGAGGGACTCGGCCATTCGGTTGACCGGAGTGGGGTGTATGGGCGCAGCGATAACGGCGGTTGGGGTGTATCTGGTTATACCAGTAGCACCCTGACAACCAGAGCGGCTGTTTCAGGTTATAACCAGGGTTCCGGCTATGGTGTGCTGGGCAACACGCGCCTTGGGACTGGCGTGTATGGCATCAGTGAAAACGATCGCGGTGTGGTCGGTGTTGACGGTGGCCCACTCTCTGATAATTCGTTTGCAGTCTGGGCCGACGGCGATATCCAAGGAACGGACGACCTGTCTATACAGGATGATTTGACAGTACTCGGGTTTTCTACCTTCAGTGGTGGCAAGTCAGGCTTTGTGGTTGACATTGCGCAGAACGACGATACAGTTGATTTGACCACCGGCGATCTCGTGATCATCAGCGGCGCGGGGCCGGCCGTGGTGGGTGAGATTCCTGTTATCAAAGTCCGGCGCGCGACCGATGCGGACGCCGGCGCGATCGTCGGTGTGGTTGATCTGCATTATGTGCCGGCTTCCCGGAACACAAAGTCGTATCCAAACGGCGAGACCAAATCCGAGAGTATCAGCGACGACCATCCGATCGCGCCTGGTGAATATCTCACGGTCGTGACGCTGGGTTCGTTCAAGGCGATCAAAGTTGATGCGGCTCATGGTTCGATCAAGCCCGGCGACTTGCTGGTGGCTTCATCTAATCCTGGCTATGCGATGAAATCTGTCTCTTCACAACCGGGAACGATCATCGGCAAGGCGCTTGGCGAACTGAAATCGGGTACGGGCGCCATTCCATTGATCGTCACATTGCAGTAGGCGGTGTAACCATGAAATTACGGGTGATTCGAACCACAGTGTTGATCGGTGTGTTCTTGCTCCTGTGCAGCGTGGCGCTGGCACAGTCTGGCCCTACGGCGGTTCAGTCGCAAGCCGCAGACGAGGCTCGGCCGCTACTGGTGATGACCGGCGGCAACTACATATTGACGATTCAACCGGCCGTCGCAATTCAGTCTCCCGGCTACCGATTAAGCAGTGTCGCAACATCGGTTGATCCCGCGCCGGGCTGTTGCTGCAAGACCAATCTACCTTGCGTCATCAAGTAATTCGTCGCGTCGATCAAGTGTGCTATGATGAAGGTCGGTTAACGCCGACCTTCATCATATCGAGGCTGGGGCATGTCACTCTTTTGGGACTTGATGTATCTCTTCAAGAAAACGCCGTGGGATACCGGCATCACGCCGCCGGAGATCGTGGCGATGCTCGATAGCGGCAAGGTGCCAGTCGGGCGCGCGCTCGATCTGGGCTGCGGCACCGGCACCAACGCGATCACCCTCGCGCAACGCGGCTTCGAGGTTACGGCGATCGATGTCTCGCGCCGCGCGATTGGGCTGGCCAGGCGCAAGGCCCGATCGGCTGCGCTGCTCGATCGGATTCGCTTCGCGCGCGGGGATGTGACGCTCATGCGCCATTGGGCGCTCAGCCACTCGATCGATTTTGCCTACGACATCGGCTGCTTTCACAGCCTCGCGGCTGAGGCGCGTCGTCGCTATGTGGCGGCTTTGACGGCGGTGCTCAAACCGGGCGCGTGCTACATGCTGTACGCTTTCGAGCCGCAGGCCGATCGGGCGGGCGTGGCGCTGGATGAAATCGCCGCGCTGTTCGATCCGGCTTATCGATTGGACGCCATGCGGCGCGGTAACGACGACCGCGGGCGCGGCAGCGAAGGCAGCGGGCGCGGATCGGCATGGTATACTTTAATGAAACGTGAAGTGTAACGGAGACAAACTATGCCTATTCCAGTCGAACAGTTTAAGTATGTCATGCGTCAGTGGGCCAGCGGCGTGACCGTGGTGACGATGCAGACCGCTGCACGTAAACACGGCCTGACGGTCAGCGGTTTTTTGAGTGTGTCGTTGGAGCCGCCGTTGGTGTTGATCTCAATCGGGGTAGAGCTCACCAGCGAGGCGCTGCTCAAAGAGAGCGCGGCTTTTGTGGTGAATTTCCTGCGTGACGATCAAAGCGAATTGTCCGATCGGTTTGCGGGACGGCTAGGCGTGGTCGATCGCTTGGAAGGGGTGCCCACGCAGCCCTCGATCAGCGGCGCGCCGATTTTGCAGGACTGCCTGGCCTGGCTGGATTGCCGCGTGGTGCAGACGCAGGTGGCGGGCGATAATGTCTTGTACATCGGCGAGGTAATGGCCGCAGGTGTCAACACGCCTGCGAAGCCGCTGTTGTATTGGAACGCCGACTATCGCAAGCTGGAATAGATTCAGTTGTAGAAACCGGGTTTCTCCCATTGAGCAGAATGGCGCAGCACTCGCGGAGAAACCCGGTTTCTGTGTCTCTTCATTCCGCGTTGAGTTTGTTCAGCGCTAACAGCGACAAATATTCAAACACCAGATTCGACGCCAGGATCGACGTGATGCTGCTGTGATCAAAGGGCGGCGACACTTCCACTAGATCACATCCCACGATGTTGAGACCTTTCAAACCGCGCAGGAGTTGCAGCACTTGATAGCTGCTGAAGCCGCCGACTTCCGGCGTGCCGGTGCCGGGCGCAAAGGCCGGATCGATCGAATCGATATCGAGCGTGATGTACACCGGCTTATCCGCCACGCGATCCTTGATCTCCTTGAGAATGCGCGCCAGGCCCAGGCCCATTGCTTCGTCAATCGTAATCATCCGCGCCCCGAGGGCCAACGCCTCCTCATAGTCCTGCTTGCCCGACGTCGGCCCGCGAATGCCGATCTGGAGATAGGCGCTGGTGTCGATGAGGCGCTGTTCGATGGCGCGGCGGAACGGCGTGCCGTGGCTGAATTTCTGCTGGCCGAACTCGGTGTCCCAGGTGTCCGGATGCGCGTCGAAGTGAATGACGGCCAGGCGTCCGTACTTGCGCGCGTGGGCCTGCAACAGCGGCAGCGCGATCGAGTGATCACCGCCGAGCGCGATCACCTTCACGTCTTCTTTGATGATCCGGCTTACCTCGACGTTGATGGCGGCGTGCGTCGCCAGCACATCGACGGGGACCACCTCCACATCGCCGTAATCGATCACCTTCAAGGTCTTGAAGGGCGCGACGCCCAGCGGATTGTTGTAGCCCCACAGCAGCATCGATTGTTCGCGGATAGCGCGCGGCCCGAAGCGCGCGCCGCTGCGATACGAGGTCGCTCCATCGTAAGGCACGCCGACGATGGCGACATCTGCGCCGCTGACCTCACGCGTGTGCGGCGCGCGGCCAAAGGTGCAGATGCCGGAATAGGGTTGAAATTCAAAGCCGGTGTCTTTCGGTGAGGTGGTCATAGGCCGCGTCATCCTCGTTGTCCCAGATGTTTGTCAGCGAGTTTTGTGATAACTGCATTGCCTCACGCACGAGTGAACGGTGTGAATTATCCTCACCCAACACCGTGACCAGCAAGCGGGTATTGGGCTTCAACGTGATGTCCGCGTCGAGCTGGATGGATTGCCCGTCGAAGTGGGCTGGAATGGTGACAAGGGTTGCTTGCATCATCGACCTCCGCGAACTATTGGTCTCTTGCCGGGCAATCTTTCTTCTGCCTTCATTTTAACACAGGCTAGTCGTGAAAAGCGAGGACGACCATCCCGATCAACATGAGGATGATCGGAACGAGCAAGACACTCACCGGCTGAAGGACGCTGAGGATCGGTTGCAGCAGCGTCATCAATTCTGGTGGGAGCGCCACGGCACTCAAGGTACGCAGCAGGACAAACGCGGCCAACCCGCAGGTTGCGGCTATGACGGCCGCTACTGCTAGCACTTTGATCCAACTGAAGGGTTTGTCACCTGCTACCTGACCGGTTTGGCCGTTGACCAATACGCGATAGGTTTTTCTGCGGTGAGTATAGCTGGAGATCCAGATCGGGAACAGCACCAGCCAAAAACTCTCCGTAGAGAAACCGGCCGGGCTGAAGGCGGACGGTAAGTGGCTGGCACGGCGTTGAGCGTCTTCCTTCATCCCTTGAGTAGCTTGCTGCGCTGCCAGAGCCGCCGAAACGTCATACGTGGAAGCCGACCAGCCTGCCAGATATTCCGGCTTGAATTCAATGAGATGGCCCCAGGTGAATGGTCCTAGGTCGTTGACCAAGCGGGTCGACAAACTGCGGATGCCGGACACGGTCCAATTGGCGTAGAGGTAGACTTGTTTATCCCGTCCAACGGGATAGAGTGTAACAGCCGCATTAAACAGCCAGAGCGGCACATAGACCGGTTGCAAGCCATGCAGGATGGCCCGCGCCAAATCGCCGGGCGCTAAGAAACCGCGACCCAACCAAGCTAAGACTTTCTTTCTGGCGGCGTCTAGCTCTAACCCCATCGGAATCAATGCTTGCGGCGCTTCCAATTCCTGGTCTTCGGGCGTCGTGCCAAAGACCGCATTTCCACAATACGGACAGCTGACTGAAGTCTGCGCCGGGGGAAAGCTGGTCTGCGCACCACACTGTTGACAACGCAACATTCGTTCAACGCTGGCCCAACGATAGCCGCGCTGGGTCCGCAGGACAAAATTCAGCACGCGTTCTGGCGGCTGCACCGGGATCTCTTCCACCACTTCGACATAGCCGCAGGCCTGACATTGCAGATCGACGATCTCTGGATTGAAACGCATTCGCCCCGCGCACTGCGGACAAACAAACAGGCGGTGCACGTCCAGCAGGTGAGGTTGATCCGAAGTGAGAATAGAGGGCGTGACGGATTGTGCTTTCACTGCTTCACGCGGAGGTGGGGTGGCGCTGTCCTCGACAATGGGTGGCAGCACGGCGGCCTGCTGCTGCTTCACCCAGGCCAGGCGTTGGTGGATGATTTCATTTCCCGGCTCAAGTGCGGCCACATTTTCCAGGCAAACTTCCAGATCGGTGAAGTTGTCTACCACACTGCTCAGCCACAACCAGCCTGCGGCATTGCGCTTGTCTTGTTCCACGACACGCCTGAGCAAAGACCGCGCGCGCACTTCATCGCCCGACCTGGCTGCGGCGATGCCTGCGTTGAGCACAGCGGTTGGACTATCGATCGCAGAAGACGATGGATTAACGGTCATGTTTGGTCTTTCGACTTGATGGCGAATGCCTATGGTCAACGATTCTCTCACACGCAGTTACTACTCAGCCGCATCCCGCCTGGCGCGCCGCCGCTTTGCGGACACGGCGTGAGCGGAGCAGCCAGCGCGTTCTTCGACTACGTTGCACTCCGCTCAGAATGCGCTGGCTGCGAAGTCGAAGGATAGCGGGCTGAGTAGTAACCACACGCAGTCAACGGGATGGCGGCGCGTCCGGCCGATGGCGTTTGAGATGCAGCATCGTCGCGGGCAGGAACAAATAGATGCACAGCATCCCGCCGATGATGCCGCTGAGATGCGCGAACGAGTTCACGAAACTGTAATACGTTCCGGCCGCCTGCATTTGTTCTTCCAGCCAGCCATTGAGCACGTCCTTGAAAATCGTATACAGGATGAATACCCAGACGGGAAAACGCGGCCACCAAAAAACGAACGGAATAAAGCCAAAGATCATCGGCAGGGTGCGGATGCGTTCTTCGTAATAGAGAAACAGGTACGCGCCGACCACGCCCATGATCGCGCCGCTGGCGCCCAGACTCGGAATGGCGCCTTGCCAGATCGGCAGGGCCATCTCGCCGATCACGCTGCCCAAATGCGAAATGTAGATACACGCCAAGTACAGCAGCAGAAACTTGGCCGGGCCAAGCAAGTCTTCGACCTTGCGGCCAAAGAATAACAAGAAGAACATATTGCCCAGCAAGTGATCCCAGCCGCCGTGCAGAAACGCCGCCGAGATCATGCTCCAGCCGGGCAGGCCAACCCCGTTGGTCACCCACTGCGGCACCAGCATCTGCCGGCGTAAGAACCAGAACGCGCCCTCAGATCCGATTTGCCGGGGCAGCACGTATTCCGTGTAGATGAAGATGCCGGTATTAATGCCGATCAGAATCAACGTGACGATCGGCAGGCGCTGCTGTTTGCGGCTGTCGCTGATCGGCAGCAGCAGGACCAGCGAGAGGAGCAGATCGATGATGATGAAGGGGATCAGATAAGAGGGAGTGCGCATGGTTTACATTCGAATGACCAACGCGGCGAAGGCGAAGGCCCACAGAAATTTGCCAATCCCGTTCCAGAACGGCGCATGCAGACGCAGCGCTTCGTCCGTACCGAACAGCTTCACCGTCAGCGGATTGCGCGGCATGTCAGCACTGCTGATCCAGATGAGACTGGCGATCAGCGACAGGCCCAGCAACAACCAGGCCGCCCAACCGATCTTGAGCGGCGATAGTTGGGCGTTGGCTAGCGCAGCACAGCTGGGGCACAGCATGAAGCCCAGCAGGTGGCGCGTGAATTCTCCCCACCCATCGACTTGCGCAGGCTGCAAAGTAGCGATGGCGCGGCGCGCTTCGATCGCACTGGCCGCGTCCGGTTCGGCGTTGACTAACACCTGCCGATAGTGCGCCAGCGCCGACATCGAATCTTCCCGGCGGCTATACAGCTGCCCCAACAGCAGATGCGCCTCGACCAATCCCGGCTGATGTTTCAGCGCGCGCTGCAGTACCTCGATCGCTTCGTGATCCGCTCCTCTATTTTCGTTCAGCCCTTGGCCCCACGCCAACAGTAACGCCGGTTCGCCCGGCAGATGCCGCTGGCCGGATTGATACACTTCGCGCATTTCTTCGGGCCGTTTCAACTGCCGATACAAAGCGCCCAACTGAAGGTAAGCCGCCGCATTCCGTGGGTCGCGCTCGATGGCTTGGCGGTACATATCGACAGCGCGCGCGGCGCGATCGATTCGCACGTACAACTTGCCGCAGCGCAGGAGTTCGTCTGCTTCCGGCTGCGCGGTGGTCACTTGCTCCAGCGCCCAATTCGTTAGCGGGAAGTTGTCGTGATCGGCATACGCCTCGGCCAGATTGAGATAGTAAGGGTTGTGATTGTGATAATCGCCCAACGGTGCGCCGCAGTGCGGGCAGCGGCGAATGGCGATCTCCACGTACTCATGACACTGCGGACAACTGATCAATACCGGTTGATGACAAGCGGGGCAGACATTGCCGGTGGTGGGCAATTCGGCCTGGCAGTGTGGACAGCGTTCACGCCGTGAGGCCGGAGCATGCTCATCGAGCCAGCGCAGGCCCTTCTGCGCGACGGCGCTGGTGGGATTGAGGGTCAGCACATTCTCCAGGCACACGCGCCGATCGTTGTCCGACTCGACCACGCCGCTCAGCCAAAGCCAGGCCTGCTCGTTCTGCTCGTCCAGTTCCACGACCAGCATCAATTTGTCGCGCGCTTCAGCCTTGCGCCCGTTGCGTGCCGCCGCAATGCCCTGCTTGAGTAGATCGTTGGTGGAAGAGGCGGAGGAAATCATGGGGGCAATGATAGCACAAGGCGCGGAAAAAGGCCGTTGAACGGTAAATGAAATTTGACCATCACGTTCTTGCCGCAGACGTGACGCTCGCTATGTGGTGACGCAGTACCAGCGAAGATCGATACGCTGTCGAAGAGTAGGTTGGAGCGGGCGTTCAAGGAAGAATTGTCGAAGCGAGGCGGTATGATGGCTTGTGGACGCTATCTAATCCGCCTTCAACGGCTATGACTCCACTGAAAAAAACTGGTTACTGCTCAGCCTGTGGCGGCGTTGTCATTCCCGCGTGCTTGTGGCGGGAATCCAGAGGCCGTGCCAGCCGCGAATCTGGATGCCCGACAGAAGCGTTCGGGCATGACGGCTGAGCAGTAACAAAAACTGCTCACGTCGTATCCGGCGCTCAGCGCCGGCGACGCGCTAGGCGAAGCCCCGTCCTCGGGGCGGATTTGAACGCGCAACACGCTGCCGGGGACGGCGGCTAGAGCCAATACTGTTTAGATAAGGCTCGCAGCCCGCGTCCCCGCGGGCGATCCCACCGCGCGGACGCGGCTGGGTGAGCGCTAACTAAACAGTATTGCGGCTAGAGCCTTTTTGCAGTGGAGTCACGGCTATCTTGATCCCAACGGTCATCCGCTATTGGAAGATCTAAAGATAACGGCAGGCCGTCGGAATTGAGATGAACCGTTGGCGCGGATTAGATGAAAAGTTGTCATGCCGCGCTACGGCGTCAATCAGCACTCAGCACTCAGCCATCAAAAATCCGCAATCTCTTGCAGCACCTTCACCAGCTTGATGCGCCACGTCTCGTCATTCGCGATGTGTACCTCGCGGCGCTGCACGGCGGCCGTGTTGCCCAATCTCTTCTGTAATCCAAACCGATCGGCGTGTTCCAGCGCCTCGGACTTCAGTACGATATTGTTGCGCTCGCGATCGCGCACGATGGCGCTGACCTGCGCCTTTGCGGCCAACACCTTCAGATGCAGTTGGAACATCAGGTTCTCCACAGGCTTCGGGGGTGGCCCAAACCGATCGGCCAACTCCTGCGCCAGCGCATCGATCTCTTCGGCGGCGACGATATTGCCCATCCGGCGATACAACTGCAAGCGCAAGCCTTCATTGCCCACATACTCGGCGGGCAAGTGGGCCTGCAGCGGCAGATCGATATTGACGCCCGTCAACGGCATCGACGGCGCCGGTGTGCCATCGCGCAGCGCCTTCATCTCGCTCACCGAACGTTGCAGCAACTTGGTGTACAGATCGAAGCCCACCGCGCTGATCTGTCCGCTCTGCCGCATCCCTAATAGATCGCCCGCGCCGCGAATCTCCAGATCGCGCATCGCGATCGAATAGCCCATGCCCAGATCGGTGGCCTCGCGGATCGCTTCCAGGCGATGGCGTGCATCTTCTGTCATGCCTGCTGCTTTGTCGTAGAGGAAATACGCATAGGCCCGCGTTGCGCCGCGTCCCACGCGTCCGCGCAGTTGATACAACTGGGCCAGCCCAAACCGATCGGCGCGATCCACGATCAACGTGTTCGCATTCGGAATGTCCAGCCCGCTCTCGATGATGGACGTACACAGCAACACGTCGATGTCGCCCTTTACGAAATCGATCATCACCTTTTCCAGTTCGTGCTCGTCCAGCTGGCCGTGGCCGGTGCCCACACGCGCCTCCGGCACGATCTTCGCCAACCGCTCGAAGATCTGTTCGATGCCGAGCACACGATTGTGCACGAAGAATACCTGTCCGCCGCGATCGAGTTCACGCAGGATCGCCTGGCGCACCAGATGATCGTCGTATTCGCCCACGTACGTTGCCACCGGCATGCGCTCTTCGGGCGGCGTATCAATCGTGCTGATGTCGCGCACGCCCACCAGGCTCATGTACATCGTGCGCGGAATCGGCGTGGCCGTCAACGTCAGCACATCCACTTCGGTGCGCATCTTCTTCAGCTGCTCTTTGTGCGTCACGCCGAAGCGCTGCTCCTCGTCGATGATGAGCAGGCCCAGATCTTTGAAGGCCACGTCGCGCTGCAGCAGGCGGTGCGTGCCGATGATGATGTCCACGTTGCCTTCGCGCAGGTGGTTGAGAATAACGTCCTGCTCCTTCTCCGATCGGAAGCGCGACAGCATCTCGATCGAGACGGGGAAGGCGGCCAGGCGATTGTTGAAGGTGTTGTAATGCTGCTGCGCCAGAATCGTCGTGGGCACCAGCACCGCGACTTGCTTGCCGTCCTGTACTGCTTTGAAGGCCGCGCGCAAAGCGACTTCGGTTTTGCCGTAACCCACATCGCCGCAGATCAAGCGATCCATTGGCTGCGGCTTCTGCATGTCGCTCTTTACAGCGCGGATGGCGCGCAGTTGATCGTCGGTCTCGATGTAAGGGAACGAGGCTTCCAGTTCGTTCTGCCACGGCGTGTCGGCGCTAAAGGCAAAGCCCGGCGATAGTTCGCGCACGGCATACAGTTCCAACAAGTCGCGCGCCACTTCCAGCGCCGCTTCTTTCGCCTTCGATCGAACCTGACTCCAATCGGCCGTGCCCAGCCGATGAACGTCCGGCGCGTGATCGTCCGCCCCGATATATTTACTCAGCCGATCGGCCTGATGAATCGGCACGTATAACTTATCGCCGCTGGCATACGCCACTTGCAGATATTCGTTCTCGATGCCTTCCAGCGTCAGTTTGATCAAACCCTGAAAGACGCCAATGCCGTGATCGATGTGCACCACGTAATCGCCGGGCTGCAAGTCGGCAAAGAATTGTTCGGGCGTAATGGCCTTCGGTTTGCCGCGCCGCCGCGGTTGCGGGCGTGACCAACCGAAAATCTCCGCGTCGGTGATCACATGCAGCGACCACAGCCCAACCGATTGGCGTTCGGACTCAGCGCGCGGCGTGATCCCGCGCAGCGTCCAGCCTTCATCCAGCAGACCCTGCACGAAGATCAATGTGCGAGGTTCCGGCGCAGTCAGCACACTGTGCACTGGCGGACGGAGATGATCGCGCTCGGCCCATAACTCCGCTAAGCGACTTGCCTGTCGGCTGACCACGACGACGCCGTCATTCATCGCGCGTAATTGTGCGATGTGTTCGATGAAGGGCTTGAGCTGTCCGCCAAAGCGTTGGCCGGATGAGAAGGGCAGGGCGGTAGCCAGCGCGTGGTCTTCATCAGGATGGGATTCCTCACCCAGTGCGATGACACTGCGCCCGATCATCTTATCGCGCCACTCGTCCCAGGTGAGGTAGGGCAGCGGAAAGTCGGGTGGCAGTGTGCCATCTTCTTCAGCCGAGCGGCGCAGATCGAGCGCTTGCTCTTCCAACTCGCTCCACATGTCGGTGATTTCGTCGCCGTCGTCCAGCACGATCACCGCGTTGCGTGGCAGATAGTCGAGCAGGGTCGCCGCATCGCTGTGCAGCAGCGGCAGATAGAATTCAATGCCGCGGAAAGGTGATCCGGCGATCAGACCTTTGCGATCTTTTTCGAATTGCGTTTCTAGATCATCGGGCAGTTGCGAAGTATCCCAGGTCTTGATCTTTTCTGCCGCCAGCGGTCCGTTCTTGGGCAGCAGTTCGGTGGCGGGTGTAACGGGGGCCTGCTCCAGCGTATCCAGCGAGCGTTGTGACGCCGGGTCGAAGGAGCGCAGCGATTCGATCTCATCGCCGAAAAATTCAATGCGCAGCGGGCGCGCTAACGTCGGAGGAAACACATCGACGATGCCGCCGCGCCGGCTGAATTCGCCCGGTGATAAGACGGTGGAGACGCTGGCATAGCCGAAGCCCACCCACGCTTCCAGCAGTTGATCGATGTTGATCGTCTGACCTTTTTTCACGGCGCGTGTGCCCAATCGAAAAGCGCGCGGAGGCAGGGTGCGGAACATCAAGGCGCGGGCGGAGGCGACGATGATCGGAGACGCACCCTCCGGGAGGTTAGTCGTCAACCGTGCCAGCACTTGCAAGCGTTCGGCCACCACTTCACGCGGCCACGGGGCGCGCTCATAGAACAGCGCCGCAGGCTCGGGGAAGCGCAGCAGCCGATCGGGTGTGGCGAGGCCGTAGGCGCGCAGTGAATCGACCAGCGTCTGGGCGCGATCGGGCTTGGCCGCGATAACGAGCACCGGCCGATCGAGCGGTTGAAGAAGCGAGGCTAACACCAACGGGCGAGCGGCGCGCAATACGGGGAGTCGCCACGCTGCGCGGCCTTCATGGGGGTCATCCAGTTCGCGGGCAAGTTGCTGAAATGGAGCAATCCCCGTCTTTGCCCATTCCCCCGCCTGTGGCGGGGTGGGCCGCTTGGCGTGGTGGGACTGAGTTTGCTCAGACAGTAACGGCAACAGGCCGGAGAGATTGATCGTGTCTGTCACATGCCGGGCAGTTCATGCCCCGTAACGAGTATCGAGTAACGAGTAATGAGTAAGCGGCTTGCACCGTCTCTCATTACTCGTTACGCTTTACTCGTTAGCTTCATCTCAATTCATCGGTTTCGATGATCTCATCCGCCGCCAGGTTGGGCGTGATCAAGATATCTTTCTTGCTGAGTTTCTGCACGGCCGATAAGACCCGGGCCACGCCGGGCTTAGGCTCGCCCACCTTCGATTGCGTCTGCCGCACGAATTGATCCACCGAAATATTGGGCGGATTCATGCCGAGGGCCCGGGCCTGCGTCCAGTTCTTTTGCAGCATTTCGTCGACCTGCGCGCTCAAGCCCGTGGGACGCTTGGCGGCAGACGTGCGTGTCCGTGCGGCTGAAGGCGCTTTGCGCACCGGCGCTTCTTCGCCCGCTTCGGCTTCTTCTGGTTCGAAGTCATCATCGACGTCATCATCATTGACTTTGCGCGCCGGCTTCGCCGTGCCGCTGTTCTTTTGCAACCGGATCACTAAGGTGTCGGTGCTCAAGCGGGTCGGCGGAATCTTCTTGATGGCGTTCAGCATCTCGCTCATCGGCACTTCGCGCCCGACTCGCTCCCGGATACGTTTGACGATCGATTCGGCCATGCTGGGCGTGCAGCGGAATGCTTTGGCAAAAACTTCATATTCGTTCATAGCGTTGTCCTATCCCCTGGCTGGTTCGCATTAAATTGATTCATCGCAATCGTGATACCTTCCTTCGTGAATACGTCGATAGCGTGTACGGCTCGCTCGAGCAAGCCGTCTAATTCGGCCGTTTCGGCGCGGCTGAAATCTTGCAAGACAAAGGCCGCCGGATCCATGCGGCCGGGCGGCCGGCCAATTCCAATGCGCAGCCGCGCAAACTGATTGCCGCCCAAATGCTGTGTGATCGAGCGCATGCCGTTGTGTCCGCCGGCGCCGCCTTCCGCGCGCAGCCGGATTGTTCCAAACGGCAGATCGAGATCGTCGAAGATGACCAGCAAGCGTTCGACGGGAACCTTGTAAAAGCGCAGCAGCGCGCCCACGGCGCGGCCACTCTCGTTCATGTACGTCTGCGGCTTGGCGGCAATCACCCGCCGATCGTCAACGCGGCCTGGCGCGATAAGGGCGTGATGCTGGACTTTGTTAAAGGCGATCGTATGGGTGGCCGTCCACCGATCGGCTGTGAGAAACCCGACATTGTGACGATTGCTCGCATATTCGCGGCCAGGATTACCCAAGCCGACGATCAACGTGACCTCTTCATGGGCCGCTTCCGGCGCGGCCGCTTTGAATCGATTCAAGAATTGCATCTAATTCCAATTGCTCATTGATCATTGATCATTGATTATTGATCATTGATCATTGTCCCGTCTTCGTCTTTGCTGGCGGCGTACCTGCTTCACGCCCCAACGTCCGACTTGAATGACACCCACGATCACAAACAGACCTACCGTCAACGCAATCCCGCTCACACAAGCCGATCCGAAGAGGCCCAGGTCAATGCTCGGCATCCCCGCATTGCGATTGGAGGCCGTCGGTCGGGGGGTCGCATTGGCGGATGCGGGCGCTTCGGGAATGCTGGTTGGCGGTTGTTCCACCATCACCGTCGCCAGCGGTTGAATGACTTCCTCGGCGGGCAGGGTGGCTTGCTCGGCTGGAAAGGTGGGCGCAGGTGGATTCGAAGTGGGTGTGCCGACGGGCGCGCTGTTGCTGACGATGAGGCCGCGCACAAACGCTTCGCTGTAGTTGCTGTCTTTGCGAATCGCCCGCAGCCGCAGCGCGTATTGCCCATCGGCGATGACACTGGTATTCCACGTGCCGATCGTGCCGTTATCGACCGGCTGGGTGCCTTCCGCAAAGGGCTGCCAGGCATCGTTGGGATTGGGATCAGGCCCGTAGGCCAGTTCCCAGCGCGCAAATTCTGGATGATTCGCCGAGCCTGAGATGGTGACCAGGCCGGACAAGGCCTGACCGTCCGTAGGAGATGTGATCTGTGCGATGTCCGCGCCTTGCTGCACTGGTGCGGCGTGTGCCGGGCCAAGGAGCGTCAGGCTGACCAGAATAATCAGGGCGAGCAACAGACTGCTGCGCCACTTTACGGCCGAAAACTTCATGCGATCTTCAACCCTCAGTCGGATTCAACAAACGGAGAGTGTAACACAGTTGATCACCTTCGACAAGGAATCTTGAATTCAAAAAAGAGACCGAATGTCTGTCTGACATTCGGTTCCTAAGATTATCCCGTACCGCGTCCTTCGCGCCAGCCGATGATCTCATACACCGGCACCGGCGCGCTGAACCCTTTGACGTCTAATTCGCCCAGCGATCTCGCTTTGACTTGGCGCTGCACGGCTTGATACGTGTTGTCGTCGATGAGAATCTGTCCGCCTTTGGCCGCTTCCTGCAAGCGCCGCGCCAGATTGACGCTGTGGCCGATGGCGGTGTAGTTCATTAACTGCGCCGTGCCGATATTGCCCACCACCGCTTCGCCGCACGCGATGCCGATGCCGAATTGCAGCCGCAGGCGCAGCGGCACCGCCGTCACTTTGGCCGCAAGGTTGGACTGCATATCGATGGCAGCCGCCACCGCGCGCAGGACGTAATCGGGCTGCGGGAGCGGCGCGTTGAAGAAGGCCATGATGGCATCGCCCATGAATTTATCCAGCGTGCCTTCGTGGCTCAATACCGCTTGCGCGCCCAGCGAGAGATGATAGTTCAGCGCATCAAACAACAGTTCGGGTTGCAGTTGTTCGGCCAGGGTCGTGAAGCCGCGGATGTCGGCAAATAATACGGCCAAGGGTTGACGTGCCCCACCTAAGGCCACGGTGTTGGGACTGCTGAGGAGTTGCTCAACCACCGTCGGGGTCACGTAGCGCTCAAAGGCGTTGCGAATAATTTGTTTCTCGCGTTCCTTCGATTCTTCCAGTTCGCGGAACAGGCGCGAATTCTCGATCGCGATCGCGGCGTAATCGGCCAACGCCTGCAGCAGGTGCATATCGTGTTCCAGAAAGGGCCGCGTGCCCGCTTCGTTGATCGCGTCCAGCGTGCCGATCAATTTGCCGCCCACTTTCAGCGGCACGGCGACGGCGATGGGCGTCGTGACCGGCTGCCCGCTGCGCAAGACCTGCTGAGCGACCTTATCATTTTCGGGCGGTAGGGTGCTGCTGCGTGTGCCGTTGACCGCTTGAATGCGCAGTTGGCCGAGCTGCCTATCATACAGGCGCAAGAGGCACATCTGCGCACCGGTAACAAATTGAGCCGCTTCCACGATACGACGCAACAAACTGTCGTGATCCAGCAACATGGTCACGCTCTTGCTGATGCCGTAGAGCGTGTTGAGTTCACGCAGGCGCGCCTCCAACGCCCGATTGGTCTGCAGCAGTCGCGCAAAGAGCTCGTCGCGTTCTTTGCGGATGCGCGTTTCGACCAGGGCATGCTCGATGGCCTTGATCATGTTGTTGACTTCAAAAGGCTTGGGGACGTAATCGCGCACACCCAACCGAAATGCTTCGACCGCAATCTGTTCGGAGCCGTGCGCGGTGGACATGATGACGGGGATGTTAAGCCCGTTGTCTTTCAGCGCGTGCAGCACACCCATGCCATCCAGCTTGGGCAATTCCATGTCGAGGATGATCAGATCGGGTTTTTGTTCCAGCGCCAGCTGCACGCCTTCCGTGCCATCGACGGCCAGAATGACGAGATAGCCTTTGGGCTTGAGGACGTAATCGACGATGAATTCGCGGGTGTGGTGCGAATCATCGACGACGAGAATGGTTTCACCGGACATGGTTACTCTTGTCTTGGCATGGCTTCCAGCTCGAGCGAAATAGCGCGCGAAGCTGAGTCGGTGCTCATGCTGATGCCGTAAATGGTATCGGCGGCTTCGATGGTGCCGCGATTGTGCGTGATGATCACGAACTGGGTTTGCTGGCCCAATTCTTTGATGGTGTCACGGAACCGGCCCACGTTCGCTTCGTCCAGCGCTGCATCCGTTTCATCCAGAATGCAGAACGGCGGCGGCTTCACTTTCAGGATCGCAAACATCAATGCCGCGGCCGTCAGCGATCGTTCCCCGCCTGAAAGCAGCGCCAGGCCCTGTTGTTTCTTGCCGGGTGGACGCGCCACCACCTCCACGCCGGTTACGCTCATATTCTCCGGATCGGTCAGCACTAGCTTCGCCGATCCGCCGCCGAACAACTTCTGGAACATGCCCTTGAATTCTTCCGCGATCTGGTGGAAGGTTTCGCGGAATGACGTCTCCATCAATTGATCGAGTTCGGCGATGACTTGGTGCAGCTGCCCGATGGCTTGCTCCAAGTCCGCCGATTGTTGGGTTAAGAATTCAAAGCGCTGCTTCGACTCTTCGTATTCGATTTGCGCTTCAGGGTTGATCGGCCCCAGGCGGCGCATCTGCGCTTTCATGCGCTGCAGTTCTTGCTCCATGCCCTCCGGCAGCGCTTCGACGATGGGCAGTTCGGAAACGATGGGCGTCAGCGGCAGTGGCTGTGGGCCGGTCAAATCAGCCATTTCCAGGCGCACCAGTCCCAACTCTTCTTCGATGCGCGCCCGCAGGTGGTTCAGTTCTTCTTCACGTCGCGCCATGTCCAGCATGGCTTGATTGTAGAGCGACTCCATATCGCTCAGCCGGTGGCGGGCCGATCGTTCTTCGCTCTCCAAACGATTCTGCGCGATTTCCAAGTCGTGCAGCTGCGCTTCGGCTGGATCGATCTTGGCGGTGAAGGCGACCATCTCGTCGCGCAGCGTCACTTCGCGTTGGCGTAACTCTGCCAACTGCGTGCCGATCGATCCCTGCTCCTGCGCGATGTGGCCTACCCGATCGAGCCGGCTCTGCAATTGCGACCGCAGTTGAGTCAGGCCCGCGCGATAGGATTGCACCACATTCGTCTGACTGCGCCGTAGTTGATCGGACACCGCGGCTTCGGCTTGCAGCGCCGTGAGCTGGGCTGTCAAGGCTTCGAGCGGCAGTTCGCTTAGTTGAGTTTCTGATTGCTGCAGGATCATTGTGCGTTGTGTCATATCGGCCTGCAGCTGCTCTTCTTCGGCCTGCAATTGCGCGTCCTGATCCGTCAAGGCCGCAATCTCGGCCTGCACTTGTGTGATCAGGCCCTGCCGCCAATCGCTGGCGCGCTGCGCGTCTTCCAACTGCCGATCGAAAGCGCGGCGCTCTTCGGTCTTGCCGCCGATTACCTTCTCGGTCGCGCGTATCTGATCGGTCACGGCGGTGAGCCGTTGGGTTAAATCATCAATGTTGGCCCGCGCGGCGGTGTGTCGCTCTGCGGCCAGTTGTGTGCGTCGTTCTGCTTCGTCGATGCGCGCCGGCAGTTCGCGCCATTCGCGTTCGCGCGCCAGCAATTCGCCGGACCCGGCCGCGCGGCCTAACGTGATCAATCCACTGGCATGCAGTACTTCGCCGCTGCGGGTGGCGATGCGATAACCATCGGGCAGTTTCGCGCGCAGGGCCTCAGCCTCCCGCCCCGTTTCGACGACGACGACCTGCTTGAGCAGCGCCTCAATGGCCGGACGCAATTCGTCGTCGCACGTCAAGCACGCACTGGCGAATTTGAGATCGTCGGGCAGCTGCGGAGTGATCGGTTGAAGTTGACCGCCGTTTGTTTCTTTGCGATGCAGCCATGCGCCGAAAGGCAAACATCCCGGCGCGTTCGATGGAAGATCGATCGGTGCGTCTGCGACTGGCGGCTGCGGCGCGGGCGCGTCGAGCGGCAGCAACGAAACGCGTCCATTGCTCTCGCCCAATAAGTCACGCACCGCGGCCACGCTGGACGACGACTCGACGACGATGGCTTCGCGGAGCGTGTCCGGGCCTAGCGCCGCTTCGATGGCGCGTTCCCATTCTGGATCAACGCGAATCAGCGTGGCGAGTGCGCCGCGCACGCCAGGCAGCTGCGCGTTCAATACCGTGCGTGTGCCCGCATCGAATCCGCTGAGCGAGGCGCGCACATCGGACAACACCGCGTAACGCTCGCGCCAGCGATTCTCGAGCGTGCGGGCTTCGTCGAGCTCGGCTTCGTGCTGCAGGGCTTGCTGTCGCGCCGCATCAATCTCCGTGTTCAGCGCGGCGCTCTGTTGTTGTAATGACGCGCCTTGCTTTTGTAACGTAGACAACGTCGCATCGAGGGCGGCGCGCTGCGCCTCAATCTCGATCTGCTTCTGGCGTTGCGTGTCGATCTCCGCGGTGTGCGTGGCGACATCTTGTTCGCGCGCGGTGCGGCGCTGTGCGATTTGAGCGCGTCGATTGCGGCGATCTTCCAGCGCGAGTTCGGCCTTTTGAATGGCGGTCTGCGCTTCGGCGCGCGCTTGTTGAACGGACTTGCGCTGCGTCTGCCGCTGGACCAACTCCGCCTGCGCCGTGGCGATGGCGGCTGCTTGCGTCTCGTAACGCGATACGATGCCGGTGAGTTCCGCTTCGGCCGCCGCAACCCGATCGGCTTGCGCCGTGATCTCGGCTTCGAGCGCAGTTTGATCGTTCTGCGTCTGATCGATCTGTTGTTGCAGCGAACGGGCGCGCTCTTCCAACACGGCCAGTTGACGCTGCAGCGCTTCGGCTTGTGTGTGCAGGCCGCTGGACGCGCGCTGCCATGCGCTGACCTGCGTGCGCAGTTCGAACTGCTGTTGGCGGATCGTCTCAATCCGATCGTTGTAGCTGCCCGTCTCGGCACGGCGCGTGGTGAGCACGGCGGTCTGCGCTTCCACCGCTTCTTTGGCAGCACTGAGCGCGGCTTGGCCTTTGCCCCAGTGATAGCCATACCACGTGCGTTCCATGTCGTGCAACTCGGTGGTGAGGTGCGAGTAATCGCGCGCGCGCTGCGCCTGCCGTTCGAGTTGACGCACGCGCGGTCCGATTTCCGCCACGATGTCGCGCACGCGTTCGAGGTTACGGCGCGTTTCATCCAACTTCTTCAGCGCGTCTTCACGCTTGTGGCGATACAACGAAATGCCCGCGGCCTCTTCGAATAAGGCGCGGCGCTCATCGGAGTTGAGGGCCAACGCCTGATCGACCATGCCCTGGCCGATGACGGTGTACGTGCGGCGCGCTAGACCGGTCTTGGCTAAGAGTTCGCTCACATCGCGCAAGCGGACTTTGCTGCCGTTGAGCAAATATTCGTTTTCACCGTCGCGATAGGCGCGGCGACCGACCACCACTTCGCTGAATTCGACTGGAAAAAAGCCATCGGAGTTGTCGAGCGTGAGGTAAACCTCGGCCATGCCCGCGCGTGGACGACCCTCGCCGCCGGCAAAGATGAGGTCTTCGGTTCGCTTGGCGCGCAAAGCCGAGAAGACTTGTTCGCCCAACGCCCAGCGCAGCGCATCGGCCACGTTGGACTTGCCGGAACCGTTCGGGCCGACGATGGCCGTGACGCCGGTGGGAAAGACAAATTCTGTTTTGCTGGCGAAGGTTTTGAAGCCTTGCAGCTCGAGATGTTTGAGTCGCATAGCGGCGGCATTGTACCTTGTCTCATGGGGTGTGTCAAAGAAAGTGGGGTAAGAAGGGGCGCATACTTAGGGCTTGCCAAGAAATAAGTCCGCACTTTCGACGCTCCCGCCGGATTGCAAATCCGGCGATGGGTGGGCTGGATGTCACCATCCAGCCCAGAGCAATCTGCGGAGTTGTTCTTTGACGGCTGTTTAGCACGCCGGGCTCCCATGCCTGACTTGGCGACGGCA
>JBGSPW010000223.1:0-15866 GCA_041738395.1 Thermoflexales bacterium
CCAATCACACCTACTTAGCAGCGGGGCTGTACACAGCTGTAGTGACTGCTTCTAATAGTGTGAATACGATTACGTCGACGACGGTTGCGACGGTAGACGGACCCATCAGTGGACTGTCTGCGTCCAACAGTAGTCCGACGAATCTGGGCGGAAGTACCGCCTTTACAGCGACGGTGGTGTCCGGGACCAATGTGCTGTATACCTGGAACTTTGGTGACGGAAGTACAGGGACTGGGGCAACTGCCAATCACACCTACTTAGCAGCAGGCGTGTACACCGCGGTTGTCACGGCGACAAACAGCGTCAGCGTGTTTGTTGCAGAAACTGTTGCCACGATCAGAATGCCGCAGTATCTAATCTACCTGCCCAGCATGCTTCGTTAAAGTCGGCTGGTCAGCCGCTCCGACCTTATCGGCTGCCAAAGTGGCAAACGTCATCTTGCTACTGGTAATCAAAGGGTAGCCGACTCTGCCTGTCAGGGTGTGCCCAACACTCCGCAGTAGACCAGCTGGGTACCTGCCGCTCGATACTCATAGCGGCTGCCCTTGGCTCGGAGTATGATACGCTGACCGGTTACAAAGGCTGGCATTGCCACGGCAGTTCCAGTGGGTTGGGGACAACCCAAATCTCCAGCAGGGAATTCATCTCCTTGGACCGATTCGATCTGAATGGAAACGCTGTCCAGCTTCACGCGCTGTGCCAGATCGAGCACCGCTTGCTGCGCAGCACGTTGAGGACGGTTGAGGGTAGGCTGCGTTGAGGGAGGCGTGACAACCAAAACTGACGGAGTTAAGCGCGGCGAGGGCAGAGTGGCCATGGGGGATGTGAGCGAAAGTGGACCACACGCGCTTAACAGCAGCAGTGTCAGTAGACCGTTCAGCCGCCAATGCACTTTCATGTATTTGATCGTTCCTTCAAGACTCTGACTTCACGCAACCGCAGTGGATTATACTATCACTCATCTTTGGGCCTGGTTTATCCCTTGCTCTCCGCCGTTGTCTTGACGCTCGAATCCTTTCTGTTAAAATCGAAGCATGATCAAAGTGACGTATCGCGATAAGCAGTGGGACGTGTCCGGCCGCCGCACCGTGCGTGATGTGATCTTCGCGGTCGGCCTCAATCCGGCGACCGTGCTGGCAGTCCGCCTCGGCAAGCTCGTGCTGGATTCCGAACTGCTGGACGAAGAAGACGAAATCAAATTGATCGCCGTGATCTCTGGCGGTTAATCTCTCTTTCTCCCTATCGCTCTATCCCTCAATCAGATGGAGTGAAGGTAGAGTGAGGGATAGTGCTTCGCAACAGGAGCAGATGTGAAACCATACAAGTATTACGACCTGATCATGGCCTTGTTTGTGGCCGTGATCTTGATCAGCAACGTTGCTTCGTCCGCCAAGATCGTCGGCGTGTCGCTGCTGGGCGTGCCCCTTACCTTCGATGCTGGGACGTTGTTGTTTCCGCTGTCTTATATCTTCGGCGACATCTTGACCGAGGTCTATGGTTATCAGCAATCGCGGCGCGTGATCTGGACGGGTTTCGCCGCCGCAGCGTTGATGAGCGTGACCTTCTGGTTGATTCGCCAGCTGCCCGGTGAAGCCGCCTGGCAAGGCTATGCCGGTGATACCGCTTATGATGCCATTCTGGGCGGCGTGTCCAGCGGCGGCATCATCATCGCGAGTTTGGTAGCTTATCTGGTGGGCGAATTTTCCAATTCGTTTGTACTCGCCAAGATGAAAGTGGCTATGCAGGGTCGCCATTTGTGGATGCGCACCATCGGCAGCACGCTGGTCGGGGAGGGCGTGGACTCGATCGTGTTTGTGACCGCCGCCAGTCTCTTCGGCGTCTTTCCGTGGGAGATCGCCGTGAGTTTGATTGTCAGCAATTACCTCTTCAAGGTCTTCATCGAAGTGGTGATGACGCCGGTGACTTACGGCGTGGTGCATTTCTTGAAGCGTGCTGAGCACGAAGACTATTACGACACGCAGACCAACTTTAATCCGTTTCGCTGGAAAGTCCGATCGGCCTAGAATCCATTTTTCGGCTATAATTCCCTATATCTCGGGCATTCCGCCGCTGGAGCACCACCATGGCAACTCGGTCTGGGAGCCTGGACGAACTGACTCCGCGTGAAATGGATGTGCTGCGGTTGTTGGCACAAGGCTTGCCCAACCGGAAGATTGGCGAGCGCTTGTCCATCAACGAACGCACGGTGAAGTATCACGTCAGCGCCATTCTGGCCAAGTTGGAAGCAATCAATCGCACCGAAGCGGTGATGCGGGCGATCGAGCAGGGCCTCATCACGTTAGAAGGATGAAGCGGACCCACGTTTCATCCTTTGGCTATTCTCCTCAAGGAGTTCCATGACGACCCCCAGGGTCTTTGTAACACGCCTCATCCCGGAAAAGGGTCTGAACATGGTGCGGCAGGCCGCCGAGATTGAAGTGTGGCAAGATCCACTGCCGCCGCCTTACGAGACGCTGTTGCAGAAGGTGAAGGGCCTGGCTGCGCTGATGTGTTTGCTCACCGACCAGATCGATGCGAATTTGATGGATGCGATCGGGCCGCAGGTGAAAGTCATCAGCCAGATGGCGGTGGGTTTCGACAACATCGATATTCCGGCGGCGACGGCGCGCGGCATCCCGATTGGCAACACCCCCGGCGTGCTCACCGATACCACGGCGGACTTTGCCTGGGCGCTGTTGATGTCGGCGGCGCGGCGGGTGGTGGAGGGCGACAAGTTCACGCGTGCGGGCAACTGGAAAACGTGGGGTCCGATCGATTTTCTCGGTCCCGACGTCACCGGCGCGACGTTGGGCATTGTGGGCTTCGGGCGCATCGGGCAAGGACTGGCCAAGCGCGCGCAAGGCTTCGATATGCGCCTCCTCTATTTCGATACGCAGCGCTATCCCGAAGCCGAGCAAAAATATGGCGCGCAGTTTGTCGAGATGGATACCTTGCTGCGCGAAGCGGACTTTGTGTCCTTACACACGGTCTTATCGAAAGAGACTTATCATTTGATGGACGATGCGCGCTTGAAGTTGATGAGGCCCAGTGGCATTTTGATCAACACGTCGCGCGGGCCGGTTGTCGATCCGGCGGCGCTCTATCGCGCGCTCTCTTCCGGCACGATCGCGTATGCCGCCCTCGACGTGACGGAGCCGGAGCCGATCACGCTGGATGATCCGCTATTGACGTTGGATAACATCATCATCGCACCGCACATTGCCAGCGCCAGTTTCCAGACGCGCGACAAGATGGCGACGATGGCCGCGGCGAATTTGATCGCGGGCTTGCGGGGTGAACGCCTGCCGAACTGCGTGAATCCGCAAGTGTATGACAGGTGATATCGTGTCTGACTGGAAAGATCGTCCGGTTCTCGTTACCGGCGCGACGGGCTTTATCGGCAGTCATCTCGCGGAACGGTTAGTTGTCGAAGGGGCGCGGGTGCGCGTGCTGGTGCGCGATCCGCAGAAATTGATTCCGTCGCTGATCGATCGGGTTGAAGTGGCACGTGGTGATTTGCTTCAGCCCGCTTGTTTTGCCTCCGCCGTGCGCGAGTGCGAGATCGTCTTTCATGTGGCGGGCTGGTTGGGCACACCTCCTTCGCGGGAGGCGGCATACACGCTCAACGTCACGGCGACGCGGCAATTGGCCGAGGCCGCGCGTGCCGCCGGTGTGCAGCGTTTCATCGGCACCAGCAGTGTCGCCGTGTATGGGCCTGTTAAGGAAGGCATCGTCGATGAAACGTGGCCGCATTGGAACGGGTATGTATATGCGGAGACTAAATCGCAGGGCGAACCGGCTGCCTTCGCCGTGATGAACGATCGGTTTGGGGTAAGTGTGATCCGCCCGGCGGAAGTGTACGGGCCGCGGGGTGGCGCGTGGACGACGCTGCCGATCAATTTAGCGAAACGCGGACTGCCCTTGTTGATCGGCGGGGGGCATGGCAATAGCCATCCCGTGTACGTTGAAAATTTAGTCGATGCTTATTTGTTGGCCGCGACACGCGACGAGGCGCTGGGCGAGGCCTTCACGATTTGCGACACCGATATTCCCTGGCGTGAATTCTACGGGCGTTATGCGGCATTGGTGGGCAAGCCCGCGCGATCGATCCCGGTCTGGTTGGCGTGGTGTGGGGCGCTCGCCGCAGAAATGAAGGCAACGATCACACGCCAGACGACGGATATCTCGCGTGCACAGTTGGGCTTTGTGACCGAACGTTGTGTCTACAGCACTGAGAAAGCTCGTCGTCTTTTAGGCTGGTCGCCGCGCTTCTCGCTTGATGATGGCATGCAGCGCACCGCCGCGTGGTTGCAGACCATTGGAATGATCAATTAACAATGATCAATGCCAATGGGGCGGTGGTGGTTCATTGATCATTGAAAATTGAAAATTGGGAACCGATCATTGAATACTGAAATCGGGCAAATCATTCGCATTCAAATTCCTGTGCGCTCGCGCATGCTGTGGCTGAGTCCGGCGTGGGCGGTGGCGTGCGGCATCATCACGTCGAGTGCCTTTGTGTGGACGGGGCGCGATGTGTTGATCGCCGCGCTGGCGTTGGTGCTCGTCGATGGCGCGTGGGCCACGGTCTGGTGGGGCCTCGTCGCTACCGACTGGCGCAGCCTGTTTGCGACGTGGGACACGTTCGAAGTAGAGCGCGATGACTCGATGTGGGGCGCGGCTGCTTCGTCGGCGGCTCGATCGCAACGCGGCTTAGCGCGGCTGCGCCTGTGGTGGCAAGCCATCGGTCAGCAGCACGCCGGCTCACCGATCTTGAGTGCCGTGTTCTCGGTGGTGCTGGCCTTTTTGCTCAGCGCCGTGATCGGTGGCGCGGCCGTCGGGTTGACGCTGGCCGCGTTGGCGCTCACTCAAGTCGGACTGCTGTTACGCGTGCGTGGCCGCGCGGTGAATTGGCTGCACGGTTTTGTCGCCGTGGGGCTGGCCTGGCTGTTGGGGCACGCGGCGTTTGGGCAACTCAATCTGTTGTCGGCGCTGACTGCCTTGATCTTCTCGTTCTCGTATGCGGCCATGCTCGATGTGGCGCAGGGTGCGACATCCACGCGCCGTTGGTTGATTCCGCAATTCATCTTGGTCATCGTGTTGGTGTGGCTGCAACAACCCCTCGCAGCTCTGGCGCTGTTCACCATGTTGATCGCGCAAGGGTCGCTCTCGACGGTACTGCGCGGTCTGGCTTTTGCGCGCACCGCGCAAATCTGGCTGATGTTGTCCATGCTGATTGCGGCGCTGGGTATTCGCTAACGCTCGCTAACGTTTGGATTCTCATGCCTCTCCCGCTGCTCCTTGTCGCTGTTATTCTCATCGCGCTTTTTCTGTATTGGCAGCTCGTCGTGGCCGAAGGTGCTTACTTCGGTAAAGGCGTTGTGGCGTGGTTGTACAATTTGGTCGCGCAGCGCTACAACCGCATCAAGCAGTACGATGCAGCCGATGATGCGCGCTTCTTGGGTCAACCGCTGGTCTTGTCGCTGCAGGGTATTCCGCTGCCGTTGGTACTCGATGTGGCCACCGGGACCTCGCGCTTGCCGTTGGCGTTGTGCCGGCAGCCGTTGTTTCACGGCCAGATCATCGCGCTGGATAATGCCCGGCGCATGCTGCACGAAGCGACGCAGTATGTACAGGCGTATCGCGATCGCGTGACATGGGTGTGGCAGCACGCCGTGCCGCTGCCGTTCGACGACAACACGTTCGATCTGGTGACGTGTCTGGAAGCGCTGGAATTCATGCCCGGCACGCCCGCCGCCTTGAGTGAATTCATCCGCGTGCTCAAACCGGGCGGCTTGTTGCTCGTCACCAATCGCACGGGCAGTGGGCGCCGCTTGATGCCGGGCAAGACTTATCACCAGGAACAGTTCGAGGCGCTGTTGCAGTCACTTCAGCAAACAGATATCACCACGCAAGTCTGGCAGGTCGATTACGATCTGGTCTGGTCGCTTAAGCCGGGTCTGGCAGAGTCGGATGAGGATCGATCGGGTGGGCAGCTCAATCCGATCGAGCTGCTGCGCTGCCCGGCGTGTCGTGCCCAACTGGATGAAATAATCCCCATCTTGTGGTGGGATCGAACTGGCGACACCCTGACGTGTCGATCGTGTGGCCGGCGCTATCGGATCGGGCGTGATGGTGTGATCGAACTGTTAGCCGTTCGCCATTGACGGCACGGCGCGTTGACTCAATCTCTCTCCCCGACTATACTTCTCTCCATGCGCGCTTTGTGGCGAATCCTCAATCTTCTCATCATTGCGGCGTTGGTGCTGAGCACGGGTCTTGTGGCCTTGGCGCAAGAAGGCGGCGAAGAAGCTTTCATTGCCGGGCTGTTGCCCAAGCTCTCGCCCGAAGCGAAAGTCGGGCAGCTGTTCATCGTTGGGTTTAATGGCACCGAAGTCTCCGGCAACACCGACATCGCCGACCTACTGCGCGCGTATCAAGTGGGCGGCGTGGTGCTGTCGACGGAGAAGGGCAACATCGGCAGCGGCCCGGATACACCGGTGCAAGTGGCTGGCCTCACCACGCGCCTGCAAAATGCGACCCGGTTGGCGCGCACTGCGGCAGCAGCCCCATTTATCCCGTTGTTTACAGCGCTGCGGCAGGATGGCGATGGCGCGCCCAATAGTGAAATTTTGGCGGGGCTGACCCCTGCGCCTAGTTATATGGCGCAAGGGGCGACGTGGAACGCAGCGAACGCTGAAGCGAATGGCGCTGTCGTGGGGCAGGAACTTGCTGCGCTGGGGGTCAATTTGTTGCTAGGCCCGACGCTCGATGTGCGGCCAGAACCGTCGACCACGATCTTCGATCCGGGCGTCAATGTCTTTGGCGGCGATCCTTATTGGGTGGGCGTGTTGGGCGCGGCTTATGCGCGCGGCTTGCAAGCCGGCTCGGAAGGGCGGCTGGCGGTCACGGCCAAAAACTTCCCGGGCCAGGGCAGTTTGAACGATGCTTCGTTTACGATTGATCGCTCGCTAGACGACCTCACGAAGATCGATCTTCCCCCTTTTGCGCAAGCCATGCTCAGCCCTGATGGGAAGGGCCGCCCGCTGGCCGATGCCTTGTTGACGACCAACATGCGCTATCGCGGCTTCAGCGGCAACATTCGTGAACGCACCGCGCCGATCAGTTTGGATGGCGCTGCTTTGCAAACGCTGCTCGAATTGCCGGATGTCAAAGCCTGGCGCGATAACGGCGGCTTGTTGCTCAGCGACGCGCCGGGGGCCGTGATGGTGCGCGATTACTACTCGACCACGTCGAGCGGATCGATCTCCGTGACGCAAGCAGCGTTGGAAGCCTTTCAGGCGGGCAATGACATGCTCATTCTGGACAGCTTGCGGCCCGGCTCTGCTGCTGACGCCGACGCCATTCGGGATGTCATCAGCGCTTTTCGTCAGAAGTATTCCACGGACCCAGTGTTTCAGCAGCGCGTGGATAGCGCGGTGCAGCGGATTCTGCGCTTGAAGTATCGCCTGTATCCCGATTACGATTTTACCCAGGTAGCCGTACCTCTGGATCAAGTTCGCGCCCGTATTAACACAGGCGGCGGCGTAGCGCGCGAGGTGGCGCAGAATGCGGCGACCTTGCTCTGGCCGGCTGCTGATGAGCTGACGGCGATACAGCCAGGCCCAGGCGATACCCTGTTGCTCCTGGCCGATACGCGCACGGTGCAAGAGTGCTCCACGTGTGCGCCGCAGGCGACCTTGAATGCCGGCGAACTGTCGCGCTCAATCAGCCAGGTGTACGGTCTGCCCGCGCAGAACATCACCACGACGACTTACAGCGAGTTGAAAGCCTATTTGCAGGGACGAGAAGGCGCGCTTGATCTGGCTCCGACTTTCAGCAATGTATCATGGATTGTCGTCGCGCAGCAGGCGTTTACCCCGGCGTATCGTGATGCCGATGTGGTGCAGCTCCTGTTCGATCAGCGCGCGGATTTGTTGGCGGGCAAGCGGGTGATCGGTTTTCTATTCGGGCCGCCCTATGGATTCACTGAGCCGCAGATCAAGCGCTTTACGGCGCTCTATGCTTTGTATGGCAAGCAGTCTCCCAATATCGAAGTGGCGGCACAGGCCCTGGCGGGTGAGCGTCCGCCAGCCGGGCGATCGCCAGTGAATCTGACGGCGCAGGGTTACGATCTCACCACACAGACCGAACCCGATCCTGATCAGATCATTTCGCTGGCCGTGGGGGATCAAGCGACGCCCGGTCAGCCCACGCCCGTGCCGGTGACGTTGCGGGTGGGCGATACGACACGCTTGCGCACCGGCGTGATCCTGGATCGCAACGGTCATCCGGTGCCCGATGGTACGCCGGTGCGTTTCTATTTTCAATACGACGAAGCTGCGCCGACCATTCAAGAGAGCAAGACCAGCCACGGCGTGGCGCTCACGGAATTTGTGCTGGGCAAAGTTGGCCGGTTGCTGATCCATGCGACGAGTGAGCCGGCGTTAGATTCGATCGGCTTGCAGATCACGATTAGCGAAAGCGGTGCGATCGTGGCGACGGTGGCGCCAACACCGACGCCTACTCCGACCCTTCTTCCGACTTTGACGCCGACCGCTAGTCCGACGCCTACCGTAACGCCGACGCCAGTGCCGCCTGCCTTGGAGACTTTTCTTACGCGCAAGTCACAAAATGCGCCGTGGGGTGAATTGCTTCTCACCTTGGCGGGCATTGCGCTGCTGGGCAGTGGCGGCTATTGGGTGATACGTCAGCGCCAGAATGATCTAGCGAACGCGCTGCGAATCGCTTTGTGGACGGTGATTGGCGGGTTACTGGGCTACGTCTATTTTAGCTTGGGGTTGCCCGGCAGTGAGGTGATGCGCGCGGCCTTCAGTGGTTTAGCGCCCGTGTTGACAGCCTTGCTCGGCGGCGCCATTCCGTTGTTATATCAGCTGCGGCGCTGAGAGCTGCACGCCTCACCGGATATTGATCGTCGGGGTTGGCGTGGGTGCGGGTGTGGCCGTGGTCGCCGCGGCGGGTGAGTCAAGGGGCGCACCGGCGATGGTGACGAAGACGGCGAGTGCGATCAACCCGGCGACGATGGCGATCAAGCCGCGATTGTGTTGCAGCGCTTGCGGCCAATCGTGAATGAGGGGATAGGGTGTGGTTGCGATCGGGCGGTTGATCACCGGAGCCGGTACCACACCGGTCGGGAACATCAACGCGCGGAATTCTTCGACTGTCGCCGGACGTTGATCGGGATGCATCGCAATCGCAGCGAGGATTGCGCGTTCCGTGACCATTGAAATCGCCGGGTTCACGCTGCGCGGCGTTTGCAGTGCGCTGGGATTGAGGAAGCGGCGTTTGGCGTCGAGCGGCGGTTGATTGGTGAGCAGGTTGTAGACCGTCGCGCCGAGCGAATAAATATCGCTGCGAATTTCGGTGCCGCCGGTGTCGCCGCCATATTGTTCCAACGGCGTGAAGGCCGCCGTGCCGCGGCCCTGCACCACGGTCAGCGTGCGATTCGAATCGTCATCGGCCATGACTTTGACCAGGCCAAAATCGACGAGCTTGATGCGGCCATCGGGTGTGAGTTTGATATTGGATGGTTTAATGTCACGATGAAGAATCGCCGGGTCCTGGCTGTGCAGGTAGGTTAGCGCAGCGCATAACTGCGCCGTCCAATTCAACACGTCGGCTTCTTCCAGGAATTTCCCGGCCCGGCGCGCTTCATTCATGATGTCTTTGAGGTCGCGTCCCGGCACGTAATCCATGACCAGGTAATCTAGGTCGGCTTCGGAAAAGTAATCGGAGACTTTGGGCAAGGTAGGATGATCGAGACGGGCGAGGACGCTGGCTTCGCGGTAAAATTGTTCCTGCGCCTGGCGGCGGGCTTCCAGGGTCATCTCGGGATCGAGCCGGACTTCTTTGAGCGCGCAGATGCGGCCCGCCAGCACCAAGTCTTGCGCTTCATAGACCGCGCCCATGCCGCCTTGCCCGATCGCTTGCACGATCTTATAGCGTGATCGTAGAACGGTGCCGGTTTTTAGCATCGTGCTCTTCTTCTCCTGATTCGACAGCTTAACTGACAACCAAGGGGTTGTCAAGCATGTGCGGAGGTTTTTATGCAAGAGAGTGCCGTTCCAATTCTGGTGGTGCAAGAAGGCCAGCTGGCAGGCAAGCGCTGGGCGTTGAACAGGAGTGAATTCGTCGTGGGACGCGGCGAGGAGTGTGAAGTGGTGCTGCCCGATCGGCAGGTGAGCCGCCGTCATTTCCGCATCGTGCGTGACGAGGATGGTTACAGTGTTGAAGATTTGGGCAGCAAGAACGGCACGTATGTGAATGGTGCGGCCGTGCGCGGCAGCGTGCAGCTGCAAGACGGCGATGAAATTCAAGTGGCGCTCAGTGTGCGCCTGTTGTTCGTGGGCGCCGAAGCGACGCTGCCGTTGACGCAAGAGATGTTGCGAGTGGCGCAGCCGGGCCTGCGCTTGAACAAAAGTCAGCGCCAAGTGTGGGTCAACGGCGCCGCGCTCGATCCGCCGTTATCCTTGTCGCAGTATCGGCTATTGGAAATTTTGTGGGAGCACAAAGGCAAGATCGTTACGCGCGAGGAGGTCATCGCGGCGGTGTGGCCAGAGTCCGACGAAGCGGGCATCACCGAACAGGCGATCGATGCGCTGGTGCGCCGCTTGCGAGATCGATTGGCCGAGGTCGATCGGGAGCATGAGTATCTGGTCACAGTGCGCGGGCATGGGTTCCGCCTGGATAATCGGCCGTAGGTCCAACGGAAGTGGAGTCGCATCACCGTACCGCTACTGCCGGCGGGTGATGTGCCGCCGATAAAAGCCGCCGCGATGGCGTCCAATTCAAACAGCGGATTAAAGGAGAGGTGAGAGTGGCGGAGGGCATTGGATCAATCGAGTTGGCGTGGGCCCGAAAAAACAGGCGCACCCCTCGGGTGCGCCTATCAACCTGTCAGCATTGAAACCCGCGTGAAGCTGATTACGCTTTGCTCTTCTTGAAATACATATCGGCGATGACGGCGACGACCAACACGACGCCTTTAATCACGTAGGTCGCGGCCGGCGGCGCGTTGAGCATTTGCAAGCCGGTGCTCAAACTGGCCATGATCAAACCGCCGACCATGGCACCCGGGATCGTGCCAATGCCGCCCAACGTCGAAGTACCGCCGAGGATCGCACTGGCGATCACGTCTAGTTCATAGCCCCCGCCCGCGCCGATCGTGCCGTAGCCGACATAGGACGCTAGCACGATGCCGGCGATGCCGGACAGGAAACCCATCAGCACGAAGATCAGGAAGATCTCGCGGCGAATGTTGATACCCGACAGGCGGGAGGCCTCGCGATTGCCGCCGATGGCGTAGGCATAGCGGCCAAAGCGGGTATTGTTTGAAACGTAGGTCATGACAGCCGCCACAAAGGCAAGCAGCAAAACCGGATACGGAACACCGGGGGCCACCGTGTACGAGTTCACCACCGCTACATACACCACCAGCAGCAGCGAGTAGAACGCCGTCTTCGCGATGTCCATCGTCAGCGTGGGCAAGGGGAAGCCGTATTTCTGCTTGTTGCGGCGCCCCCTGAACAACATGAAAAACATGATCCCGATGACGGCTGCCGTCAACAGCCAACCCAACGTGTCGGGCAAATAACCCTGGCCAATTTCCGAGAAGACCGGCTGATTGGCCGGGATGGTCTTGCCTTCGGTCTGCAAGAGCACCAGACCCTGCAAGATGAACAGGCTGCCCAGCGTCACGATGAAGGCCGTCACGCGCAGATAGGCGATGATGTAGCCCTGCAGCACCCCCCACAGCGTGCCAACGGCCAAACCGATGAGCACCGACAATAGCGCGGCTACGGCCGGATCCAGCGTGTTAAACCGGTTCGCCTGAAAGAAAGCGACGACCACCGACACGAAGCCGGCCAGGCGACCTACCGACAGGTCGATGCCGCCCGTGACGATGACCAGCACCATGCCGGCGGCCATTAACGAGGTGACGGACATTTGCCGGAATAGATTGGAAATATTTTGCGGCGAGATATAGCCGCCCTGGGTCGCAACAGCAAACACGACCCAGATCAAAACCAGCGCGATCAGAATGGTGTACGTCTGAATGTTTTTGCGAAATGCCTGGACGAAAGCGTTCATGCTCATCACCTCTTGAGGGTCATTGACGATGGGGCTGCGTCATGCAATGCCGGTGGCCAGCTGCATGATCTTTTCCTGGGTGGCGTCGGCCACGTTCAATATGCCGTTGGTCCGGCCCTGACACATTACCATCACCCGGTCGCTCATGCCCAGCACTTCTTCCAGCTCGCTGGAAAACATGATGATGGCAATCCCTTTTTCGGCCAGCTCATTCATCAGCTTGTAGATTTCGTACTTCGCGCCCACATCCACGCCGCGCGTCGGGTCGTCCATGATCAGCACTTTGGGGCCGGACAGCAGCCACTTGGCGATGACGACTTTTTGCTGGTTGCCGCCCGACAGGGTCTCGGCCAGCACATGGAGGCTGGGGGCTTTGATCGCCAACTCTTTGGCGATGCGCAAACTCTCGACGACTTCCGCGTTCTGATCGATGCGCAGGAAGCTGGAAAACCGATCGAGATTGGGCAGCGAGATGTTCTTCAAAATCGTCTGCATCAGGACCAGGCCGTGGCGCTTGCGATCTTCCGGGACCAGGCTGATACCGTGTTCCATTGCGCTGTGGCTATTCTTGATTTTGATCTCGTGTCCCCCCAGAATCAACACGCCCTGGGTAATTTTGGCGAACTCGCCAAAAATGGTCATAACTAATTCTGTGCGACCGGAGCCCATCAGTCCGGCGATACCCAGAATCTCACCCTTGCGCAACGTGAGCGACACGCCTTTCAATACCTCGCGATCGTCCCAGTCGGCGTGCAGGTCCTTCACTTCAAAGATCACTTCGCCCGGTTTGCGGTTGCCCTTGGGGAAGCGCTCTTTCATCTCGCGCCCCACCATGTAGCTCACCAACTTCTCCGGGGTCAAATCTTTAGTCGGCTGGGTCGTGACGATTTTGCCGTCGCGCATCACCGTGACGGTGTCAGTGATGCGGAAGAATTCGTTCATCTTGTGACTGATGTAGATGCACGTGACGCCGTTCGCCTTGAGTGTGCGCAAGATCTCCATGAGCTTGTCGATCTCAGCTTCAGACAGGGCACTGGTCGGTTCGTCCAGGATCAACACCCTGGCATCTTCTGACAGGGCCTTGGCAATCTCCGTCATCTGCATCTTGCCGACGCCCAGGTCCTTGACCACATCCTGCGGGTGAACGTCCAGCTTGTAGCGATCCAGGATCGTCTGGGTGGTCGAATACAAATTGTCCCAAGTGATGGTGCCACGCACGGTCGGTTCCCGGCCCAGGAAGATGTTCTCGCCGACGGTCATGGCCGGTACCAGCGTCAATTCCTGGTACACGATGGCGATACCCTCCTCGGCGGCCTGATGGATGGCGCTGCTCTCCAGCTTAAGTTCTTTGCCGTCGTACATGACGCGGCCTTCATACGTCCCGAAGGGATAGACGCCCGAGAGGATCTTCATCAGCGTCGATTTGCCGGCGCCATTCTCGCCACACAGGCCGTGAATCTCGCCGCGCCGCACGGTGAAACTGACGTCACTCAATGCCTTAACGCCAGGGAAAGTCTTCGTTACATTGTTGAATTCCAGGATGATGTCGTCACTCATCGCCAGCTCCACCCGATAGTTCAGGATGTCTTCCGCGCCTCATGGCACATTGCCGATGAGACGCGGAAGACTACTAAGCGTTATACTACCCGATCGTTACCGCGTCAACCCTAAGGCTTGGGCGGCTTCTGGGCATCGGGGATGTCACGATAGACCGCGTCATACGGCTGGAAACCACTCTTCACAACGAGGTCGAACACGTTGTCCTTGGTGACCTGATCCACCGGCAGGAACTGCGCCTGAACTTCACCCGCGTACTTGGTGTCGTTCGTCAGCGCGGCCAGCGTGTAGGACTTCAGTTCAGGGATCGTTGCGCCCGTAACCAGCTTGTCCATCAGATCAACGGCGATCGGGGCCAGGTTGCGGATGTCCTTGAGGATGGACACGGTCAACTCGCCCTTGACGATGCTGTTGCAGCCGTCAGCGGTCGCGTCTTGACCCGAGATGGGCACCTTGCCCGCCAGGCCCTGCGCCTTCAGCGCTTGCAGCGCGCCCAGACCGGTGCCGTCGTTCGACGCCACTACGGCGTCAACCGCGTTCTTCTGCGCCGTCAGGATGTTCTCCATCAACTTCAGCGCATTCGCCGGTTCCCAGTTGTCCACCCACTGGTCGGCCACCACCTTGATCACGCCCTTGTCCACGTACGGCGTCACGATCTCGTCCTGGCCCTTGCGGAACAGAATGGCGTTGTTGTCGGCCGGGCTGCCGCCCAACTTCACCAGCTTCAGCGGATTGTCCTTCGTCCACTTGCCGCCGTCGATGTCCACGGCCTTCAACACACCCAGCGCTTGCTGGCGGCCCACTTCTTCATTGTTGAACGACAGGTACGCCGCAATGCCCGTCGACTTGATCAGGCGGTCATAGGCGATAACCTTCACGCCGGCCTTCTGGGCCTTATCCACGGCGGTGGCCGCGGCGTCGCCGTCTTCGGCGACGATGATCAAACCCTTAACGCCCTGCGCGACCATGTTGTCGATCTGATCGTTTTGCAGCTTGACGTCATGGTTCGCTTCTTGCAGCAACACTTCATAGCCCTTCTCTTCCAACAACTTCTTCATCAGGTTCGCTTCCGGCTGCCAGCGCTCGGTCGCATAGTCCGACATCGAGATGCCGATCTTGCCACCACCCGCCGGCTTCGCCACTGCACCGGTATTGGGATCAGGCCTCTGATCGGCGGGGATGTCGCGATAGACATCGTCATACTTCTGGAAACCGCTCTTCACGACGAGGTCGAACACGTTGCCCTGATTGACCTGCTCCACCGGTAGGAATTGCGCCTTGACCTCACCCGTGTACTTGGGATCGTTCGTCAGCGCGGCCAGCGTGTAGGACTTCAGTTCGGGGATCGTTGCGCCCGTAACCAGCTTGTCCATCAGGTCAACGGCGATCGGGCCGAGGTTGCGGATGTCCTTCATGATGGACACGGTCAACTCGCCCTTGACGATGCTGTTGCAGCCGTCAGCGGTCGCGTCTTGACCCGAGATGGGCACCTTGCCCGCCAGACCCTGCGCCTTCAGCGCTTGCAGCGCGCCCAGACCGGTGCCGTCATTCGACGCCACTACGGCGTCAACCATGTTCTTCTGCGCCGTCAGGATGTTCTCCATCAACTTCAGCGCGTTCGCCGGTTCCCAGTTGTCCACCCACTGGTCGGCCACCACCTTGATCACGCCCTTGTCCACGTACGGCGTCACGATCTCGTCCTGGCCCTTGCGGAACAGAATGGCGTTGTTGTCGGCCGGGCTGCCGCCTAACTTCACCAGCTTCAGCGGATTGTCCTTCGTCCACTTGCCGCCGTCGATGTCCACGGCCTTCATAACACCCAACGCCTGCTGCCGGCCAACTTCTTCATTATTGAACGACAGGTACGCCGCGATGCCCGTCGATTTGATTAGGCGGTCGTAGGCGATGACCTTCACACCGGCCTTGCCGGCCTTATCCACCGCCGTCGCCGCCGCGTCGCCGTCTTCGGCCACAATGATCAAACCCTTAACGCCCTGCGCGACCATGTTGTCGATCTGATCGTTTTGCAGCTTGACGTCATGGTTCGCTTCTTGCAGCAGCACTTCATAGCCCTTCTCTTCCAACAACTTCTTCATCAGGTTCGCTTCCGGCTGCCAGCGCTCGGTCGCATAGTCCGACATCGAGATACCGATCTTGGTCTTGCCGGCCGCAGGCGCTGCGGGGGCAGTCGTCGCCGC
>JBGSPW010000258.1:0-1978 GCA_041738395.1 Thermoflexales bacterium
CGGGCTGCGGCAAGACGACGACGATGCTCTCGATCATGCGCTTGCTCCCATCGGCGGGCCGCATCACTTCAGGCGAGGTGCTGTTCGACGACATCGATTTATTACGCATTACCGATCGGCAGATGCGGCACTATCGCTGGAAAGAAATGGCAATGGTGTTTCAGGGCGCGATGAATGCGCTGAATCCCGTGCGCACCGTGGGCGATCAAATTGCCGAAGCGATCTTGCAGCACGAACCGATTGGGCGTGAAGCGTCCGATCGGCGTGTGATCGATCTACTGGATATGGTGGGCATCGCCAAATCGCGCAAGGAGCAATATCCGCATCAATATTCCGGCGGCATGCGCCAGCGTGCGATGATCGCGATGGCGTTGGCGTGCCGCCCGCGGCTGCTCTTCGCGGATGAGCCGACCACCGCGCTGGACGTGATGATTCAGGCGCAGATTCTGGAGTTGCTGGAAAAGATTCAACGCGAGTTGGGGTTGGCCATCGTGCTGGTGACGCACGATCTGGGCGTGGTGGCCGAATTGTGCGAGACGGTGGTGGTGATGTACGGTGGGCAGGTGGCGGAATACGGGCCGATCGATGTGGTGTACAACGCGCCGCAGCATCCGTACACGCAGCGCTTGCTGGAAGCCTTCCCCGATCTCAATCGGCCTACCGATCAGCTGCTGTCCATTCCCGGTTATCCCCCGCGCTTGAATGAACTCCCTCCGGGCTGTCGTTTCGAGCCGCGCTGTCACAAGAAGATTGAACGGTGTGCCTCGGTCGCTCCGCAGTTGATCGATGTGACAACAAAGGATGAAGGCGGAAGGCGGAGGGATGAAGCTTCATCCTTCATCCCTCATCCTTTATCCTTCAAGCATCTTGCCGCCTGCCATTTGCTTTCCGGCCCCGAGGTGAATGACTGATGGTTACGAACGTGCTGGAAATCAGCCATCTTCGAAAATATTTTCCCGTGCGGCAGACGCTCTTTGAAGCGCTGCGCCGTACGCCGCCGCAGCAGGTGAAAGCCGTAGACGATGTGACGTTCTCGCTGGCGAAGGGCGAGGTGCTGGCGCTGGTCGGTGAATCGGGCTGCGGCAAGACGACCATCGCGCGGACGTTGATGGGATTGGAAGAAGCCACTGCCGGATCGATCTTGTTCAACGGCCAGCAGGTGACGGTACACGAGCGACGCCAACGCACCGGCGTGCTGAGCGTCGAGACGAAGACTACGCCGGTGCAGGATGTTCCCGAACCGGCCGGCATTCAATCGATCATGTTAAGGCGGCTGCGGCAGCGCGCGCAGCTGGTCTTTCAAGATCCGTACGAGTCGCTCAATCCCCGGTCGTCGATCTACGGGATTGTGGCCGAGCCATTGGAAGTGCATGGTCTGGCCCGTGCGCCCGAAGAGCGCGTGGCCCGTGTGAAGCATGCGTTGGAAGAAGCTGGGCTGCGTCCCGCCGAAGATTACTACCGGCGTTTTCCGTATGAACTCTCGGGTGGGCAGCGGCAGCGGGTGGTGATTGCGGGCGCGTTAGTGCTGCAGCCCGAATTGCTGATCGCCGACGAACCGGTGTCCATGCTCGACGTGTCGATCCGCGCCGATATTCTCAACTTGCTGCGCGGCCTGCGCGAATCACGCGGCATCAGCATCCTGTTCATCACGCACGATCTGGGCACGGTGGCGTACTTTGCCGATCGGCTGGCGGTGATGTATCTGGGCCGCATCGTCGAGGTGGGTGCGACGCGCGACGTGTTGCAAAATCCACAGCATCCGTACACCCGCGCGTTGTTGTCGGTGGTGCCTGTGCCTAATCCGCGTGAACGGCGCGAGCGTGTGATCTTGCAAGGCGAAACGCCGAATCCGCTTAATATTCCCACGGGTTGCCGCTTTCATCCACGCTGTCCGGTCGCGATCGATCGTTGCAAGGAAATCGATCCACCGTTTGTGGAAGTCTCACCCTCGCATCAGGCCGCGTGTTTGCTGGCTGAA
>JBGSPW010000037.1:0-25388 GCA_041738395.1 Thermoflexales bacterium
TCCTGTTTGTCGTCCATGCTTCCTCCTGTTGGGAGAAAGCTTGGATCAACTTTGACTTACCGGCCAGAGCTTGAAAACAGTTCACGATGTCTTGATACTTTTTCGAAAGAAAACAGTTCACGATGTCCTGATACCTGACACTTACTCGCATAAGGTTCGGGCAAGAGCTCAAAATCGTAGGACTGCGATTCAGATCGATCGAGCACCAGTACGATATCGACAGGTGCGCCGGGCGTGATGGGCTGCGTGTGTTGGACGGCGTTCGCTGAATGCAAGTGAGACACACCCCGATTGATCGGCGAGGGCGTGGCAGCCTGTGTGGTTGTTACCGTTAGCACAAAGAATAATCCCAGACCAAGCGCGGATAAGACAGTCAGAAAGCGTTTCATGATGACTCCTATGTGAAAAGATCAGGCAACGTCAATGCAGCGGTGGTTGGACAAAACGGATCACCAGACGTTCTTGTTCGTCGTAGTGATAGTGCGCAAAGAAGGGTGGGGCGCTGGGCGGCAAATCCAGAGCGCGCGGCAGGATCGTCGGCAGGTCTTCCACCAGATCGATCTGCGCCAATTGATTGCGGGCGATCCATTCCAGCGATCCTTCTTCCGAGGGGATCGGATCACCCGATCGAGATTCAGCGGTAAAGACGAAGAGCATGATGCCCGTCGGTTGATCGCCATCGATGTTGATCAGCCCGACGAGGCGGAGATCGTCGACAGCCAGGCCGGTTTCTTCGCGGACTTCGCGCAACGCGGCGGAGTAAATATCCTCATCGCGTTCGATGTGGCCGCCGATGCCGTTGTACTTGTTGGCCCAGATGCGTTTGGTGGGCGCGCCGCGCAGCAGCAACACGCGATCGTCGCGAGTGATGAAGACCAATGTGCGCGGAATGACGGTGTAGCGCTGGCGCTTGAGGCTGACGTCGATGCCTTGATCGTGTTTAGGCATGCTGAGTAAAACGTGAAACGTAAGGCGCAAAACGAGATGAAGGCTGTTTGCGTTTTACGTATTACTCTTTACGAACGGCTCCGCCAGCATCGCTTGCAGCCGGTCTTTCACCTCCGGCCATTCGTCGTTGATGATGCTGAAGTACACGGTGTCGCGCAGGCGGCCGCTATCCGTGATGATGTGATGGCGGAAGATGCCTTCTTCTTTGGCGCCAATCCGCAAGATGGCCGCGCGTGATCGCTCGTTCAACACATCAGTCTTCAATTCCACGCGGATGCAGTGCCACACTTCGAAAGCATGTTGCAGCATCAGGAACTTGGCCTCGGTGTTGATGACAGTGCGCTGCCACGGTTGGCCGATCCACGTCCAACCGATCTCCACGCGGCGATTCCGGATGTCGATGTTGCCGAAGCGCGTGCTGCCCACCACTCGATCGGTCGCCCGCTCGATCGTGACGAAGGGCCGGGCAGTGCCGATCTCTTGCCAGTTCAACGCCGTCTGGATGTAGGTGTGCATTTCGTCGCGTGTCTTAATGTGATAGGGCGTCCACTTCCACAAGTCAGGGTCTTGCCCGATATCCCACAGCACATTGAGATGATCCATCGTCAACGGTTCAAGGCGCACGTGCTGACCGGCTAAGGTAACAGGTTGTACTTCCATGGCTTTAGATTTCATTATGGTTCCTGGTCATTGGCTGTTGGTAGTTGGTTATTAGTTGCCGGCCACTTGTCATTGATCATTGATCATTCGTCGTAGTAATTGAATTCGTTGGGCGTCAGCTTGGAATAGACCATCGTGCTGCGCAGCTGCCCTTCCACGTCCAGCGCATCGTGACGCAGAATGCCTTCCAGCAGGAAGCCGCAGCGTTTGGCCACGGCCGCACTGCGGATGTTCTGCGCATCGCAGCGAATCTCCACCCGGTTGGCGTGCAGCTCTTTGAAGGCATAAGCCGTAATGCCGTTGACGGCCTCCGTAACGAAGCCTTGCCCCAGGAACTTCGTCCGCACCCAGTAGCCGATCTCAAACTTGCCGGACTCCCAATCCATGCGATGCAGACCGCTACCCATGACAAAGGTTGAAGTGCCTTTCAGGTAGATGTGAAGTGGCAGGTCCTGGCGGGTGATCCAGTGCGCCATGGCCTGACGCAGGCGGATCTGCGTGCCTTCCAGAGTGGGCGCGTCTTTGGCCCACGGCATCCACGGGCGAAGTTCAGTCAACGATTCGGTCACGGCCTCGATGACTTCCGCTGCATCTTCCACGCGCGGCGCGCGGATGGTCAAACGTTCGGTATCAAATGAATCAGGAAAATTTATTAGTAAAGGGTTCATAGAATTGATGGCTGATTGATGAATGTAATACATTCCCCCTCTCCTGAAAACGTTTTCGCGAAGCGCCCCGCAGCGCAGCGGAGTGGGTGTTTTCAGGAGAGGGGGTTAGGGGGTGAGGTCTACAGATTCTTGAAGGCGCTCTTGCCGGCGTACACAGCCGCGTCGCCCAGCTCTTCTTCGATGCGGAGCAGCTGGTTGTACTTGGCGATGCGATCGCTGCGGCATGGCGCGCCGGTCTTGATCTGACCCGCGTTCAGTGCCACGACGACATCGGCAATGGTGCTGTCTTCGGTCTCGCCGCTGCGATGCGACACGACCACCGTCCAGCCCGCGCGCTGCGACATGCGCGAGGCGTCGATCGACTCGGTCAGCGTGCCAATCTGGTTGAGCTTGCACAGCAGCGAATTGCAGGACTTCTCTTTGATGGCGCGCTCGATGTACTTCATGTTGGTCACGAGCAAATCATCGCCGACGATCTGAATGCGATTGCCGAGTTTTTCATAGCACAGGCTCCAGCCCGCCCAATCGTCCTGCGCCATGCCGTCTTCCAGCGTAATGATCGGATACTGATTGACGACGTTCACGTACCAATCGACCATCTCGGCGCTGCTCAACTTCTTGCCTTCCTTCGCCAGCACGTACTTGCCATCTTGATAGAACTCGCTCGACGCGGGATCCATGCCCAGGAAAATTTCCTCGCCCGGCTTGTAACCGGCTTTGGTGATGGCTTCCAGGATCACTTCAAAAGCTTCGGCGTTGCTCTTGAGGCTGGGCGCAAAGCCGCCTTCGTCGCCGACGCTGGTGTTGTAGCCGCGCTTCTTCAGCACGCCCTTCAACGCCGCATACGTCTCGGCGCACCAGCGCACGGCTTCGTTGAAGCTGGGCGCGGCCACCGGCAGGATCATGAATTCCTGCATGTCGGTGCTGTCGGCGGCGTGCTTGCCGCCGTTGAGGATGTTCATCATCGGCACGGGCAATACGCGCGCTTCCACGCCGCCGATGTAGCGATACAACGGCATGCCCAATGAATTAGCCGCGGCCTTGGCTACGGCGAGGCTGACGCCCAGGATGGCGTTCGCGCCGAGGTTGGCCTTGGTGGGCGTACCATCCAGATCGATCATCGCCTGATCGATGGCGACCTGATCGTCCGCATCCATCCCGACGACTTCTTCGGCGATGGAGCCCAGCACGTTTTGCACGGCCTTTAACGTGCCTTTGCCGCCGTAGCGCTTCTTGTCGCCATCGCGCAATTCCAGCGCTTCATTGTCGCCCGTCGACGCGCCCGACGGGACGGCTGCCCGTCCCCATGCTCCGTCGTCCAACACAACGTCGACTTCGACGGTGGGGTTGCCGCGTGAATCGAGGATTTCACGCGCATTGATAAATTCGATGACTGCCATGGTGATTCTCCTTTGAGGTATCACGCTGATGCGTGGAGTTTGTGAGGTGCTGCCCGATGTACAACGGTGCGGATTATACCACTGTGGTGCGTAGTGCGTGGTACGCAACCCAATCACGGCTTGTCGATCTTTCAGCCCGTAATCTTCACCACCCGATCGAACTCATCACGTCCCGGTGGGTCGAAATGTGAGGCCATGTCGCGGATGGTGCGAGATTGGCGTTGGTCTGTGCCCAGTGGCTTTTACCTGAACCCGGCAAGCTGACGAGAACGTAGAGAGTGGGCATTAGTACGATCGCAAGACCGGTCAGGTGGCCTACAGGATTCCGGGTAATCAAACGTCATAAGGGCCACCTGACCGGTCTTCTGTGACTGCTCACTTCATTCGTGTTGCATGCCGACCCAATCCACCTCAAGATCGGCCCGCGCACCCAGGCGTTCCATCAACTCACCGGCATGCTGCTGTAAATGCCGGATGGTATAGATTTGCAGCTCGGCCTTGTTTAAGGGCAACCAGTAAAAACCCGATTCCGCATCAAGGTTCAGCTGCGGCACTATCTCGGTCACTTGCTGTTGGCAGAACGCAAGATATTCCAGGATTTCTGCTTTAGAATAAGGGTCAGCCGTTTGCGCTAAGTCGTGTGCCTGGCGCTGTTTGGCCCAGGGCCTGAATGCTTGCTCAGTCGGCTGCAAATAGAGATGCGTGTAGAACAACGCATGATAAGCGACATGCCAGAACCGGTTCTTGTCGGCTGGATCGTTCCACAGGGCGTCCGGACATTTCTCGATAGCCTGATTCAACATCGCCAATGTTGCCAAGTATTGTGATTGGATGATCTGCTGGTAGTGCATGATGAAGCCCTTTTCATTTTCAATGGATTCCCGCCAAAGTCTTTATGAAGTGCTTGATAGGTCCGGATAGGATCCTTGCACTATTACTTGCTACACTTAAACGGCAAATCAAATTCAACAGATTCATAAGGGTATGACGAGAGAGTGCCGGGTGACTCGTGCGGCAGCAAAGGACGTGCGATCACATAGTGTTCGCCATTGTCTGTGTCAAACAGTTTGCCCGTCAGATGATTGTCAAATAAACTAAGTATCGGTTGAACGTCTTCACCTTTAATCAGCACCTGCGATACTGGTAGCTCGTAACTTTCATCAACGTACGATGAAGTCTGAATGTTATTTTCAGCCAATCTCTCAAGCGAAGGCAGATCTGCAGGCCACGCCTGTGGTGTTGGCGCTGGTGTGGCGTATGCGAGATTACCTTGTCCTTGTTCAATCCACAACAGTGCATATTTTGCTTGATACGGGATCAGCTTTGCAGGAGTCGTATACCTGCTGAATAGATTGAAGGTGGCTTTCGCTTCTGGAATTAGATATGGTACGTAGCGCAAGTAAATATTCAGAAGCTTATGCAGGCGTCCATTAACTTGAATCATGTAAACGGGCGCTCCGTCACTGTACTGAGTCGTATTGTCGAATTGATATATCGGATCGGCCGTGTCCAGTGAACCATCCCCTTGCACCTCAAAGAGACCCGTGCGCTGAATGCGTGTTAACAGTGAACACATTTGCGACACAGTGAGCGTTGTTTCGGCAAACCAGTCGCCGTTTTCGTCGGACTTGCGGAAAAGCAACTGTCCATCAGTATAGAGAACCCATTCGGGCGTGTCACGTCCAAAATAGAAGTCCGTTGGCGAGCCGCCGTCTCCGCCATAAACTCCAAACTGCATGAGAACCTGTTTGGTCGGCAGGACGATAGGCGTTGCAGTTGGAGATGGTGTGGCGGTTGCCGTTGAGGTTGGTTTTGGTGTCTTGGTAAACGTCGCGGTTGGTACGGGACTTCGGGTCGCGGTTACGGTTGGCGGTTTTGTCGAAATTGGCAACGTCGCTGACACACGCGGTGAGACTGGTGTGGGAGTCGAACTGCACGCTGACATGAGCACAATCAGTATGGCGTAAAGGCAAAGGTAATGTTTCATGGCCTTTTGTTCACCTACAAGCTTGATCCCCGATCCCTGATTAACCGATCCCTGATCACCTAACATTCCTCACCAGAAAATCCGCTTTGCCGCAGCTCTTAGCCGCATCGTTCTGAACTTCTTGACTACACGCGATCGGTTGCCCTTCGCGCGAGAAGCAGATGCGCAGCTCTTGCAAGTATCGTCCTGAACCGGAGCACTGCACGGCCAGTGCGTCGGCGCTCACTGTCGAGTTTGTTGAAACGAAGGCGGTCTTCAACTCATCGACTGTCGTGCGAAACGCTTTCGCGGGGCTGTGATAAGCCGCTGGGATCGCGATTGATTCTTTCAGCGTCTTCGATAGCGTCAGATATTCTTCAGGCTTCAAGCCAGAGCAAGTGCCGTGCTTATTCCACTCATGCGTGTACAACTTGGGGCTGGGGTAGAGATTGGGGAATTTCTGCTGGGCATCTTTGGGCAGATTGACGATGGAGCAATCGGCGGGATAGCCGCGATTGTATTGCGGCCACAGGCCGTGCAGCACAAAGCTCAGCTTCTTGCCGAGGCTGCACTGCTGCGGATCGTCGACGTTGCTGCCCGCGCAATAATCAGGCGACCACGACAACACCAGCACATAGAAATCGAAATCGCCGGGCGTGTTCTTGACGCGTTTACCCGCCGTCGCTGGTGGCGCCGCGCTTTTGGTGACTGTGCGCGTCGGCTTCTTTGTCGACTTCGCCGCCACTGTCGCTCCAGGCCGCGCGCCCTTCGTCGGCTGTGTGTCGGCTATAAATGCTGCCAGCGTGGCCGATTCAGACGCGGCATTCTTGAGGTCCTGCACATCCGCCGGGCTGCAACCGACCAGAATTAATAGCAGTAACACCAGCACCGCGCTGATGAAAGCTTTGTTCGTCACACTATAATCTCCGTTTTGTGGCGTGGTCATTCCCGCGTGCTTTCGCTCTTGCGCGCCCCCGCGCTATGCGCGGACAGGGCGTAGCGGGAATCCAATGAACAATCACCGTGATCTGCCAGATTGTCATCTGGATGCCCGACTAAAACACTCGGACATGACATGCGCGAAATGCACCACGCACTACGCACCACGTTCAAAAATATGTGTCACCACATTCGAGCCGCTGCCGCCGATATTCTGCGTCATGCCGATCGTCGCATCCTTAACCTGATTCTTTCCGGCCAGTCCGCGCAGCTGCAGCATCGCTTCGACGATCTGGTACATGCCCGTCGCCCCCACCGGATGTCCGCGCGCCTTCAGGCCGCCCATCGTGCAGATCGGCAGTTTGCCGCCAATCGCAATCTCACCGTCGAGGCCGAGGCGCGTGCCTTTGCCCGGTTCGGCAAAACCGCTCGCTTCCAGGCTCGCCACCGCCATGATGGAGAAGGCATCGTGTACTTCAAAGAAGTCGACGTCGTGCGTGGTCAACTTCGCTTGCGCAAACGCCTTCTGCGCCGACAGTGCCACTGCTTCCAACGCCAGCAAATTATGCCGATCGTGCAGCGCCAGACTATCGGTGGCAATCGCGCTCGCCCGCACTTTGATCGGGTACGGGCTGAATTGCCGCGCAATCTCGGTCGGGCACAGGACCACCGCTGCGGCGCCATCGCACACGGGCGAGCAGTCCAGCAGGTTGATCGGATCGGCAATCATACGCGCTTGGTTGAATTTCTCTTTGGTCAATTCATAGCGCAGCATCGCATTGGGATTGTTCACCGCGTTGTGATGCGCGTTGATGGGGAAGGGCGCAAAGTCTTCATGCGGGATGCCATACTCGTGCATGTAGCGCTGCATCAAGCGGGCGTTGATGGCGACAAACGTATCGCCCAGCGCCGCTTCCCAATCGGCATCCGATGCGCTCACCAGGCCCTCGGTGATTTCTTCCCCCGGATGATCGAGCATCTTCTCCACGCCGCACACCAACGCGAAATTCACCAGTCCGCTGGCCACGGCCAGATAACCTTCTCGAAAGGCCGCGCCGCCCGACGAGCACGCCGCCTCGATCTTCACGGCTTCCACGCCGCGCAGGCCCACTTGATCGGCCGCCAGCACCGCCAGCAGATCTTGTCCGGCCAGCGTGCTGGATAACATGTTGCCGATATATACGCTGTCGATCTGTTCGACGCGCGCATCTCGAATGGCCGCCAGCAGCGCATCCACGGCGAGGAAGTAAATGGGCTTGTCCCACAGATCGCCAACAGGTACTTGCCCGATTCCAATTACACTGACGTCACGCATGTTCTTTATCCTCAGATTAGCGCTGATTCGCGCAGAGATTTGACTCGATTCGATCGTAGACGATGGATTTATTCGATGACTTTCCACCAGAGGCCCGTACACTCCGGCACGATGATCCAGTTGTTGCGGCGGACTTTTTCATCCCACTCGTCGCCGAAGAAGAACTTAATCGTCGCGGCGGCCTGATCCAATGAATCGAATTTCAAATCGGTGCGGATCGCCGTGGCGCTAAACCCGAGGTCGTTTTCGAGGAAGTCGAAATATTCGGCGAACCAGTCGGCCATGGGGCGCGGCTCGGTCTCGCCGGTGCCCAGCGTCTCGATGATGATGATCGTGCCGCCGGGGCGCAGCACCCGCCGCATTTCATCAAGCGCTTGCGTGAGCTGCTGCTGCCAGGTCTCACCGCAGAATTTGCGCGCGAGATAGCACAGCGTCCAGCCGGCGAGCGCGACATCGGCCACTTGATCGGGCAGCGGCGCGTGCCGATGATCCATCACCAGCGTCTGCCACTTCAAGTGCGCGAACTGCCGATATTTCGCCGCGGCCACGTGCAGCATAGGCGCGTGCAGATCGCCGGCAACGATCGATCGGGCGTAAGGCGCTAGCAGTGCGCTGACGCGTCCCGCCCCCGCGCCCCACTCGACGACGTCGGCGTGATCGAACGATCGGATGGCCGCCAGCGCGGGATAGAGCCGCTGCTCGTAGTCTTCGTGGGCGGTCAGCTGATCATATTGATCGGCATGTTGGCGATAGATCGTCATTTGATCGGGCATGCGCGCAGTATAACACGACTCGCCAGACCTCGCGGGGACATGCCTTGCGACGCTCTCCCCGGTATGTTAGAATCAGCGCAGATTGAGCGTTAAGGGACGTGCCATGAAGATTTCATTCCGGCGCATAGCCGGTTTTTTATTGATCGGCCTCTTGATCGAAGCGGCGTTTTTTGCCGGCATCATGCTTGCTCCGCAAGTGACCGGCTTTCTGAGCGGGCAGGGCAGTGGTGGACATGCGCCCTTGTTGGATGAGGCGTGGGGCGTGGCCGAAAATCTTTTCTACGGCCAGCTGCCTACCGAGCAAGACCGCACGTATGGCGCGGTGCGCGGCATGCTGGAGTCGTTCAAAGATCCCTACACGGTCTTCATCGAGCCGCCGCAGACCGAATTGCAAAGCCAGCAGTTGAGCGGCAAGTTTGGCGGGATCGGGGCGAATGTGCGGCGCGAGAACGACGGGCGCATTGTGTTGTCGCCGTTTCCCGATCGGCCCGCGGCGCAAGCCGGAGTCAAAGAAGGCGATGTGCTCGTCAAGATCGATGACACGTCGATCACGCCGGAGATGAAATTTGAAAAGGTGACGTCGCTGCTGCGCGGTGAGGTCGGTACGCCGGTCAAGGTCGAAGTGAATCGGGCCGGGCAGCAGCTGGCCTTCAACATCACGCGCGCGGAAATCAGCGTGCCGTCGGTCACGTGGCGCCTGTTGACTCAGGCCCCGGGCGTGGGCTACATGAAACTCAATATCTTCGCCGAGACCTCCAAAGATGAACTAATCAAAGGAGTTGAGGATCTGCGAAAGCAAGGCGCGCAGAAATTGATCTTCGATCTGCGCGACAACGGCGGCGGTTTGCTGGACTCGGCGATCGATATTGCCGGCCAATTTGTCGACGGCGTGGTGGTCAGTGAGAAGCGGCGCGACGGCGGCGAGCAGGATTTTAAGGCTGAAGCCACGGGCGCGGCGCGCGATTTACCCTTGGTCGTGTTGGTCAACGGCGGCACGGCCAGTGCCAGTGAGATCGTTTCTGGTGCGCTGCAAGATCGCGGGCGGGCGGTGTTAGTCGGGCAGAAGACCTATGGCAAAGGTTCCGTGCAGAACGTGGTGCCGCTGTCCGATGGATCGTCGGTGCACGTCACGGTGGCCGAATGGCTGACGCCCAAGGGTCGTCAGATTACGGGTAAAGGGCTGGATCCCGATATCGCCGTTGAATTGACGCAGGAGGATGTGACGAACGGGCGCGATCCCCAGCTCGATCGAGCGGTCACAGCTTTTCGGTAACTTGCGGTGAATTTTCACAGACCGTTAATCATGGGTTAAGGCGTAAGCGGGACAATTGATGAAGAAGCGTAACATCTCAGCCGTCATTGCGACCCCGTCAACGACGCGGGGCAGGTGAGCGTCTTCGCCAAGCGCGCCCCCGCTTTGCGGGTAGGGCGTGCGACGAAGCAATCTTACTCCTGTCAGCGATATTTGCCGATGGTCAGGGAGATTGCTTCGCGGAAAGCGCTCGCAATGACGGAGGCTGGGCAGTTACGAAGAAACTTGGTTTCAAGAGAGTGAGAGGGTGATGAAAACAAATCGGATTCTCATGGGTGTATTGGCGTTTGTGCTGGTGGCGGCGATAGCGACCAGCGGCTATATGGTAGGCTATGCCAGCGGGCGCACGACGGTGCCCACGGCCTTAGCGGCAGGTTCCCCGACGAGTGAGCCGGTGGCTGCTCCGGCGGCCACCCGTACCCCCGAAAAATCGGCGGTAAGCGGGGCCAATGATGCGCAGACTCCGGCTTCAACGGCTCCGGCGTTTGAGACGTTCTGGGAAGCGTACGATCTGCTGCAAAAAGAATACTATGGCGACGATTTGGCGACGGGCAAAGAACTGGAATACAATGCGATTCGCGGCATGATCTTTGGGCTGGAGGATCAATTCACCTCGTTCGTGTCACCTGAAGCAGCGAAATTGATCGAGGAAGATGCCACCGGTTCGTTCAGCGGCATCGGCGCTTACGTGCAGTTGAACAAGAGCCGTGCTTTGCAGATCTCACGCGTCTTTCAAGCTTCACCTGCCGAAAAGGCCGGCTTGAAGTCGGGCGATTTGATCATCGAGGTGGACGGCAAATCGATTGTAGGTGGCGACCTTTCCGAGCAGGTCGCCAAAGTGCGCGGCCCCGATGGCTCGAAAGTGACGTTGACGATCGTGCGCGAAGGCGAGGATAAGCCGCTCAAGGTCGAGGTCGTCCGCGCCAAGATCGAGATCAAGTTGGTGGAATCGAAGATGCTCGCTAACGATGTCGCTTACGTGACGTTGAGCAAGTTTGATGCGTCAACCACGGCCCAACAGTTGCAGGCAGCGGTGCAGGACTTGTTGGCGCAGAATCCCAAGGGGCTGATCTTCGACCTGCGCGATAACCCCGGCGGCTTCCTCGATCAATCGGTGCAGGTGGCCGATATGTTCTTGCCGGACGGCGTGGTGTTGTACGAACGCACAAAAGATGGCGACGAGCAGGTGTTCCGTTCGGATGACACCGGCATTGCGCAGGATATTCCGCTGGTGGTGCTGGTCAACGGTGGTTCGGCCAGCGCCGCGGAGATCGTGGCCGGTGCCATTCAAGATCGCGACCGCGGGGTACTGATCGGCACGCAGACCTTTGGCAAGGGATCGGTGCAGCAGATCAATCGGCTGGACGACGGCTCGCAGCTGCGGGTCACCATCGCGCGCTGGTTCACGCCCGATAATCACGGCATTCACGGGACCGGCATCGAGCCGAACGTTACCGTCGAGCGTGGCGACGATCCGGCGCTGGATCCCCAACTCGATCGGGCGGTGGAGTACGTCCTGACCGGGAAGTAGCCAGCAATTAAAGTGAGTGGTTGAAATAAAGGACGTAGAGGGCTAAAATGAATTACCCTCTACGTCTTTTTTGGGTCTGGTGTTATACTTGGGTCATCTTCATGCCGCACTGCATCATAGGCGATTATGAATAAATCAACGAGTGACGTTAAAGTTGTGGCCACCAACCGCAAGGCAACTCATGACTTCAGCATTGAGGATCGCTTTGAGGCTGGGCTGGCTCTGTTAGGGACAGAGATCAAATCGATCCGGGCCGGGCAGGCTAATCTGCGCGAAGGTTACGTGCAGCCGCGCGGCGAGGAATTGTATTTGGTCAACGTCCACGTCTCGCCGTATGATCCCGCCGGGCGCGCCGGCCATGATCCGCTGCGGCCGCGCAAGTTGCTGCTGCACCGCAAGGAAATCGCGCGTATCCTAGCGAAGTTGAACGAGAAGGGCTACACCTTGATTCCGCTGCGCATCTACCTGAAGAATGGGCGGGCCAAGATCGAGATTGCGCTGGCGCGTGGCAAACGGCAATATGATAAGCGGCAGTCCATTGCTGCGCGTGATGCGGCCCGCCAGATGGATCGCACGCTCAAAGGAAAGCAAGAGTGATGGTGATGGATCGGATCCTGACGCCCGATGGTACACGCTTGATCGCACCGGATGGGTCGTTGTTGAACTCGCTGGCGACGATCAATCAGTTGCCCGAGGACCGGCGCGATCAAGTTTATCATACCCTACTGCTGGACGATCTGATAGAGCGTTTCAGCCTCGATAAAGTGACACTGTGCAATCCGCGCGGTGAAAAAGTCGTGCTCGTCGACGCCTCACCCCACACCGGCTTGGTGGAAATTCGCCTGTGGCGGCAGTTGAGCGATCGGGATCCGGCGCTTTACATTCAACTCGTCGACACAGTCAACAATCAAATGCTGGTCTTGCTTTTCGTCACCAATGATCCTGATGCGCCGCGCTTTCAAGTCGATCGCGATTGGGGCGGCGAACCGACAAAATTTGGAACACTGACGCGCAATGTGGAGGCCGAAATTGCCGCGATGCAGGCGGGGCTGGCTCCGGGTCAGGTGCGGCGGGGCTTGCGGATGTCACGCAAGATATTGCCGACGTTTGAACAGTTTGTGGCGCGCTTAGGTCATGACATGTATCTGATGGAACCGTTGGCGTATCATACCGCCCTCTTATTCGAGGGTTTCGGCTGTGCCTACAGCCTGGGACGACGGCGCATGGAATGGATTCAGCAGGAGTTTCAGCCGGGCGGCGTGTTGCACCAGCGGCTCGACGGCTCGACGCCGTTTCGTATGCCGGGGATGGAACAAACGGTGCGGGGGCGTTCGTGGGCCATTCACGATGGTTTATTGGGCGAGCCGTTCACCGATGTTCACATGTATAAAAATGTTGGAAAACAAAGCGGGGTCAACACCTTCCCCGATTGGAAGTGGTAGCGAAAAAAACTTCCCGGAGACTTTTACAGAAACCGGGTTTCTGATGGTTTTACTTCAATTCTTCCCAGCCTAACTTCGTGCCGGGTGAATATGATTTCTCTTGCCCCGAGTGCCGCAGCACGACTCGCCCTGAGCCGAAGACCTCGCAGGTGTGCGCCGCCAGATCAAAGACGCAGGCCGTGTTCTCATCCAATCCGATCATGTGGGCCGATCCCGGCAGCAGATCCTCCATCGCTTTCAGCCGCCGCTTGCCGATGAAGCAATAGCGCGTGTCAAACGCCGCGCCGCCTTCGCTGTTGTTCCAATGTGGCATGATTGCCAACTCCAGTCCATATGGCCCTAACAGATCGAGTCCATCCACCCAGTATGGATCGTGTCCAGCTTTGTAAAGTTCGTAGACCGGTACAACATAGCGGCTCATCGCGATGGCGGCAGAACTGGCAAAGACCAGGTGCCCGCCCGATTGCAACTGCGCGGCAAAGGCGGCAGCGATCGGCGTATCGATCCAGTGGCGCACGGCATACGTGGGACTGCCCGGCCCGGCGAACACATAGTTGGCCGATCGGATCTGCGCGGCGACTTCGTTCATCTGCTCTGGCGTCGCCTCTTGCTTCGACTTGAATGAAACGATGCTGAGGTTCTGCTGCAGATTGTGCTTGAAATATTCCACGGCCTTCTCGGCCAGCGCGGCGGCGTTTTCCTGAAAGCCAGCCGGCGTGTCGACAAAGATCGCGCGCAGCGGTTCATCAAGGCGCGCCAACACCGCCCGATGAGCCATGCTCAATCGCGCCGACATTTCGCCGGAAGACATGAAAGTGATCGTGCTCATTTCTTCTCTTCCGCCACGTTGCGCAAAATCTCTTTAGCGCTCTTCACCGCGCCATCGCCACTGGCCCCCAGCATCTGCGCCAGTTCTTCCACGCGGGCCTTGTCGTTCAACGGCGTCACGTGCGCGAGGGTGCGCTCGCCGTCGCTGGTCTTTTCAACTTTGAAGTGCGCGTCGCCATAACCGGCCAGCTGCGGCAGGTGCGTGATGCACACCACTTGATGATTCTTGCTCAAGCCCCACAGCTTCTGTCCCACCGTCGAGCCTACCCGCCCGCCGATGCCCTGATCGATCTCGTCGAAGATCAGCGTGGGGGTTTGATCGGCGCGCGAGAGCACGGTCTTCAAGGCCAGCATCAGGCGCGCGGTCTCGCCGCCGGATGCGATCTTCACCAGCGGCTTCAACCCTTCGCCGACATTAGGTGCGACAAGAAACTCCACCCGGTCAAGCCCGGTGGCATCGAAAGCCACGCGCTGCCCGTTGGCATATGCGCCGTTCTCGGCCGGCTCCCAGCCTAGATCGACCGCGAAGTGTGCGCCGGCCATGCGCAGATCGTTGAGCTCGGCTTCGATCCCGGCGGAGAGCTTTTCTGCGGCGGTCTTGCGCGCCGCCGATAGGTCTTTCCCGGCCCGACCGATTTCGTGCAGCAACTTGTCTTCTTCCTCGCGCAGTTCGGCCATCCGTTCGCCGGAATATTCCAACGTGCCGAGTTCCTTCTCCGCGCGTTCGGCAAAGGCCAGCGTGTCAGAAATCGTCGCGCCATATTTGCGCTTGAGGCGCTTGATCAGATCGAGTCGATCTTCAACCGCATTCAATCGTTTGGGTGAATACTCAATCGCTTCGTGGTAGCGCCGCACTTCGTGCGCCAGATCGTCGATCTGCGCTGTGACGGAATCGAGCGTGCCCAGATGCTCGGCAAACTGCGGATCGATCTTGGCTAAGCCTGCCAGCGCTTTCTGGGCCTGCGCCAATGCGTCGAGGGCCGCGGGCGTTTCGCCGGCGCCTTCGTACAATGCGGTGTAGGCATCGTCGGCTAAGGCGGCCAGTGTTTCGGCGTTCGCCAACCGTTTCTGCTCGATGGTCAACTCGTCGTCTTCGTTGGGCTTCAACTTGGCCGCACGAATTTCTTCGACCTGAAACTTTAGCATGTCCACGCGCCGCGCCAGTTCAGCCTCACTTTTGAGCAGTTCGCTGAGCTCTTTGCGGACGGCGCGCCACTGCGCGACGTGTGTGGCACAGACTTCGCGCTGTTCCCACGTGCCCGCATACCGGTCGAGCAAATCGACGTGCTGGCGTGGTCGCAACAATGACAGATGTTCGCTCTGGCCGTGAATGTCGATGAGTCGTTCGCCGATCTCGCGCAGCAGACTGGACGGCACGGCGCGGCCATTCACGCGCGCCGTCGAACGCCCGCCCGAGCGAACCTCGCGGGCCAGCAGCAGCCGATCGGGGTCATCTTCATTCCCCAGATCGTTATCGATCAGCAGGGTGCGCAGCTCAGCCGCCGGGGGAAGATCGAACGCGCCTTCAATCAACGTGCGATCGCAACCGCTGCGCACGGCGTTACTATCGGGCTTGCCGCCTAATAGTAAGCTGACCGCATCGATGATGATCGATTTGCCCGCACCCGTTTCGCCAGTGAGGATGTTGAAGCCCGGCGCAAGGCTCAGGCGCAGCCGATCGATGATGGCGAAATCGACAATAGTGAGTTCGGAAAGCATAGCTGACTCCACTGAAAAAGCTGCTCACGTCGTACCCGGCGCTCAGCACCAGCGACGCGCTAGGCGAAGCCCCGTCCGGCCATACCCGGCGCAGCGGGCCAGTGGCCTGCCAGGCGTCGGGGCGGAGTTGAACGTGGAATACGCCGCCGAGGACGGCGGCTAGAGCCTTGCAGTAGCGTCATAGCTATTTCATGAACCGCAAGCGTGCGGCGACGATACCCAGGCTGATGACCAGATAGACGCCCATCCACAACAGGGTAAACATTACGGGGCCGAACACCCCCAATGACAGTGCATATTGCACTTCCGGCCTGAACCACAGACTGAGGCCCGCCGTGATGATCATGCAGGCAATCACCACCATCCAGATGTAACGTCCGCGCCGTTTGCCGGTAGCCAATCGTACCCCTTCGGCGATGATGCCGCCGGCGACAGGAGCCGCGAAGATGGCGAAGAAACCAATCGCCGGGATGATGACTGCGGCCACGGCTGATAGCGCCAGCGACACTACGGTGGCAACTGCGTAATCGATCGGCGTGGCGGTGAAGAAGATGTCTTGCTGCTCTTTCACGCAGCCTTTGCAGCGATAGCCCACCGGCGTGCGCACAGCATCTTTGGGGCAGATGTAGCGGTTGCACTTGTTGCAGCGCAGCTCGGTCTCGACATCGGGATGATAATAACAGTAATGAGGTCCGGTCGTTTCACTCATATTCGTCCTCGATTAAGCGCGGGCGTCAACGTCGAGACAGTCTTTACGTTTCACGTTTTACGTATTAGGGTTTTGCTTCATCTCAGCCGCCGGGTTTTTTCCCATGCGTTCCATCAGCGTGCGATAAAAATAACTTGGGTCTTGGGTGCGCACGAAACGCGCGCTGTACGGGCCGGCTTCTGCGATGATGCGATCATCGTTTTCCAACGGCTGCTCGATGGCGCCATCGCCGCTGATGACCGCTTGATGTTCCGTGTGGACCATCACCGTGACGGTCGACCCGCGCGCCAGCACAATGGCGCGCTCCATGCTTAGATGCGGCGCAACCGGAATCAATAGAATGTTTTTCAAATCCGGCGGGAGAATCGGCCCACCCACCGCTAAGGCATAGGCGGTGCTGCCGGTCGGCGTCGCGATGATCAACCCATCGGCCACGTAAGTTGTCAACCAGCCGCCGTCGATGTGCGTCTCCAGGCGGACGGGCCGCACCACTGCGCCGCGGCTGACGACGACTTCATTCAAAACGTCGAAACTCAGCTGGTGCTGATCGTCACGCCAGACTTCGGTGTGCAGCATCATGCGCTGCTCGATCCAATAATCGCCCGCGCACACCCGATCGAGCACACTGCGCCACTCGGTCGGTTGCACTTCGGCCAGAAACCCCAAGCGACCGAGGTTGACGCCCAACACCGGCACATCGGCTTCGGCCGTGAGACGCCCCGCATGCAGCATCCAGCCATCACCACCGAGTGCCACCACCATATCACCAGGTTCGAAGTGACGCGTGGTTAGCGCGTCCTTGTCCGTCACAATCTCGGTAATAATGTTGTAGGCGCGCACCTGAGCTGCCATCTCCTGCGCCAGCGGCAGCGAGGTGCTGAGGCGCGGATGGCTCAACAAAAACATGCGGCGGGGCGGCGGCTGATCACGTTGCGGTAAACGCGATTGCCGCGCGGCGCGCAGTTGTTCATCGGCGTTGACGGGCTTTGAGACAGTCGTCGGCATAGATCAAGCCAATCGCTCATCACACGCATGTCGATAGCCGCAGTGGACACACCGGGCGGCTTCGTCATGGGAGCGGTGGGCTGCGGCGTGAGCGACATCATCACGCATCGCGGCCATCACGTCGAGCAGCGCCGCCTGAAGTGATTCCGTGTAATCGACGGCAAACATCTGGTCGGCATATTTGACGATACCATATTTTGGTGTCTGCCGATAGGTCTCTTCGACGAGCAGGCAGTACGCGGCCAGTTGCAACACGTGACTGCGGCGCGGCCCAGCGGCAGGCGCGGTTGATGATTTTACTTCGATTGGAATAATCGCGCGACCTTGCTGTACCAGATAATCGGGTTTGCCGGCCAGCCGCCGGGTAGGCGAGAACAACGGCTTTTCGAGCGACTGCCAGCCGCGCGTATCGGAATAGATCACGCGCCCGATTGGCAGTCCCGCTTCCGTTTGCGATCGACGGCCGAGCCAGAAGACGACCAGGCCGCTGAGGATGAGAATGAGGGCGATGAAGAAAGGCATGATGAGTAACGAGTAATGAGTAACGAGTAATTTACGCACTACTCGTTACTCGTTAAGCTTCATCTGGCAAACACGGCCAATAGCAGCACAACGATACCTAGCCCAACCAGCATGAACGCCGCCATTTGCATTTGCGAAGCACGTCGCACCTGCCGGCCGTGCTGTACGTGTGCGGCGGTGCCGGCCTGCAACTGGCGGAGGTTGGACGGCGGTACCCCTTCGATGCTGCCCAGCCACCACGCTTTGGCGCAAAAATCGTATTGGCCTATTTCACTGGCGCGAATGATGCGATCGGACATGGGAGTAATGAACAATGAACAATGATCAATGGTTGGCGTCTGGCTGGTGTTTGAGTGCCGCAGCCAATTCAGGATGTGGTTGCCACTTTCCATCCTGATAGACCTGCTCATCCCACGGAAACAAAACGAGCGCGTCGGTCGTGAGAGCCACCACCTCGGGCCTGGGCTTGACCCACGTGTGAGCGACGAGGGCGGCTGTGACCACTTGTTGTGCGCCGCGCTCTTTCACACGTTCGGCTACCAGCGCCAGCGTTTCACCCGTGTCGGCCATCTCGTCGATGACAGCAACGATCTTGTCTTTCACGTCCGGCACGACATCGACGATCCACTGCGGATGCTGATGCTTTACTTCATCGTTCACACGGCGGCTAATTTGCGCAGGATACAACTCACGGCGCAGCATCAGGCCCACTGCTGTCGCTGGAAACAATCCCGCACGTGCCGTGCCCACCACCGCATCAATGTTGAACGGAGCGAGTCTCTCTACCAGCGTGCGGGCCAACTCCGCGAAGCGTTCCCACGTGATGGCTTCGACGCCACTGCGCTGAGCGTAGTCGTAACTCTGCATGAATCATCTCTTAACACGCACCACGCACTACGTATTACGTTTTCCGCATCACATTCTCGACTTCTCGCAGCGCTTTCTGCAACTTCTCCTGCTGTAACGTCGTCGTCAAATCGCCGCGTGTGCGTTCGAGGACGGCGCGCAGCGTGTCGGTGGTGCGGCGCAGTCCGCCGGTGAGGGCATCGGGAAAATCGATCGTGACGAGTTGGGCGTAGATGTCGTCCATCGCCGTCAACATGCGCTCGGCTTCGTCCACGCGATCGCGGCGGATCAGATCGAGCGCGCGGCGGCGCAGCTCGCTGGCAGCTTCGGCCAAGCCGTTGAGGTAGGCCGCCGGGTCAACCTCGATCTCGTCGGGCGTGGGGATGGGCTGATGCTGCACGATGGCAAAGACGCAGCACGCTTCCGTCAGCTCTTTCAGCGAATCCTGCGTGTACCCGGTGTAATACAACTCGGGATGTGCAGCAATATCGGCTTTCATCGCGGCGGCTGCTTGCTTGGCCGTGTTGAGCAGCTGCGCGGCTTCGGGAAACTCCTCGCGGTGTACCGCGCGGATGGTCAATGAGCAGAAGCGGATCAGTTCGCGCGAGCGGCCCAGCGTCAGATCGCGCGTGGCATTGCGCGCGGTGAAGGTGGCGCGAATCTTCTCGATGATGGAATCTAAGTTGTCCATGAAGAATGCTCCTCTTACGTTTTACGCGTTACGCTTTACGAACACACAAACGTAAAACGTGATTAGCCGGTCGGCGGTTTAGACTGGCCGAAGAGCTGCTCGGCCAGGCCGGGCCCGCCGGTCGGGAGTTTGATTTCGCCGAATTGGGCCTCGTACTTTTGCAGATTATCGGCCAGGGCGTTGAGCATCAGCTTGGCGTGCAGGGGTGTCATGATGATGCGTGTGTGAATGGGTGCCGCTTGCATCCCCGGCATGATGCTGGCGAAGTTCACGATGATCTCGCTGGGCGTGTGCATGATCAGTGCGAAGTTGGCGTACTGGGTCGGTAGATTCGCCGGGAACTCGATGTTGATCGGCGGGACACCGACCGGTGGTGACGGAGGGGTAGTCATCGGGAATGCTCCTTCGAAGCAAGAAAATAAAACAAGCCGCCTACGGCGTTGCTCGCAGACGGCTTGCGGTTCGATCAGGCTCAACCTGGCGAGGGCGGCATTGGGTGAACGTCAGTCAAAGCCGAACCTCTCGCAAGGCTTTGGCGCTAGAACGGAATCTCGTCTTCGGTGCCCACGGGGACCTCTTCGTCACTGGGGGCCGGAGCCGGGCCGGGGCCGCCTTCGCCGCGGTTGCTGAGGAAGCGCACCGTATTGGCGAAGACTTCATAGGTCGCCCCCATCGTGCCGTCCTGGCGTTGATACGTGCGTGGGCCGCCGCTGGCCTTATCCGGGGTCAACCGGCCTTCGACCAGCACCGCGCTGCCTTTCTTGAGGTACTGGGCCGCCGTCTCGGCCGACTTGCCGAAGACACTGACGCGGAACCAGGTGGTTTCTTTGACCACTTGTCCGTCACTGCCGGTGTATTTGCGATTGGTGGCAACACTGAGCGAAGTTACGGGTGTGCCACTGGGCGTGTAACGCATTTCGGGGTCTTTGCCGAGGTTGCCGACGATAATCAACTGTTGATACATGGTTCCTCTCCTGTGGTATAGGTCTCACCGTGACCATGGTCTGCTCGTCGCTGGACAGTATCACGGGGCTGGCGCTGAAAAATTCAGCGTGAATTGAGTGTACAACAAGTCACGGGCAGTGTCAAACCAAATGGCACTTCAATTGTATTTCTGCGTGCGGCGATGGTATAATCCCAACGATTCTTGACGGGAGTGACCTGTTATGGGAAATCCGATTATCTCTACACCCTCTAGCACATTTGAACCTGCCGCGCCGCGTTCGATTGAAGAGACCGGCTTGCATCTGCTGTTTCTGGCCGATCTGGCGTTGAAGATTTTATACAACACCGGCAGTCTGACGGGCTTGCAAATGGCCGATCGGCTGAAGCTGCCCTTCAACAGCTGCGTCGATCAGGTGATGGAGCATCTTAAGCGCGAGTTGATGGTCGAGGTCAGAGGCGGTAGTGGCGGCTTTGGCGAACAGGGCTATCAATACACCATTGCCGTCAAAGGGCGCGAGAAAGCGCACGAGGCGTTAGAACGCAGCCAGTATGCCGGCGCTGCGCCGGTGCCGCTGGTGCGCTATGTCGAGGCGATGCAGCGGCAATCGCTCAAGAGTTTTCGCGTGACCCAGCAAGAAATGCGCCAAGCCCTGAGACACATGGTGCTCAACGAGCGGGTGATGAGCCAGATTGGTCCGGCGGTCAACTCGGGGCGCAGCATCTTTCTGTACGGTCCGCCGGGCGATGGCAAGACGACGATCGCCGAAGCGGTGGGCCGCATGATTCTCACGACGGGTCTGTTGGTGCCCTATGCCGTTGAAGTTGATGGCACGGTGATCAAAGTCTTCGATGAGGCCAATCATCAACGCGCCGAAACGCAGACCGGGGCGATGAAGAATCGCGATTCGCGCTGGGTGAAGATTCACCGCCCGGTCATCATGACGGGCGGTGAGCTGACCCTGGAGACGCTGGATCTGGTGTGGGATGAAGTGCGCAAATATTACGAAGCGCCCTATCAGATGAAGGCCAATGGCGGCATGTTCTTGATCGACGACTTCGGACGGCAGCAGGTGCGGCCGCGCGATCTGCTCAACCGCTGGATCGTGCCGCTGGAAAAGCGTGTCGATTATTTGACGCTGCACACGGGCCGCAAGATCGAGGTTCCCTTCGACGTGCTGATCGTTTTCTCGACCAACCTGGCTCCCCGCGACCTGGTGGACGAGGCTTTCCTGCGCCGCATCCGCCACAAGATCGATATTGGCGATCCCAACTTTGAAGAGTTTACCGAAATCTTCAAGCGCGTGGCGGCGAACAAGAAGATGCAGTTTGACGAACGCGCGCTGGGCTACTTGATTCAGGAATACTACATCAAGCCGCGCCGCCGTTTGCGCGCCGTCCATCCGCGCGACCTCATCGAGCAGATGGTCGACATTGCCCGGTACTTGAACGTGCCGATGGTCATTACCAAAGAATTGATCGATCAGGCTTGTGCGGCGTATTTTGTGGAGTTATAAGCAGCCGGGCCGATAGAAACCGGGTTTTTCCATTTTGGATGGAATTGAACGACTGATGTGGAGAAACCCGGTTTCTTGTTACCGGAGATTTTCCTGACCCGATGAATCTTTTTCTGCGACCTCGCGCTCAACCGCTCGTCATCGCGCATCGCGGATCGTCGGCTCACGCGCCGGAGAATACCTTGGCGGCCTTTCAATTGGCGGCCGAGCAAGGCGCCGATGCGATCGAGTTGGATGTGGATCTCACGCGCGACAGGCAGGCCATCATCATGCACGATGCCACGCTCAATCGCACGACGGATGGAACGGGCGCGGTGCATGAATTGACACTGGCAGAAATCCGGCGGGTGGATGCGGGCGCGTGGAAGAGCGCTGCATTCAAGGGCGAACGTGTCCCGTTGCTGGATGAAGTTTTCGCCACGGTGGGGCAGCGCGTGTTGATCAATGTCGAGGTCAAGAGCATGTCGCTGCGCAGCAATGGCGTCGAAGCCCAAGTGGCCGCGTTGGTGCAACAACACAATCTGTTCGAACGCGTGCTCATCTCGTCGTTTAATCCGTTTGCCCTGCGGCGTATCAAACTTAGCGAGCCGCGCTTGGCGTGTGCGTTGATATACGCGCCCGACCTGCCGGTCTATTTGCGGCAAGCGTGGCTCGCGCCGCTGATTCCTCATCTCGACGCACGGCACCCGCAGCATTCGCAAGTAAATCAATCGTTGGTGGAGCAGTGGCACGCGCGCGGCCAGCGGGTCAATGTGTGGACGGTCAATGACGTGGCGACCCTGCGCGCGATGACACGGGCGGGCGTTGATGGTATCATCGGGGATGATCCGGTATTCTTGCGTAAGACGTTGAACGATTAGATGTTGCGTGAACGTTCGTCCCGATTTACTCGTTACGCATTACTCGTTATCACTACCTTAAGCGGATTGCCCAGTGGAGGTATCCATGTCTCGTCAACTCATCGTAAATGCCGACGATTTTGGCCGCACGCGCGGCGTCAGCGCGGGCATCCTCCGCGCCCATCTCGACGGGATCGTCACCGGCACTACGGCCATGATGAACTTGCCGGGTGTGGTGCCCGATCTGCATCAAGCCCGGGCTGAAGCGCCGAACCTGGCCCTGGGGGTGCATCTCAACTTCACGGTGGGCCGGCCGCTTCTGCCGGCGGAGTGGTGCGCATCACTGGTGGATGAGCACGGGCATTTTCTGACACGGGCGGCGCTCATGGCGCAGCCCGATCGCGTCAACCCCGACGAACTGCGCGCCGAATTGAAGTCGCAGATCACGGCCTTCAAGAATGCCATGGATCGCCTGCCTGATCACCTCGACGCCCATCAATTCGTGCATTTATATCCGCCGCTGTTTCGCGTCTATCTCGATCTGGCCGAGAGTTTCAAGCTGCCCCTGCGGATTCCCTTTCCGCAGATTGTGGCCGAGCTCGATCAGGTCCCGCCGATCATCGGCGACGTGCCGCCGGAAACGGCGAAGTCGATGCTGCTGGCCGATCGGCAGTTCCTGGTCGAGCACGAATTCAAGGCCCCCGATCATTTTGTGGCGACGTTTTACGATCAGCAGGCGACGGTGGAACATCTCTTGAGCGTGATCGAGAATTTAGCGGACGGCACGACGGAGTTGATGACCCATCCGGGGCTGGTGGATGATCAACTCAAGGCGGAATCGAATTACAACGTGCAGCGTGAACAGGAAGTGGCTGTGCTGACGGATCCGCAGATCATAGCCCGCCTAACCGAATTGGATATCAAACTCGTCACATTCGCTGATCTTTAATTGCAACCTCCTGGAAGTTAACAAACCTCCGGGAGGTTTTACTCTCCATGACTGAACCTCTGCCGCGCCGCGTCGTCAAATGTGGGTTTCAGCTGCTCTATCATCAATTCGCTTTCACGTATGACGCTGTCGCGTGGTTCGTTTCGCTGGGACAATGGCAAGCGTGGGGGTGTACCGCGCTGACGCGCGTGCGCGGTCAACGCGTGTTGGAGATCGGTCACGGGCCGGGGCACCTGTTGATTAGACTGGCGCGATCGGGCCGCCAGCCGATCGGGATCGATCTCTCGCCCGAGATGATCCGCATCGCGCACAGAAATATCCGGCAAGCGGGCGTGAAGGCGCCGCAGGTGCGCTGTCGCGTCCAAGCGCTACCGTTTCGCTCGGGTGTATTTGACTCCGTCGTTTCGACGTTTCCCGCGGATTACATTGGCGATCTGGCAACGCTGCGCGAGGTGCAGCGTGTGACGAACGAGCAAGGCAGACTGATCGTGGTATTCGGCGCACAGCTGATCGGACGTGAGCCGAGCAAGGTGCTCATCGAATGGCTGTATCGCCTGACCGGACAGCGCGAAGCGAAGTTCGCCGACGAGGATTCGATCTTCGATCGGGTGGGGATGCCCGCGCAGATCGAAACAGAGATTGTCGGCGCGAGCAGGGTCACGCTGATCGTGGCAGACAAGCATGCGAAACCGGGTTTCTAGCGGTTTGTCCGCGTAATCCACTGGAATGGCGAAACCCGGTTTCTTGAGCTACGCCGCGTGATAGACCGGCACGTGCAAGCGATTGACGATGAGCAGCTCGGCTTTGTGCGGCAGCGGCGCGGGCAGCGTCACCTTGGCGTGCAGGTCGGCGTTGGTGACGGGAAAGAAATTGCCGAGCAGGTCGTCCATGAAGGTGAGCAGGGTCGCATCCACACCCATGTGAAATTCGGCGCGGCAGATCACCGGCCCGATGTGCGCGATGGCGGGCAGGACGTTGCGCAGCATGTTGACGCTTTGATGCGAATTGCGATCGGGCAGGTAGATGAAGCAGATATCCGTACGATTGACCAATACCAGCGGTTTCTCCGGCGCCGGTCCCACCGACGTCCCGATCGCCAGAATGTGCGCGTTATGGATCGGCAGGGTGTACTTGTCTTTGGCGTTCAAATAATCGAGCCACGGCCCAATCGGCTCGATCTGGCCCGTGATTTCAAATTCGGTTGTGATCACCGTGACGTTGTAACGTGGTCGAGTGAATTCAGACATCACCATTCCTCCTGAGAGATGTAGGTGCATTCTACAACATCCGATCGGGAGAAGCAAAATTTCAGGACAACCCCATGACCCCACCCTTGATGTTAGACGGCAGTTCGTTGACGTTGCAAGCTGTGATCGACGTGGCGCGGCACGCTTCGCGCCGATCGGTTGTGCTGAGCGACGAGGCGCGTGAGAAGATGGCGGCGTCGCGCGCGTGGGTCGATCGCGTCGTGGCGACCGGCCAGCCGACGGTGTACGGCATCAACACCGGGTTCGGCATCTTTGCGGCCCGCCACATCCCGAGCGATCAGGCCGATCGCTTGAGCCGCAATTTGATCATTAGCCATGCCATCGGCATCGGTGAGCCGTTTCCTGAGGAAGTGGTGCGCGCCGCGATGCTGATCCGCGCCAACACGCTGGCGATCGGTTATTCCGGCATCCGGCCGGAAACGGTGCAGACGTTGATCGATATGCTGAATGCCGGCGTGCATCCGATTATTCCGAGTCAAGGCTCGCTGGGCGCCAGCGGTGATTTGGCTCCGTTGTCGCACCTGGCGCTGGTGCTCTCGCGCGACCATCTCAACGATGCACTGTGCAGCGGCGAGGCGACCTATCGCGGCGAACGGCTG
>JBGSPW010000078.1:0-31491 GCA_041738395.1 Thermoflexales bacterium
CAAGGTGATTGTGCCCGCGGGCGAGAAGATGCAGCAGGCGGATCTGGATCAATTCCCGCCGGGTGCTGAGGGCCTGACCTGCAAGTACTGCATGTACTGGTGGAATCAGAACATCGCGGCGGAGCTCCCCAAGCTGCAGTAACACAACCGACGCGCTCCCCTGCTTAATCTTGTGAGCGCCCCCTCAGCGGCCAGGCTGCCCTGCGCGGCCTGGCCGCTCAGCAAGTACCTCACCCCTGCCCCTCTCCTGCGTGTGAAAAGATGGGCACAGGAGAGGGGCGAGCCACACGGAGCGTTCGATGGCAGAACACACAGCCCCCGACAACGTCGTCGTCATGCGCGGGATCGTCAAGCGCTTTCCCGGCGTGCTGGCGAACGATCACGTCGATTTCGATTTGCAGCGCGGCGAGATTCACGCCTTGCTCGGCGAGAACGGCGCCGGCAAGAGCACGTTGATGAGCGTGCTGGCCGGCATGTATCACCCCTCAGCCGGATCGATCGCTGTCAATGGCAAGCCGGTTTCATTTTCTTCACCGCGCGATGCGATTCAAGCCGGCATCGGCATGATTCACCAGCACTTCATGCTGGTGCCGTCACAGACGGTGACCGAAAATATTCTGCTCGGCCTGGATCGTCCGCGCTTGCGCATGAACTTATCCACTTATGATCAAGAAATTGCCGAGTTGAGCGAACGCTTCCATTTGCATGTCGATCCGCGCGCCAAGATCTGGCAGCTCTCGGTAGGCGAGCAGCAGCGCGTGGAAATTCTGAAGATGCTGTATCGCGGCGCGCAGGTGCTGATCATGGACGAGCCGACCGCCGTGCTGGCGCCGCTCGAGATTGAAGAGTTGTTCAAGACGCTGCGCACGATGGTGAGTGACGGCAAATCGATCATCTTCATCAGCCACAAGCTGAACGAGGTGCTGGAGATCGCCGATCGGGTGAGCGTGCTCCGGCATGGCAAGATGACGGCGGCGGGCGTCAGCACGGAAGGCGTGACGCGCGCCGATCTGGCGCGCTTGATGGTCGGGCGGAATGTGGTGCTGTTCGTTGAGAAGAATCCGATCCAACCGGGTGAGGTGGTGTTGTCGGTGGAGAATGTCCACGCCGAAAGCGATCGCGGCCTGCCCGCAGTGCGCGGAATCTCGCTCACCGTGCGCGGCAGCGAGATCGTCGGATTGGCCGGCGTGGCTGGCAACGGTCAACGCGAATTATCCGATACTATCAACGGGCTGCGCCAGTGTAAACAGGGCCGCGTGCTGCTCAACGGCGAAGAGATCAGCAACCAGCCGGTGCGCAAGAACATCCAAGGCGGCCTGGCGTATGTGCCGGAAGATCGCACGCACGTGGGCACCGCGCCGAGTTTGAGCATCACCGACAACGTGATCATGAAGAAGTATCAGGATCCACCGATCGGGCACGGGCTGACGGTCGATTACCAGGCCGCCGAAAAATTCGCGAATCAATTGAAGGAGACGTATGACATCATCGTGCCGAATGTGAAGACGCAGGCGCGGCTGCTGTCGGGCGGCAACTTGCAGCGCGTGATTCTGGCCCGCGAGATGTCGACCATGCCCAAGGTGATGATCGCCGTGCAGCCCACGCGCGGCCTGGACATCGGCGCGATCGAGGGTGTGCACAAATATTTGCTGGCCGAGCGCGAGGCGGGCGCAGGCGTGCTGTTGATCTCCGAAGAGTTGGAGGAGCTGCTGGCGTTGTGCGACCGCATTTACGTGATCTACGAAGGACAGATCATGGGCGAAGTGACCGACGGGGATATCGAGACGATCGGGGTGATGATGACCGGCACGCCGCTCGAACGAATCCGTCCCCAGGGACAAGGAGCAACGACCCATGGCTGAAACGACTCCGACTTCCTTCCGGCAGCGCCTGCCGTTTAGTGTTCAAATCGAGCCACGCTTGCAGACGGGGCGCTGGCTGTCGATCCTCACGTCGGTCGCCGCGCTGGTACTGGCGCTGTTCTTCGGCGGAATTTTGATCGCGCTGGCCGGCGGCGATCCGATCGCGACGTATGCCCACATCGCCAATGTGGCCTTTGGCAGTCTGGGCGGCATCACCGACACGCTGACCAAAGCGACACCGTTGATTCTGGTAGGCCTGGCGTGTTCGTTGGCGTTTCGCATGAAGTTGTGGAACATCGGCGCGGAAGGGCAGTTCTATATGGGTGCATGGGCGGCCAGTGCCGTGGTGCTGCTGCCTCTCCTCCCCGCGACGAGTTCACCCTTCTTGTTCATTCCGGCGATGATGATCGCGGGCATGTTGGGCGGCGCGGCATGGGGCTTTATTCCCGGCTTCCTCAAGGCGCGCTTCAAAGTCAACGAAGTGATCACAACGCTGATGCTGAACTACATCGCCGTGGCGTGGAATAACTTCTTCATCTTCGCGGTGTGGAGTGAAGGCGGCTTCCAGATGACGCCGATGTTTCCGCGCACTTCATGGCTGCCGCGGCTGTCTGACCTGGCCGGGCAGTTCAAGGATTTTCGCGGCCTAACGCTGCACGGCGGATTTATCATCGCCATCATCGCGGCCTTGATCGTGTGGTTCATCCTCAACCGCAGCAAGTGGGGCTACGAGATACGCTTGATCGGCGACAACCCCAGGGCCGCCGAGTACGCGGGCATCCCGATCAAACGCAACATCATTTTGGTCATGATGGTTTCCGGCGCACTGGCCGGCCTGGCCGGTATGTCCGAAATCAGCGGCACGGTCCATCGACTGCAAGGAGCCATTTCGCCGGGCTACGGGTTTACGGGCATCATCATCGCGTGGCTGGCGAAGCTCAATCCATTCGCCGTGATTCTCGTGTCGATCTTCTTCGGCGCACTGATTCTGGCCGGGCGCGAGATCCAACCCTCGGGCATTCCCAAAATGATTCAGGGGGTCGTGCTCGTCTGTTTGATCGCCAGCGATTTCTTTGTGCGCTATCGGGTTCACCTCGCCCGCCGCGTGGAGGCTTAAGATGGATTGGATCATCATTCTGCAAGCGGGTGTGGCCTCGGGAACGGTGCTGCTCTTTGCCACGATCGGCGAGATCTTCGCGGAACGATCGGGCGTGATGAATCTGGGCGTCGAGGGCATGATGTTGATCGGCGCGATGAGTGCCTTCAGCGTGACCGTCAGCACCGGCAATCCGTGGCTGGGTCTGCTCGTCGCGATGCTGGCCGGTGGCCTGCTCAGTCAAATCCATGCGTTCCTTACGGTGACGCTGCAATCCGACCAAGTCGTCAGCGGTTTAGCGTTGACGTTTTTAGGCACGGGCATCAGTCTGGTGTTGGGTGAAGGCCTGAGCAAGGCGGGCACGATTGCGCTGCTGCCGATCATCACGGTTCCGGGGTTGTCACTCATTCCGTTGATCGGCCCGATCCTCTTCACCAATCAAAACATCCTGGTGTACGTGGGTTATCTGCTCGTGCCGATCGCGTGGTACTTCATCAATCGCACGCGGCCCGGCCTGCATCTGCGCTCCGTGGGTGAATACCCGGCCGCGGCCGATGCGTTGGGCATCAACGTGTATCGTCTGCGCTACTTCTATGTCGGCGTTGGCGGCGTGCTGGCGGGACTGGCCGGCGCGACGATCAGTCTGGCCATCTCGCCCGGCTGGTTCAGCGAATTGACGACGGGCGGCCTGGGCTGGATCGCGGTCGGTCTGGTGATCTTCGCGCAATGGGATCCGGTACGCGGAATGTTGGGTGCGTATGCGTTTGGCGCGCTGCGCCGCATGATCCTCGACATCCAAGGCCCGACGATTCTGCTCGGCATGGCGAATCCGTTTTACTACAATCCCTACTGGGGCTTCTTCCTGCAAATGCTGCCGTATGCCTTCACCATCATCGTGCTGCTGATCGGTTCGCGCGATGCGGTGCGCAAGCGCATCGGAACGCCGGCGGCGCTGGGTGTGCCGTATGTGAGAGGGGAGCGAGGGTTGTAGCGATCATGAAATCCACCGTCGATCAAATCCGCCAGCGTTTTGACCATGATGTCGAGCGCTTTTCCAATCTCGACACCGGCCAATCGGCCACGATCGATGCGCCGTTGGTGCTGGATTTGATCACGGCCGTGGCGGCCGCGACGAATCCACAGGCTACGCGCGTGCTCGACATCGGCTGCGGGGCGGGCAACTACACTGTGAAGTTGTTGCAGCGTTTGCCGGATCTCCATGTGACGCTGATCGATCTGAGCAAGCCCATGCTCGATCGGGCCTTGCAGCGTCTGGGGCCGCTCACCACGGGCAACATCGCCGCGCTGCAAGGGGATATCCGTGACATCACGTTGGAGCCGAATTCGTTCGACATCATCATGGCGGCGGCGGTGTTTCATCACTTGCGCGGCGACGAGGAATGGCACGCGGTGTTCGGCAAATGCTGCGCCGCCCTCAAACCGGGCGGCTCGTTGTGGATTTCCGATTTGATCCAACATGATGATCCGGCGGTGCAGCAGCTCATGTGGCAGCGCTATGGCGAATACCTGACGCAGTTGAAAGACGCAGCGTATCGCGATCAGGTCTTTGCTTACATCGAGCAGGAAGACACACCACGTCCGCTGCTGTATCAACTTCATCTATTGAAGCAAGTAGGATTTCGCTCGGTGGAGGTACTGCACAAGCACGCGATGTTTGCGGCGTTTGGCGGGATCAAGTGATTGCAGAGTTCTACGATCAACTCGCCCCTTACTACACTTATCTCTACGCAGACTGGGAAGCGAGCGTCAGACGTCAGGCTGCGGTACTCACTGGAATTGTGCGCGAGTTCTTCGGCGCCGACGCACAACGCATTCTTGACGCGGCCTGCGGTATCGGCACACAGAGTATCGGCCTGGCCGCGGCGGGCTACAGCCTGACAGCCTCCGATATTTCGCCGGTGGAGGTAGAACGCGCGCGCCAGATAGCGCAGCAGCGCCAATTGCCGATCGATTTTCACGTGGCCGATATGCGCCAGTTACGCGCCGTCATCCCGGAACAATTCGACGTGGTCATCGCGTGCGACAATGCCGTGCCGCATCTCTTGACGGACAGCGACATTTTGCAGGCTTTTCAACAGTTCCATGACTGTACAACAGCGCGGGGCGGATGTATCATCTCGGTGCGGGATTACGCCAATCTCGAACGCGGCGGCCAACAACTGCACCCGCGTTTGACACACGAAGTTCCCGGCGGGCGCATCGTCATGTTTGACCGATGGGAATTCGATGGCGATTATTACGATCTGACAATCTACGCTGTGGAGGACCGCGGACAACCAGCCGCCGTCACACACATCCTGCGCGGCGGACGTTATTACTGCGTGACGATCGATCGGTTGGAACAATTACTCAAGCAAGCCGGCTTCCAGCAAGTCATCACATTGCGTGAGCGTTTCTTCCAGCCGGTGTTGGTGGGTATCAAGTAATCTTTCCAAAGGCCCAGAAAATGACGCCTGCCGAGACGCTATTCCAAAGTCTGAGCGCAGAAATCACCGCCGGCATGTCACGCATCCCCATTCCCGGATTGGCGGTGGGTTTATGGCACGCGGGCAACGAGCAGGTCGCCGGATTCGGTGTGACCAGCCTTGAGAATCCGCTGCCCGTCACGCCCGACACGCTCTTTCAAGTCGGATCGATCAGCAAGACCTTTACGGCGACGGCCCTGATGCGCTTGATGGAGTTGGGCAAGGTCGAGCTGGAGACGCCCGTGCGCGCCTACTTGCCCGACTTTCGATTGAGTGATGAAGAAGTCGCCAAGCGCGTGACGCTGCGGCATTTGCTCACGCACACCGGCGGCTGGCTGGGCGATTACTTCAACGACTTCGGCTTCAGCGACGATGTGCAGATCAAAATGCTGCACGAGATCGCCCAGCTGCCGCAGTTCACACCGCTGGGCGAAGTGTGGTCGTACTGCAACACAGGCTTCAACATTGCGGGGCGACTCATCGAAGTGGTCACCGGCCAGAGTTACGAAGCCGTCATCAAAGAACTGATTCTCGATCCGCTGGGCATGAACCTGACGTTCTTTTTCCCGCACGACGTGATGACCTATCGCTTTGCCGTGGGACACGAGGTCGCCAATCATCAGGCCAAAGTCGCGCGGCCCTGGCCGATCGGGCGGGCCGGGCACCCGGTGGGCGGCGTAGTCAGCACGGTAGTCGATCTGTTGAAGTACGCGCGCTTCCACATGAGCGACGGTCTGGGCCTGTTGAAACCGGAGACAATCAAGTTGATGCAGACGCCGGGCTTAACCGCCAGCGGGTTGGATGTCTTTGGCCTGAGTTGGTTCATCACCCCGATCGGCGACACGCCCATTCTGCGGCACGGCGGCGCGACCCATGGCTTCACCGCCGATTTCACCTTCGTGCCGTCGCGGCAGTTCGCCATCACGACGTTGACCAACAGCGACGAAGGGTCCACGTTGTACGTCGATCTGCGCGTGAACGCGATCAAGTCCTATTTGGGTATTGCCTGGCCCGAAACGCCGCATCTGGCGCTGACCGAAGAACAACTGGCGGCGTATGCCGGCCAGTACGATGCGCCGTTGGATCGCAATGAGTTGACGGTGCAGGACGGCAACCTGATGCTGCTCTCGCGTCCCAAAGGCGGCTTCCCCACGCCCGATTCTCCGCCCGGCGAGACGCCGCCACCGACGCGCGTGGCGTTCTATGCCGAAGACAAAATTATCGCGCTGGACGATCCCTTCAAAGGTTCGCGCGGCGAGTTCTTGCGCAACCCCGACGGATCGATCGCGTGGTTCCGGTTTGATGGCCGCATCCATTCCCGCCTGGTGTGAGGTTATCTCAATGGAAGAAGGTACTTTGTTTGGCATGCCCCTCTTCACCGTCGGCCTGATCTGTCTGGGCCTGGCGGTGCTGTGGTATTTCGTGTGGCCCAAGGATAAGACACCGGAGCCGTTCAAGCAGCTGCCAACCTATCGGCCGCGTCCGGCCTGGATGCAATCTGTGCTGCGCTGGTTTCACACGCTGGTGTGGATGCTGCTGGCCACCGCCTGCTTCTTCGCCGACGCCGGGCAGTCCACGCTGGTAACGGCCAGTGTGTTGTTGGCCGGAGTATTCTATGGGGTGTTCGTCGTGACGCTGATTAAAGACGGGCAACGCCAGAAAGCGATCGAACGTGAAGGCACTGATTCTCAACCACCTCGCCAACCTGGCCGATAATCCTCAACCCCTGACACTGACCACCCTGCCCGATCCCGTTCCGCAAGCCCACGAGATTCTGGTGAAAGTCGCAGCCTGCGGCGTATGCCACACCGAGCTGGACGAAATCGAAGGGCGTATGCCACCGCAGCTGCCGATCGTGTTGGGGCATCAAGTGGTGGGGCGCGTAGAAACAATCGGGGAATACGTGACGCGCTTTCAACCGGGCGAACGAGTCGGCGTCGCATGGATCCATTCGACGTGTGGGCAGTGCGCCGCCTGTTTGGCCGGCAACGAAAATCTATGCCGCGACTTTCGGGCGACGGGACGCGACGCCCCGGGCGGCTATGCCGAATATCTGACCGTGTCGGAAAATTTTGCGTATCGCATTCCCGACGTGTTCTCCGACATCGAAGCCGCGCCACTGCTCTGTGCAGGTGCGATCGGTTACCGCTCCCTGCTGCTCACAGGCTTGCATGAAGGTCAAAACCTGGGGCTGACGGGCTTCGGCGCTTCGGCGCATCTGGTGTTGAAGATGGTACGACAACGTTATCCACAGTCGCGAGTATTTGTCTTTGCGCGCAGCGCGGCTGAACGCGCTTTTGCGATCGAGCTCGGCGCGGTTTGGGCGGGCGCCATTGCCGACGAATCACCCCAGCTGCTCGACGCCATCATCGACACGACGCCCGTGTGGACGCCCATGATCGAAGCGCTGAAAAATCTGACGCCGGGCGGGCGCCTGGTCATCAACGCCATTCGCAAAGAAAACGCGGATAAAGCGGTGCTGACCCAGCTCGACTATTCCAAACATCTGTGGCTGGAGAAAGAAATCAAGAGCGTCGCCAACGTCACGCGCCGCGATGTGAGCGAGTTTCTGGCGCTGGCCGCCGAGATTCCCCTCAAGCCCGAAGTGCAGACCTATGCACTGGCCGACGCGAATCAAGCCTTGATCGATTTGAAGGCGCGGCAGATACGCGGCGCGAAAGTGCTGGTGGTAGGATGACCCAGATGGATATTACCCTCACGACTCCCGCGCTTTTATTCCCGGCCTTGTCGCTGTTGATGCTGGCGTACACCAATCGGTTTCTGGCCCTGGCCAATCTCATTCGCGATCTGCACCAGCGTTATCAAGAAACGCATGACGAGATCATTCTGGGCCAGATCGCCAACCTGCGTTATCGCGTGGTGCTCATCCGCAATATGCAAATCTTTGGCGCGGCCAGTATTCTCGGCTGCGTGGTGTGCATGCTGGTGTTGTTCTTCGGATTGCTGGAGATGGGCAAAGTCGTCTTCATCCTCAGCCTGGTGCTGCTGGTCATCTCGCTGATCTTGTCCATCCGCGAGTTGCAAGTCTCAGTCGGCGCGCTGAATTTGCACCTCAGCGCATTGGAACGTGAGGAAGACAAAATCAGCCAATGAAGTATGCTACAATCAATCCACCTTTTAGACCAACCGAGTTGAATGAGCGCTGAACTTTCTTTCGCCAATTACACCGCCACAGCAGAGACCTGCGTGCTCAACGCTTCGCAAGAAGCCGCCACGCTGCAGCACGCCCAGGTGCAGCCCGAGCATTTGCTGCTGACGCTGCTAACCCCGGAATCGGGAACGGCGTGGGATCTGCTGGCGAGCACGCTGCGCAATCCGGCGATGATGCAGGAAGGGCTGCGCATTGTGCTGGCCGATGCGCTTACCACGGCAGAGAATGCGCCGCCCGCTTACGGGTTCCGCATCAAGCGCACGTTAAGCGAAGCCGAAGAGGAAGCGCAGCGCGCCGGGCAGGTTCAGGTAGACACCGGACACTTGCTGTTAGGCTTGCTCAACGAAGGCGGCGCGGCCGGGCAAATGCTGCGCCGCAGCGGGTTCGACGCGATGAAGCTGCGTCATTGGCTGCGCCAACCGCAGCCTCCTGCTCCGCTGGCGGGCAGTAAGGCCGCGCCGGCCCGTGCGGCAACGCCAGCTAAACCCAAAATAAGCGATGAACGCCTCATCCTGCTGGAAAGTCAGCCGCTCAAGAAATTACTGCCGCGGCTCATTAGTTGGCCGGCCGTCATCGTCATGCTGGGCACGCTGATCGCCAGTGTCATCGTGATGGCCCAGAAGAATTCTGATGTCGCGCGGGCCGGGCTTGTCGTCTTCGTGCTGGACAGTTGGATCGTCAGTTTGTGCGCGCATGAATTCGGGCACGCCCTGCTGGCCGATCTGGGCGGCGATCGCAGCGTGCGCGGCAACGGCTATTTGAGTTTCAATCCGTTGAAGTACACCCATCCGCTGTTGAGCATCATCATGCCGCTCTTGTTCATGATCATGGGCGGCATCGGTCTGCCGGGAGGCGCAGTCTATATTCAAACCGCGCGGCTGCGCGGCCCCAGGTGGCAAAGCGCGGTCTCGTTTGCCGGGCCGGCCGCCTCGGCCCTGATGGCGGTTTTGTTCTCGCTGCCGTTCGTGCTGCGCCTCTTTAACCTGGATCGCTATCTTGACAATCCGTTGGTGTGGGAAGCCTGTTCCGTGGTGGTCTACCTGAACTGCGCCGCCGTGGTGCTGAATTTATTACCCATTCCACCGCTGGATGGCTTCGGCATCCTTGCACCGTTTTTGAGCGCCAACCTGCGCACGCTCTTTTATTCGTTCAGCACCTTCGGCTTTTTCTTGATCTTCATGCTGTTCGTCATCAATCCTTCCATCCGGACGGCCTTTCAAAACGCGATCGACGGTATGATGCAGACCTTAAACGTAACCCCGTTGCTGGCCGATCAGGGATTCCGCATGTTCATGTTCTGGCGGCAATAGCTCAGGCCGATCGGCCTGGGGCGCCCTTCACAGTTCTTACCGTTACACCCTTACGGAGAACGCATGGCAGTCAAAATCGTTGGCGATACGTCTAGCGGCATTTCACCCGAACTCGCCCGGCAGCTCGATCTGACCATCGTGCCGCTGCGGGTCAACTTCGGCACGGAGACGCTGCGCGATGGTATCGAAATCTCGCCCACTGTTTTTCTCGATCGGCTGGCGAAATCAAAACTATTTCCCACCACCTCGCAGCCGCCCGCCGGTGATTTTGTCCACGTCTTTCAACCGCTGCGCGCGGCCGGGCATGACGTGCTGTGTGTGCTGCTATCCAACAAGCTCAGCGGCACGGTCATGTCGGCAAACGCGGCCAAGCAGCAGCTGCACGATGAACACGTGCACATCTTCGACACGTTGAACGTAGCCGCGGGCGATGCCATTCTGGTGTTGGAAGCGGCGCGGCTGGCGCAGGCCGGAAAAAGCGTGACCGAGATCGTGCCGCGCCTGGAGTTCATGCGCGACAAAGTCCAGCTGTATTTTGTGGTCGATACGCTGGAATATCTGGCCAAAGGCGGACGGGTCAGCAATGCCCAGGCATTCATCGGATCGCTGCTACACATGAAGCCCATTCTGAAAGTTGAAAATGGCCTGGTGGAAGGCGCGGAACGCGTCCGCACCACGTCGAAGGCGCAGGCCCGCTTGCGCGAGATCGTGGCCGAGGGCATCCAGGGTCGATCGGCTGTGCAGGTGGCCGTGATGTACACGACGATCAAAGAGACGGCGCAGGCGCTGGCCGACGAAATTCAAGCGCAGTATCATTTACCCGTCGTGCCTGTTCACACGATCAGCCCGGCGGTTTCGGCACACACCGGCCCGCACGCCCTGGGCGTGGCCTTTTACGCCGAATGAGGCGCCCGCCGGTTGCGGTAAAATGGGGCGCGACAAGATTACCCGTTAAGATTTTTCACAGAGGTGAATGATGACTCGAACAAAAATTGTCTGTACTTTAGGGCCGGCGTGCGACAACGACGACACGATTCGCACCATGATTCGCGCCGGCATGATCGTGGCCCGCATCAATTTCTCACACGGCGATCATGCCACGCACACGGCACGCATCGAGCGGGTGCGGCGCATCGCGCAGGAAGAGAACGTGGTGCTGGCGGTACTGGGCGATCTGCAAGGACCCAAGCTGCGCGTGGGCAACATCACGGGCGGATCGGTCATGGTGCAAGCCGGCCAAGAGATTATTCTGACTTTGCGGGAAGTGCCCGGCACTGAGCATGAAGTCAGTCTACCGCATCCCGAACTGGTGCATGCGGTCCACCCAGGCCAACGCCTGTTATTGGATGACGGGCAACTGGAATTTGTCGTCGTCGACGCGAACCCGCCGGATGTGCGCTGTACGGTCATCACGGGCGGGCCGCTCGGCTCACACAAAGGCGTGAGTGCCCCGGGCGCGCAGTTGAATCTCTCGGCGTTGTCAGACAAGGATCGCCAAGACGCACGCTTCGCCGTGGAACAGCAAGTGGATTATCTGGCGCTGTCGTTCGTGCGTACCGGCGATGATGTCTGCGAACTGCGCCGCCTGCTCGACGATCTGGGCAGCACTGTCCCCATCGTGACCAAAATCGAAAAAGCAGAGGCCATCGACAACTTTGAAGATATTCTGGCGTGCAGCAATGCCATCATGATCGCGCGCGGTGATCTGGGCGTAGAGACTCCCGCCGAAAGCGTGCCCTTGACGCAGAAGAAACTCATTCGCCGCTGCAACGTGCGCGGCATCCCGGTGATCACGGCCACGCAAATGCTCAACTCCATGATTACTGCGCCGCGCCCCACCCGCGCCGAAGCCAGCGATGTGGCCAACGCCATTCTCGATGGCACTGACGCGGTGATGCTGTCCGGCGAAACGGCGGCGGGACAATATCCCGTGCAGGCCGTGCAGACCATGGCGCGCATCGCGCAGATGACCGAACCGCATTTCCCCTATGAGACGTGGCTGGCCGACATCAAATTAGAAGAGCACATGGTCGATGCGGCCATCGGTCGGGCGACCGTGGACATTGCGGAGGAACTCGGCGCGAAAGCCATTGCGACGTTGACGCACAGCGGACGCACCGCGCGCTTGATCTCTCAGTATCGCCCCAGCATCCCGATCGTGGCGGCGGCCACTTCCGAGGTGGTACAGCGCCAGTTAGCGCTGGTGTGGGGCGTCGTCCCTCTGCTAACCGAGCATCATGTCACGACCGACGATCGGCTGCGCGCCGCCACCGAGCTCACGATCCAATGCGGACTGGCCCACAAAGGGGATCTGATCGTCATCGCGTCCGGCATCGGCGATCCCAATAACCGGCATACCAATCTGGTGACGGTACAAACAATCAGCGAATAACGAAATCAGAAACCGGTTTCTACTTCTTAACTGGGATGGCACACTTATCGTGGAGAAACCCGGTTTCTCTTGACTTGATGGGCGCGAAAAAGAAACCGGAGTTCGGTGAGAACTCCGGTTTTTCGTTGCTCGACAGTTGTTCGTCGCTCGACAGTTGTTCGTCGCTACGATACATCCGCTTGTGATTCGCCCGGCGGCGGTTCGAGCGCCACAGACTCAGCGGACCGTAGAGCGCGGCGCACAGCGGGGGCCGCTACAGTCGCATCCGCTTGCGGTTGAGGCTGCGCTTGGATCTGCACACCGCCCATGGATGGTGTGCCGCAATACGGGCACACGCCCCAGCGCAAGTTCAGCGCGCGTCCGCAGCCCTGGCAGGGCTTCTTCAACTTGGTGTGGCAGCTGGGACATACGACAAAATCGCCTTGCACGCGCGCGCCACAGCCGGGGCACGCCAGCACTTCTTCGATGCCCTGCAGCAGCGCCTCTTCTTCCAACGATCGTTCGTAGGCCTCGGCCAGTGTTTCTTTGGGGCGCAGCATCAAGTAGATCACCCAACCTACCACAAAGAGAATGGCGACCAACAACGCCGCCAGAATCTGCGCGAAGATGTCCCGCGAGCGTGAACGCATGTCGCGAAAAGTCCAGATGATGAGCGCCAGCCAGAAGCCCGCCAGCATCGCGCCCATCCCGGCCAGACACCCTAACAAAATGTTACTAAGATCCATGTACGTTTCCTATCCTTTGCCTGAGTCAGTCAACGCGCCAAACACGCGTGCCAAGCGGGCGGTATTATACAATGAGCATCGAGCAATGACAAACAAAGCCTGAAATCAATGGGGCACAGCGGCTTATTGGAATGGCAGCGCCGACACGGTTGCTTTCACTATCCGCTCGCCGCTGCGTGATTGTACCAGTTTCTCCGGCGTGGCTTCGGCTGATTTCAAGTACCCCAGACCAATCCAACCGAGCGCCGGTGAATGAGCCACACTGGTCACCACGCCAGCCTCATGCTCGTCACTCAGCAACGTCGCAGGCAGAGTGACTTCTGCTTCAAAGCGCAGGCCCAGCAGCTGCTTAGCCAAACGCTGCCGGCTCTCCATCCGCGCGATGATTTCCTGCCCGGTATAGCAGCCTTTGCTGAAGCTCACCTCCGCCCACAAATTCGCCTCAAGCGGAATGTACTCGTCGCCCAACTCGTGCCCGAATTCGGGACGCCCGGCCTCGATGCGCAAAACCTGGTACGTCTCTTCGCCGATGGGCACGACTCCAATAGAGACCAGAGCCTGCCACACTTGCGTCAGCGTCGATTTTTCGACGATCAGGTGAAAGCCGCCACCCGCGATAGGATCGGCCCGCGCGATCAGGGTTTCTACCTCGGCGATACGGACGGTGCGCCACTGATGCAGTGCCAGCGCCGCCACATCTTCTCCGCCGACCTGGTGCATGACTTGATTCGCGGTCACACCATAGACAGAGAGCATCGCTGTCTCATCCGTGACATCTTTGATCTGCACATCGTCGTTGAAGAAGATGTATTTGCGCAGCCACTGAAAGACGCGCCCTTGATTCCCGCGCGAGGTCAGCATCAGCAGATCGGCCTCACGCGCGTAAATCAGCGTCCGATCGATGATGCGCGCGATCGGGGTAGTGAAGACGGTCGCCGCGCCCTGCCCCGCGTGCAACTTGAGCAGATCGTTCGTCGACATGCGGTGCAAAAAATCGAGACGTTGTTGTCCCATAAACCGCAAGCGGCCCCACGCCGACGCATCGATCATCACGCTGCCTGTCTGTGCGGCCCGGTATTCCTGCTCTGTGGTGGTTATCACATCAGATTGCATCTCACCCCCGCTATTCCATTGTTCATTGATCATTGATCATTGTTCATTCTCTTCCGCCATTCTCGAATCTGCACCGCATGCTCCGCGTAGTGCTCATACGAATCACCTGCGATGTATTCCGCGAACGGCTGGCCCTGCATCCATTTGAAGCGCTTCGGATCGAACAGGTCCTTCTCTTTCCAACCTTCCAGGCGGCTGAGGATCTGGTGATAACTCGCATCGAGATCGTCCCACACCTGATCAAACGAGCGCTCCTTCATCTCCCGATAGAACTTCTCGTTCATCTGATCGACCGTCTGGCCCGCTTCGGTCGTGTCAGGTATGACGCCCTTTTCAGCCTTGAACAGCGTCGTGATCAAGCGCGTCTGCCAGGCGGTGATGTGCGCCAGAATATCCTTGATGCTCCACTCGCCCACGATGCCGGGTTGATGCATCTGCTCCTCGGTAAGCCCGTCCAACGCCGCTTGCAGGTTGTCCCATTCCGTTTCGATCTGCTTGATGAGTTCGTCTTTGGTCATACCACGACTCCTTTAGCCCGCATCGGGCGTTGTCAGCCCGCATCGTCGGGCGCTGTTTCGTAGACCGGCGGATTCAGCGCCGGTTGATTCGAGACCGTCTTCGGCGTCAACATCCCCAGCAATGCGCCGAGCAAAATCAAGCCGCCACCGGCGATGAACGACCAGCCCAATTTCTGTCCGAGAAAAATCGCACTGAGCAGCGCGCCCACCACCGGCTGCGCAAAGAAGAACAGCGACGCCGTGGCCGCGTCGAGCAACTCAAAGCTCTTGTTCCACAGAAAGAACGCGATCGCCGTGGAGCCGATGCCGATGTAGAGGATGCCCAACACCACCGGGATCGTCAGCGTCCCGATTGTTTGAGTTTGCAGCTCGAGCGCGGCCACCGGCGCTACGATCGGAATGCCGAGCGCCGTCACCACCAGCGTAATCATTAGCGCGGTGTACGTCTGCGCGTTGAGTTTCACCAGCACCGAATACAACGCCCACGACACCGCCGCGACGATGAGCAATAAATTGCCCAACAGCGGGTTCGTCGCTTCTTCGGTGGCGGGTTGATCACCCAACAACGACACCACCAACACCCCAATGGTGGCAATGCCCAACCCCAGCCATTGTCGCCCCGAGGCGCGCTCCCGCAAGATCAACCACGCGAACAAGACGATGAAGGCCGGCGTGGCACTTGTAATCAACGCCCCGGCCGCGGCAGTAGATAATTTTGTTCCGGCGAATTGTGCCAGCAGCGAGACACCGAAACCCACCAAGGCCGTCAGGGCCAGCTGCGGCCAATCGGCGCGTTGAATACCGCGATCGTGCGTGAAGCGCACAGCCAGCCACAACGCGGGCAGCGCAATCCCGTAGCGGATCAGCACCAGGGTCGCCGGCGGCACCACGTCGAGCACGACATCGCTCACGACGTACATGCCGCCCCAGATCGAAGCGGCGATCAATCCACTGAGAGCACCTGCGACGCGACGGTTCATAAGATCATTTTATCACGCCGCCAGATGGCGCGCGCAAACAAAAGAAGTCCGACCCTCTTGCCAAGGATCGGACTTCGGATTGAATGGCACACGATCGGCTAGACGATATTCCAGTTGGCCGCAGCGACGAGCACCACACCGAACAACACGACGACCATGAACAACGGAAAGACCAGCACCAGCGAATACCATTTGGTCTCGTACTTCAAATGCATGAAGAACAACATCACCAGTGCGGCTTTGGTGAGTGAAAACCCAATCAGCAGCACGGTGATCAGTTCCCTGGGCAAGAAGTTACCCAGAGCCACCGCAATTTCGGCAATCGTGATCGCGGCCAGCACCACCGCCACGCCGATGTACTTTGACGGCTTGACGTGCGGCGCTTGCAAATCCTTGGCTTGGTGAGTGTCAGTCATGGTCTCGTCTCCCCGCTTAAATCAAGTAGATCAACATGAACAGGATGATCCACACGATGTCGACAAAGTGCCAGTACAGTCCGAAGATTTCCACGCCTGCGTAGCGATCCGCATTGAACCAACTGCGCAGCGCGACGAACGCCACACCCACGGCCCACAGCACGCCGATCAAAACGTGCAGCCCGTGGAAACTCGTCATGACGTAGAAGGCGCTGGTGGCCGAGCTGGTCGACAACGCAAAGCCTTCGTTGTGCAGCGTCACAAACTCAACGGCTTGAATGCCGAGGAAGATCGCGCCCAACACAATCGTGGCCAGCAGAAACCCAAGCAGGCCGCCTGTGCTGCCGCGCTGAATCGAGGCAATCGCCAGCACGACCATCAGACTGCTGAACAACAACACCGAGGTGCCCACAATGCCCAACACCGGATTGAAGGCCGCATGGAATTCCGCCATCTCCGGCGTGTTCTTGTAGGCGATGAACAGGCCGATAAACCCCGCGAAGAACATGATCTCGTTGACGATGAACAACCACATACCCAGCTTGCGGTTGTCCACGCCGGGCAGCGATCCAGGCTCGACCGGCGCATGCCTCTGAGTGGTTGCCAGATTACTCATATCGTCTCCTCCCCATAACTGAATCTATTTGATCTTCCGGCTTGAGCGGGAAAAAGTCCGGGCAGAAACCGGGTTTCTCCGCGTTAGTCGTTCCATTCCATTGGGAATCGCTTGCGCGGAAACCCGGTTTCTCTATCCCGATTAACCCGGAAGAGCCAACTCTATTTCACGCCGTAAGTTTGCACAAACGTTGAGGCCGCTGCGGCCAGCCCCAATGCCCCCACTACCAACACCAGCAGCGTCGCCAACACCCTCCACACGCGCGCCTCACCCGGCGACATTTCCTGCGGCTCGTCCGATTTCGGCGCGGGCCTGGCCTTGGGCGAAGGAATCTCAGGCGCCACCGAAGACGAAGCCGGCACACGCGGCGAAACCACTTTGAAGACCAGGGCCAGCACAATGCCCGCCGTCAACGGTGCGCCGATGGCCGTCGCCGCGACGAACAACATCAACAGCGTCTGCGTCAGATCCATTTCTTTCGGCAGCGGCACCACTTGCTGGCCCGGCGCTGTAATGAACGGCAGCAACGCATACAGCATCACGCCGCCCACCGTCAAGGCCAACACCACCAAGATCACTTCGACCCAGGCACGATTGCGAGTTTGTGTCATGTTCGAGTCCTTTCACTCCCCCGCCGGAATGATTTACTCTGCATCACTAATACCACCGCTGGCATCAGTGGATTAACAAACTAGAGCAATTTCGTAAAAGGTTTACGCTCCCGCTGGATGGTCACACGCTCTGCGAGCAGGCTGTGGCGGATGTAACCACGCGCAGCGGACCGCGAGCATTGGCGTAAATCAAAACGGAAACTGATCTAATGCGGCTGCGCTTCCTTGCGACCTTCCCGAATCCAGCCAATGAACCCAGCCACGACGATGATCACGCCCAGCACCATGATGATCGGAATGCTGAAGCCTTCACCCAGTGTAATCGCAAAGCCGCGAAAGACGATGCCGATCACCATAATGGTCACCCCGGTCGCCAGGATCAGCGGCTGAAGGCTCGGCGGCGGCAGATGCACCCCAGCAGGCAATTCCTCAAGTTTCTTAGGAGCGGTCTTGGGCTCAGCGCCAACTGCAGCATGCGGCGAGCGCAAGCTCAGAATCCACATCAACACCGCCAGGCCGCCCGCCAGCAGCAGCGTCAGCCCGACCGCGACGAGGAACACGATCAGCGCCACGTTGCTTTCATTCACCGGTTGCTGCGTCTGGGCCACGACCGGCACAAACGCGACACCGGCCAACGCGCTGAAACGCGACATGCGATAAGTCCACTTCATGCTAGCATCCTTCTCTCTCTGAGTTTAGCGGCCTTGCGCCGCCAGCATAAACAACACCGTCGAACCGATCAGCATCACCACGAAGATGCCGAATAAAAAGACCGCCAGGCGTTTGTTGCGTTTGCTTTGTTCTTCCGTAGACACCATGAGGGACCTCAGACCAGGATTATTTTATCAATAACCATCGCAAAGAACAACAAGGCCAGATACAGCTGCGAGAACTTATACAAGCGTTTCGCCAGCGCCTTATCGGTTTGCGGCAAGCGCCACAGTTTCAGCGCGCGCGCCAGGAAGACTGCGTTCAACAACAGCGCCGCCACGAAGTAAATCCAGCCCATCATGTGAAAAGCGAAGAGCAGCAACGTGACGGCGATCATCTGAATCGTGTAGAGCAGAATCTGTTTGCGTGTCTCGTCCTCGCCCGCCACCACCGGCAGCATGGGAATCCCCACGCGTTCGTAATCGGTGTGAATCAGTAAGCCCAAGGCCCATGTGTGCGGCGGCGTCCAGTAGAAAATCACCAGAAACAAGAACAGCGCCAGCACATCCACCTGCCCGGTCACGGCCGCATAACCCACCAGCGGCGGAATCGCACCGGCCACACCGCCGATCACAATGTTGTGCGGCGTCGAGCGTTTCAGATATCTGGTGTAGACGAACACATAGTACAACAGCCCGACCATCGACAACACCGCGGCCAGCAAATTCGCGGCCAGCGCCAAAATCACAAAGGCCGTCACGCCCGCCGCAATGCCATAGGCCAATGCGTGATCCGCTTCGATGCGCTGCGTCACCACCGGCCGATTCTTGGTGCGGCTCATCAGGCCGTCAATATCCCGATCGATGTACGAGTTGATGGCGCTCGCCCCCGCGGCCGAGAGTGCGCCGCCCAACAGCGTGAAGAACACCAAGGGCAGCGGCGGCAGACCCTTCTGCGCGATCAACATCGCAGCGAACGTCGTCACCAACAGCAGCACGATGATCCACGGCTTGCTGAGTTTCACATACGCGCCGAAGATCTGCTTCCGGGTCGGGCGCGTCTCATTCACGGCGGGCACGACCCCCGCCGATCGGTTGGAGCTGCGCGAATGCGGATCGGTTTGGCGTAAATCCACCATCGCCGCCTGACCCGTGCGCGTCGCCAGCACCATCAACACGATCGAGGTGGCCCACGTCGCCGCCCCCATCGCCAAATGGAAGCCGCGCCACACCAGATGGGCTTTAGAGAGCACTACCGCCCCGCCGATGGCAGCCTGCACGATGAAGAAACTCAACATCACCGCCGACGCGATCCAGGCATTGTGCTGCTGGTCCTTGGTGCGCCACGCGACCAACACGGTGTAAGCCAGCACCAGGCCGGTGACCACGGCAAAGAAGCGATGGAACCAGTTGATGTAGGTGCTGAGATCGGTCGTGTTGGGCAGCAGTGAGCCACGGCACAGCGGCCAATCGAACAAGCAGCCCAATGTCGAACTGGTCGCCGTCACGAGCGTCCCGAAGATCAGCAACGCCATAATGAACCCGGCGCTGAGCAGCGCCCACTTGCGCAAGGGCGACCGCGCGACACTCAAGGTGCCCACCGGCAGCCGGGCCGCCGTCGCCACGATCGTCGCGCAAGCCAGCATCGTCAACGCCGCGCCGAAGTGGAACGCCACGGTGATCGGCGCATTCTTCAACAGCACGGTGACTGCGCCGAGAATGATCTGAAAAAAGATCACGCCGACGCCTAACATGGAGGCGGGGAAGATCCGCTTGTTGTGGCGATAACCACGCCACGCGGTCAAGGCAACGACGATGACCAGCAGCGTGACAAACGCCGCCACGTAGCGATGCGCCATCTCGATGATGGCTTCCGTCTGTTGCGACGGCAGCGGTTGGCCGTAGCACAACGGCCAATCGGGACAACCGAGGCCCGAGCCGGTCACGCGCACGATGCCGCCCAGCACGACCAGTGCATAGGTCACGATCGCCGTGAACAACGTTAATTTGCGAAAGCGCGCTTGTGGAACAAAGTAATCCAACATGATGTCCTGCACTCAAGCATTCCGCCTGGCGCGCCACCTCGGTTATACCGAGGACATGGCGTGAGCGGAGCGCTGCGTTAGCAGCGCGTAGTCGAAGAATGCAGCTGATCATCCCGGCCCGCATCCTTCGACTTCATTTCATTCCGCTCACGCCCTGTCCGCAAAGCGGGGGCGCGCTAGGCGGGAAGCTTCACTCATTTCGGCTCCGCCGCTTTTTGTTGCTCCAGCTGCGCGGCGACGCGCGCATCACGCACGGGTCGCTCACTGTACACGGGTAACACAGTTTCAAAGTTATGCGCTGGCGGCGGCGATGACGTGGCCCATTCTAGCGTGTTGCCTTCCCACGGATCATCACCCGCGACCACATTCTTGCGCTTGCTGATGAAGAAGTTGATGATGAAGATCAACACCGCCAGCGCGATGAGCCACGACCCGATCGTCGCGAGGCCATTCAACGGCGCCCAGCCGCGATTCGGTGCGTAGTCGTAAATGCGGCGCGGCATGCCTTCCAACCCCAGCAGGTGCATCGGGAAGAAGGTCAGGTTGAAGCCCAGCAGCATGATCCAGAATTGAATCTTGCCCAGCGTCTCGTTCAGCATGAATCCGAAAATCTTCGGGATCCAATAGTACAGCCCGGCGAAGATGCCGAACACGCTGCCGCCGAACAACACGTAGTGCAAGTGCGCCACCACGAAGTACGTATCCTGCACCTGATAGTCGATGGGCACGACGGCATTGAACACGCCGCTAATGCCGCCGATGACGAACATCGACAAGAAGCCGAAGATGTTGAGCATGGCGGAATCCAGCCGCAGCCGCCCGCCCCATATCGTCGCGATCCAGTTGAAGATTTTCACGCCGGTCGGCACGGCAATCGCCATCGTCGCAGCCATGAAGAAAACCTTCAGGATGGGCGCCAGGCCGGTCGTGAACATGTGGTGCGCCCACACCAAAAAGCCGAAGAGCGCGATGGCCGCGGTCGAGTAGGCGATGGCCTTATACCCGAAGATCGGCTTGCGCGAAAACACGGGCAGCACTTCCGACACGATGCCCATCGCAGGCAGCACCATGATGTACACCGCCGGGTGCGAGTAGAACCAGAACATGTGCTGGTACATGGCCGAATCGCTGCCCGGCCCGCTGAAGAAGCTCGTGCCAAAGTTGCGATCGAAGAACAGCATCAACAGCGCGCCCGCCAACACCGGCGTGGACGCGAGGATCATCACCGAGGTTGTCAGGATCGACCAGCAAAACAAGGGGATGCGCGTCATCGTCATGCCCGGCGTGCGCATGTTGAGAATGGTCACGATGAAGTTGATAGCGCCCAGCAGCGACGAAGTGCCGATGATGACGAGGCCCATGATCCATAGATCGGTGCCCGGCGACTTGGAGAAAATGCTGTTCGCTAAGGGACTGTAACCCGTCCAACCGGCTTCCGGCCCGATGACCAGCATGCTGCTATACATGACGATGCCGCCGCCCAAGGCCAACCAGAAGCTGAAGGCGTTGAGCCGCGGGAACGCCATATCGCGCGCGCCGATCATCAACGGCACGAAGTAGTTGCCCAGGCCCGCGAAGATCGGTACGACGAACAAGAAGATCATCGTGGTGCCGTGCATGGTGAACAGCATGTTGTACGTCTGCGCCGAAACGACCTGGCCGCCGGGGGTGGCCAATTCCAATCGGATGAAGAGGGCCATGATGCCGCCCGACAAGAAGAACAGAAACGACATGATGATGTACAACAAGCCGATCTTCTTGTGATCGACTGTCGTCAACCATTCCATTAAGCCCGAGCGGGGCTTGGCGGCAGTGCGGGGAATCGCGGCGGTTGCCATATCCGATCGTCCTTTCTTACTTCAACGTCTGCAAATACGCCGTCAGCGCAGCGATGTCTGACTGAGTGAGATTCAAATTCGGCATGACCGCATCAGGCTTGACGGCGGGAGGATTCGCCAGCCAGCGCTTGAGGTTGCCCTCGGTGTTGGTGAACATGCCCCCCGCGAGCGAGGTGCGGCTCGCCATGTGCGTCAAATCCGGGCCAACCTTGCCTTGCGCCGCCGTGCCCTCAATCACGTGACAGCCGATGCACGCTCCGGTCAGGAAAACCTGCTGTCCCTGCAGTGCCAATGCGTCGGTCGGTGGCACAGGCGCGGCTTGTTGATCTTTCACCCATCGATCAAACTCTTCCGGCGTTTTGGCGATCACCACCGCGCGCATGTTCGCGTGCGAAGCGCCGCACAACTCGGCGCACTGGCCCAGGTAAATGCCGGGCGTGTTCGCCTGAAGCCACGTAGTGTTAATGTGATTGGGGAAAGCGTCGGTCTTGCCGTTGAGCTGCGGAATCCAGAAACTGTGAATGACGTCCACCGACGATAGTTCGAGGTTGACCACCTTACCCGTCGGGATGACGAGATCGGTCGCCGTCGTGATGTTGAGATCGGGGTATTGATATTCCCACCAAAACCGGTGACCAATCACCTTGACGGTCATTTGTTCGGCCGCAGCCGCCGGCTTGATGTCCAACGTCTGCAGGGTCTGCAGCGCCAGCACAAACAGCGTCACCACGATCGCGGCCGGCAAAATCGTCCAGGCGATCTCGGCCTTGGTGTTGCCGTGGACTTGAACCGGCTCAGAGGTGTCTTTGGCTTTGCGCCGAAAACGAAGAGCCGAAAATACGATGAGGCCCTCCACCACCACAAACACCACCGTGGCGATGATCAACACGATATTGAACACGTCGGCGATGACGGCGCTGTTGGGACCGGCAGGCACCAGCGCGTTGGGTTGAGGCGGTGTGCCTTCTTGCGCAAAAGCCGGCACAACCACGACCAGCAGCAGTGCCGCCATGACCAGCAGCGCGCAGCTAAGCAACCACGCCCGACGGATCGGTATCCGAAGAGACCCGTTCATTTACCCTCCCAAATGCTTCAATTGTAGTTAGCAGTGAGTCAGTCGATCGCTTCGAAACTGCGCGCGGTGCGCCCCGCCCAGCGCACCCCCCACGCTCCACAGGAGCGTGGGATAGGGTGTGTTCGCAGCGCTGCACTGCGGCACTGACTCTGAGGAAGCCAGCGCTGAATTCGTGAATGATTACACTCAAAAAAATTATACCCTCCCGTAAAAAGAAGAGCAAGCTAATAATTATTATTGGTCAAATTTTGTCCAGAGAATTTAGAAGACGTTTCCCAATCTGCCGGGTGTTGGGATCATGTTGAATATCGGTGCATTGAATTCATACTAAGGCTTATGCTATACTGTGGCTGGTTTCCCCCACACCATCAACGACCGATATCAATCACAGTTCTGACAATTCAACCGGAGCGCTTATGCTCGTGGTGAAGCTGCTGGGAGAATTCAGCATCCAGCTAGACGGCCAGCCGATCGATATTCCTTCGCGTCCCGCGCAAACCCTGTTTGCCTTTTTGAGCCTGCATCCCCACACCGCCTATCGCCGCGAAATGCTGGCGGGATTGATCTGGCCCGACGCCAACGAGTCCAACGCGCGCAGCAACTTACGCCACGCCCTCTGGCGCATTCGCAAAACCTTGGGAGAGCCGCTAGGCCCGGCGATATTTCCGAGTGATGATCTCACGCTGATGTTCAACCCGCCGGCCGAGTGCTGGATCGATGCCAATCTCGTCACTAACAAGGCCAATACTGCGACCCCGCTGGCTGCGCTCAAAGAAACGGCCAGCGCCTATCAGGGCGAACTGCTGCCCGGTTTCTACGACGACTGGATCACGCTGGAACGCGAACGGTTACAGCTGGCCTTTGAACACAAAATGGAATTGCTCATCGAAAAGCTGAGCCAGGCGCAGAGCTGGACAGACACGATCGAGTGGGCCGAGCACTGGATCAAATTCGGGACTGCGCCGGAACCGGCCTTTCGTGCGTCGATGACGGCCCATGCGAAGCTGGGCTTGAAAGCCAAGCTCAAAGAAGATTACACCCGCTGCGTCGAGGCGCTGGAACGCGAGTTCGGGGTAGAACCCTCTGAAGAGACACAAGCGCTCTATCAGCAGCTCAGATCAACTCGCCCACTCGCCTCACCGGGCCAGGCCAAGCCGACGCCACACAATCTTCCGGCGCAGGCGACGCCTCTCATCGGGCGTGAGGCCGAATTAGCCGAGATCACCGATCGGGTGGTGAACGATCCGGGTTGCCGCTTGCTGACACTTGTCGGGCCGGGCGGCATCGGCAAAACACGCCTGGCGCTGCAGATCGCCACTCAAGCGCTGGATCATTTTGGTGACGGCGCGTTCTTCGTTTCTTTCGAACCCATTACCACACCCGCCGCGATGGCCGCCACGATCCTGAAAACGCTCTCCTCGACCATTCACGAACAAAAAGATCCGCACGCGCAGCTGCTGGATTACGTGCGCGACAAGAATATGCTGCTCGTCCTGGATAATCTCGAACATCTGCTGGAAGGAGCCGCGCTGATTGGCGAAGTTCTGGCGATTGCTGCGGATGTAAAGATCATCGTCACGTCGCGCGAACGCCTGCACTTGCAGTGGGAGTGGTTGTATGAGGTTCAAGGATTGGACTATCCGCGCGACGCTGCGGCTACCGACATTGAGCATTACAGCGCCGTGCAGCTATTTCTGCACACGGCGCGGCGCATGCGCGCGCGCTTTTCACTGGCCGACGAACAACCGCACGTGCTGCGCATTTGCCAGTTGGTAGAGGGTCTGCCGTTGGGGTTGGAATTGGCCGCCTCGTGGATTCGGGTCATGGCCTGTCGCGAGATCGCGCAGCAGATCGAACGCAATCTCGATCTGCTCTCCGATCGGCTGAAAGACGTTCCCGATCGGCATCACAGCGCCCGCGCGGTCTTTGAATATTCGTGGAGTCTGCTCGCGCCCGAAGAGCAAGCGGTGTTTATGAAATTGGCGGTTTTTCCCGGCGGCTTTCGCCGTGAAGCGGCAGAGAAGGTAGCCGGCGCACCGTTGTCGCTGTTGTTCACGCTGGTGGATAAATCGCTGCTGCGCGCCAGTGCGACCGGACGATATGACATGCACAACCTGCTGCATCAATTCGTTTCGGAAAAGTTCGTGCAGTCGGGACAAGAGCCGGCGATTCAACTGCGCCTGATTCATTACTACCTCGACCACGCCCGCCAGTATCAACACGATTACGCTGCACTAGAAGAAGAGCGTCTCAACTTGATGGGGTGCCTGGAATTGGCGCGCCGCAGTTGGCTGGCGCAACTGGTGCTGGACTATGCGGAAGCGCTGGGCGAGATGTGGTCGGCACGCGGGCACTGGTCGGACGCGCGGAAAGGCTATGGGTGGGCGTGTGACGCAGCACAGGCGCATGATGATGAGCAGGCGCTGGCTGATTACTTGCTCAAGTGGGGAACGGCATGCATTGAGCAAGGAGATTATGAGGAAGCGGCTCAGCATTTACAAGCCGCGCTGCATTTGAGCGAGCAGCACAGCAACGCACGCGGCGCAGCCTACATCAAGGTCTATCTCGCGCGCATTGCCATGGATCAATCTAACCTGGACCAAGCTGAGACTCTTCTGGCCGACAGTTACACCACATTTAAGGAACTGCACGACTTACCGGGGACGGCCGAGGCACTCTATCGTCAGGCGTGGATCCATTATTACCGTTATCAATATGAGCAAGCACAGGCAGCTGTGCAACAGGCTCTCCAAATTGAAGAGACCCTGCAAAACAAGCGGCACTATGTCCGCGCCTTGCGCTTACTGGCTTACATCATCATGTATGCGCAGCACGACTATGCCTTGGCCGAGGATTATTGCCTGCGCGCCGCAGCCTTGTGTACCGAACTGAATCTTCAAGCGGAGATGGCCAGCGTGCTCGCCAATCTGGCAGATATCCATCGGGAACTTGGTCAACTCGAAACAGCACACCGCGAAGCCAAGGAGGGTTTTCAGCTATCGCAAGTCATGGTCGATCGTCAACTGCAAGCCCACTTTCTGCACCGGCTCAGTCGAATCGACCATGACCTTGGCCACCACGAGCTCGCCATTCAAGAGAGTCGACAGACCATCCAGCTGTGTCGCCAGTTGGACGATCGTTTAGGTGAAGTGTACGCCCAAGACTATCTGGGACAGGTCTATGCCAGTCTCGGTCAACCGGCCGCCGCACGCGACACCTGGTCTGATGCACTAGCGACGGCCAGAGCCGTGAACCATCCTCTAGTCCAGATGCTTGAGAAACGACTGGCGGGCTAATGCAACGCGGCCTCTGCCAGTCGAGACAACAGAGACCGCCAACTACCCCGCTTAACCATGTGGCCACGGAACATCGGCTGGGCCGAGCGTCCAGTCGCGCATCTGCACGAGTGGCCACCAGGTCTTGGTCCTGATGGTGAAGTTTTTCGCCGTGCCATCCAGCAGCCGCTTCAGATCAAAACGATCTTGCACATTGGGATTGAGAGAGCCCGCTACGGGCCACTGAAAACGCTGCGTGGCATAGGCCGCGAAGGTAAGATTCGGGATTGTCCAGGTCACAGCCGCTGGCCTAAAGTTATGGCTTGGTGCCTGCTGTGCTCGCTCATACTCATCATACTGATTTTCGAAGTCCGGCAAGAGATCGGTATCGACGGCTGGCTTGGTGGTTGAGCCAAACCAATCATCCATCGGAAGGCCAAACGGTTCCAAATAACGGACGATTTGCGCGATCACACTGTCCACGGGCTGTTCGGTTGGACTTGTCGTCCAGCCAACGGTCATCACATCAAGAATATTGACCTCGCGCCCATCCGGCAGTTTAAACTCATCTTTGCCTCGTCGCTTTTCCTTATCCCATTCATCTCTCAAAAGCTTGAGACTTTTGGGCCACTTATGCTGGTCGCGCGCATGGAGCGCCTTCATGCAGATGAAGGGGCGCACCAGCGGAACCGGATGCTTGTCATCATCGGCGACAAAGGTCGATTGAGAGTGGGCCCGTGCCACATCATGCGCGGTCAGGGCCATCGCTGGGCCAGACATCCAACAACCGAACACATCGGCAAACAACTCCTCCAACCAGAGATAGGACCACACATCCAGCTCGGGATGGTGAATGTCAATCATGGCCGCTAGTGTTTTGAGTGCTTGATCCATCAGATCTTGATACAGGAATCGCCTTTTTTTGTTTTCCTCTGGCCGCTCAGGGTCTGGTGGCGTCGCATAACCGTGCCAGAACACATAGTGCCCGATTTCGTGCGGAATGGTCAGCAGGTCGCGCGGCTCATCGCACACCGTATACGGGATCCCGATTAGAGCCAGGTCGGCATACGGAATGACCCGTATCGCAGGAGACTTTTGAAAGTACGTCACAGCGCGAGTGTCTTCGTCGAGCAGCCCGGCACTGCGGGCATGGTCAATCAGTTTATTCGCCAAATAATCGGCCTCCTCCAGCTTAGTGACGACCAGCGGCGTAGAAAATAAACGCTGCTCGGCTGCGCGCTGAATGACCTCCAGGTCATACCCCATCTGTTCCACGATTAAGGACAATACTTGAGTTGGCGGATGTTCTTTCGAATATTCCAGGGGTTGGGATCCAGAACTACCGGGTGGGGTCATGTTCAAAGAAAAGAATTGAAACATATCCTTGGCAAAAAACGCCAGCCGTTCCAGTACCTGACTGAGCATTTGCAGCCTCACATCAGGTTTACCGGTCAGTCGATCATCTACTTTGCTATAGTGCTGCTGCATGTCTGCGGCAACGGCTTGAAGTGCCTGCATGCGGCTTTCCCAGGGTCGGCCATATGAAGTTGCCATGATCAAATCTCTCCTTAAAGTGGTGTGTGTGTTTCCGATCCATCCTGCTGTCCGAACGATTCGACGCCCCTAGCATACCTGCCCCCCGTTTACGCATCGTGTTTTTGCTTCACAACCGACCCATCCAAGATTTTTCGCAACCCAGTTGTAACGCAAAACACGCTAACGACACGCCCGTGCCTTATACTGCCCGCAGAAACAGGCGCTTTGGGTCCCTACTCAGACCCCATGAACTGCGTTCACCACAAAGCCTGAAAACGCTCCGCGCTTGCGCACCGTCCCCGGGGAACGCCCTCGGGACGAGGGCTGTGAGCATTTTCAGATCAGCCATGATACCGCGCACTGCGCTAGGTTATTCCCGCGAAGGCGGGACGGCTGAGTAGTAACCGCTTTGGAATGTTTGGCCTAGGGAGGCCGGCCATGTCTTATCACAACTCGCTATCGATTCCTGATCCACCGCCCACTTACCGGAGATTCAACGCCGTGCCAAGCACGTTGGAATTCGGCTGCCGCATGCCCTTAGCTTTGAATCGGGCCGATGTGCAAGCGGAAGTGACACTTTGGTTCAAGCTGGAACGCCAGGCCGGGCCGTTGACGCAGGGAACGGTCATCCGGGCCGCCACCCTGCCCGCCGGCGGCAGTATTCAACTCCATCCCACCGATGGGCATTCGCGCTTCGTCCTGGAGACCGATAGCGTCAGCGTGTTTCGCTGCGAGGCGGTGCCGGCCGAAGCGCGCTACTGGCGCAGTCTGCTGCACGGCTTGAACCAACTCGGAACTCAGCGGAGTGAGCGCACCGTCGACCTCGTACACATCGACGGCGAATCGATCAGCTATCCATTTCTCACGACGGTGCTGCAGGGCCTGATCGAACGCACGGAAGCGCTCAGCCGGATGAGCGAAGCGGCGGCGCGGGCTAACCGATCGGAACCGAGTGTGGGCGAGATACCACTGCCACCGCGCCTGCTGATCAATCCGAATCGACACCGGGCGTTAACGATCTTCTTCTATCAGGCGGATAAATACGAGGTGGTGCGCTTCGGGCTGCGCCGCATCGATCGGCGGGTGGCGGCCCCGACGTTATCGATCGAGGCGGAGATCCGCGCAGAGATCGATCAACAGCTGCGGCAACTCGGCCTGCTCGATCCGCGTGGCCAACTTACGTCAGGGGCATTCAGCCAATTCGGATGGCAGCGCACCTTCGTACTGCCCACACCGCATATCCTGGTGAAGACCTGTTTGGCCGATACCAGCCTCACCGACTCGAGCGTTTTTGGTGCGATCAAAATTGACCCACATCATCGACCAGGACACGCTGCGTAAGCCGAAATCGCCACTAGGGCCGACATCGCTACTAGGATCGAGTACAATCTAATTGGATGGTTTTGCCGGTGGCCCGACTCGTTGAGCCGGGCCGTTGCATTATTCAGCATTTAGGTTGACAATGGGTGTACCCTGAAAACAGGTAGAGAATCTTCTGGTGTTCTGGCAGGCGAGCACCAGCCGATTTTTATATCGTCTTTCACATCTCGACGCCCAGCAGCGGCCCTAAATAAGGAGCATCCTATGCAGCGCTTCCTTTTCGTAGTGACCGTGGTACTCGTAGCGATTTCGGCCCTGACGTTGTTCACTGGTTGTCAATCCGGGCCGGCCCCCGCGCCCACCGAGACAGTGACCGTCCAGCCAACCTCGGCTCCCACCTTTACCCGAACCCCGCCGCCCACCTGGACACCGACTCCAGAGCCATCGCCGACGCCCGCCGACACGCCAACACCGGCTGCCACGCCGACGCCCGTCCCTGAGGATGTGTGGGTCGATTCGGCGTCTGGCTTGAATTTGCGGGCCGAAGCCAGCACTACGGCGAAGTCGGTCGCATCGCTTAAGTCGAAGCAGCATCTGGTGATCATTGGCCCGGCCACCGGCCCCGATGCTAATGGTATTACGTGGCAAAACGTCCGCACGGATGACGGCCTGACGGGTTGGGCATCGGCTCAATTCTTGACGAAGACGAATCCCGCGGGCGGTACACCTGCGCCGACAGCCGCTCCTACTCAAGCACCGCCAACGGCGGCACCGACAACGGCGGCACCGCCTAGCGCAGCTTCAGGCGAAGCGTGGGTGAATTCAGCGAATGGACTGAACCTCCGCTCACAAGCGGTGGCGACCTCCACCGTGATCGTCGTGCTGCCCTTTGGCGCACACGTTGCGCTGACGGGCGCGCCACAAGGACCGGATGCGAGTGGCATCACCTGGCAAAACGTCCGCACCGACGATAGCAAGACGGGCTTTGTCGCCGCGCAATTCCTGTCGGCCACCAAGCCGGTGACGACGACGGCGACACCGGCCGCGACAACGCCTATCACCTCGACCACACCTGCCACGGCAACACCTGTGCCCACCACCACGACAGGCTCAACGAGCAATGTGTATGTTATCGCCACCACCGGCCTCAACCTTCGATCACAACCTAACACCACGGCGGGCGTCGTCGCGACCTTGACTTACGGCCAACGCCTCACTGCCCTCGCCCCGAAGGGCACGCCGGATGCGGGCGGAATTGCCTGGCAAAATGTTCGCACGGAAGCGAATCAAACCGGCTGGGCGGCGGCGGATTATCTTTCAACCACAGCGCCCGTCACGGCGACAACGGCTCCTACTAGCACGGTGGCCCCCACAGGCACAGTTACCGTGAATGTCACCAACGACTTGCTGCAACGCATCAACGACTTGCGCAAGCAAAACAAGTGGAGCGCAGTCACTTTGAACACACCGCTTATGACGGCCGCTCAACTCCACAGTCAGGACATGGCGAAGACGGGGAATATTTCGCACCTTGGCTCCAATGGCTCACTCGCGCCGCAGCGCATTGGTGCGGCGGGTTACGGCGGCCAACAACGCGATGAGATCATTTACGGTGGAAGTGCGACTGCGAACGATGCTTGGTTCTACTGGACCAACGATCGCGCCAGCGCCAACATCATCCTGAACCCGATCTACACCGAAGTGGGGATTGCCACCGTGGCGGCGGGCGATCAGACCTATTACACGATCACGTTTGGCGGGCCGTAGATCGCTACAGAACAGCCTGAGTCGTTCCTGACAAACCTTGACTAACAAAACCGCTCGACCACGGCAGACCGGGCGGTTTTGTTTGACCATCCCCTGATTCCATCATACAATCAATCCCACACAATAAACATTCCCCCGATCACATCTTCCATCATCAGGAACCCTATGCCCACCAACACGACCGATCTAGAAAAACGCCTATGGGATGCCACCGACCACTAGCGCGCCGACTCAAAACTCACGAAAGGATCAACCATCTAATGAGCAACCAAGCACCATTACCCAATCAGGAAAACCAATCACCCACCCCACCCACAACCGATCAGGACCGGCGTGACCTGCGACGATCAGAGCGTGAAGAACGCCGCGTCAGACACGGGTCGTCAGACACGCCCTGGGTCGGAGGTGTCATCCTCATTCTGCTGGGCGTCATTTTCCTGTTGCAAAACTTTACCCAGTTTCAGCTGGATAACTGGTGGGCGCTGTTTATTCTCCTGCCAGCCTTCGGATCGTTCGCCACGGCGTGGAATATTTATCGTCAGACCGGCCGGTTAAACCGGCCAGCGCGCGGCGCGCTGATTAGCGGCGGCGTGTTCTTGCTGATCACCGCCACTTTCCTGTTCAACTTGAGTTGGGGATTGGTTCTGCCGGTGCTGTTGATCGTGTGGGGTATCTCGCTCCTGCTGAA